>JAZKBD010000047.1:19656-24223 GCA_040388785.1 Pseudomonadota bacterium
CAAGACGCCGTGGCACGAAGGGCTGGAGCAATGGTCGCGCATGTTCGACGCGGGCAAGGCCCAGAACGCGCAAAGCGAAACGGTCGAGCGCCTGCTGGCCGGCGCGCGCAGTTACTTTTCCATGCTGCAGACGCTCGCCGAAAAAGGCATGGACGGCAACGCCGATCCGCAAGCGTGGTCGGACAAGATTCGCGAATCGTTCAACTTCCCGGGCGCGGACGCGGCGCTGTTCGACAACCCGCTGGCCCGCGCGCTGCGCGAACTGACGGGGCAGGGCGCCAAGGGTTTCGAGCAGATGATGGAAGCCATGCAGCCGGCGATGCGCGAAGCGCGCGCGTTGCTGGACCTGCCTGCCTTCGGTTATGCACGCGAGCATCAGGAACACTACCAGCAGATGGGGAAGGCCTGGCTGGACTACCAGCACGAGACCAACCGCTACAACGCGCTGATCGCGCGCGCCAGCCGGCGTGCGTTCGAAGTGTTCGAGGACAAGCTGGCCGAGCGTGGCGAGCCCGGCCGCCAGATCGATTCGGCGCGCGGTTTGTACGACTTGTGGGTGGACGCGGCGGAGGATGCTTACGCCGAGGTCGCGCTGTCGGACGAATTCCGCGAAGTCTACGGCGCGCTGGTCAACGCGCAGATGCGCGTGCGCAGCAACGTGCAGAAGGAAGTCGAGCGCATCGCCACCGATCTCGGCATGCCCACGCGCACCGAAATCGACAGCATGGGCAAGCGTCTGCACGCGTTGCACCGCGATGCGAAAAACCACGCTGAAGTGCTTCCCGGCCTCGTCGCCGAAGTTGCCGCGCTGCGTGCCGAAGTCGAGCGCCTGAAGGCCGGTGGTCCGGCGAAAACGGCCGCACGCCAGGCATCCCGCAAATCCGCCAAGAAAGCCGGCAAGGAGTGACCGCGATGGATCCCATCCGCATCGATCCCAAGCGCGCGCTGGACGAAGCCATGCGCGCCCAGCAGAAACTCGCGGCGAGTTTCAAGACGCTGCGCGAAGTCGAAGACGTCGATTACGGCGCGACCGACAAGGAAGAGGTCTATCGCGAAGACAAGGTGGTCGTGTATCGCTACAAGGGCAAGACGAAGCCCACCGCCAAGGCGCCCATCCTGATCTGCTACGCGCTGGTCAACCGCCCGTACATGGTGGACCTGCAGGACGACCGCTCGCTGGTGAAGAACCTGCTCGCGCTGGGCGAGGACGTCTACATCATAGACTGGGGTTACCCCGATGGCGCCGACCGCTGGCTGACGCTGGACGATTACATCAATGGCTACATCCGCCGTTGCGTGGATGCGGTGGCGAAACACGCGGGCGTCAGGAAGATCAACCTGCTCGGCATCTGCCAGGGCGGCGCGTTCTCGCTGTGCTTCGCCTCGCTGCATCAGGACAAGTTGCAGAACCTGATCACGATGGTGACGCCGGTCGATTTCCACACCAAGGAAAACATGCTGTCGCACTGGACGCGCGGCATGGACGTGGACCTGTTCGTCGACACGCTGGGCAACGTGCCGGCCGACCTGATGAACTGGTGCTATCTCACACTGAAGCCGGTGCGCCTCAACCAGCAGAAATACGTCGCGATGCTGGACATCCTCGATGACAAGGTCGAACTCGAAAACTTCCTGCGCATGGAAAAGTGGATCTTCGATTCGCCTGACCAGGCCGGCGAAGCCTTCCGGGAATTCATCCGCGACTTCTACCAAGGCAACAAGCTGGTGAAGGGCGGGCTCGAAATCGGCGGCAAGCCGATCAGCCTGAAGAACATCACGATTCCGGTGCTGAACATTTTCGCCGAGCAGGATCATCTGGTGCCGCCGTCCGCATCGCGCCCGCTGGGTGAGCACATCGGCACCAAGGATTACACCCAGCTTGCGTTCAAGGGCGGACACATCGGCATCTATGTTTCCGGCCGCGCGCAACGGGAAGTGCCGCCGGCGATCCACGAGTGGCTGGCGAAGCGCACGAAGTGAGGAAAGCCGTTCGCCCTGAGCGTAGGCGCGAAGCGCCGGAGTCGAAGGGTGAGCGGCGTTTCGACTTCGCTCGCTGCGCGAGCTACGCTCAACGCGAACGGCAACTTTAAATCGAGGATCGACGGCATGAGCACCCATCCACCGCTGCGCCGCTCGCGCCGCAACCGCATGATCGCCGGCGTGGTCGGCGGCCTCGCCGATTACTTCGGCCTCGACCCGACGCTGGCGCGGATCGTCTACGTGCTGGTGTCGGTCTTCTCCGCGGCCTTTCCCGGCATCCTCGTCTACATCATCCTGTGGCTCCTGATTCCGCAGGAAGCCTGATACTGCTCGATCCCGACCCGAAGGTTTCGGTTTCCGGCTTCGCTGCGCGCCGATCGCGTGCCACGCGGGTTCGTGTTCGCCGGGAGCGCCGGTTGCCCGCAATCGTTGCGGGGGTTGCCGCTATCATTGAGCGGATCGACGGTTCCTGCAGGCGATCCATGCCATCTTCGGTAACAGCCAGCTCCGCGCTGGGTACATCGGGCCACGACACGCTGCGCGCGGTGCAATGGCTGGGCGATCGCCTGCATCTGCTCGACCAGCGCAAATTGCCGTTCGAGGAAACGTGGATCGATTGCCGCGATGCCGGCGAAGTTGCGCGAGCCATCCGTGATCTGGTGGTGCGCGGCGCGCCGGCGATCGGGATTGCGGCGGCATGGGGCGTGGTGCTGGCGGCGCAGCGCGGTGACGATCTCGATGCCGCGCTCGCGATGCTGCGCTCGGCACGTCCCACGGCGGTGAACCTGATGTGGGCGCTCGACCGCATGCGTGGCCATGTCGACGCAGGCGGCGATGCCACGATGCTGGCGCGCGAAGCGCAGGCGATCCAGGAAGAAGACCTCGCCGCCAATCGCGCGATGGGCGCGCTGGGCGCGGCGTTGATTGCGCCGGGAAGCGGCGTACTCACGCATTGCAACACCGGTTCGCTGGCGACGGCGGGTTACGGGACTGCGCTCGGCGTGATCCGCGCGGGCGTGGCATCCGGCAACATCGCGCGCGTGTATGCGGGCGAGACGCGGCCATGGCTGCAGGGCGCGCGCCTGACGATGTGGGAGCTGCAGCGAGACGAGATTCCCGCCACGCTGATCGCCGATTCGGCGGCATCGCACCTGATGAAATCCGGCGAAGTGCAATGGGTTGTCGTGGGCGCCGACCGCATCGCCGCGAACGGCGACACCGCCAACAAGATCGGGACCTACCAGCTCGCGATCGCGGCGAAGCACCACGGCGTCAGGTTCATGGTGGTCGCGCCATCGACGACCGTCGACATGGCCACGCCATCGGGCGACGACATCCACATCGAACTGCGCGATCCATTGGAACTGCTGAGTCATGCCGGCCAGCGCACGGTGGCGGAAAACGCGCAGGCGTGGAATCCGGTGTTCGACGTGACGCCGCATGCGCTGATCGACGCGCTGGTGACCGAACGCGGCGTGATCACGCAACCGGATGCCGCTGCGTTGCGTGCCATGTTCGGAAACCCGGGCGTACGCTGACATGTGGCATCTGCCGAAGCAGCTTGCCTGGTTCGGTGTCGGCGGGTTCATCGGGTTTCTCGTCGATGCCGGTGTCGTGCAGTTGCTGGTCAGCAAAGTCGACGTCGACCCTTACGTCGGACGCCTGTTCTCGTTCCTGTGCGCGGCGACCGCGACGTGGGTTTTCAACCGCCACTTCACCTTCCACCGGCGCGGCGATTACGGTTTGTTCGGCGAGTGGTCGCGCTACATCGTCGCGATGTCGGCGGGCTTCGCCATCAACTACATCGCCTACGCGCTTGCCGTGCACTACTCGGACTTCGTGCACGCATGGCCGTCCGTCGGCGTCGCGATCGGTTCGGTTCCGGGTTCGGCGGCCAACTTCCTGGGCGCCCGCCAGTGGGTGTTTTCGGGGTCGCGCAGGCGCCGCTCGGCCGAGGCTGGAAAGGATCGCGAAAAGAGGCCGTAAGTTCGCGTCACCGCAGGGATTTTCAGGGCGGTTTCGGGGCCGGTTGTGGTACAATTTCCGGGTTGATTTCCAGGCGCGGGCGGCGTTTCGGACCCGCGCCTTTTTCATTCACCAGAACACATTCATCAGAACAGGGAAACAGGCGAATGGCGGAACCTGCCAGTGAAGTAATTCGCGTCAACATCGAAGACGAGATGCGCCAGAGCTACCTCGATTACGCGATGAGCGTGATCGTGGGCCGCGCGCTTCCGGACGTGCGCGATGGCCTGAAGCCGGTGCATCGCCGCGTGCTATTCGCGATGAACGAACTGGGCAACGCCTGGAACAAGTCGTACAAGAAATCCGCGCGCGTGGTCGGTGACGTGATCGGCAAATACCACCCGCACGGCGACTCGTCGGTGTACGACGCGATCGTGCGCATGGCGCAACCGTTCTCGCTGCGTTACATGCTGGTGGACGGACAGGGCAACTTCGGTTCGGTCGATGGCGACAGCCCGGCGGCGATGCGTTACACCGAGGTGCGCATGTCGCGCCTCACGCATGATTTGCTGGCCGACATCGACAAGGAAACCGTCGACTTCGGGCCGAACTACGACGAGAG
>JAZKBD010000048.1:0-11061 GCA_040388785.1 Pseudomonadota bacterium
AGCATGACTTTGAAGGCCGCGAAAAGACACGAATGGTAGCAAACCCGCGGTTTCACCGCATGCTCAGCCTCACTGGCTGACACCTGTCACTGGTGGCTGACGCGGCAGCGGCGTAGCTTTGCCGGCGTCGATCAAGGAGGTTTCCACATGACCACCGAACCGTCCAACAGTCCTTCCCCCAGTTTTCGCTGGCGCCTGTTTCCGGCGGTCGCGATCATCGCGATCGGCCTGCTGTTCCTCGCCAACAACCTGGGTTACAACCTCGCGTGGTTCGACCACGGCAATTGGTGGGCGGTGATCATCCTGCTGGCGGCATTCGTGCCGCTGACCCGCGCATGGGAGGTGTACCAGGCACGCGGGCGCGTCGACGCCGAAGTCGCCTACTGCCTGCTTTCGGCCAGCGCGGTCGTGCTGGTCGCGTGCATGTTCCTGCTCAACCTCGATTGGGGCGTGTGGTGGCCGCTGTTCGTGATCCTGGGCGGCCTGTACACGCTGGTGCCGCATCGTCGCCGCTGTCGCGACGGCTACTGGCATTCCGACCAGGACGATTCGACGGTCAAGCGCTGATCACGTCACGAGGCGCGCGTTGCCCGCCTCGTTGCTTCAACGACGCCAGGACATCAGCTAAGCGAAGCGGCTCACCCACGCCAGGTACTTGTCGATGAAGTTGCCGAGAAACTTGGCGACGCTTTCATCGGTGACGCTGCCGTCCTCGGCGAACAAGCCTTCGCTGTAACGCACGAAGGCTTCAGGCTGCTGCAGCAGCGGGATATCGAGGAACACGCAGATGTTGCGCAGATGCTGCTGCGCCAGCGCCGTGGCCATGGCGCCGGCTGAGGTACCGATCACGGCGCCGGGTTTGCCCGCGAAGGCGCTGTGGCCATAGGGCCGCGAGGCAATGTCGATGGCGTTCTTCAGCACACCGGGCACCGAGCGGTTGTACTCGGGCGTCACGAACAACACCGCGCCGCAGGCCCTGATCTCGTCCTTGAGGCGCTTGCACACCGGCGGGTAATCGCCGTCGAAATCCTGGTCGTAGAGCGGCAAATCGTCGATGCGGATGTGGCGGAACTCCGCACGATCGCCCGCGATTTTTTCCAGCGCGTGCGCCAGCTGCTTGTTGAATGAACCCTTGCGGAGGCTGCCGACCAAGACCGCAACCACGGGACGCTGCTTGCTCATCTCATCTTCCTTTTCCGATCCGTAAAACACTCACATTGTGCTGGCTTTCCGTCGAAGCAAGGGCGTCCCGCTGCTATGGCTATTCGCCGCCCGCGGGCTTGATGAACTTCAGCGTCATGCGATCCGATTCGCCGATCGCCTTCATCTTCGCGTGTTCGCTGTCCGGGCCGGCCAGATCGGGCGGCAAATGGTGCACGTTCACGTCTTCGGGATCCTTCGGATTGGCATTGATTTCCGACGCGCCCGCCAGCCGGAACCCGGCGCGCAAGCCCGCCTCGATCATGTAGTCCTCGGGAATCCGGTGCAGGGCTTTCGAACTCTGCACCGCGTCCGCGAACGGCTTGGCGCGATGGTCGGTGACGCCGAATACACCGCCCGGCTTGAGCACCTTGAACGCAGCCTTGAATACCGCATCCAGCACGGCGGGACTTTCGTTCAGCCAATCGTGCGTGTTGCGGAACGTCAGCACCATGTCGGCCGAACCGTCCGGACCGAGATCCACCAGTGTCGGCGGCGAAAACGTGATGTATTTGAGATGTCCGAAGACTTTCGGATTCGTTTCCACCATTTTCAGGAATTTTGACTCTCCGTTGCGTGGCTTCGGCCCGGCATCGATCAGGTGCCCATGCGCATACAGGAACGGCGCCAGGATTTCGGTGTACCAACCACCGCCGGGCGCGAGCTCGATCACCCTCATGTCCGGCTTGATGCCGAAGAATTCCAGTGTCTGGATCGGGTGGCGATATTGATCGCGCGCCTTGTTGGCGGGCGCACGCCAACTGCCGTTCACCGCTTCCCGCAACATCGTCGCGGTGTCGCCCGGCGCGATCGGCCCCGCACTGCTCGCCGCCCAGGCCGTGCCGGCTGTCACCAACGCAGCAACGAGAACCCAACCGCCCAACGCCTTGCAGGTGTTCGCAATCATGGTTCAACCCTCCGGGAGCGAGCGCGCAAGCTAGCGCGGAACATGTAATGTCGCCGTGAAACGCGACCCGAGCGCCGCCAGCGTACACGTTCGGCCAAAGGTGAGAACATGGCGGTCCGGGCTCACGAGGAAACGCCATGTCACGCCGCACGATCGACCTCGACGACACGCTCTACCAGTACCTGCTCGACCACTCGCTGCGCGAGCATCCCGAGCAAACCGCGCTGCGCGAAGCGACGCGTACTCACCCACGAGCAGGCATGCAAATCTCGCCCGAACAGGGCCAGTTCATGACATTGCTGATCAAGCTGATCCGTGCGCGGCGCACCATCGAGATCGGCACCTTCACCGGTTACAGCGCGCTCACGGTGGCGCTGGCGCTGCCCGCCGGCGGCAAGATCCTGGCCTGCGATATCAGCGACGAATACACCGCGGTCGGCAAGCCGTACTGGCAGCGCGCCGGCGTCGCCGACAAGATCGAACTGGTGATCGCGCCGGCCCTGAAAACACTGGACACGCGCATCGTCGCGGGCGAGGCGGATGGCTACGATTTCGCGTTCATCGATGCCGACAAGGAAGGCTACGACGGCTATTACGAACGTTGCCTGCAACTCGTACGCAAAGGCGGATTGATTGCCTTCGACAACACCCTGTGGGGCGGCGACGTGGCACGGCCTGCGGAGGACGACGATACCCGCGCGCTGCAGGCGTTGAACGACAAGCTGCACCGCGACGAGCGCGTCGACGTCGCGATGCTTCCGATCGGCGATGGCTTGACCTTGGCGCGCAAGCGCTAGCTACCGCACGAGCGGTTCGCAGTGCCGCACCAGCAGGCGCAGCGATTCGCGGCCCTGCCAATCATTGACCATCAGTTCGAATGCGATGCGCAAGGCTGCGTTCGCCGGCACGTCGACCACGGCGCCGAACCATACCGCTTCGTGCACGCGTCCGTCGCGCGGATCGCGCAGGCGCAAGCGCCGATGCGTGCCGTCCGCGCCCATCGACTTGCATTCGATGCACTCGAACACGTTGTCGAACAGCGGCGCGGGAAAGCCCTGTCCCCACGGCCCCGCCACCCGCAGCGCATGCGCAAGCGTGATGTCGAGCTCTTCCGGCGCGAGTTCGCCATCGCTCGTGAGCACCGGTTGCAGCGATTCCGGCGCGATGCGTTCGCGCACCACGATGTCGAACACCTCCGCGAAGCGCGCATAGTGGACCAGTGGCAGCGTCAGGCCAGCCGCCATCGCATGGCCGCCGAAGCGCACGATCATGCCGGGGCAGCGCGCATCGACTTCCGCCAGCGCATCGCGAATGTGGAAGCCCGCGACCGATCGCGCCGAACCGCGCAACGGGTCGCCTTCGCCCGCCGGCGCGAATGCCACCACCGGACGGTGCCATCGTTCCTTTACCTTGGCCGCCACCAATCCGACGATGCCGTGGTGCCAGGTGGCATCGAACAATGAAATGCCGAAGGCATTAGCGACATCGATGCCGTCCAGCGCGGCAAGCGCACCGTCCACCATCGATGTCTGAAGGTCGCGCCGCTGCGCATTGATGTCGTGCAGCAAGCCCGCAAGCTCGCGCGCACGCCCGGCATCATCGGTCAGCAGGCACTCGACGCCGATCGTCATGTCGTCGAGCCGACCCGCCGCATTGATGTGCGGCCCGATCGCGTAACCGAGATCGGCGGCGACTGCACTACGGACATCGCGCCCCGAAACCTCGAACAGCGCCGCAATGCCCGTACACGCCCCGCCCGCGCGTATCCTGCGCAGGCCGCCTTCCACCAGCGCGCGATTGTTGGCATCCAGCGGCACCAGATCGGCGATGGTGCCCAACGCGACCAGATCCAGCAGCGGCGCCAGCTCCACTTCGTCGCGCTTGCCCAGCCGTGCGCGCAACGCGAGCAGCAGATAGAACATCACGCCGACGCCGCACAGCGCCTTGCTGGCAAAGCCCTCGCCCGGCAGGTTCGGATTGACGATCGCGTCGGCAGCGGGCAGCGCGGCGCCGGGCAAGTGGTGATCGGTGACGATGACCTTGCAGCCGCGCGCCTTCGCGGCGGCGACGCCCGCGAGCGAGGCGATGCCGTTGTCGACCGTGACGATCAAATCCGGCGCGGGCTGCATCGTCGCAACCAATGCAGGCGTCAAGCCGTAGCCATGCACGGCGCGATCGGGCACGACGTAGCCGACATTCCGCGCGCCCAGCAGGCGCAGGCCACGCACCGCGACCGCGCAACCGGTCGCGCCGTCGCAGTCGTAGTCCCCGGCGATGACGATGCGCGCGTCGCGCGCCATTGCAGCCGCCAACAGCTCGACGGCGTGCGTGATGCCGTTCAAACCCTCGGGAGCGAGCAGCCCCGCAAGGCGATGCCCCAGGTCGTCGATGCAGGCCACGCCGCGTGCGGCGTACACGCGTTGCAGCACCGGATGCACGGATGCGGGCCAGCCAAGCGCGGACGCCGCGGCTTCGCGCCTGACGATCCGCAGCGTGGCCCGATCGACACTCACGTCTTGCGCCAGAAGCGCAGCCGATGCGCGTGGCGGACGCGAAACCGTTCGCCGTCCGCGAAGGTGAGCGTGATCGCATCGAAGCGCCGCTCGCGCAGCCAGCGCCGGAAAGGCGCAAGCCATTCCGTTGCATCATCCGCGTGACCCGGAATATCCAGATCGAGCAGCGCCGCACCGGAACGATGCGTTGCTTCCAGCGCATCCGGCAACGGTTCCACGCGCACGGCGCCGCCCAGCTTCGCCAGCTCGCGCACCACGTCATCCACGCTGGCGACTGCTTGCACGCCGGTTTCGACCGATGCCGGCAGTGTGCCCGCACCCCAGAACCACAATGCGTTGACCGGCCGCTTGCCGGCAGCGATGCGCGCGGCATTCACCGGATGTGCGTGCAACATGATCTGCGCTTCATTGAACAGGCGCCGCCAGGCGCGGCCGTCGTTCCCTTGCGGCAGGCACGCCACGAGATCGACGCCCAGCGCATCGGCGGGCGTGCGAAATTCCGCACGCGGTGCGCCGTGCAACAGATGCAGGCACCACGCCGACGGCGTGTCGATCGACAACGGCGCGCCCGCGTCACCGAACAGCGGCCGCAGCACCGTCGCGAGCGCCTCGGCTTCCCAGGCTAAAACGTCGGCGAGCGGCCATGCCATCAGCCGCGCGCCGGTCGGCTCGCTGCGCACCCACGCGGGATCGGCGCACAGCCACGCGCCCGCGGCTGCGTCATCGCCATGACAGAAGTGACGAAGCGCCGCGGCGGGCACGTGGTCGCCGGCGAAATGGAACAGTTCGCGCAACGACGTCGCGCGCGCATCGCTCGCTCGGGTCAAGCGATCGCCCCTGGCCAGCCAACCCATGAACGCCGGGTTCGTGCGCATATGCGCCAACGGCGGCAGCAAGGCGTGCAGCGTACTCATGTGTTTGCGGCTTCCAGTTCCTCGAGCCGTTGCAGCCATTCCGCTTCGAGTACGGTTTGTTCCTCGCGCAACGCGTTCTGTTCACGGCCAATGTCCGCGAGCACCGCGGTCGGGCCTTCGTAGATCGCGGGATCGGCCAGGCGCTCCTGCAACGCGGCAAGCGCGGCATCGACCTTCGCCATGCGTGCTTCGACCTTGTCCAGGTTTTTGCGCAACGCGCGCTGGCGTTCGCGTTCCGCGGCGGCTTCGCGACGGCGCTCGCGCGGATCGGTCGTTTGCGGCGCGGCCGCGGTTCCGCCTTCAACCACACTGCCGGAGCGCGCGCGCAACCAGCGCGCGTAGTCATCGAGGTCGCCGTCGAACGGCTCGACGCGTCCGTCCGCGACGCGCCAGAAACTGTCGCACACCAGCCCCAGCAGATGCCGGTCGTGCGCGACCAGCACCAACGCGCCCGGATAGTCGTTGAGGGCATCGGCAAGCGCACCGCGCATGTCGAGATCGAGGTGGTTGGTCGGCTCGTCCAGCACCAGCAGGTTGGGTTTGCCCCACGCGATCAGTGCCAGCGCCAGCCGCGCGCGTTCGCCACCGGAAAAACCGTCGACCGGCTCGAAAGCGCGCTCGCCCGCGAAGTGCCACTTGCCGAGCCAATCGCGCAACACTTGCGGCGACGCGGCGAGTGCAAGATCGCGCAGGTGATCGAACGGCGTTTCACCCGCGCGCAGGTTCTCGACGGTGTGCTGCGCGAAATATCCGATCGACAAATCCTTGTGCGCGCCACGCTCGCCCGCCAGCGGCGGCAATTCGCCGACCAGCGTCTTGACCAGCGTGGATTTGCCCGCGCCGTTGGGGCCGAGCAGGCCGATGCGGTCACCGGCTTCCACCGCGAAGCGCACTTCGCGAAGCACGGGTATAGCCCTCCCCTTCAAGGGGAGGGTTGGGTGGGGATGGGTTTCATCGCCGCTCGCATCCAAACCCACTCCCATCCCAGCCTTCCCCCTGAGGGGGAAGGGGAAAGACCCGCCCTCCGGGGTCCCGGGTCCCGGGTCCCGAGTCCCGTCTGAGTCGTAGCCCGCATCCACATGATCCAGCTTCAACATCGCATGGGGCAATCGATCGGGTTCAGGGAACCGGAACTCGAAAGCGCGCTCGACGCGCACGGCTTCGGTCCCGGACAGTTTCTCCAGCCGCTTGATGCGCGATTGCGCCTGGCGCGCCTTGGTGGCCTGGGCGCGGAAACGGTCGATGAACGATTGCAGGTGCGCGCGTTCGACCTGCTCACGCGTGAACGCCGCCTGCTGCTGGTGCAGGCGTTCGGCGCGCTGGCGTTCGAAATCGCTGTAATTGCCCGCGTACAGGCGCGCGCCGCCCTGCTCCAGGTGCAGCACGTGATCGACGGTACCGTCGAGGAACTCGCGGTCGTGCGAAATCACCAGCAACGTGCGCGGATAGCGGCGCAACCATTGCTCCAGCCACAACACGGCATCGAGGTCGAGATGGTTGGTGGGCTCGTCCAGCAGAAGCAGGTCGGAAGGCGCCATCAGCGCGCGCGCAAGGTTCAGCCGTCCGCGCCAGCCGCCGGAAAATTCCGCGACTGATTTCTCATGGTCCCCGGATCTGAATCCGAGCCCGTGCAGCAGCCGCCCTGCCCGCGCGCGGCCATCGTAGCCGCCGATCGCATCGATACGGTGGTGCGCCGCGGCGGCCGTCGCATGATCGCCCGTCGCCTGCGCGCGCGCTTCGTCGGCCAGCGCTGCGGCCAGTTCGACGTCGCCGCCCAGCACGTAATCGATCGCGGCATCCGGCAGCGCCGGTGTTTCCTGCGCGACCGACGCGATGCGCAACCCGGCGGGAACATCGAGCGCGCCGGCATCGGCTTCAACTTCGCCGAGGATCGCCGCGAACAGGCTGGACTTGCCGCTGCCGTTGCGTCCCGCGACGCCGATTTTCCAGCCGTCGTGCAGCGCCGCATCGACGCCTTCGAGCAACAGGCGTCCGCCACGGCGCAGCGCGAACGAGCGGAAGGCGATCACGCGTAGCGAACGCCGACGATTTCGTAATTGCGTTCGCCGGCGGGTGCGTTGAAGGTAAAGCTGTCGCCTTCGTTCTTGCCGATCATCGCGCGTGCGATGGGTGAGGAAACCGCGATCAGATTTTTCTTGATGTCGGCTTCGAGGTCGCCGACGATCTGGTAGGTCACGCGGCTGGCGTTGTCGGAATCTTCCAGTTCCACCACCGCGCCGAACACGACCTTGCCGCCCGCGTTCAAGGTTGCGGAATCAATGATCTGTGCGGTCGAAAGCGCGGCCTCGATCTGGCCGATGCGGCCTTCGATGAAGCCCTGCTGCTCGCGCGCCGCGTGGTACTCGGCGTTCTCCTTGAGGTCGCCGTGCGCGCGCGCTTCGGCGATCGCGGCGATGACGCGCGGACGGTCGACGGATTTCAGTTGCTCCAGTTCCGCGCGCAGGCGTTCGGAACCGGCTTTGGTCATGGGGGCTCGCTGCATGTGCAGGACTCCTTTTTGCTATACGGATGCCCGCGGGCTTGCGCCCGCGGTCGATTCATGGATGCGACGAATGCGCGGTCAGGCCGCCGCGACCGCGTCACCGGACGTCGTGGATGCGTGCCGTTCCAGCTCGGCGTGCAATTCCTGCAGGCTGATCACGCCACCCTCGTCGCGGTAGTCGAGCGAATGCAGCAGCGCCGCCGCACCCGCGACCGTGGTCGAATAGGTGACGTGTTGCTGCAGCGTCGAGCGCCGGATCGAGAACGAGTCGGTGATCGCCTGGCGGCCTTCGGTGGTGTTGACGATGTAGGCGATCTCGCCGTTCTTGATCGCGTCGACGATGTGCGGGCGGCCTTCGAGCACCTTGTTGATGCGTTCGCAGGCGATGCCGTGTTCGACGAGAAACTTGCAGGTTCCGCCGGTCGCAATCAGCGCGAACCCGCGTCTCACTAGGTCGCGCGCGACTTCCAGCAGGCGCGGCTTGTCGGCATCGCGCACCGACAGGAACACCTTGCTGCCGGCCGCCGGCGCCGCGATGTGTGCCGCTTCGTGGCCGCGCGCGAACGCCTCGCCGAAGCTCTTGCCCACGCCCATCACTTCGCCGGTCGAGCGCATCTCGGGGCCGAGGATCGGATCGACGTTGGAAAACTTCAGGAACGGGAAGATCGCTTCCTTCACCGCCCAGTAATGCGGGATGACTTCGCGCGTCGCGCCCTGCGCGGCGAGCGTCGTGCCGGCCATGCAGCGCGCCGCGATCTTGGCAAGCGGCCGGCCGATGGCTTTGGACACGAACGGCACGGTGCGCGAGGCGCGCGGATTCACTTCGAGGATGAACACCTCGTCGCCCTGGATCGCGAACTGGGTGTTCATCAGGCCGACCACGCCGAGTTCGCGCGCCAGCAGCGTCACCTGGCGACGCAATTCGTCCTGGATTTCCGGGGAGAGCGAGTACGGCGGCAGCGAGCACGAGGAATCGCCGGAATGCACGCCGGCCTCCTCGATGTGCTGCATGATGCCGCCGATCAACACTTCGCCTTTGGCGTCCGCGATCACGTCGACATCGACCTCGACCGCGTTGTCGAGGAAGCGGTCCAGCAGCACCGGCGACTTGTCGGACACGCGCACGGCATCGCGGATGTAGCGCGCCAGGTCCTCGTCGGCGTGCACGACTTCCATCGCGCGGCCGCCCAGCACGTAGCTCGGGCGCACGATCAACGGGTAGCCGAGTTCGCGCGCCAGCACCATCGCTTCTTCCGCGGTGTGTGCGATGCGATTCGGCGGCTGCTTCAACTTCAGTTTTTCGATCAACTGCTGGAAGCGCTCGCGATCCTCGGCAAGGTCGATCGAATCGGACGAGGTGCCGATGATCGGCACGCCCGCGGCTTCCAGCGCGCGTGCCAGCTTCAGCGGCGTCTGGCCGCCGTACTGCACGATCACCCCGGTGGGCTTTTCCTTGTCCACGATTTCCAGCACGTCTTCCAGTGTCACCGGTTCGAAATACAGGCGATCCGAAGTGTCGTAATCGGTGGACACCGTTTCCGGGTTGCAGTTCACCATGATGGTTTCGAAACCATCCTCGCGCATCGCGAGCGCCGCGTGCACGCAGCAATAGTCGAATTCGATGCCCTGTCCGATGCGGTTCGGACCGCCACCCAGCACCATGATCTTCTTGCGGTCGGTCGGGTCCGCTTCGCACTCATCCTCGTAGGTCGAGTACATGTAAGCGGTGGTCGTGGCGAACTCGGCCGCGCAGGAGTCCACGCGCTTGTACACCGGGCGCACGTTCAAGGTATGCCGCAGGTGACGCACCGAGGCCTCGTCGGATTCCAGCAAGCGCGCGAGCCGCGAATCGGAAAAACCCATGCGCTTCAGCGCGCGCATGCGCGCGCCGTCGATTGCACGCATGCCGCCCGCGCGCACGTCGGCTTCGGTCGCGATGATGTCTTCGATCGCGGCGAGGAACCAGGGATCGATCTTGGAAAGTTCGTGCACGTCGTCCAGCGACAGGCCCGAGCGGAACGCGTCGCCCACGTGGAAGATGCGCTCGGGGCCCGGTTGGCGCAATTCGCGCTTAAGCGATTCCATGCCCTCGGGCGTCTTCCAGTCGAGGCCGCCGGAATTCAGCCCATCGCGGCCGGTCTCGAGTCCGCGCAGCGCCTTCTGCAACGATTCGGAGAAGGTGCGGCCGATCGCCATCACCTCGCCGACCGATTTCATCTGCGTGGTCAGGTGCGGATCCGCGGCCGGGAATTTCTCGAAGGCGAAACGCGGAATCTTGGTGACGATGTAATCGATGCTCGGCTCGAACGAAGCCGGCGTCTTGCCGCCGGTGATTTCGTTCTTCAATTCATCCAGCGTGTAGCCGACCGCCAGCTTGGCCGCTACTTTCGCGATCGGGAAGCCCGTGGCCTTCGATGCCAGCGCCGAAGAACGCGACACGCGCGGATTCATCTCGATCACCACCACGCGTCCGTCAACGGGATTCACGCCGAACTGCACGTTGCTGCCGCCGGTATCGACGCCGATCTTGCGCAGCACCGCAATCGAGAAATCGCGCAGGCGCTGGTATTCCTTGTCGGTGAGCGTCAGCGCGGGCGCCACGGTGATCGAGTCGCCAGTGTGCACGCCCATCGGATCGAAGTTCTCGATCGAGCACACGATGATGCAGTTGTCCGCCTTGTCGCGGACCACTTCCATCTCGAATTCCTTCCAACCCAGCACCGATTCGTCGATCAGCACTTCGTGCGTGGGCGACAACTCCAACCCGCGCGAAACGATCTTCTCGAATTCCTCGACGTTGTAGGCGATGCCGCCGCCGGTGCCCCCCAGCGTGAACGACGGACGGATGATGCACGGGAAGCCCAGTTTCGCCTGGCCTTCGCGCGCTTCCTCGAGCGTGCGCGCGATCGCGGACTTCGGCGATTCCAGTCCGATCTCGTCCATCGCGTTGCGGAACAGCTCGCGGTCCTCCGCCATCCGGATCGCGTCGCGCGACGCGCCGATCAGCTCGACGCCGTGTTTCTC
>JAZKBD010000048.1:11071-12818 GCA_040388785.1 Pseudomonadota bacterium
CAGCACGCCGTGGTCAGCCAGTTCCAGCGCGCAGTTCAGCGCGGTCTGCCCGCCCATCGTCGGCAGCAGCGCGTCGGGTTTTTCCTTCTCGATGATCTTCTCGACCGTGCGCCAGTTGATCGGCTCGATGTAGACGCGGTCGGCCATCTCGGGATCGGTCATGATCGTGGCTGGGTTCGAGTTGACCAGCACCACGCGGTAGCCTTCCTCGCGCAGCGCCTTGCACGCCTGCGCGCCGGAGTAGTCGAACTCGCAGGCCTGCCCGATCACGATCGGACCGGCGCCGATGATCAGGATGGTTTGGATGTCTGTGCGGCGGGGCATCAGCGGGCCTCCTGCATCGTCTTCGCAAAGCGTTCGAACAAGTAAGCGATGTCACGTGGTCCCGGGCTCGCTTCAGGGTGGCCCTGGAAGCAGAACGCGGGACGGTCGGTAAGCGCGAAGCCTTGCAGCGAACCATCGAACAACGAGATGTGCGTCGTGCGCGTGTTCGAAGGCAGCGTCGCGGGATCGACCGCGAAGCCGTGGTTCTGGGAGGTGATCAGCACGCGGCCATCGTCGAGGTCCTTCACGGGGTGATTGGCGCCGTGGTGGCCGAACGGCATCTTCAGGGTCTTCGCGCCCAGTGCGAGGCCCATCAACTGGTGGCCGAGGCAGATGCCGAACAGCGGAATTTTCGCATCAAGCAACCGACGCGTCGCTTCGATCGCATAGTCGCAGGCCGCAGGATCGCCAGGGCCGTTGGACAGGCACACGCCGTCGGGTCGCATCGCCAGCACGTCGGCGGCGGGCGTCTGCGCCGGCACCAGCGTGACCTCGCAGCCCTGTTCCACCAGCAGGCGCAGGATGTTGCGCTTCACGCCGTAGTCGTACGCGACCACCTTGTATTTCGCGGCGGGTTTGCGGAACGCCTGCGCGTCGAGATCGTAGTTGCCTTCCGGCCACGCCTGGCGTTCGCGGATACTCACCCCTTTTGCGAGGTCGACGCCGTTCAATCCGGGAAACGCGCGCGCCTTCGCAGTCGCGGCATCGGCCTCGATCGAATCGCCCGCGACGATGCAGCCGTGCTGTGCGCCACGGTCGCGCAGGATGCGCGTGAGCTTGCGCGTGTCGATGTCGGCGATCGCGACGATGTTCTGCCGCTTCAGGTAATCCGGCAGCGATTCCGCACTGCGCCAGCTGGACGCGAGCCGCGGCACGTTGCGCACGATCAGCCCGGCGGCCTGCACCTTCACGGATTCTTCGTCCGGCGCATTGCAGCCGGTGTTGCCGATGTGCGGCGCGGTCAGCGTGACGATCTGCTGCGCGTAGGAAGCGTCGGTCAGGATTTCCTGGTAGCCCGTCATTGCGGTGTTGAACACCACTTCGCCGACCGTCGAACCCAGCGCCCCGACGGCCTCGCCGTGAAAGAGGGTTCCATCGGCAAGGGCGAGCAAGGCTGGCGTCGGCATGGCAGATTCCGGATGCAAGTTGACCCGCGAGCCGCGCTGGAGCGGGCTCGGGGAATCGGTGGTTCAGGCAAGCGGCAATGTTAGCAGAGTCGCGCGCGCCATTCACGGCGCAGCACGGCACCGGCGATACAATGCGCGCACCACGAGGATAGCCATGCTTGCCGCCACCCTGCTCGACCCCGCACGCCTCGATCGCCCTGACACGCTGATCCGCGATGCGCCGTTTCCGTTCATGATCGCGCACGGGCAACTGCCGGAGCAGGCACGCGCGGAACTCGAGCGCGATTTCCCGAAAT
>JAZKBD010000048.1:12828-25464 GCA_040388785.1 Pseudomonadota bacterium
CGAAATATTCGGGCGCGGGGTTCTTTCCATACAACGAAAAGGAATGCGGTCCCGCGATCCGCGCGTTGGTCGATGCGCTGACCTCGCCCGCGTTCGCCAGTGCCGTCGGCGCCAAGCTCGGCATCGACAACCTCGGGCAGTATCCGACGCTGGTGACGATCTGCCGCCACCTCAACAAACGCCACGGCACCATCCACACCGACAGCAAATCGAAGATCGCGACCGCGCTGATCTATCTCAATTCCAGTTGGCACGACACCAGCGACGGCTGCCTGCGCTTCCTCGGCAAGATCGACGACATCGACGCCGCGATCGCGCCGGAAGTGAAACCGCTGTACGGCGAATTCGTGATCTTCAAGCGCGCCGACAATTCCTTCCACGGCCACTTGCCGTACGAAGGCGAGCGCCGCGTGATCCAGGTGGCGTGGCTGACCAGCGAAGAAGAAAAACAACGCAAGACCCAGCGCGGCGTCGCCTCGCGCTTCTTCAAGAAAATCGCGGGCGGCCTCGACAGGAAGTTCGGCGCCGGCCGCGACCGCAACGCTGCGCACCGGGATTGAACTCCGGCGGTAACCTCGCCGCGGGTCCGTCCTTCGGAGGACGCAAAGCGCCCTGCAAGCCGCGACGGCAGCTTTGATGGGGGGTGGCACTTGTGGCCTTCTTTCGGCCAGCGTAGCGTGTGACGCTCGTCACACTTCGGGGATCGCGAGTGTTGGCGAACCCGTGGCACAGCCACTCGCAACACCCCGGGAGCATCCATGAAGATTCTGACTGCGTGTGTGGTTGCAGCGCTTGCGGCAAGCGCTGTCGGAAGCGCCTTTGCGGCAGATTCGGACAAGGCCATCGTCGTCATGCGGGACTATACCGACACCGTGGCGCCCGCCCACCGGCAGGCCTACGAGGCCGGCCTCAAGGCCTACAACCAGTGCCTGCGCGAGCACCACGTCAATTTCAGTGAGCCGACCGTCACCCACGAAACCGGCAACAACTACATGTATTCCAGCGATGTCGGACCGGTGACCTGGGCCGACCTGGACACCCTCGACGCACAGTCCAAGGCATGCGATGCGACATGGCACGCCCAGGCCGATCCGCATCTGATGGGCGAGACGAGCGCCTTCATGGTGATCCAACCGGACATGAGCCACCTGCCCGCGGACTGGAGGACACAAACGCCGCCGCCGCTCCTGCGGGTGATCGACTACACGCTGAAGCCGGGCCATGACGCCGACGTGGCATTCACCGACGCGATCAAGAAAATCGCCGCGGCGGCGGCCAAAGCCAAGTGGCCCCACTACTGGAGCACGATGCAGATCGAAGGTGGCGGTGACGGCGCACCCGGTTACATCCTGGTGATCCGGAGCAAGAACTGGGCCGACGTCGGCATGGAACCCAACCCCGCCCTGTGGAAAATGGTCGCAAACGTGTACGGCCAGACGGACGCGGATGCGATCCGCAAGTCACTCAATGACGCGATCGCCAAGGACCCCGACCACTTCGACAAGTACAACGCCGAGCTCAGCTACACCGCCGCCAAATAAGCGCAATACACAACTCCGGGTGGCCGTTCGGCCGCCCGGACGTTTTGCTTGGCTCCGCCATCGTGCTTCTCGCAAGGGGTCGTCATGCGTACTCAATCCGGAGTGTCGATCGCCATCGCGGCGATCGCGTTTTGCCTGCTTGCCGCGGGTGTGAGCGCGGGTGCCGCAAACGGCGGCGCGACATCGTCCGATGCCGCGATCCACGCGGCCGAAACTTGGGCGTTTCCCGTATTTCCTCCACCACGCGATCCGCACGCAGCCAAACCCGATCCGCACAAGGTGTTGCACGTCACCGGCAGCGCGGTCAGTTACACGCAAGCGCAGATGGACGGCATGGACGACGCGGACTGGTTTCCGCAGGATCATTCTGCGGCGCCGCAGATCGTGAAGACGGGCCGCAAGCCGGCGCGTCCATGCGCCGAATGCCACCTGATCAGCGGCGCAGGCGCCCCCGTCACCGCGACGTTGGACAGTCTGCCGAAGACGTACATCCTGGAACAAGTCGCGGCGTTCCGTGCCGGCCAGCGCGGCATGGGCGGCCCGGAAACCGCACATGACATGTTTGACGAGGCGCGCGCGCTCACGCCAGCCGATCTGCAGCAAGCCGTCGATTATTTCTCCCGCACGCCGTTCGTCCCGCGCGTGCACGTGATCGAAACCGCGAGCGTGCCGAAGACGCACTGGAAATATTTCGTGCTGGTGCCGGACAAAGGCGGCGCGCGCGAACCGACCGGCCAGCGCATCATCGAAACACCCATCAATTTCAGTGATTACGCCCTGTCCGATGGTCGCGTCGGCTACGTCGCGTACGTGCCACCCGGCAGCATCGCGCGCGGCGCGTCCATCGCTGCGAATGGCAATGGCTCGGCGGCCTCGTGCGAGTCCTGCCACGGCCCGAAACTGGAAGGCCAAACCATGCCCGGCATCGGCGTGGTGCCGCCGCTGGCCGGCCGCTCGCCGACTTACATCGCACGCGAACTGATCCTGTTCCGCGAAGGCAAGCGCAACGATCCCGCCGCCCCACCAATGCGTGCCGAAGCCGCGGCGTTGACCGTGCCGGAAATGATCGATGTCGCGGCTTACGCCGCATCGCAGAAGCAATGATCCGCTTCGCCGATTCTCCGCCACTGCTTTGCTTTCGCTCAACTAGGGATTTCCCATGAAATGCATCGCGGCAGCACTGCTCGTTTTTGCATTCGCTGCGCCGATCGCGGCGACGCAAGCGGCAACCGGTGACCAGATCTACGCGCATCCCGGAAAGCTGGTGAATGCTGGACCGACCAAGCTCAATTTCCGTTGCACGGGTTCGGGTTCGCCGACGGTGGTGTTCGACGCCGGCTGGCAGGATTGGGCACCGTCGTGGGTTTTGATCCAGCCCGTGATTGCACGCCACGCGCGCACTTGCGCCTTCGACCGCGCTGGTTCCGGCTTCAGCGAAGCCGGGCCGATGCCGCGCACCAGCATGGAGATCGCCAAGGAGCTGCACACGGCGCTGCACAACGCGCATATCCCCGGTCCGTATCTTCTGGTCGGGCATTCCTTCGGCGGTTACGACATCCGGGCGTTTGCCGACCTCTACATGCCGGAGGTGTATGGCGAAGTTTTCGTGGATATCCTGGACGACGACGTCGCATCGGGGAACCAGCGGGGTCAGCACGAGCGCGGAATACCTGCGAGGGTTCAAGCTTTGACCCAGTGCCGCGACGCGCTCGCGAACCATCAGCCGCTGCCGTCGATTCCGATGACCGGCCATTCCTTCGTTCCCGCACCGAACACACCATGCTCGCATCAGTTCTTCCGCAGCCTGCCGATGAAGGAATGGTCACCGCAACTCAACGCCGCCGTACTGCATATTGCCGACACGCGCGTGGCGCCCTACGACGCGGCGACCTCGGAATTGCAAAACATACCGGCCGATACGGACTGGCTGATTGCGCACCGGCGCTCGTTCGGCGACCGGCCGCTGATGGTTCTCACCGCGCAAAACCATCACTACGACAACGCCAAAACGCCGCCGGCGGTCCACAAGAAGCACTTGGCCGAGGAGCACGAACACGCACTGACGCAAGCCGGGCTCCTCTCGCTATCGAAAGATGCAAAGCAGGTTCTCGTCCCGGACAGCGGCCACTACATCCAGCTAGACCAGTCGCAAATCGTGATCGACGCGATCCTGGGCGAACTGCCGAAGCACGCGGGCGATGCCCAATGAAACCCCGCTTGCGCGCGCCGATCGGGCTGATGGGCATGACGATGCTGCCGTCCTGCCAGGAAAGGATCATGAAAAAGGCAACGTGTCGCTGCTTGCTGCTGGCCCTGATGCTTCCGCTGATCGCGGCAGCCGCGCCGCCGTCCAGCCATTACCTTTTCGTGTGGGCGATGGAAGCGAAACATCCCCTCGCTTCCGTGCCGGAGATGACGCCGGCCGACATTCCCGCGAGGCGCAGCGGGTTGGGAATGGGCAAGGACTTCCTCGCGGTTTTCGATGTCCAATCCGGGGCGTCATTCGGCAAACTGGTGGCGATGCTGCCTGTCGGCGATGCGGCGCAGGCGCATCACACGAGCTATGCGGAACCGCCGGATGACATGCTCTACGCCAATGACTGGCTTGGGAATCGCACCTACGTCTTCAACCTTCACGATCCCGCGCATCCGCGGCTCGCGCGGCAATTCGGCGACGTCGGCGCCCTCGGTTATCCGCATTCGTTCGTCCATCTTCCGAACGGCGACACGCTGGCGACGTTCCAGTATTCCGGCGGCTTCAATCACGCAGCCGGCGGCCTGGTCGAATTCGATGCGCAAGGCAAGGTCGTGAGGACCGCTTCGGCGATCGTGCCGGGACATCCCGACGTTCGTCCATACAGCATCGCGATCGTGCCGAAGCTCGATCGCGTCGTCACCAGCAGCGCGGACATGATGGGCGCGCAGGTCAGCCATGTGGCGCAGGTCTGGCGGTTGTCCGACTTGAAGTTGATCAAGACCATGCCGCTGCCGGCGCAAGCCGATTGGTATTACGACACGGCCGCGGATTCGTCAGAGCCCCGGTTGCTTGCCGATGGCAAGACCGTTTTGATGCCGACGTTCAACTGCGGCCTCTTCATTGTCCGGAATCTCGCGAGCGATGATCCGACATTGCAACATGTCTACGACCTGGGCTATCGCATGTGCGAAGTGCCAGTGGTCGCGGGCAATTTCCTGGTGGAAGCCGCGCAAAGCGGGCATGCCATCGTGAGCCTCGACGTGCGCGATCCGGAGCATCCGCACGAGGTCAGCCGCATCCTGCTGCCGTCGGACGAATATCCGCATTGGTTGGCGCTCGAACCGGGCGGCGACCGTCTGGCGATCACGGGTTATGGCGCGCTCGACACCAAAGTGCGCTTCGCCACCGTCGATCGTGGCACCGGCAAGCTGACGCTCGCTGCCGACACGATCGATTTCACGCGCGCGTGGCCGGATGGCTGGCAAGGCAGCGCGATTCCACACGGCGCGGTTTTCAGCAATCCATGAGATCGAGGAGAAGGCGCATGAAAAAAATATTCGTGGTTGTTGCGATGGGTTGTGTTGCGCTCTTTGCGGGCAGCGCTTGCGCACAGGCTGCGGCGTCGGCGGCGGAACAGGCGATCCGACCGCAGATGGCGAAGATGTTCAGGGCCGCCAACGCGCATGACACCGATGCTTTCATGGCGGCGATGGTGCGCCGCCCCGATTTCGTTTTCGCGATCAATGGCGAAATCATTCGCGGCTGGAACGCGCTGCACGCGCAGCAACTGAAATGGTGGAACAACGGCAAGAGCAATGCGAAGTACACGCAAAATGGCGCGCCCGAATTCATGGCGCTGGGGCCGAATGCCGAAATCGTGACGTGGCCGCTCGTGGGCAGCGGAACGGCCCACAGCGGAAAAGCCACCACCAGCGTCTTCGTCGTCACCTATGTCTGGCAACGCCTGCCCGAAGGTTGGCGCATCGTGTACGGTCACGAATCGTGGAAGAAACCGCCAGGCTGAGGCGGTTGCACTCGCGCTGCGCGTGCTAGACGAATAGCGACATCGGCAGGCGCCTTTCTTTTCCGCTTACGCAGCGAGCACGTCATCCAGCGAATACGTGCCCGGCGGCTTGTCGGCCAGCCACGCCGCGGCATGCAACGCGCCGCGCGCGAAGATGGTGTTGTCGTAGGCGCGATGGCCGAGTTCGATGCGCTCGTCGGCCGTCGCAAGCAAGACTGTGTGTTCGCCGACAATTTCGCCGGCCCGAATCGAGGCTAATCCGATCGCGCCTTTCCTGCGCACGCCGGTGTGACCGTGGCGCGCGAAGTCCGCGACCTCATCGAAATCCTGGCCGCGCGCCGATGCCGCGGCACGACCCAGCGACAGCGCAGTACCGGACGGCGCATCGACCTTGCGCGCGTGGTGCGCCTCGATGATTTCCAGGTCCCAATCCGGCAGCGCGCGCGCCGCATCGCGCAGCAATTTCGTCAGTACCGCGATCCCGATGCTGAAATTGGCGGCGTACAGAACCGGAATGTCGCGCGCGGCTTCCCGCAACCTGGCGCGCCGGTCGGCGTCGAGCCCGGTCGTTCCGCAAACGAAAGCGATCTTGTGCGCGCGGCAATGCATCAGCGCCGAATCGAAACCGGCCGGCGTGCTGAAATCGATCACCACGTCGAGCTGCGGCACACTGCGCCATTCGTCCGACGCGCTGATCGCCACCGCCAACTCGAAACGTGCGTCGTCATGCAACAACGTCTGCAGCGCGCGACCCATGCGGCCGTTGGCGCCATTGATGGCAAGACGTAGGGGATTGCGCATTTCGGGACCAACAGACTCACGATGCCCCGAAGCTTACAAGGCCGTCATCCCGGCGCAAGCCGGGATCCATCTGCCATCAAAAGGCAGAATCAACATGGATTCCGGGTTCCGTTGCGGTGAAGCCGCAGCGGCCCCGGAATGACGACGGAATTGGTGCGCTCGGCCGAGCCCTGACCCTGGCACCGAGTCCAAGCTCGGCTTTCAACCCGTCATCTTCGACCAGAACTGCTTCACGCCTTCCACGAAGCCGCTGTTGCGCGGCGAGTGTTTCTTCGCTTCTTCGGCATCGGCGAAGGTGGCTTCGAACTGCTCCAGCAATTCGCGCTGCTTCTTGTCGAGCCGCACCGGCGTTTCCACCACCACGGTGCAAAAGAGGTCGCCGGTGTGACGGCTGCGGACGGATTTCACGCCCTGCCCGCGCAGGCGGAATTCCTGGCCGGTCTGGGTTTCGGGCGGGATGGTGATGCTGGTCGCGCCGTCCAGGACCGGTACTTCGATGGTGGCGCCGAGCGCAGCCTGCGCAAACCGGACCGGCACTTCGCAACGCAGGTTGTCGCCTTCGCGCTGGAAAATCGGATGCGGACGCACATGGATTTCGACATACAGGTCGCCCGGCGTCGCACCGGAGGGACCCGCTTCGCCCTGCCCTGTCAAACGAATGCGATCGCCGGTGTCCACGCCCGGCGGCACCTTCACTTCGAGACCGCGTTCGTCTTCCAGCCGGCCTTCGCCATGGCAATGCCTGCACGGCGTGGCCACCGTGCGGCCCGCGCCGCCGCAGTGCGGGCACGCCTGCTGGATCGAGAAGATGCCGTTCTGCATGCGTACGCGACCGTGCCCGCGGCACGTGGCACACGTGGACAACTTGCCGTCTTCGGAACCCGTGCCGTTGCAGTGGTGGCAGTTGACCAGCGTCGGCACCTGGATCTTCTTGTCGACGCCGGCCACGGCTTCTTCGAGGTCGAGCTCCAGCAAGTAACGCAGATCCGAACCGCGTGCCGCGCGCCGTCCGCCGCCGAGAATGTCCGAGAAAATGTCGCCGAAGATGTCGCCGACATCGCCGAACGGCGCACCGCCGCGGCGCCCTGCGCCGTTTTCGAATGCGGCGTGGCCGTACTGGTCGTACATCGCGCGGCGCTGCGGATCGCCCAGGATTTCGTATGCCTCCTTGGCTTCCTTGAAACGATCCTGCGCGTGCGGATCGTCGGGACAACGATCCGGATGGTTCTTCATTGCCAGCCGGCGAAAGGCCTTTTTCACTTCCTCGTCGCTCGCGCTGCGCGCGACGCCGAGGATTTCGTAGTAGCAACGTTTCATGTGCGCAGTCTTGCTTCGAGGCGACGGTCGGGGATGAACCACATGGCCGCGATCGCGCCGTAGATCACGCACGACAATATGGGCGCAAAAAACGCCAACGCAATCCCGATCACGTAACCCACCGGCGAGACGATGGTTTTCCAGTCACCTCGAAGCGCCTCGCCGAGGCTGCTTTTCTCGCCGCCATTGGCCGCGATCAGCGCGCGCAGCAGCGGCACCCACGCGAGGGCCGCGAGCAGCAGCACGATCCCGTAAACCGCCGTCGGCACCGGCGCAGGCACCGGATGCGATTCGTTCAACCAGCTCGTGGTGAACGGAAACAGCGACAGCCAGAACAGGAAGAACAGGTTCGCCCACAACACGCGCCCGCTGACGTGCGCGACCATCTGCAGCATGTGGTGATGGTTGTTCCAGTAGATGCCGACGTAGACGAAACTGAGCACGTAACTCAGGAATACAGGAACGTCGGCGAGCAGCGCGCGCCACGTCGCCTCGTGTGGCAGCTTCAGCTCCAGCACCATGATGGTGATGATGACGGCGATCACGCCATCGGTGAACGCCTCCATCCGCCCTTTGTGCATGTCCGAGGTTCCCCGCCCCTACATGGAAGTTGTCCGCGTTGAGCGTCGCGCGTCCCAGCGTCGCTCGAACGCGGACAGTTGATCCACCAGCGCGTGCAACGCACGCGTTGGTGGATAACGCCTATTTCGCGTCCTTGTCCTTCACTTCCGTGAACTCCGCGTCCACCACATCTTCCGGCGACGCGCTACCGCCCGGCGCCTGCTGCGATGCGCCCGGTTGCGGGCCCGGCTGACCACCGGCCTGCGCCGCCGCGAACAACGACTGCGCGGCTTCTTCCAGCTTGGTGATGCGCGACTCGATGGCATCCTTGTCGTCGCCCTTCATCACCTTTTCGAGTTCGGACAGCGATTCCTCGACGCGGCCGATTACGTCGCCGCCGACCTTGCCGCCGTGTTCCTTGATCGCGCTGCGCGTGGCGTGCACCAGCTGGTCGGCCTTGTTGCGGGTGGCGACCAGTTCCTGGAACTTCTTGTCTTCCTCGCGGTGCGATTCCGCATCGGAAACCATCCGCTGGATTTCTTCCTCGGAAAGACCCGAGCCGGCCTTGATCTCGATGCGCTGCTCCTTGCCGGTGTTCTTGTCCTTCGCGGTGACGTGCAGGATGCCGTTGGCATCGATGTCGAACGACACCTCGATCTGCGGCATGCCGCGCGGTGCGGGCTGGATGCCGGCAAGATCGAACTTGGCCAGCGACTTGTTGAAGCGGGCTTGGTCGCGCTCGCCCTGCAGCACGTGCACGGTCACGGCGCTCTGATTGTCTTCGGCGGTGGAAAACGTCTGCGACGCCTTGGTCGGGATCGTGGTGTTCTTGTCGATCAGCTTGGTCATCACGCCGCCCAGCGTCTCGATACCGAGCGACAGCGGCGTCACGTCGAGCAGCAGCACGTCCTTGACGTCGCCCGACAGCACGCCGCCCTGGATCGCCGCGCCCACCGCCACGGCCTCGTCGGGGTTCACGTCCTTGCGCGGTTCCTTGCCGAAGAAATCCTTGACCGCTTCCTGCACCTTGGGCATGCGGGTCTGGCCGCCGACCAGGATCACTTCCGAAATGTCGGATACGCGCAGGTTGGCATCATTCAATGCCGTGCGGCACGGCTCGATGGTGCGCTTGATCAGATCCTCGACCAGCGCTTCCAGCTTGGCACGCGTCAGCTTGATGTTGAGGTGCTTCGGACCGGATGCATCCGCCGTCACGTACGGCAGGTTCACTTCGGTCTGGTGCGCCGACGACAGCTCGATCTTGGCGCGCTCGGCCGCGTCCTTCAGGCGCTGCAGCGCCAACGGATCGTTGCGCAGGTCCACGCCCTGGTCCTTCTTGAACTCATCGACCAGGTAGTCGATGACGCGCTTGTCGAAGTCTTCGCCGCCCAAGAACGTGTCGCCATTGGTGGCCAGCACTTCGAACTGTTTTTCGCCATCGACTTCGGCGATTTCGATGATCGACACGTCGAAGGTGCCGCCGCCCAAGTCGTACACCGCGATCTTGCGGTCGCTGGCGCCCTTTTCCTTGTCGAGACCGTAGGCCAGCGCGGCCGCGGTCGGCTCGTTGATGATGCGCTTGACGTTGAGGCCGGCGATCTTGCCGGCGTCCTTGGTGGCCTGGCGCTGCGAATCGTTGAAGTACGCCGGCACCGTGATCACGGCGTCGGTGATCGTCTCGCCCAGGAAATCCTCGGCGGTCTTCTTCATCTTCATCAGCACCTTGGCGGAAATTTCCGGCGGCGCCATCTGCTTGCCGTCGGAGGTTTCCAGCCACGCATCGCCGTTGGAGTGCGCGATGATCTTGTACGGAACGATGTTGAGGTCTTTCTGCACCTCGGCGTCGGTGAACTTGCGGCCGATCAGGCGCTTCACCGCGTAGAAGGTGTTCTTGGGATTGGTGACGGCCTGGCGCTTGGCAGGCGCGCCGACCAGCACCTCGCCGTCCTTCGCGAAGGCGACGATGGAAGGCGTCGTGCGATCGCCTTCGGAATTCTCGATCACCCGCGTCTTGGTGCCTTCCATGACCGCGACGCACGAGTTGGTCGTGCCGAGGTCGATACCGATGATTTTGCTCATTTTCAGCTCCTGGATGTTTTGCGGTCGAGGGACCGTCGAATCTTGAATACAAACTGGGGGTTGGCGGCCTTATCTCAAGGCGTCATGCGCTTATTCCGCGTCCCTGGCCACCGCGACCAGCGCCGGCCGCAGCAGCCGCCCGTTCAGTGCGTAGCCCTTCTGCATCACGCTGACCACCGTGCCGGGTGCGCTGTCCGGCGCATCCACCATGCTGACCGCGTGGTGGCGTTCCGGATCGAGCGGCTGCCCAACAGGATCAATCTGTTGCAAGCCATTGCTCTCGGCGATCTTGAGCAGCGATTTCAGGGTCAGGTTCAAGCCTTCGCGCATCGAAGCCACGTCGGCGGTTTCGACGGACAGCCCGCTTTCGAGGCCGTCGTAAACCGGCAACAGGTCGCGCAGCAACTTCTCGTTGGCGAACTTGAGGCTCTGCTCCAGATCGCGCTGCATGCGCTTGCGCTGGTTCTCGAGGTCGGCGCGTTCGCGCAGCAGCGTTTCGCGCATGCCCGCAAGGCTGGTTTCGGCCTCGGCCAATTGCCGGCTCAGGGTTTCCAGTTCATCTGGGCTGCCCGAGTCCGCAGGCGCGTTGTCGTGCGGCGCCGAATCGGGCGATTCCTTCGGGTTGGTCATGCTGTTTCCTCGGGTGTAGAACGCCCGCCCGGCTGACAGCCAGGCGAGCATGGACGCAACAGACAAATCTATGCGGCCGACGTACCGCGATTCAAGAGAAGACATCAAGAGAACCGGCCGGTTTTCGCCCTGATCATTCCGGCGCGCGAAGGGCGTCCGTGAGCAGCTTGGCGGTCGCCTGCACCACCGGAATCACGGAATGATAGGCCATCCGGGTCGGCCCGATCACGCCGATCGCGCCCAGCACGTGGCCTTCCGCACCGTACGGCGCGCTGACCAGGCTGTAGCCCTTCAGCGGCTCGAAGCCGGATTCCTCGCCGATGAACAGGCGCACGCCGGGCGAACGCGCGCAGCCTTCCATCAACGCCAGCAGTTCGCGCTTGCGCTGGAATGCCTCGAAGAGTTCGCGCAGGCGCTCCATCTGCTGGCCTTCGTCGCCCGACATCAGGTTGGTCTGGCCCGAAACCAGCATGTCGGATTCGGGTTCCGGCGCGAAGGTTTCGGCCGCCACTTCGACCGCGGTATCCAGCAGGCGATTCAACTCGCTGCCCGCGGCGCGCAGCTCGGACAGCACGCGGCCGCGTATCTCGTCGATGCGCAGTCCGGCGTAATGCTCGTTCAAGTAGTTGGCGGCAAGCTCGAGCGCGTGGGCGTCGAAGCGCTGGCTGAGGTTCAACACGCGGTTCTGCACCTGGCCATCCGCGAACACCAGGATCGCCAGCACCCGCCGCGCATCGAGCGACACGAACTCGATCTGCTTCAGCGGCGCGTCGGCCGCACCGGGTACGGTCACCAGTCCGACGAAGTGCGTCATCGCGGACAGCAGGCTGGACGCATTGCCCAGCAGTTCGCGCGGCGTGGCGAGGTCACGCGGCAGCTCGCGCTGGATCTGCATCACCGCGCCCCGCGGCAGCGGCTTCAATTCCAGCAGGCTGTCGACGAACAGGCGCAGGCCGCGCACGGTGGGCACGCGGCCGGCCGATGTATGCGGTGAAGCGACCAGGCCCAGCTCTTCGAGATCGGCCATGATGTTGCGCACCGTGGCGGGGCTGACATCCAGGCCAGCCGAACGCGCCAGGGTTCGCGAACCCACCGGTTGGCCCTCTTCCAAGTACTGCGCGATCAACGCACGCAACAATTGGCGTGTGCGTGCATCGATATTGGACGAAGGCCGGTCGGTCATGGTGCGCGGGGAAGATGTCTGTCCAATCAATACGGGCGGCGGCCGTGGAATGCAAGCGAAACAGTCGTGGCAGGAATGCCGGGCAGGTGACTTCGCGGCTCATGCCTCGCTGCAAAACCCAGCGTCCCATCCGGCTACAATCGCCTGCGCTTCCAATCGCCTGCTATGCTCACCCATCTGTCCGTCCGCAATTTCGCCGTGGTCGAAGCCGCCGAAGTCGAATTCGGCGACGGGCTGACGGTGGTCACCGGAGAAACTGGCGCCGGCAAATCGCTGCTGGTGGACGCGCTGCTGCTGCTGTCGGGCGCGCGCGCCGACGCGGGCATGGTGCGCAGCGGCTGCGAACGCGCGGAGCTGGCGGCCGAATTCGATCTGTCCCACGCGCTCGCGACACGCACGTGGCTGGCGGAACAGGCGCTGGAGCCCGATTCCCGCGCCGATCGCGGCGACGTCCAGGGCCAATGCCGTTCGGCTCCAGGGGGTGTTGTCCGAGCTCGCCTTGCTGCGCCGCAGCGCCACGAGC
>JAZKBD010000048.1:25474-39114 GCA_040388785.1 Pseudomonadota bacterium
GGACGAGGACGGCGCCTGCCGCCTGCGCCGCGTCATCGCGGCCGAAGGCGGATCGCGCGCGTGGATCAACGGGCGCGCGGCCTCGCTGGCACAATTGTCGGAGCTCGGCACGATGCTGGTCGAAATCCACGGTCAGCACGAGCACCAGGCGCTGCTCGACCGCACACAACAGTTGCAGATGCTGGATGCGTTCGGCGGCAACCAGGACGCGCTTGCCAAGACGCGCGAACTGGCCCTGCAACACCGCGACATTGTCGCGCGCGAGCGTGAACTTTCCGGCGGCGACGATCGCGCGGCGCGCATCGACCTGCTGCGCCACGAAGTCGGCGAGCTTGAACGCTGGGCGTTGCCGGCTGACGCCCTCGCCGATCTGGAAGCCCGGCACAAGCGCCTCGCCAACGCAGGCAGGCTCGCCGAAGGTGCGTCCGGCTTGTCCGAATTGCTCGACGGCGACGGCGAGTTCGCCGCCGCGCGCATCGCCGCGCGCGCGCATTCGGAACTGGAAAAGCTGGCCGAGCTCGACCCGTCCCTGCAAGCCATCGTCGACATGCTGGACGGCGCGCGCATCCAGTTGGGCGAAGCCTCCGATTCATTGTCGCGCTACGCGCAGGACCTCGATCTTGATCCCGAACGCTACGCCGAGGCCGATGCGCACCTGACGGCACTGCACGATCTGTCCCGCCGCCACCACTTGCCGGCCGCGGAACTGCACGCGCACGCCGCGAACTTGCGCGACGAACTGCATTCACTGGAAGGCGCCGGCGAAACGCTCGCCCAGCTGGCCGCCGAACGCAAGCAATGCTTCACCCATTACGGCACGGCCGCCAGCGCACTGTCGAAGCGGCGCGCAACGGCAGCGAAAAAACTGGGAGCCACCGTCACGTCATTGATGGGCGAACTCGGCATGGCGGGTGGATCGTTCGCCGTGGACCTGCAGCCGCAATTCTCCGGCGAACCCGACCCGCAAGGGCGCGAGCGCTGCGAATTCACCGTCAGCGCCAATCCCGGCATGCCGCTGCGGCCGCTGCGCAAGGTGGCGTCGGGCGGCGAGTTGTCGCGCATCGGTTTGGCCATCGAAGTCGCGGCGCTGGGCGCGGACAGCGTCGGCACGATGGTGTTCGACGAAGTCGATGCCGGCATCGGCGGCGCCGTCGCGGAAACCGTGGGCGCCAGGCTGCGCGCGCTCGGCTCGCGCTGCCAGGTGCTTTGTGTCACCCATCTGGCGCAAGTCGCGGCACAGGGTCACGCGCATCTTTCGGTCGCCAAGGTCGTAGAAGGCGAGGCCACACGCACGCACATCCGCGTGCTGGACGCGAAAGGCCGCAGCGAAGAACTCGCGCGCATGCTGGGCGGCGTCGAGATTGACCGCGAAACGCGTGCGCATGCGAAGAAGATGCTGGAGAAGGCGCAGGCGTTGTAGGAGTACGCCGGAGCGACGCCCCGTCTTTGCTTTTGCGCGCGACCGATGCAGCGATCGCGGCCACAGGCTGCCCCTACTTCTTCTTTTTGGGACGAACGTACAACACCAGGCTGTGATCGGCGATCTCGTAGCCATGCTTCGCCGCGATCTCGCGCTGCAGCTTCTCGATGTCCTCGTTCACGAACTCGATGACCTGGCCCGTCGTCACGTCGATCATGTGGTCGTGGTGCTGGCCCCGGTCCAGTTCATACACCGCCTGGCCGCCCTCGAAGTTGTGCTTGATGACCAGGCCCGCCGCCTCGAACTGCGTCAGCACGCGATAGACCGTGGCCAGGCCGATGTCCTCGGATTCCTCCAGCAGCAGCTTGTAGATGTTTTCGGCCGTCAGGTGGTCGTGGCTGTGTTCGAGGATTTCCAGCACGCGGATACGCGGGTGGGTCACCTTCAACCCCGCATTGCGCAGATCCTGCGTTTCCATGCCTGAACTCCGGTAGCGGCTCGGTGTCTGACGATCCGGCCAGATACCGCGCTAGTGTATCATTCACCGTTCGCCCCCCGACCCATGACGATGCGCAAGACAATCCCTTCCCTCCTGCTCGCCGGCGCCAGCGTGTTCACGCTCGGCGCGTGCCACGTGATCTACAAACCCGACGTGCAACAGGGCAACCTGCTGATCGGCAAGAACGTCGGCGAACTGAAACCCGGCCTGACCAAGCAACAGGTCGTGGCGCTGCTGGGTTCGCCTTCGGTGGTCAGCCCGTTCAATTCGAACCAGTGGAACTATGTCGCCACCATGCAGCGGCGCGGCGGCACGGTCCAGGAACGCACGCTGACGCTGTATTTCGACAACGACACGCTGGTGCGCACCGACGGCAACTTCATGAAGGAAACGCCGCAGGAGTTGCTGCAGGAAAGTCACAAGTACGGCCCGCTGTATCCGAGCAACCTGACCAAGGAACAGCAGAAGGACCTGGAGAAGAAACAGCAGCAGGGCGGGGACGACAGCGGCGGCGGCTAGTCAGCCGCGGCGCGCGCGCTTCCGCCGCGCTTCCTTCGGATCGATTTTCAGCGACCGGTAAATCTCCACACGGTCGCCATCGCGCAGGGTCGCGCCAAGCGAGACCTTGCGCGAAAAGATGCCGATGCGATCCTCGCGGATCTCGATGCCGGGACGCGCATCGCGTATGCCGGATCGCTCGATCGCATCCGCGACGGTTGCGCCTCGCGAAAGCGAAAGTTCCACCGAGAACGCGTGCTCCGCTTCGGCATGGACCACCGACACCGTGATGCGCGATCCGTCATGCATACATGCGCCTGGCTTCGGCGCAGAAGTCATCCACCATCCGGTCGGCCAGCTTCTGGAAGCCGACGCGCAAGGCAAAACCGGTCACGGGATTGCTGACTTCGAAATCGAGGTCCAGCGCTACCTTGCAGCCATCATCACCGAGCGGCGTGAAGGTCCACACCCCGTGCAGCCAGTCGAACGGACCGTCGACGAACTGCATCCGGATGCTGCGGGGACGATCGAGCGTGTTGCGGGTGGAAAAATGCTGGGTGATGCCCGCGAAACGCAAATCCAGCCGCGCCACCAGATGCTGTCCATCGTGTTCGGACACCTTGGCGTCCAGGCACCACGCGAAGCGCCTCGGGTAAGCTTCCACCTCGTTGACGAGATCGAACATCTGCTCCGGCGTGAAGCGGACCAGCGCCTGGCGATGGATCTGCACGGACTCTCCTGATTGCGCGCCGGCCGGCGGCGTCCCTGGACATATATTGCATTGTAACGAGCATGGCGAAGAAGAAAGAAAAGGACGGCAAGGGCTCTTCGACGATCGCGCTGAACAAGCGTGCGCGGCACGAGTACCACATCGACGCGCGTTACGAGGCCGGCATCGCGCTGGAGGGCTGGGAAGTGAAGAGCCTGCGCGCCGGGCGCGTCAATCTCACCGATGCCTACGCGTTGGTGAAAGGCGGCGAACTGTTCCTGTTCGGCGCATCGATTCCACCGCTGCTGTCGGCGTCCACCCACGTGGTCGCCGAGGATCGCCGCACCCGCAAACTGCTGCTGCACCGCGCCGAAATCGACACGCTGATCGGCGCGGTCGAGCGCAAAGGCCTGACGCTGGTACCGCTGGCGATGTACTGGAAACAAAACCGCGCCAAGGTCGAGATCGGCATCGCGCGTGGCAAGCAGGCGCACGACAAGCGCGCGACCGAGAAGGAACGAGAGTGGAACCTCGAAAAGCAGCGCACGTTGCGCGCGCACAACAAGGCGGGGTGATCAGTACCCCGCCGGCACATACTTGAAGCGCTGCATCTGCTCGCGATGATTTTCCACGATCCGTTGCACCTGCTCCCGGCCCAACGTCTCGCGCCACTGGTTCGCGCGGCCCTTGAAGAAGAACCGCGTCTTTTCATCCACCGCTTCGACGAAGCCGTGTTTCTGTTCGAGTGACGCCAGGGTCTGGAACGAGGTGTGCTTGACCGCGCGTTCGATCCGCGCCTTGTCCTGGCCCAACCCGATCAGTTTCGCCGCCTTGGCGAAATGCTTGGCAGGCTTCTCCAACAGGTCTTCGTAACGCAATACAACGATCTTGCCGGGTGATCGTTCGGCGGCATCGGCCCAGCCCGACACGTGTGTGGACCACGACCCGATCAGGTGGCTGACCGCGACCGCATCGTTGATCGAGGCCACCCGATCATCGCCAAGCCGTTCGATGGCTTCGTTCTGGGTCAGGCCGAAATGATGGGTCATGCTGACCGCGACATCCAGCGGATTGCGCACCACGTAGATCGCACCCGCCGTCACCTGCCAGTTGAACGTCGGATGTCCATCGAAGCTGCCGCTGAAGTTGTGCGTCATCACCAGCCGCGTGCCCTGCGCGCGTTGGGCAATCAATGCGTGCACGTGTGGGCGCAACGCCGAGATTTCTTCGATCGTCAGTTCTGTGCTGGGCTTGCCAGCCAGCTCGGTGTAACGATCGGTACGCGATTCTGCGTCGGTGTAATCGCGGATTTCGTCCGGCCGCAACGGATCGGCACGGTTCGCGACCAGGTTGGCCAGGAACGCGCGCAGCCAGGTATTGCCCGACTTGGGATAGGAGGCGAGCCAGACGATATTTCCCATGCGGACGGATTTCTCGCGATGAACGAACAGCGCATGATGCCAGTCGCCGCGATTGATTTCCTGCGCCGCGGCCCACATCATTGGTCTCCCCGGGGGCGACCTGGCTTCGACGGGGGCTGTGAAGTAGCTTGGAGCATGCCGAGGGCGTCATCTTCCTCGTTAAACCGATGGCAAACAATCAGACGCCAACGACGACGTCTACGCTCTCGCCGCTTAAGGCGTAAGCCCCGAACCCACTTGTGCTCGTGCTCGTGGATGTAGGGTCATCATCACGGGATCGCTTTCGGTTGCCGCTGGTCGGCCGATGGCCAAAATAAAACCGGCTGGTTCCGCGGTGCGCTTTGTCCAGCGTGCTGCTTCGGGACGAGATCGAACGCTGGACTAAGCATGTAGCGCCGGGCGCGGAGCGCCTTCGGACGGGGGTTCGATTCCCCCCGCCTCCACCAAACAGAAAATGCCCGCCTTGTGCGGGCTTTTTTGTTTGACGCGGGCAGAGAAATGACGCCCCGCAGGGGGTTCGACGAAATAGCCGGGAGCGATTTCGGACAGCCGAAGGCTGGCCTGAGCGAAGCGAGGGGTGAGGCCCATGGATGGGCCGAACACTGCGAAGGCAGGATGCCGAAGTGAACATCGGCGCAGCCGCTGGCCCGCAGGGCGAGCGCCATGGATGGCGCGAGTATTCCCCCGCCGCTCCGATCTGATCACCATCTTTCATCCATGCCGACGGTGATCACTGTCGTCCCGCATCCTCGCACGAAACGCCACGCTGATTCGTGCCGGCTGCTCTCGCTGAGTCTTGGGAATGCCGTGTTCGTGGGTGAGCTGCGAGGCATGGCTCATGCGCAGCAGGCTGCCGGGCTCGAGGTCGATCGCGATCGTTTCGTGGTGTCCGTCGATGGCGCGGATCAGCATGCGGCGCGCCGATCCGAGCGACACCAGCGTGATCGGCTGACCAAGCGCCAACGAATGCAGTTTGTCGTGATGCATCGCCACGCTGTCGCGGCCGTCGCGATACAGATTCATGCCAGCGTGCGTGTACGATGCTGGCGCGAAAGCTTGCACGCGCGCCAGCATGTCGGCCAGCGGCAGTGTTTCGGGCAATGCATCGAGCGCGTAACCGGCGACCAGCCGCGGCACGTCGACGACGCGGTCGTACATCGGCCGCTGCAGCGCCGACCACGCGGCGTTCGCTCGCAGGCACTCGAACCACGCCTGCGCCGTGTCCGCATCGACGAAACGCGGCCAGTAGCAGATGCCGCCTTCGGCATCCTCGACCAGTTGCACCACGGAGGGAGCGAACAGGTCGTCGATCAGGGCGGACAGCGCGTGCATGGTCAATGGAAGTCACGCGACGCGGTGTGCAGTTCGCCGAGCAAGTGGCTCAGGTCGTGCAGGTCACGCGCGATCAGGTGTCGCACGCCATCGACGTGCTCCCAGCGCCCGCGCACGGCCAGCAGGCGCGCGCCCAGCAACGCCTTGCGCCGGCGCAGCGCCACGTCCGGCCGCACCACGATGTTGAACATGCCGTGCTCGTCTTCCAGCGTCACGAAGATGATGCCCTTGGCGGTAGCCGGGCGCTGACGCTGGGTGACGATGCCGGCCGCGCGGACTTGCCGGCCGTGCGGCATGCTGCGCAGTTGGCTGGAATCGAGCACGCGCTGCTGTTGGAGCCGTTGGCGCAGCAGCGACAGCGGATGCGCCTGCAGCGTCAGGCCGGTTGCGCGGTAGTCCGACAGCACGTCCTCGCTCAGCAACGGTGCCGGCAAAGTCACTTCGTCTTCGTCGGGACTGCCGGGCAGCAACGGACGCGCCAGCTCGATGCCGGCCACTGCCCAGCGCGCGGCATGGCGATGACCGGCCAGCTTCTGCAATGCACCCGCCTCGGCCAGCACCCGGCGCGCCTTCTCGTCCAGGCCGGCGCGCTGGCACAAGTCGCGCACATCGTGGAAGGCTGCCTGCGCGCGCGCCGCGACAATCGCTCGTGCCATCGCCTTGGACAATCCCGCGACCTGCCGCAGGCCCAGGCGCAATGCAGGCTGGCCGCCGTCGTCCACACCGCGTCGTACATGGCCACCCTCCAGCGTGTTGTCCCAGTCGCTGCAGGTCACGTCGACCGGACGGACTTCCACCGGCCTGCGCTCGCCTGCACCGCGGCGCGCGTCCTGCACGATCTGGCTGGGCGAGTAGAAACCCATCGGCTGCGCATTGAGCAGCGCGCACGCGAACGCAGCCGGCTCGTGCCGTTTGAGCCAGCAACTGATGTAGACCAGCTTGGCGAATGAGGCCGCGTGCGACTGCGGAAAGCCATAGGAACCGAAACCCTTGATCTGTTCGAAGATCTGATCGATGAATGCAGAGGAATAGCCCTTGCGCTCCATCAACTGGCGGATGCGCAGGCGATGCGGTTCCATGTCGCCGCCGCGTCCCCACGCCGCCATCGAGCGACGCAAGCCGTCGGCCTCCTCCGGCGAATAGCCGGCGTGGATCACCAGTTCCATCACCTGTTCCTGGAACAGCGGCACCCCGAGCGTGGGCTTGAGGATGTCTTCGATCTCTGGCGAGGGATACACCACCGGCTCCCTGCCTTGCCTGCGCCGCAGGTACGGATGCACCATGCCGCCCTGGATCGGACCGGGCCGCACGATCGCCACCTCGATCACCAAGTCGTAGAAGTCCTTTGGTTTCAGGCGCGGCAACATGCTCATCTGCGCGCGCGATTCGATCTGGAACACGCCGACGGTCTCGGCGGCCTGGATCATGGCGTAGGTCGCCGGATCGCCGGATGGCACCTGCGCCAGGCCCACGCGGTAACCGCGGTGGCGCTCGACCAGCTCGACGGCCTTGCGGATGCAGGTCAGCATGCCGAGCGCCAGGCAATCGACCTTCAGCAACCGCATCGTCTCCAGGTCGTCCTTGTCCCACTGGATGATGGTGCGATCAGGCATCGCGGCGTTCTCCACCGGCACCACGGTGGACAGCGGCGCATCGCTGATGACGAAGCCGCCGACGTGCTGCGACAGATGACGCGGATGGCCGAGCAACTGCGCGGTGATCGCCAGCACGCGCGCGATCAGCGGATTGTCCGGATCGAAGCCGGCTTCGCGCAGGCGCTGCGCCATCGGCGCATCGCCGTTGCCCCAGCCGAAGCAATCGGCCAGCAATGCAATCTGGTCCGGCGGCAGGCCGAACGCCTTGGCCACATCGCGCACCGCGCTCTTGCCGCGGTAGCGGATCACGGTTGCGGCCAACGCTGCGCGTTCGCGGCCGTACTTGGTGTAGACATATTGCAGCACCTCTTCACGGCGCTCGTGCTCGAAGTCCACGTCGATATCCGGCGGCTCGTTGCGCTCGCGCGACAGGAAGCGCGCCATCAGCAACCGGCTTTCGGCAGGATCGACCGCGGTGATGCCGAGCGCGAAACACACCGCCGAGTTGGCCGAGGAACCGCGCCCCTGGCACAGGATTTCGCGCGAGCGGGCGAAGCGCACGATGTCCTCGACGGTGAGGAAGAACGCCTCGTACTCGAGTTCCGCGATCAGCGCCAGTTCGTTTTCGATCTGCGCCGCGACCGCGGGCGGCACGCCATCCGGCCAGCGTTCGCGCATTCCCGCCTCGGTCAAGGCGCGCAACCAGCTCGACGGCGTGTGGCCGGCGGGCACCAGCTCGGCCGGATAGGCGTAGCGCACCTCGTCCATCCGGAAACTGCAGCGGCGTGCCAGTTGCACGGCCGCATCGAGCAACGCGCGCGGATAAATGTTGCCCAGTGCGCGCCGCGTGCGCAGGTGGCGTTCGCCGTTGCGGAACAGGTGCGCGCCGCAATCCGCCAGCGACGTGTTGTGGTGGATCGCAGTCATGGTGTCCTGCAACACGCGCCGGCGGCGCACGTCCATGTGCACGTCGCCGGTGGCGACCGGCGTCATGCCCAACCGAGAGGCCAGCGCGAGCAACTGGCGCAGGCGCGCGGCATCGTCGCGTTCGCGGTGCAGTTCCACCGCGAGAGAAGTGCGCTCGCCCAGCAGCGCGCGCAACCATCGACCCTGCGCCTCATCGGGCTCGATCGACGGCAGCCACAGCGCGAACAGACCGCATTCCGATGTTTCGCCCGCATGTGCAGCAAGGACACGCGCCACGTCCTCGCGCGTCAGCCGGTATTCGCCCTTGCGCGCAGCGCGGCGCGCGACGGTGATCAGTTCGCACAGCCGGGTGTAGCCATCCTGGGTCTCGACCAGCAGCACGAAACGAAGACCGCAGGCGAGCGTGAATTCGCTGCCGACGATCAGCTTGAGCCCGATGGCGCGCGAAGCTTCCAGCCCGCGCACGATACCGGCCAGCGAGCACTCGTCGGTGATCGCCAGTGCCTCGTAGCCGCATTGCCTGGCGCGCAGGAACAGTTCTTCCGCACTGGCCGCGCCGCGCAGGAACGAGAAGTCCGACAGGCAATGCAATTCCGCGTAAGCCGGCAACTCGCCGGGCACACTTGCATCATTGGCTGCGCGACGGCCCAAGCGCTGCGCCACCGTCCATGCACGCGGCGGACGGGCGCCCGGCGTATCCGGCGGCAAGCCGTACACGAGATCGTCGCCACTCACGCGAACCACCCGTGCAGCATCCAGCCGCCCTGCTCGCCCGGCGGCGCGAACGCCCAGGCTTTCTGTCCCTGCGAGGTTTCGAGGACGTAGTAGTCGCGCCGCGCTTCGCCGCCGTCCCACCAACCGCTTTCCAGCCGTTCCGGACCCGACACGATGCGCAGGTGTGGATCACGCAGCGGAATGGGTTTCGACAGCAGCCACAACGGCCGCGGCGGACGGATCGGCGCCCGGTCGATGTGCGCGTTTTCTTCCGCGCGCCGCCACGCGCGCTCCGGGCGCGGATCGCAGGTCGGCGCGATCCGGTACACCGCCGTGTCGCCGAGGCGGGCGCGCAGGCGTTCGCGCAGTTGCGGCCACGGCAGCGACTGCTGCATGCGCACATCGAAGAGATCCCGCGTCGCCGGCACGAACGGCGGCAGTTCCCGCGCCAGCAGCCGCAGCGCCACCACGGGCCGGTCGAGTTGCACCCGTTCCAGCCGGCTGCGGGTCAGCTCGAACAGCATCGACGGCTCGCGCTCGGGCGCGAGCAGGCCGACCTCCACGTCGGTATGTGCCGCCTCGTGTTCCAGCCGCAGCACGAAGCGCTGCACGCCGCCATCGCGGATCGACAGGCTGGTGCACAGGTCGCCGATCATCCGGCGCAGCGGGAACAGCAGCGCGGTGTGGCTTTCCACCTCGCACTCCAGTTCGATCCGGCTATCGAAGTGGTCGGGTGGCGCGTAGTACGCCAGCGGATCGTCCGCGCTGCCATACAGCCGATCGAGATGTTCGAGCAGCGGCAGACCGAAACGGCGGCGCACGCTGTCCGTCGGCAGCGCACGCACGGCGCGCAGATCGCGGATACCCATGCGATGCAGCCGCTCGCCCGCGGCGTCGGGCAACAGCGCACGACGCACTGGCACGCGATCCAGCAATTCGTGCATCGCAGCGGGATGATCGACCGCCAATCCATCGCGAAGCCCCGCCAACACGCGCGCGGCGCGCGGCGTCGGCGCCATCGCGATGCGATGCGTGAATCCCAGCGCGGCGAGTTCCTCGCGCAGGCGCGCCTCGATCCGCGGCCACGGCCCGAGCAGACCGAAACTCGCGCGCACCTCCAGCACGATGCAATCCGGCCACTGCGCACTGACCAGCGAACTGTGGCGATACGCCCACGCGGCGAGGAACCGCTGCCAGTGCACCTCGGCCTGCGGGTTGTAATCGATCATCGCGAAATCGGGCAACAACGCGTGCGCAGCGGTGAGGCGCATGCCTGCGCGCAAGCCTGCCGCCGCGGCGGCAGCATTGACTGCATGCAGCGTGCGCAACTGCGCGGATCCGCCGACCAGCGCCAGCGGCGCGGCAGGATCAGGCAAACGGCGGAGGACGGCGTCCAGCGCCAACTGCGGCAGCAGTATGCAGGCCCACAACATGCGCGCGCCTCACCATGTCCCCGGCGCGAACGCCTGCGTTGGCACCGGGCCGCCGCGACACTTGCGCACGTGCCATGCGCCGACGCCCTGTTCGTCGCGGCCGTATTCCAGGCGCAGCGACGCAGGTGATGGACTGCCCGCGTGCACGCGATCGCGCAGCGCGAAACCCAGGCAGGCGCCGCTGTCAGCCGCCACCTGCAAGCGCCGCAGCGCGGAAGCGTCGGCTTGTTGCGGCCAGCCGACCGCCGCCGCGCAGGCGCCGCTGCGCAGGCATTGCTCGAACGCCCACAGCGCATCGCGCGGCGCCGCATCGATCATTTCCAGGTGCATCAGGTCCACGCCGGCCGCCTGCCATGCCGGTGCATAAGGCAGGTACGGCGGCGCGACCAACGCGACCGTGGCGCCGGCCTGGGTGAAGCGCGCCAGCGCAGGCACGAGCAACGACAGTTCGCCGACGCCATCGGCCGGCAACAACAACTCGGTGAGCGCGCGGCGCGGCCAGCCGCGCTGCGGCAGCAGCGCATCGAGACCCGCGTAACCGGTCGGTTCGCCCTCCACGCCGAGGGCTGCGGCGCGGCCCGCGTGCCACAAGGTCTGCGTGGCCAGCAGCGATTCGAGTGCGACGACGGCGGCCATGTCAGTCCCGGCGCACGAGGCCGCAGTAGATGCCTTCGATCGCGAAGTCCTGGCCACGCGAAACCACGATCGGCGCATACGCCGGATTGCGCGGCAGCAACCGGATCTGGTCGCGCCCGCGCTGCAGGCGCTTGATCGTCATCTCGCCATCGACGCGGGCGACGACGATCTGGCCGTTGCGGGCTTCCGGCGTGCGCTGCACGCCCACCAGATCGCCATCGAGAATGCCCTCCTCGATCATCGAGTCGCCCTGGACCCTGAGCAGGTAATCCGGTCGCCGCGCGAACAGGCGTCCGTCCAGCCAGAGTTCCTGATCTTGGCGAAGGTCCGGCTCGATCGGGGCACCGGCCGCGACACGGCCCAGCACCGACAGCGCCATCAAGTTTGGCCGCCTGGCGCCGGGCAAACGGATGCCCCGTTTCTGGTTCGGAGCCAATTCGATCAGGCCGGCCTCGGCCAGCGCCAGCACGTGCTTCTGCGCGGCATTGCGCGAAGCGAATCCGAACGCGTCGGCGATCTCCGCCAGGCTGGGCGGCTGCCCGGCCGCGATCCGGCGCCGGATGAAGGCGAGGATCTGGTTGCGCTTGGAAGACTCGACGGGCATGGTGTACATTTGTACACCTTATCGGACCGGAATGCGAGTGTCCCGCAGGCGGATCAAAGCGAAGGCCGGCATCGCTGCCGGCCTCCTTGTCATTCAACGGCTTGGCGAAATGATTTCAGCTCAACCCGAGCACGCCTTGCCGTGATCGGCGTGATAGCCCTGCGATTTGGCTTGCGTCTCGGTCATGTATTCGCCGTGCTTGGTGGTGCCGTACCACTTCGTGCCCTGGCAATGATAGGTCTTGCTTTCGCTGTTGACCCAGACCTTGCCGGCGCCGCCGCCCGGCGTGGGCGAGCCCATCGAACCACCGGTGGATGCGGTGCGCGTGGCGGTGCGATGCGAAACCGGCATCGGAGCGGCCGGTGCATTGTTCGCGGGTGCGGCAGCGGGTGTTGGCGCCGCGGCAGCCGCGGGTGCAGCAGCTGCTTCATCGCCCCAGTCCTTGACGCCCTTGTGCCCGCGGCATGCGCCGCGCTTGGATTTGCCGGACCATGACGTGCCGTCCTTGCAGGTTGCGCTCAATGTCGCCGCCGCGGCAGGCGCAGCGTTGGCGGCCGGTGTCGCTGCGTCGGTCTTCTTCGCACTGCGCGAATGCGTGGTCTCTGCCACCGGCTCGGCGGCCGCGCTGGATGCCGCCTCGCTGTTCCAGCTCTTGACGCCCTTGTGCCCGCGGCAGGCGCCGCGCTTGCTGGCTCCCGTCCACGCCGTTCCGTCCTTGCAGGTCGCGCTGTAACCACCGTCGCTTGCCGCGAATGCGGACGGCGCCACCATCAGCAAGCCCATCAATACCAGAACCGAAAATGCCAACCCCTTGATGCCATGCGTCTTCATCGTTGTCTCCCTTTTCCGATGCAGCAACACGCCGCAGACAGGCGGCGACCATGGATGCGTGCTGATCATAATCCCGCCGCGGGCGCATGGCTGGATCAGGGTGGCGGCTGCGGTTCCTGCTCGATCAGGTCGCGCAACGCGGCCTGCATGCGCGCGTGCACCCGCACGAGCGCGCCCCACAGGAACCACACCGTGAACGCGCCGATCGCCAGCAACGCAATCAGCACGCCGCGCGGCGGCAGGATGCTGCTGCCCAGCGCGCTTACCAGCAACGCCATGCCGGCCAATGCGCCGAGCGGCACCAGCTTGCCGAACACCCGCCGCAATCCGGCCGTGCGCACGCCGTGGATCTGTTCGCTGATGCCGAGTTCGGCCAGCAACATGCCCAGTGCGTCCGCCTTGCGGTACACCGCGATCAGCATCGGCAGCGACACGAACAACGCGATCGCCCACACCAGCGAACGGCGCGCGACATCCGGCAACGGTACGGACGGCCACCAGCGCGGCAGCATCGCGCTGATGAAGGCGCAGATGCCGAACACGGCGCACACCAGTACCAGGTTCACCGCGATGTGCCACAACAGGCGGCGCAGCATCTTCGCCAGCATCACATCGTCGCGAGCACGCGCCGTGCCGTTGATCCACTCGTGGTAGCCGCGCGCGATCGCGCGCAAGGACGTCGGAGCCATGCGCCTGAACCCGGTGAGGATGACGGGTTCGGCCTGCAGCAACAGCGGCGACACCAGCATGCACGCGACCGCCGCCGTGACCGTCAACGGATACAGGAATTTCCCCACCGCGCCCGCGGCGATTCCGAGCGAGGCGATCACGAACGAGAACTCGCCGATCTGCGCCATCGTCAGGCCGGTGCGCAACGCATCGTGCGCGTTGCGCCCCGCGCAAACGAATGCGCCCGCGCCGCAGGCCAGCGTCTTGCCGACGATCACGGCCAGCGCCAGGCCCAACGCGGGCCACAGCCACGGCAGCATTTCCGAGGGATCGAGCAGCAAGCCGATGGCCA
>JAZKBD010000049.1:0-3433 GCA_040388785.1 Pseudomonadota bacterium
TCCCGGAGAGATCGCGAAGTTCGCGCCGAAGGGCGTGATCCTTTCCGGCGGTCCCGAATCGGTCATCGAGGCGAATGCGCCGCGCGCACCCGAACAGGCGTTCGCGCTGCGCGTTCCGGTTCTCGGCATCTGCTACGGCATGCAGACGATGGCCGCGCAGCTTGGTGGCCAAGTCGAGGGCGGCCACGCGCGCGAGTTCGGGCACGCGACCATAGAAACGAAAGCATGCGCGTTGTTCGAAGGCACACCGGTCCGGCAGAACGTCTGGATGTCACACGGCGACCGCGTCACCGCATTGCCGACCGGCTTCACACTTGCCGCGTCCACCGAATCGGTGCCGATCGCTGCCATGGCGGATGAAACGCGCCACTGGTACGGCATCCAGTTCCATCCCGAAGTCACGCACACCGAACACGGCATGGCGATCCTGCGCCGCTTCGTCGTGGACATCTGCGGCTGCGCAACGCTGTGGACGCCATCGCGCATCATCGATGACGCGGTGGCACAAGTCCGCGCAACGGTCGGCAACGACAAGGTGCTGCTGGGTCTGTCGGGAGGCGTCGATTCCTCGGTGGTCGCGGCGCTGCTGGAGAAAGCCATCGGCGACCAGCTCACCTGCGTATTCGTCGACACCGGCCTGCTGCGCGCGGGCGAGGGCAAGCAGGTGATGGACACGATGGCGCGCCACATGGGCGTGCGCGTGATCCGCGTCGATGCCTCGGACCGCTTCTTCGATGCCTTGCGCGGCATCGAAGATCCCGAAGCCAAGCGCAAGATCATCGGCAGACTTTTTGTCGAGGTCTTCGACGAAGAAGCCCACAGGCTCACGGGCGTGCAGTGGCTTGCGCAGGGCACGATCTATCCCGACGTGATCGAGTCCGCCGGCGGCAAGACCGGCAAGGCGCACGTGATCAAATCGCACCACAACGTCGGCGGCCTGCCCGAGAAGATGCACCTGAAGCTGCTCGAACCCTTGCGCGAACTGTTCAAGGACGAAGTGCGGCGGATCGGCGTCGAACTTGGGCTGCCGCGCGAGATGGTCTACCGGCATCCATTCCCGGGGCCGGGACTCGGCGTGCGCATCCTCGGCGAGGTCAAGCGCGAGTACGCGGACATCCTCAAGGCAGCCGACCGCATCTTCATCGAGGAACTGCGCGCCGCGGACCTGTACGACAAGGTCAGCCAGGCCTTCGCGGTGTTCCTGCCGGTGAGGTCGGTCGGCGTGGTCGGCGACGGCCGCGCCTACGAATGGGTGATCGCGTTGCGCGCGGTCGAAACCATCGACTTCATGACCGCGCATTGGGCGCACCTGCCATACGAATTCCTGGGCCGCGTCTCGAACCGCATCATCAACGAGTTGCGCGGGATTTCGCGCGTGGTGTATGACATCTCGGGAAAGCCGCCCGCGACGATTGAGTGGGAGTGACCCCAAACCCCCGCGCGGCGCCTTTAGCGTCCGTGGCTCCAATCCCGCGCCATGAACCGAGCCTTGCCGCCAGCGAGTACGTTCAGAGCCCTTTCAAGGTTCCGCGACTGCGCTTCCGCTGATTTCAATCCGGCGAAGTAGCGCAAAATCTCTTTTTTGCGACTGGGTATCAGCGCGTCCCAACCACGCTTCGCCGGCCCGTTGCTTGCCAATGCATCCTCGAACCAGGGCGGCATCGGGTGCGCGGGTCCGCTCCGGTATTCCTCATCGAAGCGTACCTCGATGCCGACGACGTCGCCCACTTTCGTGCTGGATGCCTTGCGGACGGATCCGTGCAGATAAAGATAAAAGCTGCCGTCGCCAACCGGCATCAGATTGACGCGCCAGGCCACTTCGGGCTTTCCGTTCACCCGGACGCATACCGGCAGCGGTTTGCGCCAGCTTTTTTTTAGTCTTGCGGCGCGCTCCGCGTCGATGAGCACGTAGGGATTGATGTTGTTGATCTCTATCCTTGACCGAAAACGCAGGCTGCTCATCGACCCGATCCGTTGTCGCCGCAAGAAGCGCCGCTCGCGGACGGTAATTGGAAGGCATGCTTCAGCGCAACAGCGGGGACAGGCGCCGTCAAGCCGTGGCGTCACGCTGGGGATGCCGCACGACCCTGATCTTGCCGCTGTTGCCGCCACCGCACAGGAATCGCCCGCGGCCGTCGGATTCCAGCCCCGACACGCCCACGCCGGCCGGCATGTCCAGTTCTTCCAGCAACTCGCCCGTTTCGGGGTCGACGCGGCGCAGGTCGCTGGCTTCGTCTTCCCAAGTGCCGTGCCACAGTTCGCCGTCGACCCAGGTGACGCCGGTGACGAAACGTTTGGATTCGATGGTGCGAAGGACCGCGCCGGTTTCGGGATCGATCTGGTGGATCTTGCGCGCGCGGTATTCGCCCACCCACAGCGTGCCTTCGGCCCACGCGAGTCCCGAATTTCCGCCCTCGCCGGGCGCCGGAATCGTGGCTAACACCCGCCCGGTCTGCGGATCGATTTTCTGAATGCGGTCCTCAGCGATCTGGAATAGATGTTTTCCGTCGAACGCCGTGCCCGCGTGCGCGGCGACATCGATGGAGCGTTGCGGGTTGCCGCTTGCTGGATCCACGGCGTTCAACTTGTCTCCGGATGCAAACCAGATGCGCTCGCCATCGAACGTCACGCCGTGCACGCGATCGGCACCGGGGAAGGGACCGTATTCATGCATGATTTCCGCCGTCGATCTTTTCATGGCTGCGCCTCACCACCTCGGTGTCGCCATCCTAGTCGCCCGGCAGCGGGGCAGGGAGCAACAATGTCGTCGCGAATCCCGGCAGCGGCGGCATCGTCCAGCGGCGCGCGCGCCCGCGGCCGAATGACTGGATCCTGCCCGCCGACGCCAGCGCATCCAGCCCGCGCTGCACGTTGCGCTGGCTGGTGCCCAAGGCCAGGGCGAGTGCCGAACTCGACCACGCCTCGCCGTCGGCGAGCAGGGCCAGCAACGCGGCGTGTGCTTCTTCGAAAGGCTGCGCCAGCACGACCACTTCGCGCGCGCGCTTCGGTGCCAGCACGAACCCTTCGTCCGTTGCGCGCACGTCGGCGAGTGGACGCAGCGCCGCGCGCAGCCGGCCGATTTCGACCCGCAGGCGCGCGCGGTGCGTTTCGTCGGAAAAGCGGGTCCGGAACGCCCGCGTGATCAGTGCCCGCCGCGGCACGTCTTCCGGCCATGCTTCGGCGAGTGCGCGCACGAGCGCGAACAACACCGGCCGTGACGCGAGCCGCACCGCCGCACGGGCGTCGCGCACGACGTAACGGCATGCATTCACGATGAAGGCGTCGGAGGCAAGCAGCGCCTCGACATCGTCCAGCCGCAGCGGCCGCGTCCCGTCGCGCGCGACCAGGCGTGCCGCGGGCGCATCCAGCGTGCGGGACGCGGTTTCCACTTCGGCCATCAACGCCGGCACGCCGGAAGCGCGAGCCGCGCGTG
>JAZKBD010000049.1:3443-4444 GCA_040388785.1 Pseudomonadota bacterium
CGGCGATCGTCAATGCATGGATGGCCTGCAGCGCCGGCGGCAACGGCACCGGATCGAACGCATCCAGCGCGCGCTCGGCCTCGTCGAGGCGACCGAGCAGCAGCAGGCGGCGGATCGAGAGATAAAACGCGTGGGCGGCGTTCACGCGATCGCCATGCGTTTCGAGCGTGCCGCGCGCCGCGGCGAGCGCCTTGTCGGGCCAGCCCAGCTCGCGCGACGCGAATGCGATCTCAGCTTCGGCAACCACGCAGCGCGCACGCGCCACCGCTTCCTTCGGACCGAACGCGCGCGCCGCGCGCCGCACCAGCGCCTTCGCGGGGTCGAGATCGCCGAGCTGCGCCATCGCGATACCGCGCAGCGCCAGTGCGGGCGCATCCTCGCGCAGGGCGATCCGCTTCAGCGCGCCCAGCGGATCGCCCACCGCCAGCGCGCGCGCCGCGGCCGTGATCAGCGAGTCCATGCCAGCCGCCTCGTCAATCGCGCCACATTTGTCACTCCCACGGCCGGTTCCCTGCAGCCTAATCTAACCCGCAACCCAACCGCAGGAGAACGATCATGGCAACGACGCACAACATCGGAACGCGTGACGAATGGCTGAAAGCCCGGCTCGATTTGCTGGAAGCGGAAAAGGAACACACGCGCCGCAGCGATGAACTGGCGCAACGGCGGCAGATGCTTCCGTGGGTACAGGTCACCAAGAATTACCGGTTCGACACCGACGAAGGCGAGGCATCGCTGGCGGAACTCTTCCGCGGCCGCTCGCAACTGCTCGTGTACCACTTCATGTTCGGACCGGATTACAAGGCGGGCTGTCCGTCATGCTCGATGATCGCGGATGGTTTCAACGGTTTCGCCGAACACCTGGCCAACCACGACGTGATGCTGTGGGCCATATCGCGCGCGCCGCTCGCGAAACTTCAGGCCTACAAGCAACGCATGGGCTGGACGTTCCCATGGGCATCTTCCGGCAGCGATTTCAACCCCGACTACGGCGTGGGCTT
>JAZKBD010000050.1:0-56313 GCA_040388785.1 Pseudomonadota bacterium
GCAACCGGAAGGTGCCGACCACGTTGGTTTCGATGAAAGCGGACGGGCCGTCGATGGAACGATCGACGTGTGATTCGGCGGCGAAGTTCACCACCGCATCGGGTTTGTGCTCCGCCAGCAGCTTCGTCGTCAGCGCGCGATCGCCGATGTCGCCCTGCACGAATACGTGGCGCGGGTTGCCTTCCAGCGGCTTCAACGTATCGACGTTGCCGGCATAGGTGAGCTTGTCGAGGTTGACCACCGTCAGTCCGTCGACCACGGCCTGCAGCACGAAGTTGCCGCCGATGAAACCGGCACCGCCGGTGACCAGAAGAGTCGTCATTCCTGTCCCGATGCATCGCGAAAGGTGCGCATTTTGGCATACGCGGGGATGCGCACAGTCCGTCGCAGCCGTTTGCCGCAATCCCGGCGAGTGTCGGAAGCATTGCCGCGCTTGGGTTGGCACGCATCATGCTGCATGTGGGGCGGAGCAACTTCTGGTCAGGAACAGGGGCTCCGCGAACGGTCGCGCCGCCAGGCGCGGCCGTTTTTTGTTTGCCCGGCGGCGCCCGCCGATACCCAGCAATGGGCGTCACGCTCCTATTCCAAGCTGGCATGCAACGTGCTGTCACAGTTCGTGACATTCAGGAACGGGGGTTCCGCTGCCATGCGCATGCACGCGATCCAACGCGGGTTCACGCTGATCGAGTTGATGATCGTGGTCGCGATCATCGCCATTCTTGCTGCCATTGCGATTCCGGCATACCAGAACTATCTGATCCGGGCGCAAGTATCCGAAGGGATGAACCTTGCGTCAGCCGCCGAGCCCATGGTTTGGGAATACATGTCGACCAAGGGCGTGTACCCGCGCGACAACCAATCCGCGGGCCTCGTTTCTCCCGCGTCGATCGCCGGCAAATACGTTTCGCAAGTCGAAGTCACCAATGGCCAGATCGTTGCGATATTCAACAACACCACGGCCAACATCAACATCCGGAATGCAACGTTGGTGCTGTCCCCGGTTGCCACGACAACCAGCATTACCTGGTACTGCAAGCCAAGCACGGTGGCGACGAAATACCTGCCTTTGTCCTGTCGCGATTAGCGCGGGCCGGTCGGGCGGCAGCATGCGTCCGATTCGCAGGAAAGCCGCACACCCATGGACGTGACACAAATCGTCACCTGTCGCGCAACGTCAACGATTGCAAATTTGGCGATGTGAAAAATTGTGAACCGGTTCCCAAGTCAAAAGGATCGCGGCCGGATAGATTTTCCCGCGGGGAAGCAGCCACGGGGATTGGCACGAAAGCTGCTTAATTCCACCCGAGCTTCTGGCTCACTGGCCGACTGGCCAGGGGGTACTGATTCAGGGGCTTGCACCTTGGGGCACATTTCCCAAACCAGTTGACCAGTTTCCACAAGCACAGAGGAATCAACCATGAAATCGATGCAGAAGGGCTTTACCCTGATCGAACTGATGATCGTCGTTGCGATCATCGCGATCTTGGCGGCCATCGCCATTCCGGCGTACCAGAACTACCTGATCCGTACGCAGGTTGCCGAAGGCATGAGTATTTCGGGAGGGGATCAGACGGGTGAGGCCGAGTTCTACAGCAACGCCGGTCACTTTCCCGCGGCAGCGGTATCGGCAGGCCTGCCCGGGACGCCGACCAGTACCAACGGCAAGTACGTAAGTCAAGTAGCCGCTGGCGTTGGCATCATCACTGTAACCTACAGCAACGTTGCGCCCCAGAAAGCGAATGATGCCATCAACACCAAGACGTTGATCCTGTCAGCAAAGACTGCATCGGATGGCAGCATCCACTGGGTTTGCCAAACAGCCAGCTCGGTTCCCTCAAAATACCTGCCGTCGAGCTGCCGTTAACTGATCCTGCCTCACTGTGAAGCAAGACTTGAAGGGCCGCTTTGCGCGGCCCTTTTTTTTCGGCCCTCCTCTCCATGTCGGGACAAACGACGACGCGCGATTATCCGGACGCATGGCGAGTCTATGATTCAAGGTTGGCAAAAGAGGATCACGTACCTTGCATACCTTGAAATTCACGATCAATTTATGGTGAACCCGCTCGCCAACAAGCCAAGGCGACATTTTTTTTTCCTCTTGGCGTTCGCATCAGCGTTGTTGGTGGTCCTTGCCACCGCATGGTGCGTGTACCACCCAGGGCTCTCCGGCGATTTCCTGTTCGATGACTTTGGCAACTTGCCGACGATCGGCGCGTCCGGACCGGTGGACAACTGGGACACGTTCTGGCGTTACATCACCTCCGGCACGGCCGACCCGACGGGGCGGCCACTGACGCTGCTGACGTTCCTGATCGACGCGCGCAACTGGCCAGCCAGCCCCTATCCGTTCAAGGTCACCAACGTCATCCTGCACCTGATCAACGGCGCGCTGCTGGCGTGGGTATTGTGGAGGCTGGGCGTGGCGCTCGCGACCGGTCCCGGAATGGCGAACAGCGGTGGCGGTAGCGCCGCCCTTGGGAAAACGGTGGACCGGCGCGGCGTCGCCATTGCGGCGCTGTTCGGTGCAAGCGCGTGGCTGCTGCACCCCCTGTTCGTATCCACCACGCTCTACATCATCCAACGTGAGGCGATGCTGCCGGCGACGTTCGTACTGGTCGGCATGCTGGGCTGGATGGCGTCACGCGATGCCTTGGCGCGCGGCCAATTGAAACGTGCGCTCGCGGGAATGGCGCTGTCGGCTTGGCTGTGCACACTTCTGGCAGTGCTGTCGAAAGCCAATGGCACCCTGCTTCCGGTTCTGCTGCTGCTGACCGAGTGGATCGTGCTTTCGCGCCATTCAATGCCCGATCTCCGCGTGCAGCAATGGCATAAACGTGCAGTCACGGTTTTCCTGATTGTGCCTGGCGTGCTGCTGCTCGCATATCTGCTGGCTGTCATTCCTGGCTACATGCGTACAACACCGGCGCTGCGTGGCTGGACGATCGGCGAGCGATTGCTCACCGAACCGCGCGTCGTCACGGATTACTTGCGGCTGCTGTTCATTCCGCATATCCACTCGACCGGTCTTTTCAATGACCAATTCGCGATTTCCACCGGCTGGTTGCATCCGGCTTCGACGCTGCCATGCATCGCACTGATACTCGCACTGATCGGCGCCGGGTTCGCCCTGCGCAAGCGATATCCGGCGATCGCACTGGCGTTGCTGTTTTACTGCGGCGCGCAACTGATGGAATCGGGCTGGCTGCCGCTGGAACTATATTACGAGCATCGCAACTACCTGCCGGCGATGCTGCTGTTCTGGCCAATAGGATTGGCATTGGGAAGAGTCGGTCCGCTGCGGTTCTTCAAAGTTGCCGCTGGCGTGGTGGTGCTGGCGGTGCTGACATCGATGACATCGCAACGCGCAACCCTGTGGGGCGATGGATTCCGGCAGGCGCAGGTATGGGCGGCGATCAATCCCGATTCGGCGCGCGCGCAGGCCAACGCAGCGTTGTATGACCTGCAACACGATCGTGCCCGGCTGGCGGCGGCGCGCCTGCGCCTCTCGATGCGACGCCACCCCGACGATATCCAGGCGCCCATCAATCTGATCGGGGCGGAATGCAGATTGGGGTCGGTTCGACCCGAAACATTAGCGGCCGCGGAAAATGCGCTGTCGCACACGCGCGAGGGTGGGGAAACGACGTTCAAATGGTTTGGTGAGGCGCTGGACCTGGTCACCCGTCACGCATGCACGGGCGTGGACTTCGCGGCACTGCAGGCGACGCTCGATGCCGCACAGCGAAATCCCTATTGGCGCAGCATCCCGGGACGCCAGCAGGATTTCGATCACCTGCAGGGACAGCTCGACCTTGCAGAAGGCAAACCCGGAGCCGCGCTGCAGGCGTTCGATCGCGCGCTGGCTGCGGCGCCGGATCCGGGCTCCGCCCTTCAACAAGCCGCTTACTTGGGTGCACATGGCTATCCAAAGCTCGGATTGGCGCACCTCGACTATTTCGCCAACCTTCCGCCAGGACCGAAGCCCGGATTCGGGATGCCTCGCATCCATGCTTGGGTATTGCGCGAACAAGGTTGGTGGAAAACGGAGACCACGTATTTGCGCAAGACGCTGGAAGCAGACGCCACGTCGAAGGCTGCCGCCGGTTCGCGATCGTGACGCAGGTTCGACGCGAGCTTTTCGTTACCATGCATGCCTTTGCATCCCACGGATCATCCCATGCGTTTGAATGACCGCACCCGCACGTGGTTACCGTGGCTGTTGCTGGGCGCAGCCGTTATCGTTACCGCCATTGTTTACTGGCCGGGGGTGAACGGCGGCTGGGTCTTCGACGATTACCCGAACATCGTGGATAACGCTGCCATCCACATCACCCGTGGACACGGAACATTGGTGTCGTGGGTGAACGCGGCACTTTCATCTCCCGCAAGCTTCCTGCATCGGCCGTTGGCGTCGATCACGTTCGCAATGAACTGGATGGCGGGCAATGGCAACCCGTGGCCATTCAAGGTCACCAACATCGCCATTCACTTGATCAATGGCGTACTGCTGTTCTGCATGCTGCGGGTGCTGTTGCGGCTGTTGGCGTTGCGCAGCGGAACCGGGGAGGGCGACACATCGCGCATCGACGAAGCCGCGGCGACGCGCCTGGCACTCGTCGTCAGTGCGGCCTGGATGCTTCTGCCGATCAACCTGATGGCTGTGCTGTACGTGGTGCAGCGGATGGAAAGCCTGTGCCAGGTGTTTGTGCTGGCTGGGCTTTGGGCCTACCTGCATGGCCGCTGGATGATGCTGACTGCCATCGATGCCCGTCGCGATCGTCGCGGGTTTGTGCTGGCGGTGAGCGGAATCGTGCTGGGCACGATACTCGGCCTGACTTCGAAGGAAACGGCGGTACTGCTGCCGGTGTTCGCATTGCTGGCGGAGTGGATCCTGTTGCGGTTCGCTCGCGCGCATGTAGCTACTGCGGACCAGGTCACCGCATCTCCCCGCGCCTGCGGCGCGACCCCCTCCGCCAGTGAAGGGGATAAAGATCGCCGCATCTGGTGGACTTTTGTCGTTACGTTGTTCGTGCCAGCGCTGCTCGGGATTGCATGGCAGCTCCAGAGGGCACTGATGCCGGCCGCGTATGCCGGCCGCGACTTCACGCTGGCGCAGCGGCTGTTGACCGAGCCGCGCGTAGTGGTGGATTACCTGCACTGGACACTGTTGCCCAACCCGATGGTGTTGAGTCTTTACCACGACGAAATCACGTCATCGACCGGCATCCTGGCGCCGTGGACCACGCTCGGATCGATGCTGCTTTTGGTCGCACTTGTCGCCGTTGCCGTATGGCTGCGCAACCGGCGACCACTTGTGTCGCTCGGCATCGGCTGGTTCTTCGCGGCGCAACTGTTGACCGCAACTTTCATCCCATTGGAGTTGGTCTACGAGCAGCGTATGTATTTCGCTTCAATAGGCGTGCTGCTTGCAGCAGGATCGCTGTTGCTTGGTTTGCGCTGGAAGATCGCGCTTCCTCTCTTGCGAGGGTTTCTGGTCGCGGTGGCGTTGGTGTGGTTCGCGGCAGCCACCAATCTGCGCGCGCAGGAATGGTCGAACCCTTTGCGCTTGGCCATTGCCGAAGCGACCCGCCATCCGGAATCGCCGCGGGCGGTGTATGAAGCCGGTCGTCTGCTGTTGATCACCTCGAAGTACGAATCTGGCAAAGCTTTGGATGGGGCATGGAAATACCTGCGCCAAGCCTCTGCCATCCCCGGTTCCTCGGCCCTGTCTGACCAGGCCATGATCATGATCGCCGATCATCATCAGCAAGGCGGCGACGTCGAATACTGGAATTCGATGATCCGCAAGTTGCGTGATCAGCCGACCCGGCAGGAAGACATTTCCGCGCTGATCTCGCTGACGAACTGTTACGAAGCGGACATCTGCAAGTTCGACATCTCGTGGTTGCAGCGCGCATACGAAGCCGCGCTCTCACGCCCCCACCCCATCGCGCGCCTGTGTGGTGCTTACGCGGATTTCCAGCGCGATATCCTGCACGATGACGTGCAGGCAGAAAAATACCTCGCGTTGGCGGTTGCCGGAGAACCTGCCGAGCCGGCATACAGGGAGGATCTGGCGGCACTGTACGCACGCAACGGCCAGACCGAACGCGCGCTCGAGCAGATCGATGCGCTGCGCCGCATGAACCTGGCCGGCAGGCTCGATGGGCAGATCGCGACACTCGAACGTTTGGCGGAGCAAGGCAAAACCGCGCCGCCACGATGAATCCATTCGGCAAGGGGATATCTGTGGGAACCAGCGGATCGGGCGATTACCGCCTCGGCTACCGTGGCGATATCGAAGGGTTGCGCGCCGTCGCAATCCTCCTGGTGGTGGCGTGCCACGCCAAGGTGACGTGGCTGGCCGGCGGGTTCGTCGGTGTCGATGTGTTCTACGTGTTGTCCGGGTATCTCATAACCGGTTTGCTGGTACAGGAAATCCATACCACCGGCACCTTGCGATTCGCCAACTTCTACGCACGCAGATTACGCCGGCTGCTTCCTGCACTGTTGCTGATGCTGGCTGTGGTGTGTGTCCTCGGCCGGCTGCTGCTTGCAGCCGACGGGCAAGACCAACAGGCGCTCGCGGCAACCAGCGCGGCGTTGTGGCTCAGCAATTTCCATTTCGCTTTCGCGAACATGGATTACTTCGCACCCGGCGCGGAAAGCAACCTGTTCCTGCATACGTGGTCACTGGGTGTCGAGGAGCAGTTCTATCTGGTCTGGCCCTTGCTGGTGGTGCTGGCCATGGGTGCATGGGCCGGTGCCAAATCGCGGCCGGGCACGACGCGCCTCAAACACGTATTCGGCGGCGTGTTCGTTTTGAGCTTGGCGCTGTCGCTTTACTGGACCTGGCACGCGCCACGCCTGGCGTTTTACATGATGCCGTCGCGTGCGTGGCAATTCGCCCTCGGTGCACTCGTGTTTCTGATCGTGGGCGCGCCGAACTATCAATCAGGAATGCAACAGCCCGGAACAGCCTGGTCGATATTTGCCGGCTGGTCGGGACTGCTGATGATCCTCGCGGCCGCATTGTTGATCGATGGTGCCGTACCGTACCCAGGGTACTGGGCGTTGTTGCCTGCGCTGGGCACCGCGTTGGTGTTGGCGGCCGGGGTCGGGCGGATCGGATGGCGGGAAGCAAGCGGCTGGTTGTCCGCACGGCCCATGCAGAACCTCGGTCGCGTCTCGTATTCGTGGTACCTGTGGCATTGGCCCGTGCTGCTGCTTGGCTCGCAACTGATCGACGCTCGCAGCGGATGGAATCGTTTGTTGCTGGTTTTGCTGTCGCTGCTGGTCGCGATACTCTCGTACAACTTCTTCGAAACGCCGATCCGGCACAACCGCAAATTGCTTGCAAAGCCCCGCATGGCGGCATTCGTGGGGTTGGCGACCATGGTTCTGGCGGGTTCGCTCGCCTTGCGCTGGCACACTGCGGCGCAGGCGCGCATGAAGGAACCGACGCAACTGCGTTTCGTCGCGGCCCATTTCGATGCACCGGTCATCTACCGCATGGACTGCGATGACTGGTATCACTCCTCACGCGTGCAGATTTGCGCGTTCGGTGACCCACACGCGAAGCACACCGCGGTCGCCGTGGGCGACAGTGTTGCCCTGCAGTGGTTTCCCGCTTACGCGCGAGTTTTCGACAAACCTGATTGGCGCTTGTTGGTGATCACAAAATCTTCCTGCCCGATGGTCGATGTGCCGATCTTTTATCCTCGTATCGGCCGCGAATACACGGAATGCAGCCAGTGGCGCAGCGCGACGCTGCACAAAATCGCGGCGCTGAAACCCGACATCGTGATCATGGGATCGACGTTCACCTATGACTACACTCAGTCGCAGTGGATCAATGGTACGAAGCGCGTCCTGAACGAACTGGCGCCTGCTGCGGGCGAGTTGTACGTGATGCGATCCTCACCGACGCTTCCGTTCGACGGACCCGCTTGCGTGGCTCCGCGTAGCTGGCTGTATGCCGCAATCAAGGGACCAACCCTGTGTACGACAGCCGCCCACACGATCCAAGGCGACAACGTGTTCAGTTGGTTGCGGACCGCGGCGAGCGGATTCCACAATGTCCACCTCGTCGATATGACCAGCGCGATTTGTCCCGATGCGACGTGCCGTGCCGAAATCGATGGCGAGGTTGTATTCCGGGACGATCAGCACATGACCGCGACCTTCGCGGCGTCACTTGCGCCCGAACTGGCGCAGGCTTTGGGTATGCCGCCGCCGGCCAGGAACGACGATCAGACGGCCGGGGATTTGCAAACGCCCTAAACTGGCGGCCCTTTCGGATAATGAAACAATGACCGCGCCCGATAGCACTCTTCCGTTCCTGATCTTCGGCTCGCCACTGATCGAGCAGCCCGAAATCGACGAAGTCGTCGCCTGCATGGAATCGGCATGGCTGGGAACTGGGCCGCGCGTCGCGCAGTTCGAGCGCGACTTCGCTGCGTACCAGGGCCTGCAGTCCACGCAGGTTGCGGCAGTCAATTCCGCCACGGCGGCGCTGCACGTCAGCATGGTCGCGGAACAGCTGGAACCCGGCGCCGAGGTCATCACCACGCCCATGACGTTTTGCGCGTCGGTCAACGCCATCATTCACGCCGGCCTGACGCCGGTGCTTGCGGATGTCGATGCCGCCACGCAGAACCTCCAGCCCGCCGCGATCGAAGCGGCCATCACGCCGCGCACACGAGCGATCCTGCCCGTGCATTTTGCGGGAAGGCCGTGCGAGATGGACGCAATCATGGAGATCGCGCGCAAGCACGACCTCAAAGTGATCGAGGATTGTGCGCACGCCATCGAGACGACTTATCGCGGACGCAAGGCCGGCACGTTCGGTGATTTCGGCTGCTTCAGCTTCTACGCGACCAAGAACGTCGTCACCGGTGAGGGCGGCATGATCACCGGACGCGACGAGGCACGCATTGCACGCGCGAAGGTGCTGGCCTTGCACGGCATGAGCAAGGACGCGTGGCACCGTTTCGGAGACCAGGGCTACAAGCATTACCAGGTGGTCGAAGCGGGCTTCAAGTACAACATGATGGATTTGCAGGCCGCCATCGGTATCCACCAGCTTGCGCGCGTGGAGAAGAACTGGATGCGCCGCGAAGCCGTATGGAACCGTTACATGGACGCTTTCGCGGACCTGCCGATCGGTCTGCCCGCGCCGCCGGCCCCAGACACGAAGCACGCATACCACCTGTTCACCATCATGGTTGACGAGGCGCGCTGCGGCATCTCACGCGATGGCTTTTTGAATGCAATGAACGCGCGCAGGATCGGCACTGGCGTGCACTACCTTTCGGTACCGGAACATCCGTTCTATCAGCAGCGCTTCGGATGGCAGCCAGAGCAATGGCCGAACGCGATGCGCTTGGGACGGCAGACGGTGAGCCTGCCGCTATCGCCCAAGCTCACCGATGCAGATGTGGAACGGGTAATCCAGGGCGTACGTGCCCTCATCGGCTGAGTGCGGGTATTGCTGCAAGCAACTCGTCCGCGCTGCGCGACAGGGTCCAGGTAATCCGCGCGATTGCCGCGGACGTTCGAGCGCCGCTGACAACGCCCGCGTACTCCTGCTTCATCCGCATGAACTGGTCGGCCAGAGCACGCCAGTCGCCGGCGGGATGCAGGCGGCAGCCTGCTGCGGTTGCGCCCGTCGTCAAGGACCGGTAACAAGTCTGATCCGACACGAGCGCGGGAATGCCGACCTGTATAGCTTCGAGCAATGACGTCGGGATGAAAACGGCGTCTTGGGCGCGGTAAGGGAACAGGAAAACATCATGATTCGCCAGCAGAGTGATCGGGCTTCCGCTGTCCACCATCGTGATCCGCAATTCCGGACATAGCCTGTCAACCAGCGAAGACACGCGCTGCCGCATTCCCGGATCCCGCAAAAACGGGATCGCGATCGTCAAACTTGCGTCGGCGGCAGCCAATGCGCTGCCCGCTCGCAGCGCATCAATCAACCCGCGTTGATACAGCACATTGCGCAACGCCGCACTGGACGCCGTCTGGTAACCACACAGGAACAGCAGCTTCGCGGGGGCACTATCCAGCGGCGACCACTGCGGCAGCTCGCGCGAGGTGCCAAGACAAAGCGCGGCCATGCCATCTCCGGCACGCCCGACCGCGATACCGGGCCTGTAGCGAACGCAGAACTCCTCGAACGACAACCCGGCGCAGCTGTAGAAAACCGGCCGGGAAAATACACCCGCTGTTTCGCACATCGAGGTGACACGGCTCACCAGAAAGCGGTTCGCATGGGCTCGCAAGCCAGTATAGGTTCCATATGGAAATGCGAAGACTGCCGTCACGCGATCCACGGTCCCGATGCGTCTTCGCAGGTCTCGGAGCGATCGCGCAATCGCGCGGATTCCGGCGGCATTGCCGCCGTTCAATACTTCGACTTCGATGCCCCGCTGGCGCAGCAACTCCGCCAATTCGGTGACAAACAACTTGCGACCTTCGGTCAGTGGAGGCGCCACGCCCGGGGCAACGAACAACAACCTTGTCATGGGGCACGCGATACGACCAGAAACTGTTCTGACATGCGAACAAAACGCCGCCCCAGCCACTCGCCCCACCGGCACCGCCATTCGATCGGAAGCCATGGCATCAAGGCAAGCAGGAAGTTTCCCAAACCTCGCGTGTGCAATGGCTGCAACCCGCAGGCAATGATCATCCCTCTCGCTTGCCCAAGGGTGACACGCACGTCGTTTTCGGGGCGCTTGTGCAACAGCAGCCGGTATACAGCCGTGGGAAGCAAGACCCAACGTCGGCCATGCACGCTGTAGAAGTCGACGATCAACAACCCTCCGGGTTTCAGCACGCGTGCCATTTCCTTCAACAGCAGTTGTTGCGACGTCAAGTCAAACAAATGCAGGAAACGTGAGCTGGCCACGACGTCGAACTGTCCGTCCCCGTATGGGAGGGAGAATGCATCACCGACGCAGTAGCCAATGTCATCGTCCCCGATTCCGTGCCGTGCTTCAGCAAGCATGGCGGCGGTCAGATCACTGGCGACGACCATGGCCCCGGTCTCGCGAAATACCGGCAGCATCTGCCCCGTTCCAGTCGCCACATCGAGAATTCGCTTGGGTTCGCCCGCAGCGGCAAGCGCATCCCTGAGGGCCCTGCGTTGCAGCAGGCGGAAGAGCCTGCCGTACGGAGAACCGTAGCGCGTGGATTCGTATCGCGACGCCTCTTCGGAATAGAACTGCTGGTAGTCAATGTTTCCCATGTGCCAACTCCCTGAGCCTGGCAAGTATCGACGGGATCCTTGAGCCCATCCCCAGTCGCGCGGACGCGGGAACACCGAGCAAAACTGCCGAACCGATATTCAGTCCCCGGTTGATGAGCGCCACGAATAGCGCATGCTCGCCGGGTACACCGGCGATCCCGAGCAGAGCCACCAGCGTTGCATCGTATCCCAGCAAGCCCATCGGCAAGCCGGACACGATGCCAGCAAAAGTAGCGACGATTCCTATCGCGGCTCCCGGCAACATGTCCGCCGGATTTCCGGTTACCAGGAACACCAGGAGCGCGTGGCGGACACCGTAAGACAGAACGTCCAGACCCACGATCGTGGATGCCTTGGCAATTCTGAGCCATGGACGGGCAAATGCAGCCATGGCTTCTCGCCAATGGGCAGCAAGACGGCCCCGCAGGTTGCGCCGGAAAAGCAGGAGCGCCCCCAAGCCGGCGGTACCGAGCGCGCCGGCTATCCACACGTAGGTGGGCGGCTGCCAGCGCAACGCAGCGACCCAGACGCATACAGCTGCAAGCATGGACCAGACCACCAGGGAAATCAGCCCGTCAAGCGCCAGTACGGCGCCGATGTACCTCAGGTCCAGCCGGGCACTTCCGCGCAGCAGCGCGACACGCAGGGGCAGCCCCAACTTGAAGGGCAGCAAGTACGTAGCAAACGCCGTGCAATAGAGCGAGTCACGCACTTTCCTCCAGTCGTCCCGATTCTCCGAAGCAGGCAGATATGCGAACCTCCATCGCCAAGGCTCCATCACGAAATGCAACAAGGTAACCATCCACGCGACCGCGATTACCAGCACGACTGCCGACGCGGAAAGATGAAAAGACCCTGGATTCCAGATATCGCGCACAGCCTACCCTTCGCGGGATGCAATGATCCAGCGATGCATTGCGGCATTCGCCTGCTTCGAAAATCCACGAAACAACACCCCCGAGAGCTGGTCTCCGGATTGTGTGGCGCGTTGTTCCCACTGGTCGCGCGTGCTCGCCGGGCCGTCATTCACCGCTTGCACCTTGCAGTATTTGCTGGACAACGTTACGCAAGGAAAATTTCTCTGCGCATGCGGCAAGGCTGGCGGCACGCTCTTTCGTATCGTGGCATGCCATGCGCACGGCGGAGGCGATCGCCTGCGCATCGATCGATGTGCACATGATGCCGCAGCCTGCAGCCACCAACTGTGGCAAATCACCGACAGGCGTGGCGATGACCGGCCGTCCCAACTTCACGGCGTCGGAGAAGATGACCGGAATACTTTCGATACGCGAAGGAATCAGTACCCAATTCGCACGCATGATGGCAAGTTCGGCCTCTGCTTTGGGAATGAACCCTCCCACCACGAGTGGCCGTCCTGCGTCCTGCAGGTGCTTGGCCTTTTCGTGTACCAAGGCCTGCAACGGTCCGCCGCCGTAGATGGCGATTTCTGCAATGCGTTCCCAATCCGCGTCTCCAAGGATTGCCAGCGCGTCCAGCAACAAGTCGATTCCCTTGTTGCGATGCCAGCGCCCGATGAACACAAAACGGTACGGCGGTGCAGTTGAGGGTGGCGGGAATTCGCGTGTCGAGACCGTGCGCGTGGTCGGCAGAAAATCCACCGACAACCCACCAATGGCCTCGCTGTCGCGCGCAAGCTGCAATCCATCGGCGTAGCGGCGTCGTGCGTCGCGCATCACCGTTCGCAGCATGCGCCGCGTCACCGACAGGCGGCCGAGAGACCAGACGTCGCTACCCAGCATCCATACCGAATACGCTGCCCCGAGTTCGCGCGACACGCGTCGTGCCCATGCTCCACAGGGCAGCGCCCATAGGGCGAGAATGAATACTGCTCCGCCTGCTGTGGCATCGCGAGTGGCCTGCAAGCCACCTCGCCACACGCGCCAAATCCAATGAAGATCAGCCGGGTGCCATGGTTTCAAGGTGGAAAGCGGGCGTGATGGCGCAGCATAGCGATGTACCGTCACGCTCTCCGACCACTGCTCACGTGTGGCGGAATGGCCAGGCGCTACGACGCGTACATCGATATATGTGGCCAATTCCTCGACCAGATCGAGGACGAATGACCCCGCAGCTTCGCTACCATCGCAACCGATGGGGAAGGAACTGGTTACGAGCACGAGAGCTTGGTCCGTCACGGGCTATGCCTTTGCGGCGCGCCAGACCAATGTTTCGCATGCACATCGAGCCGCCAGTGGATGTTCGTCGATGCCGGCTGCGCGAGCGCACCGCCACTCACCGCGCACGCGAATCCAGCCAGATCATCCATCACGGCGATAGGTAAGCGAGGTGATCTGCTCGGAAATCAGCCCGATCAAGAACACGATCACGGAAGCGCTCCACAGCGCGACGCTGATGAGGCTGAGCCGGCTGAACTCCAGGAACGTGTAAATCCAATAGGCCCAACCCAGCGCAAAAAAAACGACCGCCGTCGGCGCGAACAATTTCAGCGGCGCATACAGCGTCGCGATCTTGAAGATGATCAGCAGGAAGCGCACGCCGTCGCGCAGTGGTTTGATGTGGCTTTTGCCGACGCGCTCGGCGGCCTTGATCGGCACGTACGCCACCGGGTAGGCGCTGCGGAAGAACGCCATGGTGGAGGTGGTCGGATAACTGAAGCCGTTGGGCAGCAGGTGGATGAACTCGCGGAACTTGTCGGCGCGCGCGGCACGGAAGCCGGAGGTCAGGTCGAGCACGGCGTGGCCGGTCATCTTCGACGCGAGCCAGTTGTAGAAGCCGTTGGCAATGCCGCGGCCGACGCCGGCCTGGTCGCCCCAGCCACGAGCGCCGACCACCATGTCGAAACCTTCGTCCAGTTTCGCGAGCAGGCGCGGGATGTCGGCGGGATCGTGCTGGCCATCGGCGTCCATGAACACCAGCACGTCGCCGGTCGCGACGCGCGCGCCGCGCTTGATCGCGGCGCCGTTGCCCATCGAGTACGGCGTGCCGGTGCGCTTGACGCCGTGGCTCGCGCAGAGCTCGGCGGTGCCGTCGGTGGAACCGTCGTCGGAAACGATGATTTCGGCCTGCGGTTGCGCCTCGCGCAGTGCCGGCAACAGGTCGGCGAGCGCAGCGGCTTCGTTCTTGGCCGGCAGGATGATGCTGAGCACTGACGATCCCCTCGGGTTCGCGGCATCTTAGCTTATGCACTCGCATCGCTTCGCGATGCAGCGTTCCTCACCGCTTCCCTAGAGGAGAGCAAGGGGAGCGTTCGAATCTGGATTCAGTACTGCGCGAAGCCGAACCCTCACCCGGCGCTCCGCGCCACCTCTCCCGGAGGGAGAGGGAAAATCATCCTGCGCGGAACGCAACTTGCATGGTTATTTCTGCCGCGGAAAGCGCGGACGGGATGGCGGCACTGTCGGAGTGAGACATGGGTCTCGCGCGGCCCTGCCCAAGTCCGCGGTTTTGCGATACATTCAGTTTGCGATTCGGGGGTTTGGACGACTTTCATGGCAACACAGATGAACCCGGCACCCAGCATGCCCGGCCTGACGGGCATTCCCCGCCGTCTGGCGCTGGAAGGCGTGTTGACGGAAGCCGACGCGCGCCAGGCCGTCGAGGATGCCGCCAGGCAAAAGGCGTCGGTCACGACGTATCTGGTCGAGAACGGCATGGTCGATGGGCTGCGCATGGCGCAGGCGCTGTCGGCCGAATTCGGCGTGCCGATGCTGGACATCTCCGCGGTGGACGTCACCCAGTTGCCGATGGGCGAATTGTCCGAGGAGTTGATCGAGAAACATACTGCCCTGCCCCTGCTGAAGCGTGGCAATCGCCTGTTCGTCGGGGTGAAGGACCCGGCCAACCCGCGCTCGCTGGAGGAAATCAAGTTCCACACCAATTGCGCGCTGGAACCGGTCCTGATCGAGGCCGAGCAACTGAAGCGCGCGATCGAGCAGGCACAGAACGCGCAGAGCATCAGCCTCGGCGGCAACGACGAAGGGGACGAAGGGCTGGAAGGCCTGAGCATCGGCGAAGACGATGACGGCAGCGCCGACAACACGATGGGCGACGCCAACTCCACCGATGACGCGCCGGTGGTGAAGTACGTCAACAAGATCCTGCTGGACGCGATCAAGCGCGGCGCATCGGACGTGCACTTCGAGCCGTACGAAACCAAATATCGCGTGCGCCTGCGCATGGATGGCGTGCTGCGTGCGGTGTCGTCGCCGCCGCTGAAGCTGGCGCCGCGTATTGCTTCACGCCTGAAGGTGATGTCGCGCCTGGACATTGCCGAGCGCCGCGTGCCGCAGGACGGGCGCATGAAGTTGAACCTGTCCAAGACCAAGTCGTTCGATTTCCGCGTTTCCACGCTGCCTACGCTGGGCGGCGAGAAGATCGTGCTGCGTATCCTCGACGCCGCGGCGGCGAAGCTTGGGATCGAGAAGCTGGGTTACGAGGAGGACCAGAAGGAATTGTTCCTCCAGGCCATCAACAAGCCTTACGGCATGGTGCTGGTGACCGGCCCGACCGGATCGGGCAAGACCGTGTCGCTGTACACGGCGCTCAACATCCTCAACACCGTCGGCCGCAACATCTCGACGGTGGAAGACCCGGTGGAAATCCGGGTGGAAGGCATCAACCAGGTCCAGCAGAACGAAAAGCGCGGCATGACATTTTCGGCCGCGCTCCGGTCGTTCCTGCGCCAGGATCCGGACGTGATCATGGTCGGCGAAATCCGCGACCTCGAAACCGCGGAGATCGCGGTGAAGGCCGCGCAGACCGGCCACATGGTGCTGTCGACCCTGCACACCAACGACGCGTCGCAAACCATCACGCGCCTGATGAACATGGGCATCGCCCCGTACAACCTCACCTCGTCGGTGTCGCTGGTGATCGCGCAGCGGCTCGCGCGGCGCCTGCACGATTGCAAGAAGCCGATCGAACTGCCCAAGGCGGCGCTGCTGGCCGAAGGCTTCACCGAAGAAGAAATCGACAAGGGCTTTACCCTGTACGATGCGGTAGGTTGCTCCGGCTGCAATGAAGGCTACAAGGGACGTCTCGGCATCTATGAAGTGATGCCGATGTCCGACGAGATCGGCAGGGCCATCCTCGAAGGCGGCAATGCCATGCAGATCGCGGAAGCCGCGCGCCGGGCCGGGGTGCGCAACCTGCGGCAATCCGCGCTGATGAAAGTGAAGCAGGGCGTCACCAGCCTTGCGGAGATCGATCGCGTCACGAAAGATTAGTGCTGTTGAAGCCCTCTCCCTCCGGGAGAGGGTGCCTCGCCGGAGGCGAGGCGGGTGAGGGTTCGGGATTGCGCAAGATTCGAACCCTCATCCGGCGCTTCGCGCCACCTTCTCCCGGAGGGAGAAGGTCAAAGCAAAGACATTTGAAATTTGGGGATCAAGCTCATGCCGACCGCCACTGTTGCAGCAAAGCCCAACGCCGCCAATGTCGGCGCCGCCCGCGCCGCGGTCAAGCAACTGACCGTGTACGAATGGGTCGCGCTGGACAAGCGCGGCGTCAAGATGAAAGGCGAGATGCAGTCGCGCAACGCGAGCCTCGTCAAGGCCGAGTTGCGCCGGCAGGGCATGAACCCGCAGGCGGTCAAGGAAAAACCCAAGCCGCTGTTCGGGGCGGCCGGTTCGCGCGTGAAGCCGCGCGACGTCGCCATCTTCAGCCGCCAGATCGCCACCATGATGGAAGCCGGCGTGCCGATGGTGCAGGCGTTCGAGATCATCGCCGGCGGCCAGCGCAACGTGCGTTTCAAGAACATGCTGACCGACGTCAAGCAGAACATCGAAGGCGGTTCTGCGCTGCACGAAGCCATGGCGAAATACCCGGTGCAGTTCGACGAGTTGTACCGCAACCTGGTACGCGCGGGCGAATCGGCGGGCGTGCTGGACACGGTGCTCGACACCGTCGCCACCTACAAGGAACGCATCGAAAGCATCAAGAGCAAGATCAAGAAAGCCCTGTTCTATCCCGCGGCCGTGCTGGTGGTCGCGTTCCTGGTGATGATCATCCTGCTGGTGTTCGTGGTGCCGGTGTTCCAGGGCGTGTTTGCGAGCGCGGGCGTGGCGCTGCCGGCCTTCACGCAAATGGTCGTGTCGATGTCGCAGTTCATGCAGTCCTATTGGCTGCCGTTCATCGTGGTGCTGGTCGTCGCGATCACCGGCACCATCATGGCGTACAAGCGCTCGGAGAAAATGCAGCACGCGGTGGACCGGATGTCGCTGAAGATCCCCGTGATCGGCAACATCCTGCGCCAGTCCGCGATCGCGCGCTTCGCGCGCACGCTGGGCGTCACCTTCGCCGCGGGCGTTCCCCTGGTCGAGGCGCTGGACTCCGTGTCCGGCGCGACCGGCAGCATGGTTTACGGACAGGCCATCCGCAAAATGCGCGACGACGTGTCCGTCGGCCACCCGCTGCACCTTGCGATGACCCAAACCAACGTGTTCCCGAACATGGTCACCCAGATGGTGTCGATCGGCGAGGAAGCCGGTGCGCTGGACAAGATGCTGTTCAAGGTGGCCGAGTTCTACGAAGAGGAAGTCAGCAATGCGGTGGATACGCTGTCCACGCTGCTGGAACCCATGATCATGGTGATCATCGGCGTGCTGGTGGGCGGCATGGTGATCGCGCTGTACCTGCCGATCTTCAAGCTGGCCGGCACGTTCTGACGCCGCGAAACCCCTCTCCCGCGAGAGGGGTTTCGCGATGGTCCTTGTACGCAGTGGACGAATTGCCCTTCGCCTTCTGGATCGCCGCGGCCTTTGTGCTCGGCCTGATCGTCGGCAGCTTCCTCAACGTGGTGATCCTGCGCCTGCCCGCGCGCATGGAATATTTCTGGAAGCGTGACGCGCGCGACATGCTGGAACTGGGCGCCGACGAAGAGACTGCGCCGCCGGACATCGTGCGCAAGGGTTCGCATTGTCCCCATTGCAAGCACCCGCTGGCTGCCTGGGACAACATTCCCTTGCTGTCATGGCTGCTGCTGCGTGGACGCTGCCGCTATTGCAAGGCGCCGATCTCGATCCAGTATCCGCTGGTGGAGTTGCTGTGCGGCGTTGCGAGCGCCGCCGTGGTGTGGCACTTCGGCATCACCTGGCAGGCCGGGGCAGGTCTTTTGTTTACCTGGTTCCTGGTCGCCGCCGCCGGCATCGACTTCCGCACACAACTGCTCCCTGATTCGCTCACCCTGCCACTGCTGTGGTTCGGGCTGCTGTTGTCGCTGGTCCCGGTTTTCGTCGGCACCCGCGAAGCGGTGATCGGCGCGGCCGCCGGTTACCTCGCGCTGTGGTCGGTGTTCTGGCTGTTCAAGCTGGCGACCGGCAAGGAAGGCATGGGCTACGGTGACTTCAAGCTCTTTGCCGCGGCCGGCGCGTGGATGGGCTGGACCGCCCTTCTGCCGATCATCATCATTGCCGCGCTTGCCGGGGCCGTCATCGGCCTGATCCTGCTGCGCGTGCGCGGACAGGATCGCTCGGTGCCGTTCGCCTTCGGACCTTTCCTGGCCATCGCGATGTGGATCTGGCTGGTGGCGGGAGGCCCTATCCTTGGCGCATACCTGCATCTGACCGGATTGCAATGAACCACCCGGTGTCTTCGCTCAGGCGCAAACTTGCGCTGGCCGCGATCGCGCTGTTGATCGCCTTGCTGATGCTGCCGAACGTCGCTTGGCTGCTGCACGATCCGGGCTGGCCGACATGGAGCGCGGCGCTGGTGCTGCCGCTGGCGCTGATGACGATGTTGTTTGCATTGCTGGGGCGGTGGGTCTGGCAGGCGTGCCTGCTGCTGGCGCCTTTCGCGCTATTGGCTCCGCTCGAGACCTATTACGTCACGCAATACCATCATCCGACTTCGGCGCAGATCATCGCGACGATCATCGCGACGAATCCACTGGAGGCGCGCGAGTATTTCGGACAGCTGATCTATCCCCTCGTGCTGACGCTGCTGGCCGGACTGGCGGTGGCGCTGCTGGCTGCGTGGGCGAGCTTTCGTGCAGGCCTGCGCTGGCGCGGGCCGAGGCGTCTCAGTGCGCTGTGCCTGGGCGTGGTCGTGGCGCTGGTGCCCTTGGCGGTGGGCTTCGCCGAGGCACGCCACAAACCGGCGAAGACTTCGGATTCCGCGTCGGCGCCCCTGCTCGTTTACGGCGATGCCATCGAGGACGGCTTTCCGTTCGGCGTGGTGCCGCGCATCGTCGAGTACCGCCGTGAATGGGATCGGATGCGCGCGGAGGCGGCGAAGTTCAAGGCCTTCCGTTTTCACGCGCATCGTATCGGGCCGCCGCTGCATCAGCGGCAGGTGTACGTGCTGGTGATCGGCGAGAGCAGCCGCCGCGCGAATTGGCAATTGTTCGGCTACGACCGCGCGACCAATCCGGAACTGTCGAAGCTTGCGAACGTGGTGCCGCTGACGCACTTCATCACCACCTGGCCCGAATCGATCGCGGCGATCCCGATGATCCTGACCCGCCGCAAACCCGAAATGGCGTGGGACGCACCTTGGCATGAAGCGTCGATCCTGCGCGCGATGCAGGAAGCCGGTTACGCGACGTACTGGATTTCCAACCAGCAGGCGATCGGCGAATTCGATTCACCGGTGTCGATGTACGCCTACGAGGCCGAGCACGTCGAGTGGCTGAACCACGCTTCGTGGACCGCGCCCGGCAGTTACGACGGCGACCTGGTGCAACCGCTGAAGGACGCGCTGAACGCCTCGGACAAGGACCTTTTCGTCGTGCTGCACATGATGGGCAGCCACGTGAAATACGACTACCGCTATCCGCCCGCGTTCGAACACTGGAAGCCGACCCAGTTGTCGCCGCCGGGCCAGGGCAGCACCATCGAACGCGTGCGCAACAGCTATGACAACACGATCCTGTACACCGACCACGTGCTGGCGCAGGTCATCGATGCGCTGAAGCAGAGTGGCGCAATCACGGCGCTGTGGTTCGAATCCGACCACGGCGAACTGATCCCGACACCGACCTGCGACAAGGAAGGCCATGGCGTCGGCAGCATGCCCGAGTACGAGATCCCCGCGCTGTTCTGGTATTCGGATGCTTACCGGCAAGATTTCCCGCAACGCGTCGCGAGCTTGCGCAGCAACGCGGGCAAGCGCACGCTTTCCGCTGATACCTTCGAGTCGCTGATCGACATGGCCGGCGTGACGTTTCCTTCGCACGACGAAACGTGGAGCCTGTTCAGCCCCGCATGGCATTACCACACGCGCTGGGTGGCGCAGACGCGCCACATTGATTTCGACACCGCGCGCTTCGACAAGACCTGCCAGCGCGTGCTGCCGGGCACGTCCAGCAGCGCAGACGACGATGACGACGACTGACACGACGCGGCGTGGCGTGCGTCACTACGTGGTGGCGCTCACCGGCGGCGTCGCCTCCGGCAAGAGCGCGGTGGCACGGCGTTTCGAGGCGCTTGGCATCCATGTCCACGACGCCGACGTGGCCGCCCGCGAGGTCGTCGCGCCGCGCGAACCCGCGCTCGCGGAAATCGAGTTCGTGTTCGGCGCCGAAGTGTTGAACGCGGACGGCAGCCTGGATCGCCGTGCGATGCGCGAGCGCGTGTTCGCCGATCCCGAAGCACGCAGGAAGCTGGAAGGCATCATCCATCCGCGCGTGCGCGCGTGGCTGCGTCGGCGGGTCGGAATGGATCGCGGGCCGTATTGCATGCTCGCGATTCCGCTGCTGGTCGAGAACCGGGCCGCGTATGAGTGGGTGGATCGCGTGTTGCTGGTGGATGTGCCGGAGATGCTGCAGATCGAGCGCCTGATGCGCCGCGACGGCATTGCGCGCGAAACCGCGCAGCGCATGTTGGATGCGCAGTCGTCACGGCAACAACGCCTGGCGATGGCGGACGACGTGATCGTGAACGAGGGCGAGGAATCCGCGCTGGATGCGCAGGTGACGGCGCTGCATGCGCGCTATCTGGATTTGGCGCAGGCCGCCCGATCCGCTTAGCTTCCTTCCGTTGGAAAGGGACTCAACCGAAGGCGCGAATGCCCGCCACGCCCTGCGCGCCCGCGGCGCGCGCGCGCTCAAGGTCGTCCGGCTCGACGCCGCCCAATGCATAAACGGGTAGACATGCGGCGGCGACGAGTTGCGCGAAACGTTCCCAGCCCAGCGGTGCGGTATCCGGGTGCGAGGCCGTTGCACATACGGGCGACAACGTGGCGAAATCTGCGCCCACGTTTGCAGCGAGATGCAGTTCTTCCGCGTCGTGGCACGACGCACCGACCCATGCATTCCGCGGCAGTGGTCGCCCACGCAGTGCGCGCAATTGCGCGGCCTTGAGATGCACGCCGACACCCAGCTCGCGCGCAAGATCGATGTCGCGGTTGATCAGCAGCGATACGCGCAGGCGTGGCTCAACCGCCAGCGCATGCAGCGCGACGCGCTTGACTTCATCGCGTGCAGCTTCCGGCATTCGCAGTTGCCACAGCACCTGGGCGGCTTTTGCCCCCTCACCCCAACCCTCTCCCCCATGAACAGCATGGGGGAGAGGGAGGAAATCGGATTGGCTTTCGTGCACACGCCGCTCGCCCCCGGAAATTACGTAAAACGGCGGCAAGCGCAGCGCGGCGAGGATCGGTGCGTCGGCAGCCGGCATGGCGGCGGCATCCACTTCGCGCAAGTCGACCCAGCGCAACGGATGGCCTTCGCGCGCGCGCGGCTCGCCGTGCCATTGTGTCACCCGCAACGCGTGCAGCCGCACGGATTTTTCGGCGTAATCCCACGGAATCGAAATCATGGGCGTGCTGCCGTGGACCTCGATGCCGAGTTCTTCTTCCAGCTCGCGGACCAGTGCCTGCGCGACGCTCTCGCCGGGCTCGATCTTGCCGCCCGGAAACTCCCACAGCCCCGCCAGATGCTTGCCCGGCAGGCGCTGCATCAGGAGCACGCGACCGCATGCGTCGGTGAGGATGCCGGCGGCGACTTCGATCATTTTGCGCGGGATGAATTGCGGCGCCATTTTCCCCCATCCGCCCTTCGGGCACCTTCCCCCGCAAGCGAGGGAAGGAAAGTCAAATGCGTTCGTAATCGACGAAGTCGAAGGCAAGCGGGTGCTTCGCATCGGCAGGATGATGTTCGCGCGCAACCTCGCACCAATCCGCCGGGTCGAACCGTGGGAAAAAAGTATCCGCATCCGTCGTCGCAGCGTCGATCTCGGTCAGGTGCATGCGCGTGGCGTGCGGCAGCGCCAGGGCATAGACTTCGCCGCCGCCGATCACCATCAGTTCGGCATCCCTGGCCAGCGCCAGCGCTTCGTCCAGCGAATGCACCACGTGCTGGCCGTCGAACGGCGCGGTGCCGGCGCGGGTCAGCACGAGGTTCGGTCGCCCCGGCAACGGACGCCCGATCGCCAGCGCGGTCTTGCGGCCCATCAGCACCGGCTTGCCGAGGGTGAGCGCCTTGAAACGTTTCAGGTCATCGGAAAGGTGCCACGGCATCGCGCCGTCGCGGCCGATAGCACGGTTGCGATCCAGCGCCGCAACAAGGACGACGCCCGGCATGCGCTTCAAACCGCCACCGGCGCGCGTATCGCCGGATGCGGATCGTAATCGACGACACGGATGTCTTCGAAGCGGAAGTCGAACAGCGAGCGCACGTCGGGATTCAGCACCAGCCTGGGCAACGCACGCGGGGCGCGGGTCAACTGCTCCTGCGCCTGTTCGACGTGATTCGAATAAAGATGCAGGTCGCCGAAGGTGTGCACGAAGTCGCCGCGTTCCAGCCCGCACACCTGCGCCACCATGCAGGTGAGCAGCGCGTAGCTCGCGATGTTGAAGGGCACGCCGAGGAAAATGTCGGCCGAGCGCTGGTAGAGCTGGCACGACAGTTTTCCGTTCGCTACGTAGAACTGGAACAGCGCGTGGCACGGCATCAGCGCCATCTGGTCCAGTTCGCCCACATTCCACGCCGACACGATCATCCGCCGCGAGTCGGGATTGCGCTTGATCTGCTCGATCACCTGGCCGATCTGATCGATCGTGCGGCCGTCGGGCGTGGGCCACGCGCGCCACTGCTTGCCGTACACCGGGCCGAGCTCGCCGTTTGCATCCGCCCATTCGTCCCAGATGCGGACGCCATGTTCCTTCAGGTACGCGATGTTGGTGTCGCCGCGCAGGAACCACAGCAGCTCGTGCACGATCGACTTGACGTGCAGCTTCTTGGTGGTGAGCAGCGGGAAACCTTCCGCGAGATCCATGCGGATCTGGCGGCCGAACACGGAGCGCGTGCCGGTGCCGGTGCGGTCGTCCTTGCGGGCGCCGTTTGCCAGTACGTCGCGGAGGAGGTCTAGATAGATCTGCATGGGACAGCGCGAAACGGGAATCGGAAAAGACTAACAAGATTTCGCCCGCCTGCAATGAAAATGGATTCCGGGTTCTGCCTGCGAGAGAGCCGCAGCCAGCCCCCGGAATGACGACATTGCTGCATGCCTCGGCTCCTGTTCCAGGCCCTTGGCTCCGAACACAGGCCTCGCGCCAAATTCAGCTCCGGTTCGGGTAGTCTTGCCGGACCGTCACACCAAGGGGTTTCCCCCAGACATGAATTCCGCCATGCCCGCCGTCTCGAGGACGCGCTCGTTTTCCACCGTGTTCCTGATCGAACTGTGGGAGCGCTTCGGCTTCTACGGCATGCAGGCGCTGATCGTCTATTACATGGTGCAGCGCCTCGGGTTCGACGACACGCGCGCGAACCTGGTGTGGAGCGCGGCGGCCGCGCTGATCTACGTGGCCCCGGCGATCGGTGGTTGGGTGGGCGACGGCATCCTCGGCACGCGCCGCACGATGCTGACCGGTGCGGTGATCCTGGCACTGGGTTATGGCCTGATCACCGTCCCGAGCGCCAGCCCGAGCTTCCTGTATTTCTCGCTGGGCGTGATCGTGGTCGGCAACGGCCTGTTCAAGCCGAACGCCGGCAACCTGGTGCGCAAGATCTACGAGGGCGACGACAGCAGGATCGATGCGGCCTTCACCATCTACTACATGGCGGTCAATGTCGGCTCGACCATTTCGATGCTGCTGACGCCGTGGATCAAGGACTACGTCAATAACGTTTACCACAACGAGTTCGGCTGGCACGCGGCATTCGGCGTGTGCTGCATCGGCCTGATCGTGGGCCTGGTGAATTTCTTCTTCATGCGCGCGTCGCTGGCGCACATAGGGTCCGACCCGGATTCCCATCCGTTCGACTGGCTGAAGCTGCTCAAGGTGCTGGTCGTCGGCGCGGTGCTGTCGGTCGTTGCGGCCTTCATCCTGCAGCATGAAACCGTCGCGCGCTGGTTCGTGATCTTCGCGGCGATCGCGTTGCTGGCGATCTTCGTGTACCTGATCGCAGCGAGCCGGCCGGGTGAACGCGCGGGACTGGCGGCGGCGCTGGTCCTGACCATCCAGACCATCTTCTTTTTCATTTTCTACCAGCAGATGCCGACCTCGCTGGCGCTGTTCGCGCTGCGCAACACCGACTTCAACTGGAGCGTGTTCGGCGTGCACCTCTTTACCTGGCTGCCGGGCCAGTACCAGGCGCTGAATCCGATCTGGATCATGATCCTCTCGCCGATCCTGGCGTGGGCTTACACCGCAGCCGGCAAGCGCGGCAAGGATCTGTCGATCGCATCCAAGTTCGCGCTGGGATTCGCGATGGTCGCGGCGGGTTACTTCGTGTACGGCCTGGCCGGCAACTTCGTCAACGAACCGGGCAAGGCCTCGTCGTGGGTGCTGATCTGGGGCTATGGCCTGTACTCGCTGGGCGAGTTGCTGGTCAGCGGCCTCGGCCTCGCGATGATCGCGCGCTACGTGCCGGCGCGGATGGGCGGCTTCATGATGGGCGCCTATTACGTGGGCGTCGGCATCTCGCAATACTTGGGCGGACTCGTGGCCAACTTCGCCGCGGTCCCGCAGAACGTGACCGACCCGATCCAGACGCTGCCGATCTACACCTCGCTGTTCACCAAGCTCGGCTGGGCGGGCGTGGCCTGCACCGCGGTCGCCATTCTCGTGGTGTGGCCGATGAAACGCCTGTCGCAGGCGCACGCCGCGCACGTCTCCGACGATCCGTCCGGGGTGCCCACGGTCGCTGCCGAGCGGTAAACCGCCTGGTGACAGGCGTCATGTCCGGACGGCATGCCGTTCGGCATGGGCGTCTGCGGGGCTGATCGGCTATTTTGGCGCCATCGCGACCGCGCGGCGAACCACTTGTCGCGGCCACGGTCGAAGTCACGCACTCCAAACCTGCATCCGCAACCTGGACAGCACTCGCATGTCGCGAACCAAATGGATCCTGACGATCGTCGGCATCGTCATCGTGGCACTGATCCTGTGGCGCATCTTCTCCGGCCCCGGCAAGTCGAACGCTTTCGGCAACGGCGGCGCGGATGAAGCCGTGCCCGTCACCGTGGTGCCGGCGACGCCGCAGAACGTGCCGGTGTACCTGACCAGCCAGGGCACCGTGCAGGCGCTCAACACCGTCAACGTGCAGCCGCAGGTGGGCGGGCAGTTGCTGAAGCTGGACTTCACCGAAGGCGGCCCCGTGAAGAAGGGCCAGGTGCTGGCCGAGATCGATCCGCGCACGCTGCAGGCGCAGCTCGACCAGGCCATCGCCAAGCGCGCGCAGGACCAGACCCAGCTCGCCACGGCGCGCGCCAATTACGAGCGCTCGGAAGATCCGAAGTACAAGCAGTACGTCGCCCAGATCGACCGCATCACGCAGAAGAACACCATGTCGCAATACCAGGCCGCGGTCGCCGCCGACAACGCCAGCATCCAGGACACCCAGGTGCAGTTGGGTTTCACCAGGGTCACCTCGCCCATCGACGGCTTGGCCGGCATCCGCCAGGTCGACCCGGGCAACGTCATCATCACCACGACCACGATCGTCACGGTCACGCAGACGCAGCCGATCTATGTGCTCTTCACGCTCGCGGGCAAATACCTCGACGAAGTACGCTCCGCGCAGGCGAAGGCGCCATTGACCGTATCGATCCTCGACGCGTCGAACAACGTGATCGAAGGCGACGGCAAGCTGCTGGTGATCGGCAACCAGATCGATCCGTCCACGGGCTCGTTCCAGTTGAAGGCCGAGTTTCCCAACGGCAACAACCAGCTCTTCCCCGGCCAGTACGCCAACACGCAACTGAAGGTGAGCGTGGACGCAGACGCGCTGGTGGTGCCGGCCGCGGCGGTGCAGCGCGGACCGAACGGCGACTACGTGTGGCTGGTCACCGACAAGCGCCCGGCGAATGCCGAGCCCGACAGTTCGGCGCCCGCGGCAAGCGGCAAACAGCGTCGCGGCAAACGCGCCGCAAGCAGCGCGCCCGCGGACAACAAGCCGGCCAAGTACGTCACCATGCAGCCGGTCACCACCGGCGGCGAGGCAGGCGACACCGGCATCATCGTGACGCACGGCCTCAAGGCCGGCGATGAAGTCGTGACCGCGGGCCAGTTCCGCCTCAAGCAGGGCAGCAAGGTGACGCCGATGAAGCCCGGCGAAGTGCCGGCGCCGCCGACCACCGCGGAGATCAAGGCCGCGGCCCAGTCCAGCAGCAGCGGACGCGGGCGGAGGCATTGATGGCCCGCGCGGCCGCTGCGGCCATCGTGCTCTGACGCCATGGGCTTTTCCTCGATCTTCATCCGCCGGCCGATCGCGACCTCGCTATTGATGGCGGCAGTGTTGCTGCTCGGCATCATCGGCTACAAGGCGCTGCCGGTTTCGGCGCTGCCCGAGATCGAGGCGCCCAGCCTCGTGGTCACCACGCAATATCCCGGCGCCAGCGCCACCACCATCGCCACGCTGGTCACCACGCCGCTGGAACAGCAGCTCGGCCAGATTTCCGGCCTGACGATGATGAGTTCCAACAGCGCGGCGGGGCTGTCGACCATCACGCTGCAGTTCGCGATGGACACCAACCTTGACGTCGCCTCGCAGGACGTGCAGTCGGCGCTGCGCACCGCGCGGCTGCCGTCGAGCCTGCCCTATCCGCCGGTCTACAACCGGGTGAATCCGGCCGATGCGCCGATCATCACGCTGGCGCTCACGTCCGACAGCGTGCCGCTGCGCGACGTCAACAATTACGCCGACTCGATCCTGTCGCAGCGCCTCGCGCAGGTGCCGGGCGTGGGCCTGGTGTCGATCGCCGGCAACGTGCGCCCCGCGGTGCGCGTGCAGGTCGATCCGGGCAAGCTGGCCAACCTCGGCCTGACCATGGAGGACGTGCGCAGCGCGTTGACGCAGGCCAACGTCAACGCCGCCAAGGGTTCGTTGAACGGCGCGGTGCAAACCTACGAGATCGGCACCAACGACCAGTTGCAGAGCGCGCAGGAATACGCGGGCACCATCATCGCGTACAAGAACAATGCGCCGGTGCGGCTCTCCGATGTCGCCACCGTGGTGGACGGCGTCGAGAACGACCAGCTCGCCGCATGGGCGAACGGCAAGCCCGCGGTGCTGCTGGACATCCGCCGCCAGCCCGGCGCCAACATCATCAAGACGGTCGACCAGATCGAGCAGACGCTGCCCGATCTGCGCGCGGTGTTGCCCGCGGGCATCCATCTCTCGGTGTTCGCCGACCGCACCATCACCATCCGCGCCTCGGTGCACGATGTCGAGATGACGCTGCTGATCGCGATCGCGCTGGTGGTCGCGGTGATCTTCGCGTTCCTGCGGCGCTTGTGGGCCACGATCATCCCCGCGGTCGCGGTGCCGCTGTCGCTGATGGGCACCTTCGCGATCATGGCGTTCGCGGGCTTCTCGCTGGACAACCTGTCGCTGATGGCGCTGACCGTCGCCACCGGTTTCGTGGTCGACGATGCGATCGTGATGATCGAGAACATCGTGCGCTACCTGGAGCAAGGCAAGGAAGGCCGCGAAGCCGCCGAGATCGGTTCGCGCGAAATCGGCTTCACGGTGTTGTCGCTGACGGTTTCGCTGATCGCGGTGTTCCTGCCGCTGCTGTTGATGCCGGGCGTCACCGGCCGGCTGTTCCACGAATTCGCGTGGGTGCTGACCATCGCGGTGGCGATTTCGATGGGCGTGTCGCTGACGCTGACGCCGATGATGTGCGCGTACCTGCTGAAACCGGGCTCGCTGCCGACCGGCGACGAACAGGCGATGGAACACCGCCGCGGCTTCTACGCGAAGATGGTGGGCTGGTACGAGTCGAGCCTCGACTGGGTGCTGGTGCACCGGCGCACCACGATGCTGGTCGCGGCCGCGTCGGTCGCGGTAACCGTGTTGTTGTACGCGGTGATCCCGAAGGACCTGCTGCCCGAGCAGGACACCGGCCTGATCACCGGCGTGGTGCAGGCCGACAACGACATTGCCTTTCCCGCGATGTCGCGCAGCACGCAGGCCGTCACTGCCGCATTGCGCAAGGATCCCGCGATCGCGGGCGTGGCCGCCTTCATCGGCGCGGGCTCGATCAACCCGACGCTCAACCAGGGCCAGGTCAGCATCGTGCTGAAGCCGCGCGGCCAGCGCGGCAGCCTCGATGCGGTCGTCGCCAGCCTGCAGAAGGACGTCGCCGGCATTCCCGGCGTGGAGCTGTTCCTGAAACCGGTGCAGGACATCACGCTCGACACCACCGTCGCGCCGACCGAATACCAGTACGCGATTTCCGAAGTCGATCCCAACGATCTCGCGAAGAACGCGCAGCGCGTGGTGCAGGCGGTGAAGCAGTTGCCGGAACTGGCGGACGTATCCGACAACCTCGGGATGAACGGGCGCGCGATGAAACTCGACATCGACCGCACCGCGGCGAGCCGCCTCGGGGTGCCGGTGCAGACCATCGACGACACGCTGTACGACGCCTACGGCCAGCGCCAGATCTCCACCATCTTCACGCAACAGAACCAGTACCGCGTGGTGCTGGAGGTCGAGCCTCAATTCCGCAACCGCTCCGACCTCATGAACATGCTGACGGTGCGCTCGAACGGTTCCAGCGGCGCGCTGACCGGCACCAACGCCACCAGCCTCGGCATGGTCAAGTCGTCCAACTCCTCGACCGCGACGGGCATCGGGCAATCCAACACCGGCATCCTGCTCGGCGGCGGCAGCACGGTGCCGCTGTCCACGCTGGCCAGCGCAACGCTCACCGACGCGCCGCTGGTGATCGCGCACCAGAACCAGCTACCGGCGGTGATCGTCTCGTTCAACGTCGCGCCCGGCTATTCGCTGTCGCAGGCGGTGGACGCGATCAACAACGCTACCTCGGCGTTGAAGCTGCCGCCGCAGGTGCGCGTGCAGTTCATCGGCAAGGCCGCGGAGTTCTCGTCGTCGCTGGGCAACGAAGCCTTGCTGTTGCTGGCCGCGATCGTGGTGATCTACATCGTGCTGGGCGTGCTGTACGAAAGTTACATCCATCCCTTGACGATCCTTTCGACGTTGCCGCCCGCGGGCGTCGGCGCGCTGCTGGCGCTGATGCTGTTCGGCATGCCGCTGTCGGTGGACGGCATCGTCGGCATTGTCTTGCTGATCGGCATCGTCAAGAAGAACGCGATCATGATGATCGACTTCGCGATCACCGCGCAGCGGCGCGGCATGAATCCGCACGACGCGATCCGGCGCGCCTGCCTGCTGCGTTTCCGGCCGATCATGATGACGACGTTCGCCGCGCTGTTCGGCGCGCTGCCGCTGGCGCTCGGCAACGGCATTGGCGCGGAACTGCGGCGCCCGCTGGGCGTGGCGATCGTGGGCGGCCTGCTGCTGTCGCAACTGGTGACGCTGTACACCACGCCGGTGATTTATCTGTACATGGAGCGCTTCGGCGACTGGATGCGCGAGCGCACGGGGCGGCAGCATCCTGCCCAATTGGCCTCCGAGAGTGGCGAGTGAGCGACCGGCGATACATCCCCCCGCGCCTGCGGCGCGACCCCCTTCGTTCCGAAGGGGGTGAGCTCTATCCTTCCCCTTCCGAAGGAAGGGGGATTGAGGGGGATGGCTTTTTGCTTTCCCCGGGACCCGAGTCCCGGGTCCCGGGTCCCGGCTCCCCATGAACATCTCCTCGCCCTTCGTCAAACGTCCCATCGGCACGTCGCTGATGGCCGCGGGCGTACTGGCGATCGGCATCCTGTGCTACTTCCTGCTCGGCATCAGCGCCTTGCCGGAGGTGTCGTTCCCCGCGATCTGGGTATCGGCCGCCGAGCCCGGCGCCAACGCCACCACCATGTCGGCCACGGTGACCGCGCCGCTGGAGCGCCACCTCGGCCAGATCCCCGGCATCGACATGATGCGCTCGCGCAGCTCTGCCGGCAGCGCGTTCGTGATCCTGCTGTTCGATTCCGACGTGGACATCAACGCCGCCGCGCAACAGGTCGATGCCGCGATCAACGCCGCGGTACCCGACCTGCCGGCCGGCCTTGCGATGCCGCAGTGGCACAAGGCCAATCCGAACGACGATCCGGTGATCACGCTGGCGCTGACGTCGGACACGCAGCCGATGTCGGCGCTGTTCGATTCGGCGAATACCTTGCTGCAACCCCGCCTCAGCCAGTTGCCGGGCGTTGCCTCGGTGGATGTGTCCGGCAGCGCGCAACCGGCGGTGCGGGTGGACGTGGACCTGCACAAGCTGACTGCACTCGGCCTGTCCACCAACGACATCCGCAACGCGATCACCGCCGCCAACGTGACGTCGCCGCAGGGCTTCCTCACCGACGGCAACATCGAAACCGCGATCATCGCGACCGACCAGTTGCATTCCGCCCAGGATTTCGCCGATCTCGTGATCGCCACGCACAACGGCATGCCGGTGTTCCTGCACGACGTGGCGAACGTGTACGAGGGTGCGGAGGACAAGTTCCAGGCCGCCTACTTCAACGGCAAGCGTTCGATCCAGTTGCAGGTGTACAAACGCCCGGAGGCGAATGTGATCGCCACCGTCGACGGCGTGAAGGACGAACTGCCCGGCCTGCGCAACCTGGTGCCGCCCGGCACACAGATCACGCCGTACTTCGACGAGACTTCGACCATCCGCAACTCGGTCAACGACGTGCAGATCACGCTGCTGATCAGCCTGTCGATGGTGATCCTGACGATGGCGGTGTTCCTGCGCCGGCTCGCGCCCACGCTGATCGCCACCTCGGCCGTGCCGATGTCGCTGTGCGGCGCGTTCATCGTGATGTACGCGATGGATTACACGCTGGACAACCTGTCGCTGCTGGCGCTGGTGATCGCGCTGACGTTCGTGGTGGACGACGCCATCGTGGTGATCGAAAACATCATCCGCCATCTCGATGAAGGCAAGTCGCGCCTGCAGGCGGCGCTGGAAGGCGCGAGGGAAATCGGTTTCACCATCGTCGCGATCACCGCTTCGCTGCTGGCGGTGTTCATGCCGATCCTGTTCGCGCCGTCCTTCATCGGCATGTGGTTCCGCGAATTCACGGTCACCATCATCGCCGCGATCTTCGTGTCGATGCTGGTGTCCTTGACGCTGACGCCGGCGCTGTGTGGCCGCTTCCTGCGCCACCACGATCACGAGAACGGGCCGTCGAAATTGTCGCGCGCGCTCGACCGCTTCCATGCGGGCATGCTTTCCATCTACAGGCGCACGCTGGACTGGACGCTGCACAGGCATCCGAAGCTGATGGCGTGGTCGCCGCTGGTGCTGCTGGCGTTCACGATCTACCTGTTCCATGTGCTGCCCGGCACCGATTTCCCGCCGCAGGACACCGGCTTGATCTGGGGCCGCGCCAGTGGCGAAGTCACGATGTCGTTCGCCGATCTCGAGGCGCGCACCCAGGCGCTGGTGACGATGCTGCGCAAGGATCCCGCCGTCGAATACGTCGGCGCGTCCGTCGGCACCAGCCGGCGTGGGCCCAGCGGCTGGTTCAGCATCCAGTTGAAGCCGCAAGGCAAGGAGCGCAGGGACACGACCGACCAGGTGGTCGCGCGGCTGTCGGCCAAGGTTTCGCGTTACCCCGACCTCGACGTGCGCTTCCGCGCATTGCAGGATCTCGGCGGAGGCGGCGGCGGCACCAGCCAGGGCGGCCAGTACAGCGTGAACCTGCAGAGCAACAGCGCCACCGAACTGGAGGAATGGCTGCCGAAATTGCAGGCGCAGTTGCAGAAGAATCCGATGTTCCGCGACGTCGGCACTGATCTCGATGAAGGCTCGCTGCTGCAGAACATGGTGGTGGATCGCGCCAAGGCCACCAGCCTCGGCGTGTCGATGGCGGCCGTGGACGATGCGCTCTACAACGCGTTCGGGCAGCGGCAGATTTCGACGATCTATTCCGACACCAACCAGTACCAGGTCGTGCTGAGCGCGCTGCCCACGCAGACCGCGTCGCCGGCCGCGCTCAATGGCCTTTACGTGCGCTCGTCCAGCGGCAAGATGGTGCCGATCAGCGCGATCGCGCACCAGGAATCCAGCACCTCGCCCAGCGAGATCGAGCACATGAACCAGATGACCAGCATGTCGCTGTCGTTCAATTTGGCGCCCGGCATTTCCATGGGCGATGCCACCAAGCAGATCAACAAGACCATTTCCGACATGCGCATGCCGGGCGACATCACGTTGGGCCTCGGCGATTTCTTCCGCCGCTTCGAGCAACAATTGACAATGATGCCGCTGCTGCTGCTCGGCGCCATCATCGCCGTGTACCTGGTGCTCGGCATGCTCTATGAAAACCTGGTGCACCCAGTCACGATCCTTTCCACCCTGCCCGCTGCGGGCGTCGGCGCGCTGCTCGCGCTGAAAGTCACCGGCCTGCCGCTGTCGATCGTCGCGATCATGGCGCTGGTCCTGCTGATCGGCCTGGTCAAGAAGAACGCGATCATGATGATCGACTTCGCGCTGGTCGCCGAACGCGAAGGCCGCACGCCGCTGGATGCGGTGCGCGAGGCGTGCCTGGTGCGCTTCCGTCCCATCATGATGACGACGATGGTCGCAATCCTGGCCTCGGTGCCGCTGGTGATCGGTTTCGGCACGGGCGCCGACCTGCGCCGTCCGCTCGGCGTCGCGATGCTGGGCGGCCTGATCTTCTCGCAAAGCCTGACGCTGCTCTCGACGCCGGCGATCTACCTGGTCTTTGCGACTTGGGCGCGCCGGCGCAAGGAGCGCAAGGCGCAGCGGAGAGAGCGTCGCAGGCTTGCCGCGCAAGGCTGATCGGGGCTGGGGACTCGGGACTCGGGACTCGGGACCCGGGACCCGGAAAAGCTTAGATGCGCCACTTCATTTCGGCTTTGCGGCGTGGCCTTCTTGACGCGTGAACGCGGAAACAGTGGGTCGGCTTTATTCACGAGCGCCTTGTGAATTCGCATCCATTCGATCCCGTTCAAAGCCGCGCGGTTGGGCCCCGCTACAATCGCGCTTCGTGAATGGCACCAAGGCTCACGCGCATGCCCGAGTCCCGAGTCCCGAGTCCCGAGTCCCGGCTTTCCCGTCCCGAGTCGCGAAAAGTCGCCTTCATCGGCGGCGGCAACATGGCACGCAGCCTGATCGGCGCGCAGCTGGCGCGCGGCGTTCCGCCGACCGCGATTACGGTGGCCGAACCGCGCGCGGAAACGCGTGAAGCGCTGGCCCGCGAGTTCGGCGTGCCGACCTTCAGCGACAACGTTGCCGCAACCGCCGACGCCGATTGCGTGGTGCTGGCGGTGAAACCGCAAGTCATGCGCGCGGTGTGCAGCGCGCTCGCCGAACCGCTGCGCGGCCCGAACCCACTGTTGATCTCCATCGCCGCGGGCGTGCGCATCGCGCAAATCGAACAGCTGCTCGGCGGCAGGCACGCGATCGTGCGCTGCATGCCCAACACGCCCGCGCTGGTCGGCGCCGGCGCCGCAGGGCTTTGCGCCAACTGCAATGTCGACGCCGCGCAACGGTCGTTCGCCGAACGCCTGCTGGACGCCGCCGGCATCGTGCGCTGGATCGACGACGAAGCACAGATGGACACGGTGACGGCGCTGTCCGGCTCCGGCCCCGCGTATTTCTTCCTGCTGGTCGAAGCAATGGAAGACGCCGCCGTCGCGCTGGGGCTGCCGCGCGACACCGCGCGCGCGCTGGCCGCGCAGACCTGCCTCGGCGCCGGCCACATGCTGGCCGATGGCAACGAGACGGCGACCGAATTGCGCAAGCGCGTCACCTCCCCGCACGGCACCACCGCCGCGGCGCTGGATGTCTTCGAAAAAGCCGATTTCCGCGCGCTGGTCGAACGCGCGCTGCACGCCGCGAAACGGCGCGGCGCGGAGATGTCGGCGGAACTGGAGGGCGGCCCATGATCTATCTTGCCAACGCGCTCGCGCTGCTGATCCAGTTCGCGTTCGGCTGCGTGGTCGCGCTGTTCGTGTTCCGCCTGCTCGCGGAAGCCGTGCGCGCGGATTTCTACAACCCGATCTGTCAATTCCTGTACCGCGCCACCAATCCGATCCTGACGCCGCTGCGGCGCGTGATCCCGACCTGGCGGCGCATCAACCTGGCCGCGCTGCTGATCGCGTGGCTGCTGGAAGTCATCAAGAATTTCCTGCTGCGTTTCGTCGCCGCGGACTTCTGGGCTTCGAACCTCGGCACGCTGGTGCTGGGCGTGGCCGACCTGCTGGATTTCTTCATGATCGTTTACCTGATCATGATCTTCGCGTGGGCGCTGCTCAGTTACATCAATGTCGACGCGCGCAATCCGCTGGTGCCGCTGCTTGGCAAGATCGTCGGCCCGGTGCTGAAACCGTTTCGCAAGGTGCTGCCCCTGATCGGCGGCTTCGATCTTTCACCGGTACTGGCGATCCTGGTGATCCTGCTGGTCCAGACGGTGGTCGTGGCGTGGCTGATGAACGTCGGGCACGCGATCTGATTGCGTTACAAGGTGTCGCACGACGTCCATGGCTTTTTCCGCGCCCCTCCCGGGGGCGCGGGTAACTTCTCTTTGCTTGGCCAAAGAGTAGTCACCAAGAGAAAGGCCACCCCGCGAACACGTCCTGAGCACATCCATGTGCTCAGGATGCGCGCGCGGCCGCCGGGGTTCGCCGAAGGCACATCCCTGTGCCTGCGGCGAACTGGCGCACATCCTGTGCGCCATCCTTCGGACTGGTCCGTCGTCCACTCGCCGTGTCCGAGGGGCCCCGAATGGCGCGCTCCCTGCGCGCACGCGTTGGCGAAGCAGGCAAATGGGTCTTGCTCTGGAGGAGGCCAATGGATGGCCGGCATCGAACCAAAGCTTTTGCGGGGCCCCTGTGCTGCGGTGAGAGCCGGACGACAAGGCCCGCAGGGCGGGCGGCCCGCACGGATTTTTCGTCCATGAATGGACGAAAAACGCAGTACCAGGGTGGCCTTCTCTTTGGTGACTTTCTCTTGGCCACACAAGAGAAAGTCACCCGTCCGCCCGGGAGGCGGACGGAAAAAGACAGGGACGTCATCGCAAAACTTCAAGCGCGATTGCAGTGGGCCCAGCGCGCGATGATTGCGTGCAGCGCATCCAATCCGTCGGTGAGCGCAGCGGGACCGGGCTGCAGGATGATCGGTGACTTGATTTCGTGCAGTTCGCCGTCGCGCACGGCGGGGATTGCGCTCCAGCTCGCGCGCGCGGCGACCGTTCCGGGCTGGAATTTCTTGCCGCACCACGAAGCCATGATGACGTCGGGCGCGCGTCGCACGACTTCCGACGCATCGGCGAGGATGCGGTGTTTGGCCAGCGGTTGTTCCGCCAGCTCGGGAAACACGTCCTCGCCGCCGGCGATGCGGATCAGTTCCGCGACCCAGCGGATGCCGCTGATGGGCGGCTCGTCCCATTCCTCGAAATAGACGCGCGGGTGCCGCGGCAACGCGGCGCCTCGCGCGCGCACGCGCGCGACGTGCGCCTCGAGTCCACGTGCGTAAGCCTCGGCCTTGCCGCCCGCACCGACCAGCGCACCCAGGCGGCGTACGTAATCGATGATGCCGTCCACCGAGCGATGGTTGCTGATCCAGACTTCGACACCGGCCTTCACCAATTCGCGCGCGATGTCGGCCTGGATGTCGGAGAACCCGATCGCCATGTCGGGCTGCAGCGCGAGGATCTTGTCGATCTTCGCGCTGGTGAAGGCAGAAACCTTCGGCTTCTCCTTGCGCGCGCGCGGCGGACGCACGGTGAATCCGGAAATGCCGACGATGCGGTCCTGTTCGCCGAGGGCGTACAGAACCTCGGTCGGTTCTTCCGTGAGGCAAACGATCCGTCGCGGGCCACGCATCACGGGTACAGCAGGCGTTCGCGCCACGCGCCGTCGACGCATTCCCAGCGATGGCGCTCGTTCAAACGATGCTCGTGCGCGTACCAGAACTCCACCATGTCCGGCACCACCAGATAGCCGCCCCACTTCGCCGGCCGCGGCACGGAGCGTCCGCTGAATTGACGGTCGACGTCCGCCACCCGCTGGTCGAGCGTCGCGCGGTCGGGCAGCGTTTGCGACTGCAGCGATGCCCACGCGCCAAGTTGGCTGAGGCGCGCGCGGGTCGCGAAGTAGGCATCGGACTCTTCAGGCGGCAACTTTTCCGCGCGGCCTTCGATGCGCACCTGCGCCGAAGGATCGAGCCGCTTCCAGTGCAGGCACAACGCCACCCGTGGATTGGCCGCGAGCTGCCGACCCTTGTCGCCTTCGTAATCCGTGAAGAAGGTCAGGCCGCGTTCGTCCAGCGTTTTCAGGAGCACCATGCGCGAATGCACGCGGCCGTCGGGATCGGCGGTCGCGACGTTCATCGCGTTGGCTTCGGGATCGTCGCTGGCAAGCGCTGCGGCGTGCAGGTGCTGCAAGGTTTCGAAAATCGTCGGGCTCAACATCCCGCGATTTTAACCCTGTTCCACCCGATACCCATGCTGGTACACCGCCGTCAGCCGCCAGCCGTTTTCACCCGACAACCCGAGTTTCTTGCGCAGGCGGCTGATGTGGGTATCCACGGTGCGGGTGCTGACGTCGCTGGCGAGGTTCCACACGTTTTCCAGCAGCGCATCGCGGCTGACGATGCGGCCCTGCCTGCGGAACAGGTAACAGGCCAGTTCGTATTCGCGCTGGGTCAGTTCCACCGGCGCGCCATTGACGCTGATGACGCGGCGTTGCGCGTCGATGCGGTACGGCGGCAGTTCCAGCGTATCGTTGGCGTCGGTGTCGCCGCCGCGGCGGCGCAGCACCGCCGCGACGCGCGCCAGCAGTTCGCCCTGCTTGGGTGGCTTGACCACGTAATCGTCGGCGCCTGCCGCGAGGCCTTCGATGATGTCGGATTCCTCGCCGCTCGCGGTGAGGAAAATCACCGGCAGGCGGGAATTCGGCGACTGCCGGATCCAGGCGAGCACGTCCAGGCCCTTGGAGTCGGGCAGGCTGCGGTCCAGCAGCACCAGATCGACGGCTTCGTTGCCGAGCCGCCGCCGGAAGTCGTTGGCGGAGCGGAACACGGCACAGCCGTAGCCGGCCTGTTCCAACCACAATCGCAACAGCGCCGCCTGGTCGGGATCGTCCTCGACACAGCCGATCGTCCACGTCACAGCACTCATTGTTGTCTTCGCGCCCTCAACTGCATTGTCCCCTCTCGCTGCCGCCGGACTTCCGATGCACCATTCGTGCCGAACCGGCCGGCCGGCTGTCAATCGACTTCGAAGTTGATGCGCATGTTCACCCGCCATTCCTTGATGCCGCCGTCCTTGTCGGTGGCGACCTTGATGTCGTTGATCCAGGCGCCGCGGATATTCTTGACCGTTTTGCCCGCCTTCTCCAGCCCGTGCCGCACCGCATCCTCGATGCCCTTGGAAGAAGACGCGCTCAATTCGATGACCTTGGTCACGGACATGCTGTTCTCCTTGGCTGGCTGCGGAATCCCGATGATTCGAGTGTACGGATAGGCAACGTGACATGTTTCACGCTTTTGTCAAGGGTCGCCCGGACGCCCCATCCGCCGCTGCAGCGGCGCGTGCAGCCCCGGCGCCGAAGCCAGCACGCTGCGCGTGCCCAGGCTCAGCGGTGCGCCGGAAAGTTCGGTGAAAACCCCGCCCGCTTCCCGCACGATCACGGCCAACGCGGCGATGTCGAGGATGTTGACGTCGGATTCGATCACGACGTCCAGCGCGCCGCGCGCCAGCAGGTGGTAGTGGCAGAAATCGCCGTAACCGCGCGTGCGGTTCACGGCCAGGACCAGCCTGCCCAGCGCATTCCAGCCGCGCGCATCCTGCGCCAGCGACTTGATGTTGCCCAGCGACAACGCGGCGTCGCCGATGCGGGTGACGCCGGAAGCCCGTGCGCGCTTGCCGTCCAGCCAGGCCCCGCCGCCGCGCCGAGCCCACATCGTTTCGCCGTACAGCGGCGCATGCGACACGCCCAGCACCAGTTCGCCGGCGTGCATCAGCGCGATCTGGGTGGAAAAGAAAGGTGTGCCGCGCACGAAACTCTTGGTGCCGTCGAGCGGATCGACCAGCCACAGGAACGCGCCCTCGCCTTCGCGGCCGCGTTCTTCGCCGAGGATTGCGTGATCCGGGAACGCGTCCTTCAACGCCGAGCGGATGATGTCCTCGGCTTCGCGATCGGCGGCGGTGACGGGCGTGGCGTCGGGCTTGATTTCCACTGCCACGCCATGGCCGAAGTGGTGCGCGATGCGCTCGCCTGCGGCGCGCGCCGCAGCCAGTGCGACTCCCAGCGCATGGTCGAGGAATGCGTCGTCGAGGTTGCCCGTCATGGCAGAAAGCTTAGCCGCGCTTGAGGCCGTCCGCGGCGCCCGCGATCATGGCGCGATGACCGGAACGCATTCCCGCAACGCACCGCTCGCCGCGCGCGACCTCGCCCACGTCTGGCATCCCTGCACGCAGATGCGCGAACACGACGCGCAACTGCCGCTGATTCCCATCGTGCGGGGCGACGGCGCGTGGCTGATCGATGCCGACGGCAAGCGTTATTTCGACGGCATCAGCTCGTGGTGGAGCTGCCTGTTCGGCCACGCCAATCCGCGCATCGCGGCCGCCATTGCAGAACAGGCCGCGCGGCTCAACCACGTGATGCTGGCCGGCTTCACCCACGAACCCGCGCTGCAACTGGCCGAAGAACTGGTGCGGATCGCGCCTCCCGGCTTGGCACGCGTGTCGTATGCCAGCGACGGCGCCAGTGCGGTCGAAATCGCGCTGAAGATGAGCTTCCATTACTGGCGCAATACGGGACAGCCGCAGCGCACGCGATTCATCGCGCTCGCGAACGCCTATCACGGCGAAACCTTGGGCGCGCTGGCGGTCAGCGATTTGCCGCTGTACCGCGAGGTGTATGGACCGCTGCTGTTCGATCCGATCGTCGCACCTTCGCCGGATTGGCTCGATGCGGAACCCGGCGAAACGCACGATGACGTGGCGCAACGGCGCCTCGCCGACACGCGCGCGCTGTTGGAACGCCACGCACGCGAAACCTGCGCGGTGATCGTCGAACCGCTGGTGCAATGTTCGGGCGGTATGCGCATGCACGCGCCGTCTTATCTCAGCGGTCTGCGCGCGCTGTGCGACGAATTCGACGTGCACCTGATCGCTGATGAAATCGCGGTGGGCTTCGGACGCACGGGTTCGATGTTCGCATGCGAGCAGGCCGCGATCACGCCGGATTTCCTGTGCCTGTCGAAAGGCTTGACCGGCGGCGCGTTGCCGCTCTCGGCCGTGCTGACCACCGACACGATTTATGCCGCGTTCCTGGGCGACTACGCCGCCAACAATGCGTTCCTGCATTCGCACACCTTCAGCGGCAATCCCATCGCCTGCGCGGCGGCACTGGCGTCGCTGTCGATCTTCCGCGACGAGCCGGTGCTGGAGCGCAACCGCGTCCTGACCGCGCACCTTGCGATGCGGCTCAAACCGCTGCGCGAACATCCGCACGTCGCCAACCTGCGCCAGACGGGATGGATCGCGGCGTTCGACCTGGTTCTGGACAAGGCAACGTGCCGAGCATGGCCGGCTGCCGAGCGCCGCGGGCGGCGCTTCTACACGCACGCGCTCGAGCGCGGCGTGCTGTTGCGGCCGCTCGGAGACATCGTGTATTTCCTGCCGCCCTATTGCATCGGCACGGCGGACATCGATTGCATGGTGGACGCGGCGATCAGCGCGGTCGATGCCGCGACTGCATGACGCGACGGGCATCGCCGACGCGATGCCCGGGAGGATCAGACCTCGTCGATGCCCTTGGACATGTCCTCGTCCACTTCGGCCGCGGCCCATTCCATGGCTTCGCGGTCGCGGCGTTCGCGCTCGACGCGGTCGATCTCGTCGATGGTCGGCATGTCGATGCTGCGGTCGGCGATTTCGCGCAGGGCCAGCACGGTCGGCTTGTCGTTCTCGGGATTGATCGTGGCCTCGACGCCGTTTTCCAGCTGGCGCGCGCGGCGGGTGGCCATCAGGACCAGTTCGAAACGGTTGTCGACCACCTTGAGGCAGTCTTCGACGGTGATGCGTGCCATGTGAGCTTCCGGTGTATTGCAAACTTCCGGATTGTACCAGCCCCGCGGGATTTGTCGATCTGGCGCTGCCCGCACCGCAAGCAGCCTGAACGCCGGCCGCGGCTGGACGCTTGGCAGATTCTTTTTTGGACCGATGCGTTTAGAATTGCGCGCTTGCAACGACCACCCTTGGGCCGCATCCACGACGCATGTCCAGCACCCGCCGTTCCCGCATCGCGCATTGCATCACCGTCGCCGCCCTTGCCACTGCGCTGGCCGCGTGCGCGGTGGCGCCGCCGCGCACCGATGATCCGCTGCAGAACTTCAACCGCAAGATGTTCGCGTTCAACCAGTTCGCGGACAAGGTGGCGATCCGGCCGGCGGCCAAGGCCTACACCAAGGTCACCGGGCCCAAGGGCCGCGTGCTGATCAGCAATTTCTTCGCCAACCTGCGTACGCCCGTGACCATCGTCAACGAGGTGCTGCAGGGCCGGCCGGAGCCCGCGCTGCAATCGACCGGACGCTTCCTGATCAACTCGACGGTCGGCTTCCTCGGCTTCTTCGATCCGGCCAGCGACATGAGGCTCACCGCGCATCCCACCGACTTCGGGGTGACGCTGGCGCATTGGGGCCTGCCCGAGGGTCCATATTTGGTGTTGCCGTTCGTCGGTCCGACCACGCTGCGCGACGTGTGGCGCCTGCCGGTGGACAGCTATTTCGATCCGCTCGGCTGGTACTCGCGCGAGCACGATTTCAGATGGCACGCGCAATACCTGCCTTCGATCGCTTACCTGGTGACGCTGCGTGCGAGCGCGCTGCCGATCGATCCGATGATCGATTCAGCCTACGACCCCTACGCGTTCGTGCGCGACGCTTACCGCCAGCATCGGCTGTACGAGATCTATTACGGCAATCCGCCGATGTCGGCCATCGAGGAACTGCAGGGCACCACCCCGAGCGACAATGGCGATCAGGACATCGACCAGTTGCTGCAACAGCAGCAGCAGTACGAACAGTCGCACGGACTCAACCAGAACGCTGCGCCGGCATCGGGCAGCAGCGCACCCGCGCCGGCCGGCAGTGCCGCGATCCCCGCGTCCGCGAGCAGCGGCGCGCCGCGGCCCGCCAGTTCCAGCGACTGAAACTCAGGCGCCTGCGCGCGAATCCAGCAGGCCTTCGACGTCGCACACCGCGGCCAGGGCCCGGAGTCCCTCCGGCCAATGCACCACGCCAAGCCGCCGTCCCGTGCGGCTGGCGAATGCGGCGAGGCCCAGCACGCAGGCCAGTCCTGCGCTGTCGGCACGCACGAGTCCCGCAAGATCGAGCCGCGTCTGCGCCCCTGCCTGGAGCGCGCGCGAACCTTCCGCGAATGCACGCGCCGCGGTCGCAAACGTCAGCGCACCCGACAACGCCAGCGTGTCGCGATCGGGCGTGCCGAGCGTCACCGTGTCGGCGTCGACTTTCGTCCGCGCCATCGCGTCAGTTCCCGTTGTCCTGCTTCATCTGCTCGATGGCGCCGGCGCCTTCGGTTTGCAGGCGCTTGATCAACCCGTCGATGCCTTCCTTCTGGATTTCGGCATCGACCTGGTTGCGGTAATTGGTGATGTAGGAAATGCCTTCAATGATCACGTCGTAGGCTTTCCAGTCGCCGGAGGCGGTCTTGCGGAAGGCGTAATCGACCGAAAGATTCTTGCCGCTGGTCAGCAGCACCTGGGTGCGCACGATGGTGCGCCGCTGATCCGGCGAACCCTGCGCCGGCAGCACTTTCACCGAGCCGCGGGTGTACGCGACCAGCCCTTCGGCATAGCGGTGCGTCAACGCGTTGTAGAACGCGCGCGCGAACGCGACGCGCTGCGCCGGCGTGGCCTCGCGTGCGTGGCGACCCAGCACCAGCAGCGACGCGTAATCCGTATCGAAATGCGGCAGCACGATGCCGTCGATGATCTTGATGACCCCCTCGGGATGCTGGCGCAGTTCGGCCTGGTGGCCCTGGATCGCCGTGCCGAGCTGGTCGGCGATCGACTGCACGATCTGTTGCGGGGTCTGCTCGGCGGCGGCGAATGCAGGCACCGCGCACGCGGCGCCGAAAAGCATTGCCACCAGCAACAACATCGAACGCTTCAACATGGAGTTCTCCTCAGGCCCGCGAGGCGGGCGGAGCAAAGTCAGGGATGGCCGGATGCAGGCGGCGCGCTGGATGCAGGCGCGGAATCGGAACTGCTCGATTTCGGGCCGCCGTTGACGAGGAATTTCCCGATCAGGTTTTCGATGCTCATCGCCGATTGGGTAAGCACCATCTCGTCGCCGTTCTTGAGGAACGTGGGCGAGCCGCCCGGCTCGATGCCAACATATTGGTCGCCCAGTAAACCGCTGGTGAATATCGCGGCCGACGAATCATCCGGAATGTCGTTGTACTGCTTGTCGATCGACAGCGTCACCAGCGCGTCCATCCGCTGCGGTTCCAGCGCGATCGACTGCACGTCGCCGATGCGCACGCCCGCGATCTTCACCGGCGCGCGCGCCTTCAACTGGCCGATGTTCTGGAAGCGCGCCTTGAGCGTGTAGGTGTTGCCGCTGGCAATGCCGTTCGCCACCGACGTGGTCTGCGTCGCGAGATACGCGAGTGCGGCGAAACCGAGCAGGATGAACAGGCCGGTGCCGATGGCGTAGGAAGGTCTTGGGTTCATGCGATCACCAAAGCTGCTCAGGTCATGAAAGCCGTCATCACGAAATCGAACGCGAGGATCACGATCGACGAGAACACCACCGTGCGCGTGGTCGAATAGGCCACGCCCTCGCTGGTGGGCGGCGCGGTGTAGCCCTGAAACACCGCGATCAGGCTGACGATGCCGCCGAACACGATGCTCTTGTACAGGCCGTCGAGGATGTCGCGATGCAGCGACACCGTGGACGTCATGTTGCCCCAGAAGGTGCCGTTGTCGAGGCCGAGCCAGGTGACGCCGACCAGGTGTCCGCCGAAGATGCCCATCGCGTTGAACACGCAGGCCAGCAGCGGCATCGCGATCACGCCCGCGAGGAAACGTGGCGAAGCCACGTAGGCCAGCGGATCGACCGCCATCATGCCCATCGCATCGATCTGGTCGGTCGCGCGCATCAGTCCGATTTCGGCCGTGACCGCGGTGCCCGCGCGTCCTGCCACCAGCAGCGCCGTCACCACCGGGCCGAGTTCGCGGAACAGGCTCAAGGCGACCACGGTGCCAAGCGCGGCGGTGCCGCCGAAGATCGACAGCGTGTAGTAGAGCTGCAGCGCCAGCACCATGCCCACGAACAGGCCGCAGGTCATCACGATCACCAGGCTCATCGCGCCCACGAACCAGACCTGCCGGCAGGTTTCGCGCCAATGGCGCAGGCTTTTCGGCAGCGCGCCCAGCACCGCGACGAAGAACAACCCGCAATCGCCGACCGAAGCGATGCCTTGCAGCAGCCAGTTGCGGCGCAGGTTCGCGTTCATCGCGTGCGCTCCGCAAAGCCGAGTTCCGTCGCGTAATCCGGCGCCGGATACTGGAATGGCACCGGACCGTCGGCTTCGCCGCCGAAGAACTGCCGCGTCCACGGTGAATCCTGGTGCGCGAGTTCGTCCGGCGCGCCCTGCGCCACCAGCTTGCCGTTGGCGATCAGGTACACGCGATCGGCCACCTGCCGGATCGCGGCGAGTTCGTGCGCGACCAGGATCGAAGTGATCCCGAGCGTCTTGTTGAGCGTCCTGATCAGGCGCAGCACCTGGTTCAGCGCGATCGGATCGAGGCCCACGAACGGTTCGTCGTACAGGATCAGCATTGGATCGAACACGATCGCGCGCGCCAGCGCCACGCGCCGCGCCATGCCACCGGAAAGCTCGCTGGGCATCAACTGCGCCGCGCCGCGCAGGCCGACTGCCTGCAGCTTGGTCAGCACGATGTTGCGCAGCAATTCTTCCGGCAGCTTCGCGTGCTGGCGCAGCGGAAACGCGACGTTCTCGAACACGCTGAAGTCGGTCAGCAGCGCCGAATTCTGGAACAGGAAACCGATGCGCTCGCGCAAGTCGAACAACGCGCGCCGCGAAAGTTTCGGGACGTCTTCGCCATCCACGATCACGCTGCCTGCATCGGGGCGCAACTGGCCGGTGATGTGGCGCAACAACGTGGTCTTGCCTGTGCCCGACGGACCCATGATCGCGGTGATGCTGCCACGCGGCACGTCGAGGTCGAGCCCGTCGAAGATCGTCTTCGCGCCGATGCGCGTGCGCAGGCCGCGCACCTGCACCAGTGCGTCCGGCGATGCCTTCTGATTGGCGAGGACGGCATTCATCGCGAAGCGGCAAGCCCGAAGCCACAAACGCGCTAGGGTAGCGGAACCGCCATCCGTGCGGCCATCAAGCCAGCAACTGCGCGATCAACGCCGTGTGGCGATCCGCCGGCAACGGACGGCCTGCGCGCGCGTCGTCAACGATGGCCTGCAACGCCGTGAGCGCGTCCTCGAAAGCATCGTTGACCACGATGCAATCGAATTCATCCGCGTGGGCGATTTCCTCGCGTGACGCCGCCAGCCGTTTTTCGATCGTCGCCTCGCTATCGGTGGCGCGCGCGCGCAGGCGGCGTTCCAGTTCCGCGCGCGAAGGCGGCAGGATGAAGATCGACACGCATTCGGGCATCGCGCGCCGCACCTGTTCGGCGCCCTGCCAGTCGATCTCCAGCAACACGTCGCGGCCGGTCTTCAGGCTCGGTTCCACGGCGCCACGCGAGGTGCCGTAGTAATTGCCGAACACGTCGGCGTGTTCCAGGAATTCGCCGTGCGCGACCATCGCCTCGAATTTTGCGCGATCGACGAAATGGTATTGCACACCATCCACATCGCCCGGCCGCGGCGCGCGCGTGGTGTGCGAAATCGACAGCGCGATGCCGGGTTCGCGCGCCAGCAATGCGTTCACCAGCGTGGATTTCCCGGCACCCGACGGCGCCGCGACGATGAACAGTCGTCCAGAACCAGGTTTTCCCGGAGCAGGCGCGCCGCTCATTCGAGGTTCTGCACCTGTTCGCGCATCTGCTCGATCAGCACCTTCAGGTCCACGGCCGCGCGGGTGGCGCGCGGGTCGATGGATTTCGACGCCAGCGTGTTGGCCTCGCGGTTGAATTCCTGTATCAGGAAATCCAGCCGCCGCCCGACCGGTTCGTCCAGCGCAAGGATGCGGCGCGCCTCGCTGACGTGCGCGTCGAGCCGGTCGAGTTCTTCGTCCACGTCGATGCGCGAAAGCTGCAGCACCAGTTCCTGTTCGAGCCGGCCCGGATCGGCCGCCTTCGCCAACTCGGCCAGCTTCGCATCCAGCTTTGCGCGCAACGCTGCGCGAATGTCGGGCAGCATCGCGCGCACTTCGCCGACGATGCGTTCGATGCCGTCCAGCCGTTCGCGCAACGCCTGCGCCAGTTTCACGCCTTCGCGTTCGCGGCCCGCGATGAATTCGTCCAGCGTGCGCTCCAGCAATGCCTCCGCGCTTTGGGACAAACCTTCCTGATCGAGTTCAGGCTTCACCAGCAGGCCGGGCCAGTCGAGCAGCGCCGCAAAGTCGGTGGCGAGTTGCGGGAAGTTGTCCTTGAGCGCGCCCGCGACCGTCGCGAGTTGCGTGGCCGTGCGCTCGTCCAGCAGCAAATCCGACGCGGCCGCCGGCGGCCGATAGCGGAACGTGGCATCGACCTTGCCGCGCGACAGGCGGGCTGCGATGCGCTCGCGCAATTTGGGTTCCAGCGTGCGCAACTCGTCCGGCAGGCGCACGCCGGTTTCAAGGAAGCGCGAATTCACCGCGCGCACCTCGCACGCCAGCCAGCCCTGTGGCGTCGAAGCTTCCGTGTTCGCGTAAGCGGTCATGCTGCGGATCATGCTGGCGTTCCGGAATCGTCGTGACAAGGCGCGATGGTAAACTGTCACGTTGCCAGCGGATACCTTTCCCGATGTCCATCATGCGTCCCTCCGGCCGCGCGCCCGATGCCCTGCGCGCCGTGACGATCGAGCGCGGCTACACCAAACACGCCGAGGGTTCCGTGCTGATCGGCATGGGCGACACGCGCGTGCTGTGCACCGCCAGCGTCGAGGAGCGCATTCCGCCGTGGCTGCGCGGCAAGGGCGAGGGCTGGATCACCGCCGAATACGGCATGCTGCCGCGCGCCACAAACACCCGCATGCAGCGCGAAGCCGCGCGCGGCGGCCAGGGCGGCCGCACGATGGAAATCCAGCGTCTGATCGGCCGCAGCTTGCGCGCCTGCGTCAACCGGCAGGCGCTGGGCGAGCGCGTGATCACGCTCGATTGCGACGTGCTGCAGGCCGACGGCGGCACCCGTTGCGCATCGATCACGGGTGCTTACGTGGCGCTGGTCGATGCGGTGAATGCGCTGATGCAGCGCGGCCTGTTGAAGCGCAACCCGATCCACGGCGCGGTTGCGGCGGTGTCGGTGGGCATCTACCAGGGCGTGCCGGTGCTCGACCTCGATTACGCCGAAGACGCCCACTGCGACACCGACATGAACGTGGTGATGAACGACGGCGGCGGTTTCATCGAACTGCAGGGCACCGCGGAAGGCCATGCGTTCCGGCGCGATGAACTCGATGCGCTGCTGGCGCTGGCGCAGCAAGGCATCGGCGAATTGATCGCGGCGCAAAGGATGGCGTTGGCGACATGAAGCTGGTGCTGGCCAGCAGCAACGCCGGCAAACTCACCGAACTGCGCGAGCTGTTGACGGGCAGCGGCATCGAATTGGTCGCGCAATCCGAACTCGGCATCGGCGACGCCGAAGAAACGGGACTCACGTTTGTCGAGAACGCGATCCTGAAGGCGCGCCACGCCGCGCGCGCTTCCGGCCTGCCCGCGCTGGCGGACGATTCCGGCCTCTGCGTCGACGCGCTTGACGGCGCGCCGGGCCTGTATTCCGCACGCTATGCCGGCGTGCACGGCGACAACGCCGGCAACAACACGAAATTATTGCGCGAACTCGAGGGCGTGCTGGAGGCGCAGCGCACGGCGCGTTTCGTGTGCGTGCTTGCGTTGTTGCGAACCGCCGACGATCCCGACCCGATCATCGCGACCGGTCGCTGGCCCGGCCGCGTGCTGCACGCGCCGCGCGGCGAACACGGTTTCGGCTACGACCCGGTGTTCCTGCCCGACGACGGCGGCGGCCTGGGTGCGGCCGAACTCGATCCTGCATTGAAGAACCGCATCAGCCATCGTGGGCAGGCGTTGGCGATGTTGCGGGCGTTGATCAGCGACACTGGATTCCCGCTTGCGCGGGACTGCGGAGGAAGGGATGCCGGAGCGAACGCCGAAAGGCGGCCCGCAGGGCGGATCGCAGGATGCGATCCGTAATGACGAACTTGGCTTTCACTTCGCCGCCGCTCTCGCTCTACATCCACATCCCGTGGTGCGTGAAGAAGTGCCCTTACTGCGACTTCAATTCGCACGGGCTGCGCGCGGCGATGCCGGAGCGCGAGTACGTCGCGGCGCTGCTGGCCGATCTGGACGGCGACATCGCGGATTTCGCAGAAACAATCCACGGCCGCGACATCAGCAGCGTGTTTTTCGGCGGCGGCACGCCCAGCCTGTTCGCGCCGGATTCGATCGCGGCGATCCTGGACGGCGCGGCCGCGCGCATCTCGTTCGCGCGCGACTGCGAAATCACGCTGGAAACCAATCCCGGCACGGTGGAGCACGGTCGTTTCGACGGGTACCGATCAGCGGGCGTCAACCGCATCAGCTTCGGCGTGCAGAGTTTCGATGACGAAAAACTGCGCGCGCTGGGTCGCATCCATTCATCCGGCGAAGCGGAGTCCGCGGTGAAGTTGGCGCAGGACGCCGGTTACGCCAACATCAATCTCGATCTGATGTACGCGTTGCCGCAGCAGACGCTCGATGGCGCGCTCGCCGATGTCGAACACGCGGTCGCATTGCAGCCCGCCCATCTTTCGCACTACCAGTTGACGCTGGAACCCGGCACGCCGTTCGCCAGAACACCGCCAGCGTTGCCCGACCACGACGCCGCGTGGGACATGCAGGAGGCGTGTCAGGCCCGGCTGGCGGAAACCGCTTACGCGCAATACGAGGTGTCGGCGTACGCGCAACCGGGCAGACGCTGCCGCCACAATCTCAATTACTGGACGTTCGGCGATTACCTCGGGATCGGCGCCGGCGCGCACGGGAAAATTTCGGGCGCGCACGGAATCCAGCGCCGCTGGAAAATCCGTTCGCCCGTCGCCTACCTGCAGCACGCACGCACGCCGCAACGCATCGGCGGCGACGAAACGATCGGTGCCGGGCAACGGCCGTTCGAGTTCATGTTGAACGCCTTGCGCTTGAACGACGGCGTGTCCATGGCGGACTTCACGACGCGCACCGGCGTGCCCGAAGCCGCGATCGCGGCGCCGCTGCACGAAGCACGCACGCGCGGCTGGTTGATCGGTGATCCCGATCGGCTCCAACCCACGCCGCTCGGCCAGCGTTTCCTCAACGACCTCATCGAAATGTTCCTGCCCGACGCAGCGGAGCGCCCACATGCCTGAATCCATCAGCGCCACCTGCCCTTATTGCGGCGAAACCATCGAACTCGTGGTGGACGAATCGGCCGGTTCGTCCAGCTACATCGAGGATTGCCAGGTCTGCTGCCGGCCCATGCAGGTCGACGCGGAGGTGGACGGCGACGGCCAGGTTTCGGTGCGCATCCGGACCGGCGACGAGTGAGCTTCGAAAAGTTCGTGGCGCTTTTCCCCCGGCTTCCATAGAATCGCCCTGTTGGGCGGGGTTGGCGCTGGCAGGGAGCTTGCATCGCGCCTGATTGGGGAATCGATGGACAAGCAGCCGCACATGCCGACACTTGCCGACCGCAGCGACCTCGCGCCGCGCGCGCGGCACCTGCTCGCGCAACAGATCGCCGAGTGCGGCAGCCTGCTGGAACCGCTGCTGCGTGCGGCGCTGGACGACCTGGAACACGAACTGTTCCGGATCGGCGAGCAATCCAGCGGCGGCCAGGTCCAGCACGAAGCCATGGAGGCGCTGAAGGACGTCAAGCGCCTGCGTCCGCGTTTCCAGGGCCGCTTCATGGCCCTGCTGGAACAGCGCTTCGCCGGCATCGATCGCTCCGCCGCCGCGCCCGAAAACGAGCCGCGCAGCAGCGACGACCTGACGCTGGTCGATCCGCACGAGTTCGACGAAACCATGGCGCTGGACGACCTGTCCACGCGCACCGAACTGCACGCCGGCAACGCGATCTACGACCTTTGCCACCGTTATGCCGTGCTGGTGGCCGCGCCGCCGCTGGACAGCGAGGTGCTGCCGCCCGGCCCGCATACGCTTGCCGCGGTGCTGGGCGAAGCCGCGACCGATTTCGGCCTGCAGCGCGAACACCGCTTGCTGTTTTACCGCCTGTGCGATCGCCGGCTGTTCGCAGCGGCCGAGATGTTCTATGCGCGCTTGAACGACCACCTGAAGTCATCCGGCATCCTGCCCGACCTGCGCAGCTACCTGCCGCGCCGCGCACATTCGGGCGCACGTCCCGCCGCGCCGGAAACGCCGTCCGCGCCGGGCGCCGCGAACGAGGCCGCGCCGATCGCGCCGGCCATCAACTTCACCGCACCGGCCGGACCGGCCATGGGCGAGTTGCACGCGCTGCTCGATGCACGCCGGCACGCGCTGAATCCGGAAGCCGAAGCGGCCGCCGCGCAATCCGCGCAGTTCGCCTCGATGCCGGAACTGCAGGAAGCGCTGGCGGCCTTGCAGGCGCTGCCTTCGCGCAATGGCGCGCCGCAGCCGGGCGCACGCCTGAGCGGCGATCTGATGGCGCAGTTGCGCCGCGTCTCGCACGGCAACGCCGTGCAGTTGCAGCCCGAGCATCGCGACGCGCTGGATCTGGTCGGCCTGCTCTACGACCAGTTGCTCACCGAAACCCGCAGTGAGGGCATCGCGCAGCAGTTGTTGGCGAACCTGCAGGTGCCGCTGCTGCGCATCGCACTGTCGGACAGCAATTTCTTCACCGTGCGCAACCATCCGGCACGGCGCCTGCTGAACCTGGTGCTGGAAACCGCCAACCTCTGGCTCGACCGCAGCGACGACAAATTCGACAACGCGCTGAACCAGCGCCTGCAACGCAGCGTCAAGCGCGTCGTCGAAGACAACAGCGGCGACATGGGCGTGGTCGAGAAGGAAGCCGATGACCTCGACACACACCTGAAACTGATTTCCCGGCGCGCGGAAATCGCCGAGCGCCGCCAGGTCGAGGCTGCGCAGGGCCGCGATCGCCTGCACGACGCGCGCGCCGCGGCCGCCAAGGCGATCGAATCACGCGTGTCGAAACACAAGACCACGCCGCTGGTGCGCGCGCTGCTGGAAAACGCGTGGACCGACGCGCTCACGCTCACGCTGCTGCGCGAAGGCGAACACAGCGAAGCGTATCGCCGCCGGCTGGCCGCGGCCGACCAGTTGCTGGGCGCGCCAACCGAACGCGACAACGCCCGGCTTGCCGCGGATTTCAGCCACGGCTTGACGCAGGTTGGCTTGCAGGCCACCGAAGCCGACCAGATCACACGCTACGCACTGGATCTGCCGCAGGAACCGCCGACGGCCGGCAGCGCGCCGATTCCGACCCAGACCGAACTGCTGATCCGGCTGAAGTCGCGTCACAAACCCGGCGAGAAGGAAGCCGGTCCGGCGCAACCCGCCGCGCGCAAGTTGCCGCTGACATCCAGCGAGCGGCGCGCACTGGACACCTTGAAGACCCTGCCATTCGGAAGCTGGCTGGAGTTCACCCTCAACCAGCAGGGCCAGAAGGTCGCGCGCAAGCTGGCGTGGTACAACCCGCCCAGCGGACGCTGCCTGGTGGTCAATGCGCGCGGCACGGCATCCCCCGAGCGCACGCTTGAGCAGATCGCGCGGATGATGGCGCGTGGCCAGGTACGTGTCCTTCCGAACCAGGATGGCGGTATGATCGACCGCGCCTGGAATGCACTGATGGCAGGATTGAAGAAATTCGGCAAGACCAACAACACCACGGACTCCGCGACATGAACGACGAACGTCGCAGCGCCCCGCGAAAACCCACCGCGGTCCCGATCGAGGTGAGCGACAGCATCAGCGGCGAGAACATCGGCCGCGTAGGCAACCTCTCCCGCACGGGCTTGATGTTGATCTGCCATCGGCCGCTGCGCGACGACGCGCTTTACCAGTTGCGCTTCCGGCTGCCCAGTACGCGCGGCGTGAACGAGGAAATCGAGGCCGGCGTGCACACCATGTGGACCGACCAGGCCGCAACCAACGGCTATCAGTGGTCGGGGCTCCGGATCATCTCGATCAGCGGCGCCGCCGCGGCTTGCCTCGATCGCTGGCTGGAAGCCACTGCGGCGTAGCGGGTACTTTGCGTTGCGGCGCACTTCGCCGCATCATGGTGGTTCCGGATCCACGCAGCACCGCCATGACCGCATCACCGCAGGACAATCTTTCCGCGCTGTATCCCGCGCACCTCGCCGAAATCGAAAAGCGCAGCGCCGACGCGCTGGCCGCGTGCGGCCGCGACACGCTGGTGATCGCCGCTGGCGTGCCGCACGGCTGGTTCCTCGACGACCAGGATTATCCGTTCAGGGCCAACCCGCATTTCCTGCACTGGCTGCCGCTGACCGACGCACCCGGCAGCTGGATCGTGTACACGCCGGGCGCGAAGCCGAAACTCGTGTTCCTGCAGCCGCACGATTACTGGCACGTCGTCCCCGCAGCGCCCGCGGGTTACTGGACCGGGCATTTCGACATCGTGGTCATCCGCACGGCGGACGAAGCGCGCGGGCATTTGCCGAAAGAGGCTTCGCGCTGCGCGATCATCGGCGAAGCGAACGCCGCGATCGGCGATATCGTTCCTGACAATCCCGCGCCGCTGCTGAACCTGCTGCACTACCGCCGCGCGTTCAAGACGCCTTACGAAATCACCATGATGCGCGTCGCCAGCAGAATCGGCGTGCACGGCCATCGCGCCGCCGAGCGCGCCTTCCGCGAAGGCCTGTCGGAATTCGACATCCATTGCGAATACCTTAAAGCCACGCGCCTCACCGAAGCGCAGTTGCCCTACGGCAACATCATCGCGCTGGACGCGCACGGCGCCGTGCTGCACTACATGCACTTCGACCGCAATCCGCCCACGCACGCGCATTCATTCCTGATCGACGCCGGCGGCAGCTTCCACGGCTATGCGTCGGACATCACGCGCACCTGCGCGTCACCCGACGCGGGCGAATTCCAGGCACTGATCGACGCCGTTGAAAAAGCGCAACAGGGTTTCTGCGCGAAGGTGCGCGCGGGACAGAGCTATCCCGAACTGCACGTCCACGCGCACCACGTTCTTATGCAGGCGATGCACGAACAGGGCTTCATCACCTGCAGCGCGGAAGCGGCGGTCGCGAACGGCATTTCATCGGCGTTCTTCCCGCACGGACTCGGTCACTTGATCGGACTGCAGGTGCACGACGTCGCCGGCTTCGCGCGCGACGAAATCGGCGCGACGATTCCGAAACCCGAAGGCCATTCGTACCTGCGCCTCACGCGCACCCTGCAACCCGGCATGGTCACCACGATCGAGCCGGGCCTGTACTTCATCGAGATGCTGCTGGCGGAATTGAAATCCAAGCCCGCGGCGAAAGACGTAGTGTGGTCCAGGGTCGATGCCTTCCGCAAATACGGCGGCATCCGCATCGAGGACGACGTGGTCTGCACCGAAGGTGATCCGGTGAATCTGACGTGTGAAGCCTTCGCGACGGCGTGAGTACCGCAAGCCCTGCCGCTGCTCTCAGGCAAACACCGGGATACCCGTCACGCTGTCGAAGTCGCGATCGTGGGTGACGAGCGCATCGGCATTGATCGCCAAAGCACTGGCAAGCTGGATGGCATCCGGCAGCTTCAGGCTATAGCGGCCGCGCAGGCGGGCCGCGCTTTCGGCAATGTCGCTGGTGAAATCCACCACAATCCACGCCCCCAATGCCGCGCGATAGCGTCGGGCGAGGGCTTCCTCACCGGCCTTCATGGGTCCGGTCAACACTTCCGCAAGGGTGACCGTGGTGACCGCCAGCGCGATCTCGCCGTCTTCGTGGCGACGGAAAAGAGGCTCGAACCGCGCGGCAAAGCGGCGGTGGCCTTCAAGGGTGTAGATGATCGGCGCGGTATCCACCAGTACCAGTGCGCCTTCGCGGAATGAATCGGCGTTCAGCGGTTCCATTCGTCGCGCATCCTGGCGATGGTGCGGGCGCTGCCCTGCCCCCACATGCCGCGTCCCGTTCCGGCAAGTGCCAGCAACGAAACCGGGACTCGCTGCTTCACCGCCGATGCCGGGACCACCGCTGCCACGCTGCGGCCGTGCCGGGTGATGAGGGTGGTGCGCCCGGACTCGGCGGCGCTCAGGATGGCCGGCAGTTGCTGACGCGCTTCCTCGGCGCCTTTGGAAGCGGGTCGTGCTGTGGTCTTCATGGCTGAACTGTACAGTCTGTACGGCTTGTTGTCAAAACACACTTCCATCCCGAATGCCCGCCCTTCCCTCGGCGGCCCGAAGCGACCGGGCCTGGGCCGCATTTGCATGACCATCGCCACGCGGACAGGCGCTGCCTGATCTGCGATCATCGGGCATTGTTTTGCCGGGGAAGGTTGGTTCGATGAGTCACGAAAACGCAATGCGCCGCAACGTCGGCGCGTGGGCGCTGATGTTCACGGGCTTGGGCTCGATCATCGGTTCGGGCTGGCTGTTCGGCGCGTGGCGCGCGGCGCAGCTGGCGGGGCCGGGCGCGATCTGGGCCTGGATCATCGGTGCGGTGGTGATCCTGTTCATCGCGATCACCTACGCCGAACTCGGCGCGATGTTCCCGGAATCCGGCGGCATGGTGCGCTACGGCCAGTATTCGCACGGCACGCTGGTGGGCTTCATCGCGGCGTGGGCCAACTGGATCGCGATCGCGTCGGTGATTCCGGTGGAAGCGGAGGCGTCGGTGCAATACATGGCGTCATGGCCGTGGCAATGGGCACAGGATCTCTATCACCACGCCGCGGGCGGCGCAGGCACCCTGAGCACGACCGGACTCGCGATCGCCGCGGTGCTGGTGATCGGGTATTTCCTCCTGAACTACTGGAGCGTGAACCTTTTCGCGAAGACCAACGCGTGGATCACGATGTACAAATTGATCGTGCCGGCGTTGACCGCGATCGCGTTGATGGCGACGTCGTTTCATCCCGAGAATTTCCACATCGGCGCGCACGGCGGTCCGCACGCCTACAGCATCTCGGCCATCCTGACTGCGGTCGCGATCAGCGGCATCGTGTTCAGCTTCAACGGTTTCCAGAGTCCGGTAAACCTCGCCGGCGAAGCCAAGAATCCCGGCCGCAACGTGCCGTTCGGGATCATCGGTTCGATCGTGCTGGCGACCGTCGTGTACCTGCTGCTGCAGGTGGCGTTCCTGGGCGCGATGGATCCCGTCGCGCTCGCCAAGGGCGGCTGGTATGCGCTGGACTTCTCATCGCCGTTCGCGCAACTGGCGCTGGCATTGAACCTCAATTGGCTGGCGCTGCTGCTGTACTCCGACGCGTTCATCAGCCCGTCGGGCACCGGCGCCACGTATACCGCGACCACCGCGCGGATGATCTATGGGATGGAACGCAACGGCACGCTGCCAAAAGTGTTCGGCCGCGTGCATCCGCGCTTCGGCATTCCGCGTCCGGCGATGTGGCTGAACCTGGTGGTTGCGTTCGTCTTCATGTTCTTCTTCCGCGGCTGGGCAACGCTCGCCGAGGTGATTTCGGTGGCAACGATCATTTCGTACCTGACCGGGCCGGTGAGCGTCAGCGTGTTACGGCGCACCGCGCCGGAACTGCACCGTCCGCTGCGTATTCCATTGCTGCCACTGATCGCGGGACTCGCCTTCGTGTTCGCGACAGAACTCCTGTACTGGGCGCGCTGGCCGCGCACCGGCGAGATCATCCTGCTGATGGTCGTCGCGCTGCCGATCTGGCTGTGGTACGCGGTGCAACGCGGCGGCACCGATTTGATGAAACAGGTGCGCGGCGCGCTGTGGCTGATCTTCTACCTGCCATCGATCGCCGCGTTGTCATGGTCCGGCAGCACGCGTTTCGGCGGACACGGCTACCTGCCCTACGGTTGGGATCTGCTGATCGTCGCCGTGGTCGCGGTCGGCTTCTTCGCGTGGGGTCTCGCCTGTGGCTGGCGTACACCAGACGTCGAGCAAGCCGCGGCGCACCACGGCAGGATCGAGGAATAATCGATCTCCAGAATCCTTTCGCGCTGAGCTAGCCTTGCGCAAGCAAACGCAGTCGAAGCGCATCGTGATCAGCGCAACGCGAGAATGTCGCCCAGCAACGCCTGTGCGGTGACTTCCGGCCCTGCGCCCGCGCCTTGGATCACCAGCGGACGCTGCTGGTAACGCGACGTGGTGAAGGCGAACAGGTTGTCGGCGCCCTGCAGGTGCGCGGCCGGATGATCATGCGGCACTTCGGCCAGGCCGACCTGCGCGCGACCGTCGGCATCGAAACGCGCGAGGTAGCGCAGCACGCAGCCGTGCGAAACGGCAGCGGCGTGGCGCGCCGCGACTGGCTTGTCGAATTCATCGAGGCGATCCAGGAATTCGGCTTGTGAAACATCGCGCAATGCTTCGGGTACCAAGGTCTCGACTTCGATGTCGCTACGTTGCAACGGAAAGCCCGCCGCGCGCGCGAGGATCAGCAGC
>JAZKBD010000051.1:0-14231 GCA_040388785.1 Pseudomonadota bacterium
CAGGCTCACACTGCCGCTGTGGGCCGTCGCCGGAGACGCACTCAGAATAATCGTTTGCGTCCCGGCGCTGAGGCGCGCGACCACCGTGCGCGCGGCGGCGGGGGCCGAGATCGTAATCGTCTGCGCGCCCGCCGTGCGGCTGATCGTCGCCTGGAGCGTGGCGGTGGGGGCACTGACCGCAATGGTCTGGACGCCCGCCAGCGGCCGGCTCGTCCCGGCGACGCGCGTCGCCGTGGATTGATTCTATGCGATCATCCGTGATCGCGGCACGAAAATACGCTGGGAATAGCGGAAAATTTATCGCGGTTCCGAAGCATCACCACGGCCGTCCATGGCCTGACTTTTCACAACAGCCGCTCCGATCCCGGCATCCGATGCCCGATCAAAATTTCCCGTAGTAACCCTCTTTCAAGGCGTCGAACAGATTGGCGGCGGTGTGGGTTTCGCCGTCGTACTCGACTTCCTCGTTGCCCTTCACCTCGACCACGCTGCCGTCTTCTAGCTCGAAGCGGTAGGTGGTATTGGCGAGGTCGGCCTCCTTCACCAGCACGCCTTGGAACGCTGCCGGGTTGAAGCGGAAGGTGGTGCAGCCTTTCAGGCCTTTCTTGTAGGCGTGGAAGTAGATGTCCTTGAAGTCCTCGTACGGATAATCCGTGGGCACGTTGGCAGTCTTGGAAATGGACGAATCCACCCACTTCTGCGCCGCGGCCTGCATGTCCACGTGCTGCATCGGGCTGATCTCGTCGGCGGCGGCGAAGTAGTCCGGCAGCTTTTCGCCGGGCTCTTCGGAGCCGGGCTTGGCCTCGGCATTGATGAAGGCGCGGTAGGCGAGGAGTTCGTAGCTCAGCACCTCGACCTTTTCCTTGGTCTTCTTGCCGGGGCGGATCACGTTGCGCGAATAGCTGTGCGCGAATGAAGGCTCGATGCCGTTGGAAGCATTGTTGGCCAGCGACAGCGAAATCGTGCCGGTGGGCGCGATCGAGGTGTGGTGGGTGAAACGCGCGCCGGTGGCGGCCAGGGCGTCGACCAGTTCCGGAGCAACTTCCGCGACGCGCTGCATGTAGCGCGAATACTTCGCGTGCAGCACGCGGCCGGCGATCGTGTCGCCGGGTTTGTAGCCGTCGCGCACCATCTCCGGGCGCTTGCGCAGCATGTCGCCGGTGACCGTGTAATCCTTCAGCAGGATCGGCGCCGGCCCTTTTTCATGCGCGAGTTCCAGCGCCACTTCCCAGCCGGCCAGCGCCATTTCACGCGAAACGTCCTCGGTGAACTGCACCGCTTCATCCGAACCGTAGCGCAGCTTCAGCATCGCCAATGTGGAACCGAGGCCCAGGAAGCCCATGCCATGGCGGCGCTTGGACAGGATCTCGTCGCGCTGCCTGGCCAGTGGCAGGCCGTTCACCTCGACCACGTTGTCGAGCATGCGGGTGAACACGCGCACCACTTCCTTGTACTCGTCCATGTCGAAATGCGCCTTCGGTCCGAACGGGTCGCGCACGAAACGGGTGAGGTTCACCGAACCGAGCAGGCAGGAACCGTACGGCGGAAGCGGTTGCTCGCCGCACGGATTGGTCGCGCGAATCTGCTCGCACCACCAGTTGTTGTTCATCTCGTTGACGCGATCGATCAGGATGAAGCCGGGCTCGGCGTAGTCGTACGTCGAGACCATGATCATGTCCCACAGGTGCCGCGCGCGGACGTGTCCGTAGATCTTGCACGCGACCAGGCCGTCGTCGCGCACGATGTAGTTCTCGTGGCTGGGCCATTCGCGCCAGACCACTTTCGCGTCGTCCGTGAGATCGATTTCGTCCTTTTCCTTGACGTGCACCGGGAACACCAGCGGCCAGTCGGCGTCCGACTCCACCGCCTGCATGAAACCGTCGGTGATCAGCAGCGACAGGTTGAACTGGCGCAGCCGGCCGTCCTCGCGCTTGGCGCGGATGAATTCCTTGACGTCCGGATGCGCGACGTCGAACGTGCCCATCTGCGCGCCGCGCCGGCCGCCGGCCGAGGACACCGTGAAACACATCTTGTCGTAGATGTCCATGAACGACAGCGGGCCCGACGTGTAAGCGCCGGCGCCCGACACGTACGCATTGCGCGGGCGCAGCGTCGAGAATTCGTAGCCGATGCCGCAACCAGCTTTCAACGTGAGTCCGGCTTCGTGGACTTTTTCGAGGATGTCATCCATCGAATCGGTGACGGTGCCCGACACGGTGCAGTTGATGGTGGACGTGGCCGGCTTGTGTTCGCGCGCGCCGGCGTTGGAGGTGATGCGCCCTGCCGGAATCGCGCCATGACGCAGCGCCCACAGGAAACGCTCATGCCATTTCTCGCGCAGCTCCGGCGTGGTCTCGACGTCGGCCAGTGCGCGCGCGACCCGCGACCAGGTGTCGTCCACCGTTGCATCGACCGGCTCGCCCTGCTTGGTCTTCAGTCGGTATTTCTTGTCCCAGATGTCCAGGGATGCCGGTTGCAGGGGAACTTCCGTGACCGCCCGCGCCATCTGTTGTGCCCGCGCCGTACCCATCGTGTTCGTATCCTCCGTGTCCGTTCCGGGTTCTTGTTTTCGATGCCCGGATGCCGACGACCTCGCCACGCGCCACGCCTTGCGGCGCCGCGTCGCTCAGGTCCGTTTCAATCGATGAAGCGCCGCCGCACTGGATGCCATTGCGGGCCGAACGCCCCGTCCAACCGCTTGATCACCATCTTCGCCCCCTTGCTCGAGACCGAGTTGAAGCCAAACTATTGGGCTTCGCCGCTGCCCAAAACACAAGATGTTGTGATCACGAGCGAGGCTTCACCCTACGCTGACCGGCCAGGGCTGTAAAGGGGTCCGCGCAAAAAATTTTGCGGGCCGCGCGGGCATCGGGCGCGTGAACGCCATCGCCACGCAGCCTGTCTGATAATGATGCGATTCATCCGAACCTGAGGAGCCAACATGATGCCCGCCGCCCGCCTGCGCCTGCCCGCCCTGATCGCGACCGCCGCCTTGGCGACGGTCTGCGTGCTGCCGGGTTTCGCCGGCACGCTGCCGCTCGCAGTGAACGGCCAGGCGCTGCCTTCGCTGGCGCCGATGCTGGCGAAAGTCTCGCCCGCGGTCGTGAACATTTCTTCGACCAGCCACCGCCGCGTTGCGGTGAATCCGTTCTTCAGCGATCCGATCATGCGCCAGTTCTTCGGCTTGCCGGCGGTGCCGCCTTCGCGCGAACTGGTGCAGCAGTCGTTGGGTTCGGGCGTGATCGTCAACGCGAAGGACGGCTACATCCTCACCAACAACCACGTGATCGCGGGCGCCGACGACATCAAGGTCACGCTCACAGATGGCAAGTCGTACAAGGCCAGGGTGATCGGCGCGGATCCCACCACCGATCTCGCGGTAATCCAGATCCACGCACCGAATCTTGTGGCGCTGCCGATGGCCGACTCCACCAAGCTGCGGGTGGGCGATTTCGTGGTGGCGATCGGCGATCCGTTCGGCCTGGGCCAGTCGGCGACTTCGGGGATCGTGTCCGGCCTGCAGCGCCAGGACCTGCGCCAGAACGGCGTGCAGAACTACATCCAGACCGACGCCTCGATCAATCCCGGCAATTCCGGCGGTGCGCTGGTGAACCTCGATGGCGAACTGGTCGGCATCAACTCGATGATCTATTCGCCGTCGGGCGCGAGCGCGGGGCTGGGTTTCGCGATTCCGACCGACCTCGCGGCGGAGGTGATGAAACAGCTGATCGCGCACGGCAAGGTCGAGCGCGGCACGCTGGGTGTGGATGCGCAGGATTTGAATCCCCGCGTGGCCGCGGCGCTCGGCATCAGGGCCACGCAGGGTGCGCTGATCACCAACGTGATGCCGGGTTCGCCCGCCGCGAAGGCGGGATTGAAACCGGGCGATCTCGTCACGCGCGTCAACGGCAAACCCGTCACCGATGCGCAGGACTTGCGCAACGCGCAAGGCCTGGCGCCGGTCGGCAGCACGCTGACGCTGGGCGTCGATCGCGGTGGCAGGCCGCTCACGATCGATGCGAAATTGACGGCGGTCAGCACCCAGGCGAGCGGCGCCTCGCTGGATCCGCGGCTCGCCGGTGCGAGTTTCAGCGATGCACCCGCCGGTGACGAGGGCGTCGAAGGCGTCAGCGTCACCAACGTCGCGCCGGGCAGCCGCGCCGCGCGCAACGGGCTCGCCAGCGGCGACGTGCTGATCGGCGTCAACAACGTGGCGACGCCCGACCTCGCGCAGTTGCGGCGGATGTTCGCGCAGCATCCGCGCGTGCTGCTGCTGTCGCTGGTGCGCGACGGGCAGCTGGTCCAGCTACAAATAGGCGGGTGAATTGGCGCCTTCGTGGGGTGCCACTGGCAACTCACGCAGCCGCAGGTGAGCGCCATGGAGGGCGCGAATAACGCCTGCGCGGGGGCGTGCGGGCTGGCGCACGCGGCAGGGACGCATGCTCGCGTTTGTTTCTTGAAACGGCGGACGCCGCGCCTAAAACTGAACGGCATTGCCGCAAATGCAATGGATTCCGCCATAATCGTGCGGCATCTTCTCCCACATTGTCACTCGGTAAATCGTTCATGTCCGCACGTTCGTTGAGTCTGCTCGCAGCGTCTTTCTCCCTCGTCTTCGCCATTGTCGCCAGCGCGGCGCCCGCCAAACATTCCACCCGCCACCACCACGAAACATCCCGCAAGACTTCGGGTCCTGCGCTGATCGTGCGCGGCGACCAGGTCAGCACCGAAGGCCTCGTCGATGCGGTGGCGACCGCGTTCGCCGAAACCGGTGACGGTCATCTCGAAGTCACGCCATTCAACACCGTGGACGGCATCGACCAGACGCTGTCGGGCAGCGTCGATCTCGCCGCCAGCGCGCGCCCCCCGTATTTCAAGCGCACCCAGGAACAGGGACTGACCTTCGCGCCGGTGGCGTGGGACGCGCTGGTGCTGATCACCAACGCCGCCAACCCGGTGAACAACATCACGCTGAAGCAGTTGCATGACATCTACTACGGCAAGATCACCAATTGGTCGGAGGTGGGCGGTCCCGACGAGAAGATCGATCTCGACGGCGTGGCCTCGCCGCTGGACGGCGTGCAGTTCAGCTTCCGCCGCCTGATGTTCGGCAACGGTGACAATCCCGTCGCGGTGCCGCGCCTGTTCATCAACATCGATTCGCTGCAGCAGGAAATCTCGCTGGACACCAAGGCGCTGTCGACGCTGGTGCACGCGCGCCGCCAGCAGGGCATCAAGATCATCCCGATCGAGGGCGTGACGCCCAGCCTTGCGACGCTGGAGAACGCGACCTATCCGCTGCCGTTGACAATCTACCTGGCCTACAAGGCCGACAGTCCGAAGCTGGCGACGATCCAGAAATTCCTGACATTCCTCGGCGGCGAAAAGGCGACCGGCATCCTGCGCGAGCACGACCTGTTGCCTTATGCGCAGGCCGTGGTGCTGAACGCCAAGAGCGACAAGGATCGCATCAACCTGCTCGGTGCCAGGATGGTCGCGGAAGGCTTGCCGGCCGAATACGCGCCCGGCGCGGAGTTCGAACGCCTGTCCAGCGAATCCGCGGATCTCGCGCATGCGATGCGCCTGCAGCAGGCCGCCGCCGACCAGGTCGCCGCGGCCAATCAGCAGCGCATCGCGATGGCGCAGGCGGCGGGCGTGAATCCGTCGCCGCAGGCCACCTCGTCGGCGCCCGTTGCCCAGACCGCCGACTACACGGTGGTCAGCGGCGACACGCTGTCGAAGATCGCGAGGAAAAATTCGGTCAGCGTCGATGACCTGCGCAAGTGGAACGGCCTGCACGGCGACATGCTGAAGGTGGGGCAGGTGCTGAAGACCAGCGCGCAGTGATGCGATCACTTTGAGAACAGGGGAGCGGCCATGCAGGGGTTGAGCGCGGACCGGCACGGGCGCCGCGCCATCCCGTTGACGCCGGTCACGCGTCACGCATGGCCGGATTTCGCCAAGACGCTCGGCGCGCGCCAGCAACGTTGGGCGCAGTCCAGCGGTTTCGAAGGACAGGCCGGGGCGTTTTGCCTGTTGTCCGATGCGCAGGGCGGCGCCGCGCGCGTGGTCTGCGGCATCGATGCATCGTCGCCACCGTTCGCGCTGGGCGGCTTGCCGTATCGCCTGCCCGCCAACGACTATCGCCTGGAGGGCGTGGCGCTCGCGCCGCACGATGCCGCACTCGGCTGGGCGCTCGGCAGTTACCGCTTCACGAAGTACCACAAGCCGCACACGGAACCCGCACGGTTGTTGCTGCCGCGCAAGGTACTGGATGAAGTCGAACCGACCATCGACGCCATCACGCGGCTGCGTGACCTGATCAACACGACGGCGCAGGACCTCGGCCCCGCCGAACTCTGCGCAGTGGTGCGCGAGGTCGCCGATCGCTTCGGCGCGAAGTGCCGCGAGTGGAGCGGCGATGGCTTGTTGAAGGCCGGTTTCCCGACCGTGCACGCGGTCGGCCGCGCGAGTCCGCGCGCGCCGCGCGTGATCGAGATGCGCTGGGGCAATCCGAAGCATCCGCTGCTGGCGCTGGTCGGCAAGGGCGTGTGTTTCGACACCGGCGGGCTCGACCTCAAGACCCACGACGGCATGCGCTGGATGAAGAAGGACATGGGCGGCGCCGCGCACGCGCTCGCACTGGCGCAGTTGGTGATGGCGTCGAAGCTGCCTGTGCAATTGCTGCTGGTCATCCCGACGGTCGACAATGCGATCGCGGGTGACGCGATGCGCCCGGGCGACGTGATCCGCACCCGCGCCGGTATCACCGTTGAAGTGGACAACACCGACGCCGAAGGCCGCCTGATCCTGTGCGATGCATTGGCGCTGGCGGTGGAGGGCAAGCCCGACCTGCTGGTCGACTTTGCGACCTTGACGGGCGCCGCGCGTGTCGCGCTGGGACCGGATCTGCCGGCCGTGTTCGCGAACCGCGACGATGTCGCCGCCGAACTGCTCGCGGCCGCCGAGGCGCAACACGATCCCGTGTGGCGGCTGCCGTTGTGGCAGCCGTACCGCGCGATGCTGGTCTCGTCGATCGCGGATACCTGCAACACCGGTGCCTCGCGTCACGCGGGCGCGATCACCGCCGCGTTGTACCTGCAGCACTTCGTGCCGGCCAACGTGCCGTGGCTGCACGTGGATGTGTACGCCTGGAACGACAGCGAGCGTCCCGGCAAACCGCGCGGCGGCGATGCGCAATCCTTGCGCGCGTTCGACGCGTTCCTGCGACGGCGTTACGCGCGCGGCTGACGTTCGCTCGGTTCAGGTGCAGGCAACGCTGCTCGCGTTGCACGCCGCTGCGGTCGCCGCGCTGGTCGCGGCCACCGTCGCCGCCGTGACCGCGGCCATCGTGGCGGCGGTCACCGCAGCCGTTTCCGCCTGCACCACCAGGGCCGCCACCGCATTCGCGCCGGCGACGCCGGCATCATCGAGTTTGGCGATGCGCGCCTTGATCGCCTTGTGCTGCGCGCGTGGGTAAATCGCGTCGGTCACGCGGCAGGCGGCGGCAAGATGGATCAGGCATGCGGTGGGCGCATCGGGCGTTGCGTCCTGCAACAGCGCGGCGTCCACGCGCGCGCGGATATCGTGCTCGACGCGCGCGTCGCGTTCCGGATATACATTCTGGTGGAACAGCAGCAGCACGCGTTTTTCGTGTTTCTCCAGCGTGCCGCGTGCGACCAGCCGGTCGAGCAGACGCTGGCGCAGGCCGCCGAGATCGCGCGACAAGTGCCACACCCAGTGCGAAAGATCCTTGCCGGGCGTCGCGGCGATCGTGCGCAGCGCATCATCCAGCAGTGCGTCGTCCGTCGCCGTTCCGGTGGTGGAAACTACATCGCCATCCAGCCGGAGACATCCGCGCAGCGCCAGATCCATCACCACCGCGCCGGCGAGTCCGTAGTCGAGGCCCAACGCCGCCTGCGGCAACACCGTGCCGCGTTCGTCGTCGAGGGCCAGCAGCAACAGGTCGGTGGCGAGCATGGGCGCAACTCCTCACGGTCGAAAACGCAAATTTGGGTCGCGCAGAACTGTTTACAATCCCGCAATGAAAATCGCCTCCTGGAACGTCAATTCGCTGAAGGTGCGGTTGCCGCACCTCGAACAGTGGTGCCGCGAAGCGCAGCCCGACGTGCTCGCGCTGCAGGAAACCAAGACCGAGGACGAGAAGTTCCCGCGCGAGGCCATCGAGGCGCTCGGCTACCACGCCGCATTTTCCGGCCAGAAGACCTACAACGGCGTCGCGATCTTGGCGCGCGAACCGTTGCAGGACGTGATTGCCGGTGTGGATGGCTTCGAAGATCCGCATCGCCGCGTGCTGGCGGCCACGGTCGGCGGCGTGCGCGTTGTCAATCTGTACGTGGTGAACGGGCAGAGCGTCGGCAGCGAAAAATACGAATGGAAGCTCAAGTGGCTGGCCGCGATCACCGAGCACCTGCGCGTGGAATTGCAGCGCCACGGCAGGGTGGTCGTGCTGGGCGATTTCAATATCGCGCCCGACGATCGGGACGTGCACGATCCGGAAGCGTGGCGCGGACAGGTGTTGTGCTCGGAACCCGAGCGCGCGGCGTTGCGCGGCATCCTCGACCTTGGCTTCGTCGATTCGTTTCGCGCGTTCGTGGAAGACGCGGGACATTTCAGTTGGTGGGATTATCGGCAGGGCGCGTTCCGCCGCAACCTGGGCTTGCGCATCGACCTGATCCTGGCCAGCGAGGCACTCCGCGCGCAACTGGCATCCGCGTCGATCGATCGCACGCCGCGCATCTGGGAACGTCCCTCCGATCACACTCCGGTGATGCTGGAACTTGCGAACTAAAGCGGACGCCCCGATTATTCGGGTCATGGACGAGATGCCCGCCAGCCGCGAAATCATCGACGACGCCGAGCTCGAAGTGCTCGATCGATACCTGCGCGGCCACGCGCAGGATTCCGACGAAACCATGCTGCTGGACGGCGTGCACGGCATGCTGACCGCGCTGGCGATCGGGCCCGATCCGGCGTTGCCGGAAGAGTGGCTGCCGGAAATCCTGCACGCGCCGTTCGAGGATCCCGAACAGGGTGCGGCGGTGCTGGGCCTGCTGGCCAAGCTCAACGATTCGATTCCCGCCGAACTCGAAGGCGAGATGTACGAACCCGTGCTCGGCGAGGTCGCGCCCGAACAGGACGCGCACAGCGACCTGAGCGCGGCCGGTTGGTGCGAGGGTTTCAGCCGCGGCATCGACCTGCGCGCGTCGATCTGGGAATCGCGCCTGGCCGAGGACGGCGAGTTGCTGGAAATGCTTTCGCCGATCATGGCGCTCGCGGTAGACGAAGGCGTGCTTGCGGCGGACGTGCCGATCGCCAAGCTCGACGACAACGAATACGAAGCCTGCCTCGCACAGATTCCCGATGCGGTGGAAGCCGTCGCGCATTACTGGCGCGTGCGGCCGCCGACCGAACGCGAGCGCACCGCCGGCGGCGGCGCATCGTCCAGTTCGTTCTCGAGTGCGCCGGCGCGGCGCGGTGGCCGCTGGGTGCACTAGTGTGCGATCGTCCGTGATCGCGGCGTCGTTGGATGCGCTCGCAAGTAAAAGCGCATCCGGCTCGTCAGGATCACCACGGGCATCCATGCCCTGACTTCTCACAAAAGCCGCTTCGACCAGCGCTGCGGTTGAGAACGCATTAGGGATTTCATGTTCGACAACGGGCTGTACGAACCGATCAACACGCTGAAGCCGGTCGCGCCGGGCATCTGGATTGCGGATGGCCCGGAAGCGCGGATGGCGACGCCGCTTGGTGGCGGCATGCCGTTCCCGACGCGCATGACGATTGTGCGATTGCGCGACGGCGGCGTGTGGTGCCATTCGCCGATCGCGCCGGATGAAGCGCTGTTCTGCGAAATTAATGCGCTCGGTCCGGTACGGCATCTGGTTTCACCGAACCTGCTGCATTACGCGTCGATCGCCGCGTGGAAACGGCGCTATCCCGATGCCTGCGCATGGGCATCTCCAGGCGTGCGCGAACGTGCGGCCGCGCAAAGGATCGAAGTGGCATTCGACGCCGATCTGGCCGATACGCCGCCGGATGCATGGGCGGCCGATCTCGACCAGCTGCGCTTTCGCGGCAGCCGCGTGATCGAGGAATTCGTGTTCTTCCACCGCGCCAGCGCAACGCTGATCCTCGCCGACCTGATCGAAAATTTCGAGAAGCTCCGAGTGACATCGGGCATGCGTTGGCTCGCCCGCTTCGGCGGCGTGCTCGATCCGGATGGCAAGGCACCGCTGGACATGCGTATGACGTTCGTGGGCCGCAGGGGCGTGGCGCGCGAATGCTTCGAGAAAATCATGGCGTGGCATCCCCAACGCGTGATCCTGGCCCACGGCCGCTGGTATCCCGAAAACGGCGAAGCCGAATTGCGGCGCGCGTTCCGCTGGGTGGGCTGACGCGTCGCACCCGGTGAACACTGCGTTCGCTGCACAGGCATTGGTTTTGCCTGCGAAAAGGCGCATCTTGGGTGCAAGGTTTTGCGATCGTCCGTGATCGCGGCTTCCCGGATCGCGCCGGCAATCCGAAAGTCCACGCGGCGGCATACACCAGAACGGCCATCCATGGCCTGACTTTCACAACAGTTCGCCCAGGAGGTGTTCCGTGAGTTCCCGTGCAATCACCCGCCGCGTGCGCGGCATTCCGGCCAGCGATGGCGCCGGCGTCAAGCTGACCCGCGTGATCGGCCAGCCGCTGCTGGATTCGCTCGATCCGTTCCTGCTGCTGGATGAGTTCGGTTCGGATTCGGCCACCGATTACATCGCAGGCTTCCCTGATCATCCGCACCGCGGCTTCGAGACCGTCACCTACATGCTGGACGGGCGGATGCGCCACCGCGACAACCACGGCAATTCCGGTCTGCTGGAATCCGGCAGCGTGCAATGGATGACTGCCGGCCGTGGCATCGTGCACTCGGAAATGCCGGAGCAGGCACACGGCTTGATGCGCGGTTTCCAGTTGTGGGTGAACCTGGCCGCGAAGGACAAGATGATGCAGCCGCGCTACCAGGACATCGCGCCGGACAGGATTCCGACGGCAGAACCCGCGCCGGGCGTGAAGGTGCGCGTGGTCGCGGGGGACATGTTTGGCGTGCGCGGGCCGGTGGACGGCATTGCGATTGCGCCGGTGTACTTCGACATCGCGCTGGAACCGGGGGCGAAGCTGTCGGTGCCGTTGCCGGAAAATCACAGCGCGTTTGCGTACGTGTTCGAGGGCGACGCGGTGCAGGTCGATGTCGAAACGCTCGGCCTGCGCGAATTGGCCGTCTTGTCGAAAGGCGACGCGGTCGAACTGTCGGTGGCTGCTGATGCGAAGGCCGCACGCGTCCTCCTGGTCGCGGGTCAGCCGCTCAACGAGCCGGTCGCGCGCTACGGTCCCTTCGTGATGAACACGCCCGAGCAGATCGTGCAGGCAATGCAGGATTACCAGGCCGGACGATTCTGATCGGCAGCGTGGGAACCGGCCGACCGTCCGTCGACGCGTTGGCCGGTTGGCGTTCGTGCAAAGACCGACGGACGCTTGGCGAGACTTGAATCTGGCTCAACCTCAAGTTGCAAAAACATCGCTACATGGCGGCGTCCGGCCTGCGTAGCATGAATGCCGTTCAAGCCACGAGGTCGACGATCATGTCTGCATTCATGCACGAATGGGTTGCGCGCATCCGCGCGATTCCCACGCACCGAAGACAACGAAGGGTGCGCACCGCCGCGACGCGTGCCATGTCCCGGGACCACCTCACGCAAGCAAGTCGCAGAGGTGGGTCATCGCAGGGCTGCGTTGATCCGCGCATAAAAAACCGGACGGCTTTTGCGCCGTCCGGCCGGAGTCGCGCTGGCTGAGGGAGGGGGATCTCTGCCGCGCGTACTTTCGTCGATACCCAGAGGTATCAGCGCGCCTTCTTGGCGGGCGCGGCGGCGGCTTCATTGGCCGCCTTCAGGCTGTTGCGGGTCAGATCGCCGAACTGCTCGGCGGCCTTCTGCGCGACGCCCAGGATTTCCTGGCCGGCGGCATAGGCGGCTTCCGCGCTGTTGCGCGCGAAGTCGAGGCCCTTCGGCCACAGCGCGGAAACGTCCTGCATCTCACGCGCTTCCAGCGAATCGGCGACGAATGCCAGGTTCGACTTGGCCTGCGATTCCAGCGCCTTGACCTGCAGGCTCTGGATTTCGGAAATGCCCTTCAGCGCAGCGAGCTGCGCCTTGTAGGCCTGCTCGGCGAACTGCTTGCCGAGATCGAGCGACTGCTTCTGGAACTGGCTGTACATGATGTGCTCCCTCTTTGCAGGAGTGGATTGAACTGACAACCACTCTAGCCCGTTCTATTGTGCAGTGCAACAATTACTTTGGATCGTTTTAGCCTGCATTAATTTAAATTTCGTTGTATCAATAACTTGCAAGGATGAAGCAATCTGTTTTTGCATGCTGTGATGCAGCGAACGGCTGCCAATACGACCGTGACCGTCGCCGAGGCTGATTGGGAGCGCGCTCGTCGAGCCGAATCGATCGCCAACGCGGCGGTGGCATCAGCAAAGGAATGGTGGCTAGGGGCGGAATCGAACCGCCGACCTCAGCATTATGAGTGCCGCGCTCTAACCGTCTGAGCTACCTAGCCGGAACCTGTCGCGTGGGACGCGTCGCCTGCGCCTGCGGGCAACTGGATTGCGGAGGAGCAATCACGGCGTGCGGCGGAACAGGGAGCCGAGCAGTCTAACGAATGCGTGGGGGCTGTCAAGCACGGGCGGGTGACGCCTGCGCGACCGATATAATTCGCCATCTCTCCTGCGGTTCACGGCTCCCGATGCGACGCTTCCACCTTGCCGAACCGCTGGTGATGCTCGCGACCGTGGTGCAGTGGCTGGTGCTGTCGATCTTCACCGGCGCGGTCATCGGTGTTGGTTGCACGGTGTTCCTGCGCATCCTGTTCGCGACCGCCGGACGCGCGTATTTCGCGCCGCTGTGGCTGCAGATGCTGTTGCTGCCGCTTGGCGGCTTTGCCAACGGCCTGCTGCTGCACTACGGCTACAAGCTGCGGCGCAGCACCTTCAATGACAACGCGATCATCGCCGTCAACGAGCAACAGGGGAAGTTGCCGTTCCGCACGATGTGGATCAAGCCGCTCGCGGCGCTGATCACGCTGGGCTGCGGCGGCTCGGCGGGCAAGGAAGGACCTTGCTCGCACATCGGCGCCAGCCTGGCAGCGACCATCGGCCGTCTGCTGCACTTGAATCCGGAAATGCGCAAGCGCCTGCTGGCGTGCGGCGTCAGCGCCGGATTTTCCAGCGTGTTCGGCACGCCCATCGCGGGCGCGATCTACGGTGTGGAGATGCTGGCGATCGGACGCATTCGCCACGATTTCCTGTTTCCCGGCATCGTCGCCGGCGTCACCGCGTTCGAAGTGTCGCGCTGGCTGGGCGTGCCGTACCCGCACTACGACATTTCGTTCGCGGGCGACTTCACCGAAGTATTGTTTCTGAAAACGGTAGTCATCGGCATCCTGTGTGGCGCGGTGGCGTGGCTGTTCGTGGAGTTGTTGCGACAGATGCGCAGGGTGTTCGACAGGTTGAGGCAGCGCTACGACCTCTGGCCGCCATTGATGCCGGTATTCGGCGGCGTGGTGCTGGCGTTGCTGATCCTCGCGATACCGAACCAGTACCTCGGCCTCAGCCTGCCACTGATGGACCGCGCGCTGCACGGCGATGCGATGCCGTATCTCGCCTTTTTCTGGAAGGCGCTGCTGGTCGCGATCACGCTGGGGTCCGGCTTCTACGGCGGCATCGTGACGCCGCAGTTCGTGATCGGCGCCGTCACCGGCGGCGCGTTCGCGCACCTGCTCGGCTTGCAGGCGGCGCTGGGCGCGGCGGTTGGCCTGGTGGCGGTGGTGGCTTCCGCGTCCAACGCACCGATCGCGGCCATCCTGATGGGCGTGGAACTGTTCGGCGCCGATTCCACCTTGTACGTGGCCGGCGCGTGCGTCGCGGCCTACCTCATCATCGGCCACCGCAGCGTGTATCCGGAACAGCAGATCGCGTACTCGAAATCGTCGTGGATCTTCGCGCGCGCCGACCTGCCGGTCGGACAGGAAAAGGTGCGCTTGTCCTACGGCCTGTTGCGCTGGTGGCGGATGCGGCGCAGGCGCGCGAAGCGCGACGAGGCGTGACGAGGGGCGGGATGGCGCGCTCGGCGGTCACGTAGTCGGCGACGTGTCGGGCGATGTCC
>JAZKBD010000051.1:14241-16274 GCA_040388785.1 Pseudomonadota bacterium
TCGAACCCACGACCCCTGCCTTCGGAGGGCAGTACTCTATCCAGCTGAGCTACGAGCGCGCGAAGCCGCAATGATACAGGCGCCGGCCCGCTTTTTCGCCCGCGCATTCCGCGCATGATCGCGTGTCGTCAACGCACCACCGCGCGATCCCGCGCGTGTTCATCCCACTTCGGTGCGTTTGCGATCGCGGGCAACACGTCTTCCGGTGTGGCGGCCAGGCTCCACATCTTCGCGTGTTCGGGATTCATGAAGCGCTGCTCGATGACCTGATGCAGGAACGCATCGAGCGGCTGCCAATAGCCCAGCGTGTCGAGCAGCACGATCGGATTGAAATAGAGGCCGAGCCGCTTCAGCGTGATCGCTTCGAACAGCTCTTCCAGCGTGCCGCAGCCTCCGGGCAACGCGACGACGGCGTCGGAATCGGTGAGCAGGCGATGCTTGCGCTCGCGCATGTCATCGACGAGATCGAGATGCGTCAGGCCCGGATGGCCCCATTCGAGATCGGCCATGAAACGCGGCAGCACGCCGATCACTTCGCCGCCTTTCGACAGCGCGCCGTCCGCGACCGCGCCCATCGAACCCGCCGAGCCGCCGCCGTACACCATGCTGTGGCCATCGCTCGCCAGCAACTCACCGAGGTGGAATGCCGCTTCGCGATAACGCGGGTCGGCCTGGTTGCTGGAAGCGCAGTAGACGCAGATGCGCATGTGGGCGGGATTGGAAGTAGGGATGCGCTGAAGCGAACAACCAGTATTCGCCATTCTGGCGCACGCTGGAATCCATTTTCGTGAAATGGAAGGCAACAGCAAACAGCAAAATGGATTCCGGGTTCCGACTCTGCGAGTCGGCCCCGGAATGACGACGACTTTTTATGCTTTTCCCGAGTCCCGAGTCCCGAGTCCCGAGTCCCGGCTCTTCTCAGCGCTTCATCGCGTTGAAGAACTCGTCGTTGGTCTTGGTGTTCTTCATCTTGTCCAGCATGAATTCCATCGCGGCGAGTTCATCCATCGGGTGCAGCAGCTTGCGCAGGATCCAGATCTTCTGGAGCATGTCCGGCGGGATCAGCAATTCCTCGCGGCGGGTGCCGGAGCGATTGATGTTGATGGACGGATACACGCGCTTCTCGCTGATGCGGCGATCGAGGTGCACTTCCATGTTGCCGGTGCCCTTGAATTCCTCGTAGATCACCTCGTCCATCTTGGAGCCGGTGTCGATCAGTGCGGTAGCGAGGATCGTCAGCGAGCCGCCTTCCTCGACGTTGCGCGCGGCGCCGAAGAAACGCTTCGGACGCTGCAGCGCGTTGGCATCGACGCCGCCTGTCAGCACCTTGCCCGACGACGGCACCACGGTGTTGTAGGCGCGCGCGAGGCGGGTGATGGAGTCGAGCAGGATCACCACGTCTTTCTTGTGCTCGACCAGGCGCTTGGCGCGCTCGATCACCATTTCGGCGACCTGCACGTGGCGCACCGCGGGTTCGTCGAACGTGGACGACACCACTTCGGCCTTGACGCCGCGCTGCATCTCGGTGACCTCTTCCGGACGCTCGTCGATCAGGAGGATGATCAGGTGCACGTCGGGATGATTGTGCACGATCGCCTGCGCGACGTTCTGCAGCATCATGGTCTTGCCGGCCTTGGGCTGGCTGACGATGAGGCCGCGCTGTCCCTTGCCGACCGGCGCAACCAGATCGAGGATGCGGCCGGTGATGTCTTCGGTCGAGCCGTTGCCGCGTTCCAGGTGGAACGCCTTGCGCGGGAACAGCGGGGTGAGGTTTTCGAACAGCAGTTTGTTCTTGGACGCTTCCGGCGGGTCGCCATTGATGTCGTCCACCTTCAGCAGCGCGAAGTAGCGCTCGCCTTCCTTCGGGTGACGCACGCGGCCGGTGAGGTAGTCGCCGGTGCGCAGGTTGAAGCGGCGGATCTGTGAAGGCGACACGTAGATGTCGTCCGGACCGGCGAGGTACGACTCGTCGGCGGAGCGCAGGAAGCCGAAGCCGTCCTGCAGGATTTCCAGCACGCCTTCGGCCCAGATGC
>JAZKBD010000052.1:0-29136 GCA_040388785.1 Pseudomonadota bacterium
GCAAGGTCGACGGCAAGCTGGTGGACCTTTCGCGCACAGTCGACCATGACGCGCGCGTCGAGATCGTCACCGAAAGGTCGCCCGAGGCGCTTGAGGTCATCCGTCATTCGACGGCGCATCTTCTGGCGCAGGCGGTGCAGCGGCTGTATCCCGGCACCCAGGTGACGATCGGTCCGGTGATCGAGGATGGTTTCTACTACGACTTCGCGCCCAGGGGCGAGCCGTTCAAGCCGGAAGACTTGCCTGCGATCGAAGCCGAGATGCACAAGATCGCCAGGGAATCGCTGCCGCTCTCGCGTTCGGTGAAGTCGCGCGACGAGGCGGTGCAGTTCTTCCGTGGCCTTGGCGAGGACTACAAGGCCGAGATCATCGAATCGATCCCGTCCAACGAAGAACTGTCGCTGTACACCCAAGGCGAGTTCACCGACCTGTGTCGTGGTCCGCACGTGCCGGATACGGGACGGCTGAAGGCGTTCAAGCTGATGAAGACCGCGGGCGCGTATTGGCGTGGCGATTCCGACAACGCGATGTTGTCGCGCATCTACGGCACCGCGTGGTTGAACGACAAGGATCTGAAGGCGTACCTCACGCGCATCGAGGAAGCCGAAAAGCGCGACCACCGCAAGCTCGGCAAGCAGCTCGACCTCTTTCACATGCAGGAAGAGGCGCCGGGCATGGCGTTCTGGCATCCCAAGGGCTGGACGCTGTGGCAGCAGGTCGAGCAATACATGCGCAAGGTTTATCGCGACTCGGGTTACGACGAAGTGCGTTGCCCGTCGATCCTCGACGTTTCCCTGTGGAAGAAATCCGGCCACTGGGACAATTACAAGGACCACATGTTTTTCACCGAGTCGGAAAAGCGCACCTACGCGGTGAAGCCGATGAACTGCCCGGGCCACGTGCAGATTTTCAACAACGGCCTGCACAGTTACCGCGACCTGCCGATCCGCATCGGCGAGTTCGGTGGCTGCACGCGCAACGAACCATCGGGCGCGCTGCATGGCTTGCTGCGCGTGCGCAATTTCACCCAGGACGACGGGCACGTCTTCTGCACCGAAGACCAGATCGAATCCGAAGTCGTGGAATTCCATTGCCAGGCGCTGAAGGTGTACGAGGATTTCGGCTTCAAGGACGTCGAACTGATGCTGGCGCTGCGCCCCGATGCGCGCATCGGCGACGACGCGATCTGGGACAAGTCCGAGGAAGCCCTGCGTTCGGCGCTGCGCAAGGCCGGCGCCAAGTGGACGGAATTGCCGGGTGAGGGCGCCTTCTACGGCCCCAAGATCGAATACCACCTGCGCGATGCGATCGGGCGCGACTGGCAGCTCGGCACCATGCAAGTTGATTTCTCCATGCCGGGCCGGCTGGGCGCCGAATACGTGGGTGAGGATTCCCAGCGCCACGTGCCGGTGATGCTGCACCGGGCCATCGTGGGCTCGATGGAAAGGTTCCTCGGCATCCTGATCGAACACCACGCCGGCAACTTCCCGACCTGGCTGGCGCCCGTCCAGGCCGTGGTGCTGAACATCACCGATGCGCAGGCCGATTACGCCCGGCAAGTGGCCGCCGATCTGAACCAGGCCGGTTTCCGCGCCCATGCCGATTTGCGCAATGAGAAAATCGGCTATAAAATCCGCGAGCATACGTTGCAAAAGGTGCCTTGGCTCCTCGTGATCGGCGATCGCGAGAAGGAGAGGGGCACCATTTCCGTGCGTACGCGTTCCGGCGAAGACCTCGGCAGCATGTCGCTGCCGGCCTTCATCGAGCGCTTGCAGGCCGAGTCCGGCCCGCACTGACGGAGTGCACGCCAGGCATCGCTGGCGAACTTGAGCAGGAGAAGACGGTATCGCTACCGAAAACAAAGGCAATCGGCGCAATCAGGACATCCGGGTCCCGCGTGTGCGGGTCATCGGCGCCGACGGCGAACAGGTTGGGGTCCTCGAACGCGACGAGGCGCTGGCGATGGCCGAGGAAGCCGGTCTGGACCTGGTCGAAATCCAGCCAACCGCCGAGCCGCCCGTGTGCCGGATCATGGATTTCGGCAAGTTCAAGTTCGAGCAGCAGAAGAAGGCTGCGGCGCAACGCAAGAAGTCGAAGCAGATCGAGATCAAGGAACTGAAGTTCCGCCCGACCACGGACGTGGGCGATTACAACATCAAGCTGCGCAACCTGCAGCGGTTCATCGAGGAAGGCGACAAGGTCAAGGTGAACATCCGCTTCCGCGGCCGCGAAATGCGGCACCAGGAACTCGGGATGGAGCTGGCCCACCGCATCCAGAACGACATCACGGAGTTCGGTGTCGTCGACCAGTTCCCGCGCATGGAAGGGCGGCAGATGACGATGATGATCAGCCCCAAGAAGAAGTAAGGGGCATCCCGCCAGCGCGGAGCGATGGCGGACACGGCCGGAACACTGGCCACAACAAGCCGGCAGGGCATGGATGGAAAGCGTGATCGAAGGATCGCCGCCCGCGCCAGTCACGAAAACCAAAACGGAGTGGCAACATGCCAAAGATCAAGACCAACCGGGCCGCTGCCAAGCGGTTCCGCAAGACCGCGTCCGGCAAGTTCAAGGCCGGGCACGCGTTCAAGTCGCACATCCTCACCAAGAAGTCGACCAAGCGCAAACGCGGCCTGCGCGCCCCCAACCAGATACGCGATTGCGACACCAAGCGTGTCGCGCGCATGCTGCCCTACGCGTAAGGAGAGACGACCATGGCACGAGTCAAGCGTGGCGTCACTGCGCGTGCGCGTCACAAGAAAACCCTGAAGGCCGCGAAGGGCTATTACAACGCCCGCCGCAAGGTCTATCGCGTTGCCAAGCAGGCCGTCACCAAGGCCCAGCAGTACGCCTACATCGGCCGCAAGCAGAAGAAGCGCCAGTTCCGCGCCTTGTGGATCGTGCGCATCAACGCGGCCGCGCGCCAGTTCGGGCTGTCCTACAGCCGCCTGATCGACGGTCTCGGCAAGGCCGGCATCACCATCGACCGCAAGGTACTGGCGGATCTCGCCGTGCACGACATCGCGGCGTTTGGCGCGATCGCCGAGAAGGCCAAGGCCAGCCTGGCTGCTTGAAGGAATCGTACGGCGTTCGCGCCGACGTTATGATGCAAGCGAGCGGGGAGAAGGCCCAGGCCTTCTCCCCGCTTTTCTTTTGTATGGGGCCGTGATGAACACCTTGACGCAACGCACCAATGAAGTGCTGGCCGCGATAGACGCGGCCGCGACGCTGGATGCGCTGGAGGCGCAGCGCGTCGCATTGCTCGGGAAGAACGGTGCGATCACCGCGGAATTGAAGGCGCTCGGCAAGCTGGCGCCGGACGAGCGCAAGGCGCGTGGCGCCGAAGTCAACGTCGCGAAGGAAAAAATCACCGACGCGATCGCGGCACGCAAGGAAACGCTGGAGCGCGCGGCGCTGGCGCAACGCCTGGCGTCGGAAAACCTCGACGTCACCCAGCCGGGACGCGACGGCGCGCGTGGCACGATCCATCCGCTCACGCGCACGCGCGAACGCATCGAGGCGATCTTCGCGCAACTCGGTTATTCGGTGGCCGAAGGTCCCGAGATCGAGGACGACTGGCACAACTTCGAGGCGCTGAACTTCCCCGCGCACCATCCGGCGCGCGCGATGCACGACACCTTTTATTTTGGCGACGGTCGGCTGCTGCGCACCCACACCTCGCCGGTGCAGATCCGCGCGATGAAAGGTGTGCAACCACCGATCCGCATCATCGCGCCCGGCAAGGTCTACCGCAGCGATTCCGACCAGACCCATTCGCCGATGTTCCACCAGGTCGAGGGCCTGCTGGTCGACGAAACCTCGACGATGGCCGACCTGAAAGGCACGCTGGCCGAATTCCTGCGCGTGTTCTTCGGGCGCGATTTCGAAATGATGTTCAAGCCGACGTTCTTTCCGTTCGTCGAACCGGGCGCCGACGTGATCATCCGCTGGGACCGTGAAGACGGCAGCGAACGCTGGCTGGAAGTGCTGGGCTGCGGGATGGTACATCCCAACGTGCTGAAGAACTGCGGCATCGATCCCGAGCGCTACACCGGCTTCGCCTTCGGCATGGGCGTCGAGCGTCTGGCGATGCTGCGTTATGGCGTCTCGGACTTGCGTGCATTCTTCGAGAACGATGTTCGATTTCTTGCGCAGTTCGCGTAAATATTGTCGTCATTCCGGACGCCGCATGCGGCGATCCGGAATCCATTTTGATCCTGATGTTTCGGAGCAAAGCAAAAATGGATTCCGGCTTTCGCCGGAATGACGCTTAGTCAAGTTTGCTTCATTTCCAATAGTCGGTCCCCGCATGAAATTCTCCGAAAACTGGCTTCGCTCCCTCGTCGACGTTCCGGCCGACAGCACTGCGTTGGCGCGGCGCCTGACCATGAGCGGGCTGGAAGTCGCGTCCGTCGAAGCGATCGGCGGCGCGCTGGATGGCGTGATCGTCGCGCGCATCGTCGCCTGCGAGCCGCATTCAGATGCCGACAAGTTGCGCGTGTGCCGCGTCGACACTGGCCATGGCGAAGTGCAGATCGTGTGCGGCGCGCCCAATGCGCGCGCGGGCCTGGTGGCGCCGCTCGCGATGATCGGCGCGACGTTGCCGAACGGCGTCGCCATCAAGGCTGCGAAGCTCCGCGGCGTGGAATCGCAGGGCATGTTGTGTTCGGCGAAGGAACTCGGCATCGACGCCGATGCCTCGGGGTTGATGGAACTGCCCGCGGATGCACCGGTGGGCAAGCCACTGGCCGAATGCCTCGGCCTGCCCGACGCGTCGATCGAAATCGAGATCACGCCCAACCGCGGCGACTGCCTCGGAATGATCGGGCTGGCCGACGAAGTCGCGGCGGAATTCGGTTCCCGCGCGAAGCTGTTCGAGGCACCGTCCGTGCAAGCTGCGATTGCCGCGCCGCGTGCGATCCGCCTCGAAGCCGGCGCGGATTGCCCGCGCTATCTCGGCCGCGCGGTGCGCGGCATCGACATGGCTGCGCAAACGCCCATCTGGATGGCGCAGCGGCTGCGCGCGGCGGGCGTCAAACCCATCAACGCGGTGGTGGACGTTTCCAATTACGTGATGCTGGAAACCGGCCAGCCCATGCATGCGTTCGACGAAGCGAAGCTCGACGGCGCGATCGTGGTCAGGCGCGCGCGCGACGGCGAAGCGCTGAAGTTGCTGGACGAGAGCGACGCAAAACTCGATGCGGGATTTCTGGTGATCGCCGACGAACGCAAACCGCTGGCCGTGGCCGGCGTGATGGGCGGCTTCGATTCGCGCGTCGCCGACACCACGCGCGATGTGTTCCTGGAGGCCGCGCATTTCAGCCCTCAGGCGATCATGGGCCGCGCGCGCAAACTGGGCCTTGCCACCGACGCGGGGCACCGTTTCGAACGGGGTGTCGACCCTGAACTTCCGCGCGCTGCGATCGAACGCGCAACGGCGCTGTTGATCGAACTCGCGGGCGGCACGCAGGGTGAAATCATCGAGGCTGCATTGCCGGAACATTTGCCGAAACCCACGGCCGTCACGTTGCGCCGTGCGCGCGTCGCGCGGGTGCTGGGTATCTCCATCGATGACGCGGAAATCGAAAACATCCTTGCCGCGCTCGGGATGCAGATCGAGGCGGCTGCCGAGGGCTGGCGTGTCACGCCGCCATCGCGTCGCTTCGACATCGAGCGCGAAGAAGACCTGATCGAGGAAGTCGCGCGCATCCACGGCTACGATGCGATTCCGGCATCCTTGCCGGCTGGCGCGCCCCCGCTGCCGCGCGACGACGAATCGGAGTTGGCCGTTTCGGCCCTGAGCGCCACTCTCGCCGCGCGCGATTACCACGAGGCCATCTGCTACGCCTTCGTCGATCCGCGCCTGCTGCAAAGCTGGCAATTCGATGCGGGGGCGATTCCGCTGGCCAATCCGCTTTCGGCGGATCTCGCCGTGATGCGCACGTCCCTGCTGCCGGGCTTGGCGGAAGCGCTGAAGCGCAACCGCAATCGCCAGCAGACGCGGGTGCGCCTGTTCGAAAGTGGCGTGGTGTTCGAACGCGGCGAGGCGGATGCCGCGCCGGTCGAAACCACCATGCTGGCGGCGATTGCCTGCGGCCAGGCGCACGCCGAACAATGGGGCGAGCCGAAGCGCGCGCTGGATTTTTTCGACATCAAGGGTGATCTGGAATCGCTGATCGCACTGAGCGGTGATCCGAGCGCCTGGTCGTTCGACGCGGCCGGTATACCGGCCTGCCTGCACCCCGGTCGCAGCGCGCGGGTGCTGCGCGATGGCGTGGCCGTCGGCGTGATCGGCGCCTTGCATCCGGCGCTGCAACGGCAGCTCGACGTGCCCGAGACGCAGGTTTTCGAAGTGAGACTCGACGCCTTGCGGAAACGTGCCATTCCCCTGGCATACGCCCTGCCGAATTTCCCGTCGATCCGCCGCGACATTGCCATCGAGGTCGAGGAATCCGTGGAATGGGCGCAGATCGCCCGGACCATCCGTTCAGGTTTGCCAACAATGGTGAACGAACCGGTACTGTTCGACTGTTTCCGCGGCCCCGGTTTGAGCCAGGGTCGAAAGAGTCTTGCCATCGGCTTGATTTTGCAGGACAGTTCACGCACGCTTACGGATCAGGACGCCGACCGCAGCGTGGCCGAAGTGGTCAAGCTGCTGGAAAGCGAATTTGGGGCAAGACTGAGAGGTTGAACATGACGCTGACCAAGGCAGAAATGGCCGAGCGCCTGTTTCTCGACGTGGGCCTCAACAAGCGTGAAGCCAGGGAATGTGTGGACGCCTTTTTCGAGGTGTTGCGCGAGGCGCTCGAACGGGGGGAGCAGGTCAAGCTTTCCGGTTTCGGCAACTTTGACTTGCGCAACAAGAATCAGCGGCCTGGACGAAATCCGAAGACCGGCGAGGAGATTCCCATCTCCGCGCGTCGGGTGGTGACGTTCCGTCCGGGCCAGAAGCTGAAACTGAGGGTCGAGAACCATGCTGGATCAGGGCAACAATAACGAGCTCCCCGCCATCCCCGCCAAACGGTATTTCACCATTGGCGAAGTCAGCGAGCTGTGCGCGGTCAAGCCGCACGTGCTGCGTTACTGGGAGCAGGAATTTCCCGCCCTGAACCCGGTCAAGCGGCGCGGCAACCGGCGCTATTACCAGCGCCACGACGTGCTGATGATCCGCCAGATCCGCGCGTTGCTGTACGACCAGGGCTTCACCATCACCGGCGCCCGCGCGCGCCTCGAAGGCCAACAGGGCCGGATGGAAGCCAGCATCTCGCAGCAGATCGTGCACCAGATGCGGCTCGAGCTGGAGCAGCTGCTTCAGTTGTTGCGCGATCCGATCCGCAAGGTTTGAGCCGACCTGCCGCGGCGTGTGATCGGTTATCATGCGCGTTCGGTCGGGGCGTAGCGCAGCCTGGTAGCGCATCTGCCTGGGGGGCAGGGGGTCGTGGGTTCGAATCCCGCCGCCCCGACCATCGTTCCTGCGATCGTCCATGATCGCTGCTTCGACTCAGGTTGTGGCGAACCTTGGCGCTTTGCGACCTGCGGGTCCGGAACGCACATCCCTGTGCTGACTTTCCACGACAGCCGCTTCGTGAAAGTGTCTGGGAGCGGCGGGCTCGCAGAAGGCGCGAGTCATCCTGCCGCCATTGTCGTGCCTCAGTACAGCAAGCGTGTCCTCACGGTGCCCGGAATCGCTGCGAGCTGCTCGCGCAGGCCTTCCGATTGTTCTGCGGACGCCGACACATCGATCACGACGTAACCCAGATCGCCGTCGGTCTGCAGGTGCTGGCCATTGATGTTGACGCCGCCGGCCGAGAACACTTCGTTGATGCGCGACAACACGCCCGGCACGTTGTGGTGGATATGGAGCAGACGGCGGCTGCCGGCGTGCTCGGGCAGGTTCACTTCGGGGAAATTCACCGCCGAGAGCGTCGAGCCGTTGTCGCTGTAACGCACCAGTTTGGACGCGACCTCGGTGCCGATATTGAGCTGCGCTTCCTGGGTGCTGCCGCCGACGTGCGGCGTCAGCAGCACATTGTCGAAATCGCGCAACGGCGAGACGAATTCCTCGTCGCGGCCCTTGGGTTCCTTCGGAAACACGTCCACGGCTGCGCCCGCAAGGTGTCCATCGCGCAGGGCCGCGGCCAGCGCCTCGATGTCGACCACGTTGCCACGCGAGGCGTTGATCAGCATCGCGCCGCGGCGCATGCGTGCGATTTCGCCGGCGCCGATCATGCCCGCGGTTGCGGGCGTCTGCGGCACGTGCAGCGTGACCATGTCGGAACGCGCGAGCAGATCATCCAGATCGCGCGCCGGCGACGCATTGCCGAGCGCCAGCTTGGCCTCGATGTCGTGGAACAGCACGTGCATGCCCAGCGATTCGGCCAGTACGCCGGCCTGCGTACCGATGTGGCCATAGCCGACGATGCCGAGCGTCTTGCCGCGTACCTCGAAGCTGCCTTCGGCCGATTTCGCCCAGCCGCCGCGATGGCATTCGGCGTTGCGTTCCGGTACCCGCCGCATCAGCAGGATCGCTTCGGCGATCACCAGTTCCGCGACGCTGCGGGTGTTCGAATACGGCGCATTGAACACCGGCACGCCGCGTTCGCGCGCCGCGCCCAGATCCACCTGGTTGGTGCCGATGCAGAAGCAGCCGACCGCGAGCAGGCGCCGGGTGTGCGCGATGGCTTCGGCATCCAGTTGCGTACGCGAACGCAGCCCGATGACATGCGCGTCGGCGATCGCCTTGAACAACTCCGCGCGCGGCAGCGCCTTCTCGTGGTGCTCGATCTGGCTGTACCCGGCGGCGTGGAAAACCTCCGTCGCGCTCGGATGGATGCCTTCCAGCAACAGGATCTTGATGTCCTTCTTGGGGAACGAGGTCTTCATGGGCCAGCGCGTCCGCGGATCGAGGTGCTAGGCTAACGGGAATCAATCTTCCAGCGAAATGCCGCGAATGGACATGCCCAGCAATCGCCGCGACTTGTACCCCGGAATCGAGCCGTTCGACAGCGGCATGTTGCGGGTCTCGGACCTGCACACGCTGTACTACGAGCAGTGCGGCAATCCGCACGGCAAGCCGGCGGTATTCCTGCACGGCGGCCCGGGCGCGGGATGCAACGCGAAATGCCGGCGGTTTTTCGATCCCAAGGTGTACCGCATCGTGCTGTTCGACCAGCGCGGTTGCGGGCGTTCGACGCCGCACGCGGAACTGCGCGAGAACACCACGTGGGATCTGGTTGCCGATATTGAGCGCCTGCGCGAGCACCTGCGCATCGAGCGCTGGCAGGTGTTCGGCGGCTCGTGGGGCTCGACACTCGCACTCGCTTACGCGGAAACCCATCCCCAGCACGTGACCGAACTGGTGCTGCGTGGCATCTTCATGCTGCGGCGCGCGGAACTGGAATGGTTCTACCAGAAAGGCTGCGACATGCTGTATCCGGACGCGTGGGAAAAGTATCTCGCGGCGATTCCGGAAGCCGAGCACGACGACCTGATCATGGCGTACCACAGGCGCCTGACATCGGACGATCCGGAAGTGCGGCTGGCGGCCGCGCGCGCGTGGTCGGTGTGGGAAGCTTCGACGAGTTTCCTGTTCCAGAACGACGGCTACATGGCCGCCAGCGCCGGCGACGAATTCGCGCTGGCGTTCGCAGGCATCGAGAACCATTACTTCGTCAATCGCGGCTTCTTCGATCACGACGACCAGTTGCTGCGCGATGCGCATCGCCTGCACGGCATCCCGGCGGTGATCGTGCAGGGCCGCTACGACGTGGTGTGTCCGATCCGCAGCGCGTGGGACCTGCATCGCGCATGGCCCGGCGCGGACCTGCGCATCGTCGCCGACGCGGGCCACTCCGCGTTCGAGCCGGGCAATACGCATGAACTGATCGGCGCGACCGATCGTTTTCGCGAACGTGCGGCCTGAATCCCGTTCGCATTCCGCGCGGCCGCGCATCTTCGCGTGGGCGCCGCGCCGGAGTGACCGCGCTGCCGCGGCTCGGGTATCCTTGCGCGCATCATGTTCGCACTGAAATCATTGAAGCAGTGGTCCGCCGCGCTCGCAGCTGCCGCGTTGCTGGCGGGATGCGCATCGAACCCGGCGCCGGTCGCCAATTATTCCTTCGGCGGCAGCAATCCGCCCGCGGCCACGTCGGCGGCGCCGCCGCCCGTGGCGAGCAGCAGTGGCGTGCAGACGTTCGGACTGGGCGGCCATGCCAACGGAACGGTCGGTGCGTCCGGCTACACCGTGGCGCGCGGCGACACCATGTACAGCGTCGCCTTCGCGCATGGCATGGACGTGCGCCAGCTTGCCGCGCTCAACAACATTCCGCCGCCATACGTGATCCATCCGGGGCAGGTGTTGAAGTTGAAGCCCACGTCTGCGGTCGAGGCGACCGGCCCCGCTGTCGCGGGCAACACGGCTCCGGCGCCGGCAACCGTGCCGCCGCGGCCCGTCACGCAGGCGCCCGCCACCACGCAACCTTCCGCGCCCGTGTTCGGCCCGGTCAGTACGCAGTCCATGACCGGAAATGGCGTGGCGCCCACAGAATCCGAATCCACCGTTGCGGCACCTGCGGCGTCGGTCGTTCCAGCCGCGACGGCTGCCGCGCCGACGACCGTTCCCCCGCCGGCTGCGCAACCCGCCGTGCCGACGCCACCGCCCGGTGCGACCCGCAGCGCCGGCGGCATCACCTGGCAATGGCCCGCGAACGGCAAAGTCGTCGGCGGATTCGAAGCGGGCGGCGGCGGCGATGGCGCCGGTCTCAACATCACGGGCAACATGGGTGATCCAGTACGAGCCGCTGCGCCAGGCACGGTGGTGTACAGCGGCAACGGCCTGATTGGTTACGGCGAGCTGATCATCATCAAGCACAACGACACGTTCCTGTCGGCCTACGGCCACAACAGCAAGCGGCTGGTGAAGGAAGGCGATCACGTCAGTGCCGGGCAGGAGATCGCGCTGATGGGCGCATCGGGCGCGCCGCGGGTCGAATTGCATTTCGAGATCCGCAAGGACGGCAAACCCGTCGATCCGCTGGGTTACTTGCCTGGGCGTTGAGCGTGCTCACCCGCCTGATCCCGAGCATCTTCTACGCCAGCATGCAGGACGGACTGGATTTGTTCGTGGAAGGCATGGCTTTCAAGCTGCTTCATCGCGACGGCAAGCTGGCCGTGGTGGAGCGGGATTCCGCGAAGGCCTATCTGATGGAGGACGCGGAATTTGCAGCGAAGGATCGTCCGGAAATCGCGATCGAAACTGACACCATCGAAGACTTGTATGCTGAAATTTCTTCGCGCAGCCCGGAGCTGCTTCACCCGAACGGCAAGGTGATCGAACGCAAGCCTTGGGGTGCCCGGGAATTCGCGCTGCTCGACAAGACCGGCGTGTGTGTGGTGTTTCGGGAATGGTGACGCGACAGGGTCGATTCGAAGCGGCTGTTGTTGAAAGTCAGGCCACGGAGCTCTTGGCCATGGATGGCGGCTGTAATGGCCGTGGTGGAATCCGATTGGTCGGCATCGAACAGCTTGCGAAAGGTTCGAACGAAGCAGCGATCAGGGACGATCGCACAAAATAAATCCCGCGACGACGTTGCGACCCTCGCCGGCCAGAATGTCCCAGGTTCTTGCGGCGGCGGCGTTGTCCATCACTTCCACGCCCACGCCACGTCGCAGGAATGCCGCCAGCACCGCCTGCGACGGAAACCGTTGGCGCGCGCCGGTGCCGAGCAGCACCACGTCGGGTTTCAGCGCGACGATCGGTCTGGCCTGGTCCGGCGTCATGACGGTCACGTCGGCAACGCCCCAGTCGTCGATCACCTTGTCGCGGGTCAGGATGATGCTCGCGGTGAACGGCTTGTCGACCACGACCACCGTGTGCGCATCCGCGCGGCGCACGAACAGGTAATCACGCGGGCGTTCGAGGTTCAGTTCCATTGCAGGCAACGGTAGTTCTGGGGCGATTTGACTGTGAGCCTGGTCCGGAGCGGCCGTCGTGAAAAGTCAGGCCATGGACGGCCGTTCTGGTGTTGATGATGCGGAGAGCCTTACATTTTTTCATCACGCTCATCGAAGCCGCGATCAGGGATGAGCGCACCTATCGCGGCAGCGCTATTTGCGGCTTCTCGTCATTGCGCCGGTACAGCACCGCGATGTGGCCGATGCTCTGCACGATCTCGGCACGGCTCGACCCAACCAGCTTGTCGAGTTCGGCCGCGCGCTCGGTGCGGTCGCCGCCGCCCAGGCGAACCTTGATCAACTCATGGTCGTCCAGCGCCTGCTCCAGTTCCTTCAGCACACCCGCGGTCACGCCTTTGCCGCCCAGCAGCAACACCGGCTTCAGCGGATGCGCGAGGCCGCGCAGGTAGCGGATTTGCGAGGGGGTCAGGGCCATGCACTGCGCGTGTGAAGGGGCGGAAAGACCTGTCAGGGTATCATGGGCCATCGTTCCCGATCGTGGCGGCGCGCCGCCGCCCATGGAAAGCTCCGTGCCTCGAAGCAAAAGCAGCGCGCGCTGGTTGAAGGAGCACTTCGGCGACGAGTTCGTGAAGCGTGCGCAGGCCGAGGGCTTCCGTTCGCGCGCCGTGTTCAAGCTGGATGAGTTGCTGGATCGCGACAAGCTGCTGAGGCCCGGCATGGTGGTGGTGGATCTCGGCGCGGCGCCGGGCGGATGGTCGCAACTGGTGCGCCAGCGGCTCGGCGAGAACGGCCGCGTGTTCGCGCTGGACATCCTGCCGATGCAAGGCATCGGCGGAGTCGAGTTCATCCAGGGCGATTTCCGCGAGGACGCCGTCCTGGATGCGCTGATGGCCAAGCTGGACGGCATCCCGGTGGACCTTGTGCTGTCGGACATGGCGCCCAATATCAGCGGTATAGAGGTGGCGGATCAGGCGCGCGCGATGCATCTGGTGGAACTGGCGGCAGAATTCGCGTCCAAGTGCTTGAAACCTGGAGGCTCCTTGCTGGTCAAACTCTTCCAGGGCCGCGGTTTCGACGAATACGTCCGCGACTTGCGTGCGGGCTTTGCGCGGGTGACACTGCGCAAGCCCAAGGCGTCGCGGGCCCGATCACGCGAAGTGTATGCGTTGGCGACAGGATGGAAAGGCAAGCAATGAATTGGTTCGAATCCCGTTCACCGAGCGTGATCCACGCTGCCTCGACCCGCGTGGCTGAGCGAGGTGCGCGCGCATGAAGCCTCCGATGAATGAGCTCGCCAAACAGGGCCTGCTGTGGGTCGCCGTGGCGGTGATCGTGCTGCTGGTGTACCAGAGCCTCAGCCCGCGCCTCGCCGGCAGCGAGCAGCAGATGTCGTATTCCGAGTTCGTGACGCAGGTGAAGAACGACAACGTCGCTTCGATCACCCTGAGCGCGAACCTGCCGACCGTGGTCACGGGAAAACTCAAGGACGGCAGTTCATTGCGTACGGTGGTGCCGGTGGTCGATGACACCACCCTGCTGCCGTTGCTGGAATCCCACCGCGTCCAGACCACCCAGAAGCCGGGCGACAACGGTTTCTCGCTGTGGCGGCTGCTGCTGGATTGGGGTCCGATCCTGATCTTCATCGCGATCCTGATCTGGTTCATGCGCCAGATGCAAGCGGGCGCGGGCGGACGCGGCGCGATGAGTTTCGGACGTTCGCGCGCGAAGCTGCAGGGCGAGGACCAGATCAAGATCACGTTCAATGACGTGGCCGGATGCGAGGAAGCCAAGGAAGAGGTTTCCGAACTGGTCGACTTCCTGCGCGATCCGTCCAAGTTCACCAAGCTGGGCGGCAAGATTCCGCGCGGCGTGCTGATGGTCGGTTCGCCCGGTACCGGCAAGACGCTGCTCGCCAAGGCGATCGCCGGCGAAGCCAAGGTGCCGTTCTTCTCGATCTCGGGTTCCGACTTCGTCGAGATGTTCGTCGGCGTCGGCGCGGCGCGCGTGCGCGACATGTTCGAGCAGGCCAAGAAGCACGCGCCGTGCATCATCTTCATCGATGAAATCGACGCGGTCGGCCGCCATCGCGGCGCCGGTCTCGGCGGTGGCCACGACGAGCGCGAACAGACCTTGAACCAGTTGCTGGTCGAGATGGACGGCTTCGAAGGCAGCGAAGGTGTGATCGTGATCGCCGCGACCAACCGGCCGGACGTGCTCGATCCGGCGCTGCTGCGGCCGGGCCGTTTTGACCGCCAGGTCGTTGTGCCGCTGCCGGATTTGAAGGGCCGCGAACAGATTTTGAAAGTCCACATGCGCAAGGTGCCGGTCGCGGCCGACGTCGATCCGATGGTGATCGCGCGCGGCACGCCGGGTTTCAGCGGCGCCGATCTCGCCAACCTTGTCAACGAAGCCGCGCTGTTCGCGGCACGCGAAAATGCGCGCGACGTGCGCATGGATTTCTTCGAGCGCGCCAAGGACAAGATCATGATGGGCTCCGAACGGCGCTCCATGATCATGAGCGAGGACGAGAAGAAGCTCACCGCGTACCACGAATCCGGTCACGCGATCGTTGGCCTCTCGGTGCCCGATCACGATCCGGTGCACAAGGTCACGATCATCCCGCGTGGCCGTGCGCTGGGGGTCACGATGTTCCTGCCCGAGCAGGATCGTTACAGCCACAGCAAGCTTTCGCTGGAAAGCAGGCTCGCCAGCCTGTTCGGCGGCCGCGTCGCCGAGGAACTGATCTTCGGTGCCGAGAAAGTCACCACCGGCGCGTCCAACGACATCCAGCGCGCGACCGCGCTCGCGCGCGACATGGTCACCAAGTACGGCCTGTCGTCAGAACTCGGGCCGATGACCTATGCCGAGGAAGAGGAAGAGGTCTTCCTTGGCCGCTCGGTCTCCCAGCACAAGAACGTGTCCGACGAAACCGCGCGCAAGATCGACGTCGCGGTACGCGATGTCATCGACACCGCCTACACCAAGGCGCGCCAGATCCTCACCGGCGACATCGAGAAGCTGCACGCGATGGCCGCGGCACTGCTGCAGTACGAAACCATCGACAAGGAACAGATCGCCGCGATCATGGAAGGCCGCGAACCCGGCCCGCCGCGCGACTGGCACCCGCGCGACAGCAACACCGGCATGGGCGGCGGCAAACCCGCGACCGCGCCGGGCGTGGCGCCGGCGCCGTCCAGCCATCCGGCCGGACAGCATTGATTTGCGTTCATCCATAGACGCTGCATCGGTGAATGCTTTCGCAGCCGGGATGTTTCTCGGTTTGGTGGCATTGCCACGGCCATACGTGGCCTGACTTTCCACAACAGCCGATTCGTGTGCAGTTGAAGGCCGCCCTCGGGCGGCCTCCTCATGTCCGGTGCCTGTGCGTGTAGCATTCGGGGAGGCGCGAACAGGACGGAAGTGGAGCCGTCCAACATGAGCGACTGGATCGGACCATTGAAGCAATCCTTCGCCGAATTCCGCCGCCGGCGTGTGTTCCGCGTGATCGCGGTCTATGTCGTGACCGGCTGGATCCTGATCCAGCTCGGCAGCGCGGTGTTCGAACCGCTGGGGTTGCCGTCGTGGTCGATGCGGCTGCTGCTGGTCCTGCTTGCGCTCGGTTTCGTGCTGGCTTGCCTGCTTGCATGGGTTTACGACATCGGCGCGCACGGCATCGAACGCACTGCACCGCTGTCGCAAGTGTCGGCCGACGTGGCGGGACCCGCGCCGGGTGCTTCGGTCGCAGTGCTGCCGTTCACCGATCTCAGCGAGGCGCGTGACCAGGCGTATTTCTGCGACGGGCTGGCCGAGGAAATCCTCAACGCGCTGGCGTCGATCCGCGGCTTGCGCGTGGCATCGCGCACCTCGTCCTTCCGTTTTCGCGAGAATGCCGCCGATGTGCGCGAGATCGGTCGCGCCCTGAACGTCGCCGCGATCATGGAAGGCAGCGTGCGCAAAGCCGGAGCGCGCGTGCGCGTCACCGCGCAGTTGATCGACGCGAGCAACGGTTACCACCTGTGGTCGGAGAGTTTCGACCGCGGGCTCGAAGACATCTTCGCGATCCAGGAGGAAATCGCGCGCAGCGTCGCGCGAGCGCTGCGCGTATCACTGAAGGCCGATGCGGCGCTCGACATCGGCCGCAATGCACCGCGCGACATGCGCGCGTACGAGTTCTACCTGCGCGGCCGGCAGATCCAGTCGCTGAAGAGCAGCGACAACTGGACCAAGGCGCCGCAGATGTTCCGCCGCGCCATCGAACTCGATCCGGATTACGCGCAGGCGCACGCAGGCCTGGCCGACTCGCTGGCGCAACTGTTGATCTGGCGGATCATCGAGCCCGAGGGTGCACTCGACGAAGCGCTCGCCGCCGCGAAACGCGCGCTGGAACTGGCGCCCGATCTCGCCGAAGCGCACGTCGCGCACGCCAACACCTTGTCGCTGGCCGGAGACAACCAAGGTGCCGTCGCCGAATTCGAGCGGGCGATCGAGCTCAATCCGGAGCTTTATGAAGCGTACTACTATTTCGGGCGCCACTGCTTCGGATCCGGGGATCACGCGCGGGCCATCGAGGAATTCGAGGCCGCGCACCGCGTGCGCCCCGACGAATTCCAGGCGCTGTCGCTGGCCGCCAACGCTGCCGATTCCCTGCACGATCCTGCGCGCGGCGACGCGCTGACACGGCGTGCGTTGCCGTCGGCATTGGCCGAGATCGCGGCCGATCCGGAGAATGGTCGCGCGCTGTATCTCGCCGCGGGCATGCAGGTGCGACTGGGCGACGTCGAGGGTGCGCGCCGCAATATCGGAGCCGCGCTGCGGCTGCAGCCGGACGATTTCGGCACGCTCTACAACGCCGCCTGCACGTACACCCACATGGATGATCCCGAGCGCGCACTCGATCTGCTGGAACGCGCCATCTCGGCCGGGCACGGATTCCGCGAGTGGATAGAACATGACCCCGATCTGGAGAGCCTGCGGGGACTGCCGCGTTATCGCGAGATCCTTGCGCGGCTGGAATGACGTGGGGCGGGCCGCGCTTGCAACCGGGCCGGCGAGCGCAGAAACTCCGTGACCGGAGGCCGGCGTGTTGCCGGCGAGAGCGTCGCGCGCCGTGGCGGATCGTCGGATCTTCTTTTCGGAACTGAAGCGACGCAACGTGCTGCGCGCGGCGGTGCTGTACCTCGGTGCAGCGTGGGCGTTGTCGCAGGGCATCTCGCAGTTGACGCCGGCGCTGGATCTGCCGGACTGGGCGACGCGCGCGTTCCTGATCGCGTGCGCGATCGGCTTTCCGGTCGCGCTGGTCCTGGTGTGGAATTTCGACAGCATTTGGCGCGAGCTTCGGCAAGGATTGGGCGCCGGGTCTTCCGTTCCGGAAGCAGTAATGGCGCGCCCCGTCGCGGCGGCGGAATCCGAAGCGCCGCTGGAAATCCCGCACAAGTCCATCGCGGTGTTGCCATTCGTCGACTTGTCGCCGACGCACGACCAGGAGTATTTCTCCGACGGCATCGCCGAGGAAATCCTGAGCGCGCTGGTCAAACTCAAGGATCTGAAAGTTCCGGGTCGTACGTCGTCGTTCTCGTTCAAGGGCAGGAACGAGGATTTGCGCCACATCGGCAGGACGCTGGCGGTGGCGCATGTGCTGGAAGGCTCGGTGCGCAAACACGGCGACAGGGTGCGCATCACCGTGCAATTGATCCAGACCTGCGATGGCTATCACCTGTGGTCGGACAATTTCGACGGCGATCTGTCCGACGTATTCGAATTGCAGGAGCGCATTGCGCGCGCGATCGCGCACGAGCTGGATGTGCTGCTGCATGGCGAGCAACGGCTGGTGCCGGTGGCGACCACCGATCCGGAAGCCTATAGGCTGTACCTGCAGGCCAGCGATATCTGCAACCGGCGCGACATGGTGCACATGGCACAGGCGATCGAGCTGTTGCGGCAGGCGATCGAGCGCGATCCCCGGTTCGCGCGCGCGCATGCACGGCTGGCCGCCGCCTATGCGATACAGCCGAACTATTCGCCGGAAGCGGCGGACACGGCGCTTGCGAACGTCACCGCGGCGGCGACTTGCGCGAGTGCGCTGGATCCGGGCCTGGGCGAACCCTACTCGGCGATGGGGCTGGTGCTGACCAGTGCCGTGCATCGCTATATCGAAAGCCGCGATGCCATGGAGAAGGCTTTGCGCGTGCAGCCGGAAGACACCGCGGTCCGGTATTGGGCGGGGTCGCCATCACTCCTCGTCGGCTACGTGGACTGGGGCTGCGCGCATCTCGATCACCTGCTGGAAATCGATCCGTTGTATCCCGCCGCGATGCTCTGGCGCGGCGTCGGCCATCTCATCAAAGGCGACCTCGCGCGCGCCGAAGGCTTGTTCCGCAAGGCAACGGAACTGAAGCTGGCGCACGCAGGGCTGGGCATGCACGATGTTCTGGCTGCGCGCGGCCAGTTTGACGAGGCCGCCGCGCAGTTGGCACGTGGCCTGGTGATGCTTTCGGAGGGCTTGTCCGGCGAACAATTGAATATCCTCGCGCAGGGCGCCTATGGCGATGCCGCGGCGCAGGCGCACATGCAGGCGTTGATCGCCGGCATCGTCGCCTCGCAGCCGCGCTGGCTGCCCGGCGCGATTCCGTACACACTGCTGGTGAGGGGCGAAACCATGCGTGCGCTCGAACTCGGCACGCGCTTCCGTTCGATCACCGCCACCCTCTATCTCGTCCGGTTCTGGATGCCTTCTTCACGCTTGCTGCGCGGGTCGCCGGAGTTTCACGCGTTCGTGCGCCATGCAGGGCTGGCTGTCCTGTGGGACCGATACGGACCGCCGGATGGTGCGCGCCGGGATGCGGCGGGCGAATACATCTGGGATTGAACTGGGTACGCGTGGCGTGGCAGGGCGGCAACGCGTCGCGTCGTGCCGTAAACTGCGCCGATGTTCGATACGACTCCCACGCTCGATTGCAACGGCCGCGCGCTGAAGCTCGACCGCCCGCGCATCTGCGGCATCTTGAATCTCACCGGCGATTCCTTTTCCGGCGACGGTTTGCGTGGCGATGTCGATGCCGCGGTCGCGCAGGGCGTGGCGATGGTGGAACAGGGTGCCGACATGCTTGACGTCGGTGCGGAATCCACACGCCCGGGCGCGACGGCTGTCGAGGCCGCGACGGAAGCGCAACGCGTGGTGCCGGTGATCGAGGCGCTGGCGAAGCGCGTCGAGGTGCCGATTTCGATCGATACGTCCAAGCCGAAAGTGATGCGGGCCGCGGTGGCCGCGGGCGCCGGATTCATCAACGACGTGTACGCGCTGCGTCGTGACGGCGCGCTGGATGCCGCCGCGGAATTGAAAGTGCCGGTGTGCCTGATGCACATGCAGGGCGAACCCGGCATGATGCAGGACGATCCGCATTACGATGACGTGGTCGGCGAGGTGCACCGCTTTCTCGCGGAACGCGTGTTCGCTTGTGAAATGGCCGGCATCGACAAGCGCCGCGTGCTGATCGATCCCGGCTTCGGCTTCGGCAAGACGCTGGAACACAATCTTGTGCTGCTGCGCGCACTCGAGCGCTTCCGCGATCTCGCCGCCGGCGTGTTCGTGGGCGTTTCCCGCAAGGCGATGATCGGCGCGATGACTGGACGCCAAGGTGGCGCCGACCGTGCGGCGGGTTCCGCTGCCGCCGCGCTGGTCGCGGTGCAACGCGGCGCCATGATCGTGCGCGTGCACGATGTTGCCGCTACCCGCGATGCGCTGGCGGTCTGGCAGGCGGTGCACGCAGGTGACGCGTTGGTGAAGAAACCAGAGAAGGCTTTCGGTTCGCAGCGGTTCGGCGACGATTGACAAGGACGGCACTGATAAGATTGCCGTCATTCCCGCGCAAGCGGGAATCCAGTGACTTCATCGCAAGGCGCTGGATTCCGGGTTCCGTTCGCGATGAATCCGCGAACGGTCCCGGAATGACGATGAAATTTTTCGCCAATTATCCGTTTGCCACCTCATGCCCGAGCCCCGAGCCCCGAGTCCCCAAACCCGCAAATACTTCGGCACCGACGGCGTGCGTGGCGTGGTGGGCCAGTGGCCGATCACCGCCGAGTTCATGCTGAAGCTGGGCCGCGCGGCGGGCGTGGTGCTGGGCGACGGCAAGCGTCCGCTGGTGTTGATCGGCAAGGACACGCGCGTGTCGGGCTACATGTTCGAAGCGGCGCTGGAATCGGGACTGGTCGCGGCAGGCGCGAACGTCGGCCTGTTGGGCCCGCTGCCGACGCCGGGCGTCGCGCAACTGACGCGCGAGCTGGGCGCCAGCGCAGGCATCGTCATCAGTGCTTCGCACAATCCCTATCAAGACAACGGCATCAAGTTCTTCTCCGCCGAAGGCGAAAAGCTCGACGACGCGGTGGAGTCCGAAATCGAACGCGAGATCGACGCAACGTTCACGACGGTCGCGCCGGAAAGCCTCGGCAAGGCGCGCCGCATCGACGATGCGGTCGAACGCTACGCGCGCTTCTGCCTCGGCACGCTGGCGACACCGCCTGATCTTTCGGGCATGCACATCGTGCTGGATTGCGCGCATGGCGCAACCTATATGGTCGCACCCAAGGTGTTCGCGGCACTCGGGGCGCGGGTGACGCGCATCGGTTGCGAGCCGGACGGCTTCAACATCAATCATGAAATCGGCTCGACCCATCCGGTCGCACTGCGCGGCGCCGTGATCGAACAACACGCCGACCTCGGCATAGCGTTCGACGGCGACGGTGATCGCGTGCAGATGATCGATCGCGATGGCGAACTGGTGGATGGCGACGACTTGTTGTACGTACTGGCGCACGACTGGCTGGCCGCGGGCAACCTGCGCGGCCCGGTGGTCGGCACGCTGATGAGCAATTTCGGACTGGAGCGCGCGCTGACCGGCGCGGGCGTGCGCTTCCTGCGCGCGAACGTGGGCGACCGCTACGTGCTGCAGCAGTTGAAGGAGCACGGCGGCGTGCTGGGCGGCGAGACGTCCGGACACATCCTGTGCCTCGACCGCGCCAGCACCGGCGACGGCATCGTGTCCGCGCTGGCCGTGCTGGATGCGCTTGCGCGCAATGGCCGCGATCTGTCCGAAGCGCGTTCCGGATTGGCCAAGCTGCCGCAGATCACGCGCAACGTGAGGGTCGCGGGCGCCAAGGGCGCCATCGCGACGCCCCGGGTGCAGCAAACGTTGGCCGAGGTGCAGCAGATCCTGCGTGGCCGTGGCCGCGTGGTGCTGCGTCCCTCCGGCACCGAGCCGCTGGTGCGTGTCACCATCGAGGGCGAGGACGCGGACGAAGTGCAGGCACTGGCTGCGCGGCTCGCGAATGCCGTGACGGCGGCATCCACGGATGATGCGCAAAACGTACCGTGAAAACCGCGCCGCATGTGGCGCGGTTCCGGTGCAGCCTCAAGCCATCTGGCTGGCCGCAAAATCCCAGTTCACCAGATTCCAGTACGACTCGACGTACTTGGCGCGCGCGTTGCGGTAATCGATGTAGTACGCGTGTTCCCACACATCGCAGGTCAGCAGCGGCCGGTCGCTGCCGGTGATCGGCGTGCCGGCGTTGGACGTCGAAACCAGGCCCAGTGAACCGTCGGCGCGCTGCACCAGCCATGCCCAGCCGGAACCGAACGTGCCCATCGCGATCTTGCCGAATTCGGCCTTGAACTTGGCGAAATCGCCGAATGCCTTGGTGATCGCGTCGGCCAGCTTGCCGGACGGATCGCCGCCGCCCTTGGGCGACATGGAATTCCAGTAGAAGGTGTGGTTCCACGCCTGCGCGGCGTTGTTGAACATGCCGCCCGTGGCCTTCTTGACGATGTCCTCGAGGTTCATGTCGGCGAAATCGGTGCCCTCGATCTGCTTGTTGAGGTTGTCGACGTACGCCTTGTGGTGCTTGCCGTAGTGGTAGTCCAGGGTCTCTTCGGAGATGTGCGGGGCCAGTGCGCTGCGTTCGTAGGGAAGCGGGGGAAGTTCGATCGCCATGGAGTTCTCCTTGGAAGTTCTGGATCCGTTTTGCAACCGGGGAATGGCAGCATGCGTGGAGGGCGCGCTGGTACAATGCGCAGCTTCGGCACGACACCATCCTTCATTCTAGACCGATCTCCCATGGACGTCATTGAACGCATCAAGAACACGCTTTCCGGGCACCCCATCGTGCTGTACATGAAGGGCACGCCCGATTTTCCGATGTGCGGCTTTTCCATGCGCACCTCGCAGGCACTCACCGCGACCGGCGCCGAGTATTTCTCGGTCAATGTGCTGGAAGACCCCGAAATCCGCGCCAACCTGCCGCGTTATTCCAACTGGCCGACCTTCCCGCAGCTCTACATCAACGGTGAGTTGATCGGCGGTTGCGACATCACGCTGGAACTGTACGAATCCGGCGAACTGCAGCGCATGGTCGCGGAAGCCGCGAAGCAAGCGACCGCGCAATGAGCCTGCCCGTCACGCATCTGCCGGCGGGCTGGGCGCCCGTCGCGGATTCGCTGGCGGGACGGGTGGTTCTGATCACCGGCGCCGCCGGTGGGTTGGGCCGTGCGTCGGCCCGTGCGTGCGCGGAGGCGGGCGCCACGGTGCTGCTGGCCGACCGCAAGGCGCGCGCACTGGAACCCGTGTACGACGAAATCGCCGCGCTGCCGGACGTCGCGCCACCGGTGTTGCAGCCGATGGACCTGCAGGGCGCGACCCCGCTGGAATACCAGACCTTCGCCGAATCGGTCGAGCGCCAGCTCGGGCGGCTCGATGGCGTGGTGCACGCGGCGGTGAAGTGCGAGGGGCTGACGCCGCTCGGCATGCTTTCGCCCGAAGAATGGATCAGCACGCTGCACGTCGATCTGTCGGCGCCGTTCCTGCTGACGCAGGCCTGCATGCCGTTGTTGTTGAAGCGCGAGGACAGCGCGGTGGTGTTCGTGCTGGACGATCCGCGCCGGATGGGCAGCGCGCATTGGGGCGCGTACGGCGTGGCCAAGGCCGGGCTGGAAGGCCTCGCATCGATCCTGCACGAGGAAACCGACGAAACCCCGCTGCGCGTGCACGCGCTGCTGCCCGCACCGATGCGCACCGCACTGCGCCGCACCGTCTGGGCCGGCGAGGATCCTTCCACCATCGCGACGCCCGATGCGGCCGCGCAAGCCGTGCTCTATTTGCTGTCGCCCGCAGCGAAAGCCGCGCGCGGCACACTGCTGGATCTTCGTGAGCCCGGTAACGCCAGGGGATAAGTCATGCACCAGCAGATGACCCTCGTGTCGGCGTGCATCACCCTGTTCCTGGTGCTCGACGCGCCCGGCAACGTGCCGTTCTTCCTGACGGTGCTGAAGGACGTGCCGCCCAGGCGCCGCCGCTGGGTGATGATTCGCGAGTTGCTGATCGCGCTGGGCGTGCTGGTCGCGTTCCTGCTGGGCGGCCGCGAGCTGCTGGCGGTGATGCAGTTGCGGCAGGAAGCCATCAGCATCGGCGGCGGCGTGGTGCTGTTCCTGATCGCGATCAAGATGGTGTTCCCGCCGCGCGACGGCGGCATCTTCGGGCCAGTGGGGCAGGGCGAACCCTTCATCGTGCCGTTGGCGATTCCCGGCGTCGCCGGTCCTTCCGCGATGGCGACCCTGTTGCTTATGACCAGCGCACAACCCGGCCGCCAGGTTGAGTGGGGCCTGGCGCTGCTGATCGCCTGGCTCGCCACCGCGGCGATCCTTTTGGGTTCGACCTGGCTGTTCAAGCTGCTGGGCGAAAGCGTGCTGGCAGCAATGGAACGCGTGATGGGAATGCTGCTGATCGCGCTGGCGGCGCAGATGATCCTGGGTGGCGTCGAGGCTTATCTGAAGGCGTAATTTTTGCGATCGTCCATGATCGCTGCTTCGTTGTTCCGGGTTCCTTTTGGCGAGGCCGCAATCACCAACACCCCCACGGCCATAGAGCCGCCATCCATGGCCAAGAGCTCCATGGCCTGACTTTTCACAAAAGCCAAGACACTTCACATGAACGACGTCAACCACACCGTGCGGTCCGCGACGGTCAACGCGCAGGTCGTGCCGGCCGGCACGCTGGACGTGCTGTCGCGCGGGGAAATTGCGCGCCTGCGCGACGCGTCGTCCTCGGGACTGCACAACCTGTTGCGTTCCTGCGCGCTCGCGGTGCTGACCTCGGGCGCGGTGCAGGACAGCGCGCGCGCGACGCTGGACCAGTATCCGGATTTCGACATCCAGGTGCTGCAGCAGGATCGCGGCGTGAAGCTGGACTTGAAGAACGCGCCGGCGCAAGCATTCGTGGACGGCAAGATCATCCGCGGCACCAACGAACTGCTGTTCGCGGTGATGCGCGACATCGTGTACGAATCGACCAAGCTGGAATCCGGCGAATTCAACCTCGAGGATTCCAGCGGCATCACCCACGCGGTGTTCGACATCCTGCGCAACGCGCGGGTGCTGCGCGCGCGCTTCGACCCGAACCTCGTGGTCTGCTGGGGCGGTCATTCGATCTCGCGCGAGGAATACGACTACACCAAGGACGTCGGCTACCAGTTGGGCCTGCGCGGCATGGACATCTGCACCGGCTGCGGCCCGGGCGCGATGAAGGGGCCGATGAAGGGCGCGACCATCGCGCACGCGAAGCAGCGGCATTACGAGAACCGCTACATCGGCTTGACCGAACCCAGCATCATCGCCGCGGAATCGCCCAATCCCATCGTCAACAGCCTGGTGATCCTGCCCGACATCGAGAAGCGCCTCGAAGCCTTCGTGCGCGTCGGCCACGGCTTCATCGTGTTCCCCGGCGGCGTCGGCACCTGCGAAGAGATTTTGTACCTGCTCGGCATCCTGTTGAATCCCGCCAACGCGGACGTGCCGTTTCCGCTGGTGTTCACGGGACCGGCCGAATCGGCGCCGTACTTCGAGCAGATCGACAAGTTCCTGCGGCTGGTGCTGGGCGAGGCCGCCGCGAAGCGCTACCAGATCATCGTCGAGGATCCGGTGGCCGTCGCGCACGCGATCCAGCAGGGCATCGAGGTGGTGCGCGACCACCGCGTGGAAACCCACGATGCGTTCTTCTTCAACTGGGAATTGAACATCGACCTGCCGTTCCAGCAGCACTTCGAGCCGACCCACGCCGCAATGGCAGCGCTGGACCTGCACCGCGGACGCGCGCCGCACGAGCTGGCGGCCGACATGCGCCGCGCGTTCTCCGGGATCGTCGCGGGCAACGTCAAGGAAGAGGGCATGCGGCAGATCGAAAAGGACGGTCCGTACGAAATCCATGGTGATCCGGATTTCATGCACGCGCTCGACACGCTGCTGCAGAGCTTCGTCGCGCAGCAGCGCATGAAGCTGCCGGGCAGCAAGTACGTGCCGTGCTACAAAATCGTTACCGGCAACGGAGCATTGAAGTAGAACCTGCCTTGAAACTCCGTTCGTCCTGAGCGTAGGCGCGAAGCGCCGAAGTCGAAGGACCTTACGATTGCCGGTGTTTCGACTTCGCGGAGCTTCGCTCCGCTACGCTCAACACGAACGGATTCAATTCAGAATTGGAATCCAAGCATTTCATCCATGCCGTCCATCCGCCCGCTCTCCCCTGAACTGGTCAACCAGATCGCCGCCGGCGAGGTGATCGAACGTCCCGCGTCGGTGGTGAAGGAACTCGCGGAAAACAGCCTCGACGCCGGCGCGCATCGCATCGACATCGAGGTCGAGCAGGGCGGGATGCGCCTGATCCGCGTGCGCGATGACGGTGCGGGCATCCCGGCCGACGAATTGCCGCTGGCCTTGGCGCCACACGCGACCAGCAAGATCGCGACATTCGATGACCTCACGCGCGTCGCCAGCATGGGTTTTCGCGGCGAGGCGCTCGCGTCCATTGCATCGGTGTCGCGGATGTCGATCACCTCGCGGCGCGCGGGCGACGATCACGCAACGCGCATCGACGCACAGGGCGCGCGCGCGCCGCAACCCGCGTCACACCCGGTCGGCACGAGCATCGAAGTGCGTGACCTGTTCCATGCGGTTCCGGCGCGGCGCAAGTTCCTGCGCGCCGAACGCACCGAGTTCGGTCACATCGACGAGCTGGTGCGTTCGCTGGCGCTGGCGCGTCCCGATGTCGAGTTCCGGCTGATCCATGACGGCAGGCCGGTGCGCATGCTGAAGCCCGCAGCGGACGAATCCACGCAACTGCAACGCGCGGGCGACCTGCTCGGCGAAACCTTCGCGCAAAACTGCCTGCGCATCGAACACGCGGCGGCGGGATTGTCGCTGCGCGGCTGGATCGGCTTGCCGACGGCGTCGCGCGCGCAGGCCGACCAGCAATACTTCCACGTCAACGGGCGTCTGGTGCGCGACAAGAGCGTCGCGCATGCGGTGCGGCAGGCGTACGAGGACGTGCTGTACCACGGGCGGCACCCGGCATTCGTGCTGTTCCTTGGACTCGATCCCGCCGCGGTGGATGTCAACGTGCATCCGGCCAAGCGCGAAGTGCGATTCCGCGATGCGCGCCTGGTCCACGATTTCATGTTTCATGCCTTGCATGATGCGGTTGCCGGTACGCGCGCGGGCGAACCGCACGGCGTTGCGGCGACGGAGCTTGCCACGACGTTCGTGACTGGGAGCGCGCACAACGCCTACGCACCGCCACGCCAATTCGGTCTCGGCGTGCGCGAAGCGCCGGCCGATCCTTACGCGACGTTGCTGGGTGAACGCGCGTCCGCTGCCGCCGTTCCATTGCCGGACGTCGAACCGGGCGAAGCGCCGCCGCTCGGCTACGCGCTGGCGCAGCTTGCCGGCATCTACATCCTCGCCGAAAACGCGCACGGACTGGTGCTGGTCGACATGCACGCCGCGCACGAGCGCGTCACCTACGAGAAATTGAAAACCGCGCGCGATGCCCGCCAGATCCGCGCGCAACATCTGCTGGTGCCCGAAGCGATCGCGGTCAGCGAGCGCGAAGCCGCGGCGGCCGAGGAGTACGCGGAGACGCTGGCAGGCTACGGGCTGGAACTCGACCGCTCGGGCCCGAGCCAGGTCACGGTACGCCGCATCCCCGCGCTGCTGGACGGCGCCGACGCGGCGCAGCTCGCGCGTGACGTGTTGGGCGAACTTGCCGAGCACGGCAATTCGCGCAAGCTGGAGGAATTGCAGAACGAACTGCTGTCGACCATGGCCTGTCATGGTTCGGTGCGCGCGCATCGCCGTCTCACGATTCCCGAGATGAACGCGTTGCTGCGCGAAATGGAAGCGACCGAACGTTCCGGCCAGTGCAATCACGGTCGGCCGACATGGACGCAATTGTCCATCGCCGAACTCGACAAGCTTTTTCTGCGCGGAAGATAAGCGATGGATATCGACAAAACCTGCGCTCGCGAAATCGAACGCTGGCACGAGGCGCGCATCGCGCGCCTGACCGCGCCGGATGGCTGGCTGAGCCTGGTCGGCCTCGAGTGGTTGAAGCCGGGCGGGAATCGCCTCGGCAGCGCGGCGGACAACGACATCGTGCTGGCCAGGGCACCCGCGCACCTCGGCACGATCACGTGGGCCGAAGACGGCACGCTTTCGATTTCGCTCGAAGCGGATACTGGCGCAACCATCGACGGCAAAACCGAAACGAACGCGGTGCTGCTGGACGACAGCCAGGCCGCGCCGACCACCATCGCCTTCGGCAGCGTCAACTTCATTGCCATCGATCGCGGCGGACGCAAGGGTTTGCGCGTACGCGACAGCGAAGCGCAGACGCGCACGCAATTCGTCGGCATCGAACGTTTCCCGGTCGATCCCGCGTGGCGCATCGTCGCGGACTGGCAGCCGCTCGATCCGCCATTCCAGTTGGCGACCGGCACCGTGATCGGCACCATCGAAAACTATCCCGCGCCCGGCAAGGCCGTGTTCGAGCGGGAGGGTCAAGGGTTCGAGTTGTATCCGGTCATCGAAGTGCCCGGCGATACGCAACTGTTCCTGATCTTCGCCGACGCCACCTCCGGCAAGGAGACCTACGGCGCGGCCCGGTTCCTGTACGCTGACATGCCGCGCGATGGCAAGATCGTGCTGGACTTCAACAAGGCCTACAACCCGCCGTGCGCGTTCACGCCGTATGCGACCTGTCCCCTGGCTCCACCGGAAAACCGGCTGGCGTTGCGGGTGCTGGCGGGGGAACGCAAGTACCGTAAAAGCCCTTGAAACAAGGGAACCTTTGCGACCGGGGGCGTTCAAAGTTGGCGATGCTTGCGGCGCAACGGAACGCCTTGGCACTCTTTGCAGAAAGCGGGATTCGGAACCGACATGAGCAGGATCGTCATCGTGCTGGTGCTTGCGGCCGGCGTGCTGGTGCCGTCCGGCGTGCTGCTGGCGCAGCCCCCGAAAACTTCGGCCGCGCCCGTTGCGGATCGGGCCGAGCTTTCCTACGCGCTCGGTTACGCGGCGGGCCGCGACCTGCAACAGCGCCAGCCCGATATCGATCTCGCGACAGTCATGCGCGGCGTGCAGGACGGCTACTCGCGCAGGAAGCCCGAATATCCGCCACAGAGCATGCAGCGCGTGTTGCAGGCGATGGAGGCCAGGATGGTCGCCGATGCGCGCGCGGCCTATCAGAAACTCGCCACCGCCAACCTGCAGAAGGCACGCGCGTTCTTCGCAGAAAACGGCAAGAAGCAGGGCGTGATCACGCTGCCCTCCGGCGTGCAGTACAAGGTGCTCGACGGCGGCAAGGACGACAAGAGTCCGACCTTCGACAGTGAAGTCACGCTGCAATTTCGCGGCCAGTTCCTCGACGGCACCGTATTCGCCGATACCGCCGACACCGGCAAGCCCGCCGTGTATCCGGTCAAGTTCATGATCCCCGGCTGGCGCCAGATCATCACCCGCATGCACGTGGGCGACCACTGGCAGGTGTTCGTGCCGCCCGACCAGGCCTACGGCATTCGCGGCGACCTGCCGCGCATCGGGCCCAATGAAGCGCTGGTGTTCGATATCCGCTTGCTGGCCGTGCAGCCCTAGACGCCGCTGCAAGCAGGCGCATCGATTCACGCGCGTTGCGTTACGCTTGGCGGATGCGGAGCGAACCCGTCCATCTCGACGAAATCCCGGCCAGCCCGTGCATCGGCGTGTGCCGCATGGACGCCGATGGCCTGTGCATCGGTTGCCGCCGCACGCTGGCTGAAATCGCGCGCTGGGGCACGATGAGCAATGATGACCGCAAGCGCTGGATGCGCGAAGAGCAACCGTTGCGTCCGCCGCCGCGGCCATGACGCACG
>JAZKBD010000052.1:29146-32593 GCA_040388785.1 Pseudomonadota bacterium
ATCGCGCGCGCGTTGCACCCGCTCGAATCGCCGCCCGCGCCGCCTGCATGGAACCACGATCACCTGCTCGACCTGATCGGCGAAGGACCGCGCGCGGATGCCGCGGTGCTGATGGCGATTCGCGACGTCGAGGAACCGCGCATGGTTTTCACCTTGCGTCGCGAGGATCTCGCGCACCACGCAGGCCAGGTGAGTTTTCCCGGCGGCCGCACCGATCACGGCGATTCGGGTGCGATCGAAACCGCATTGCGCGAAAGCCGCGAGGAAATCGCGCTGGATCCGGATGCGGTCGAGCCGCTGGGCTTCATCGATTGCCTGGAGACGATCAGCGGCTTCTGCGTGACGCCGGTGGTCGCGCGCCTGGCCGGCGATGCCGTGCTGGTCCCGCAACCGGACGAAGTGGCGAAGCTGTTCGAAGTGCCGCTCGACTTCCTGCTGGATCCCGCCAACCTGCGCCAGTTCGATTTCCGCGCGCGCGGCGAGCCGCGTAAGGTGTACGAATACGTCGGTGTGGAGCCGCGCATCTGGGGCGCTACGGCGGCCATGCTGGTGAACCTGATGCAAAGAATGGGTGTCATGCAATGAAAGCGCACGATGTATTGATCGATGCAAAAACACTGGCCGCGCTGACACCGGGATCCGTGCTGATCGTGGATTGCCGGTTTGCGCTGGCCGACCCCGCGAAGGGCGAGCGCGATTTCCTGAAAGCGCATATCCCGGGCGCGGTGTACGCGAGCCTCGACCACGATCTTTCCGATCTGTCGAAAAAAGGTCTGGGCCGGCATCCGTTGCCGGACGTGGCGGCGTTCGCGCGCACGCTGTCGCGCTGGGGTTGGTGCAAGGTGCAGTGGGTGGTGGCGTACGACGACGCCGGCGGCGCCCTCGCCGCGGCGCGGTTGTGGTGGATGCTGCGGATCGCCGACATCGACGCCTGCGTGCTGGATGGCGGCTGGCAGTCATGGATTGCGGCGTCGCTGCCTGTCGAACACGGCGCAGCGATGCCGCGCGAAGTGACGACGGTCGACTTGCCCGCCGATCCCACCGCGGTGGTCTATTTCGAGGAGCTGGAGTCGCTGCGCGCCGAGCCGTCGACGCTGCTGCTGGACGCGCGTGCGGCGCCGCGCTTTCGCGGCGAAGTGGAACCCCTCGACCGCGCCGCCGGCCATGTGCCCGGTGCACGCAACCGGCCGTTCTCGCAAAACCTGGCGGCGGACGGCCGTTTCAAACCTGCCGAAGCGCTGCACGCGGAATTCGCCGCGCTGCTGGACGGCCATTCACCGCACGACGTGGTGCACATGTGCGGCTCCGGCGTGACGGCTTGCCACAACCTGCTGGCGATGGAAGCCGCCGGCCTGCATGGCTCGCGCGTGTTCGCGCCGTCGTGGAGCGGTTGGGTGAGCGATCCCGCGCGTCCCATTGCCACCGGCGATTGAGTGTTCGCGCCGCGTAGCCCGGATGGAGCGTAGCGTAATCCGGGGCTCTTCCCGGATGCGCCGCTACGCGGCTCCATCCGGGCTGCCCGCTACTTCTGGAATTTCACGCCCGCCAGCAACATCGTCTCGCCCAGGTTCTTGCCGCCGCCGATCAGATGCGCGTTGGAGATGTGCCGCAGCATTACGACGAAGCGATCATTCTGCCAACCGGCGCTGGTCATGAATTCGAAGCGGCTGGACAATGCGTCGGTGCGGGTGCTGGTCGCCACCAGTTGCTCACTGACGAACCAGTGCTGGTTGGCAGCGACGACGCGCACGCCGCCGCCGACGACCATGACCTCGTGATCCAGATCGTCCTTGCGCGTGTGGCGTGAATCGATCCAGCCGACGGTGCCGATCGGTTCGAGGTGGATGCGGTTGTCGTCGGGACGCTCGCCGAACAGGCTGGCGAAGACGGCGGCGGTGGTGCGCTCGGACGCGGTGACGCTCGGGCCCGCGGCAAGGTCGAAACCCGTGGCCAGCGCGGGCGTGCAGGTCAGAAGGCAGGCCGCCGCGGCAAAGGCAAGCTGCGTGGTCCTCATGTCGTGCTCCTTGTGCTGCTTGTTGGTTGGGGTGGAAACGTTCGCCGGGTAAGGTTGCCTGGAATATAATTGCCTTGACAATTAAAGCCAAGACAGTATCATCCTCGGCATGAATCGCGCTGAAACTTCTTCCCCCGACCGCTCCTTCCAGCTTTGCCGGCTGATCGGACGACTGCGCGCGGAATTCGTGACGGAAGTCGAGCAGGAAATGGCGCGGCAGGGCGTGGACCTGAACTTCACGCAGTTCCTCGCGCTGAAATTCCTCGGCCACGACGAATCGCTGACGCCGGTCGAACTTGCGCGCGCGTTGCACTACAACCCCGGTGCGCTGACGCGTTTGCTGGACAAACTGGAACAACGGGGCTATCTCAAGCGGCTTCCTGATCCGGTCGATCGCCGGGCGCTGCGGCTGGAACTGACCACGCAAGGCAAGAACCTTCGCAAACGCCTGATCGGCTATTGCGATGCGGTCGCGGAGCAGACTTTTGCATGCACGACGTCGCGTGAGCGTGAAACATTGCACGGCGTGTTGACGCGCGTGCTGGAAGACCTCCGCGGCAAGCGGGAACGACACGATTCGGATTGAATCCGTTTTCGCCGTCCCCATACTTCGACTCTTTTACCGGCCTTTTTGTCATGACTCCTCCGGTTCCCAGATACCGTTCAGGTCTCGTTGCGGCGTTGGCGGCGGTTGCGCTGGCCGGTTGCGCCAGCACCGGTGGCCTGCGCTCCACCGCGACCCCGATGCAGGCGAGTGACCTGCATGCCGAACAGAGCCTTGCCGGCGTGCAGGTGGACGCCGCCGCGTGGCCGCAGCAGGACTGGTGGAAGGCCGTCGGCGACGCGCAGCTCGACCAGCTGGTGGACGAAGCGCTCGCCGACAATCCCGACATGTCGCTGGTCGACGCGCGCGTGCGTGAGGCCATGGCCGCGGCGGGCGCCGCCGATGCCGCACGCAAGCCGACGCTGAATGGCGGCGCCAGTGCTGCGGGTGCGCGCGTGCCGCCACTCCTGCCGCCGCTGGCGTCCGGACATTTCGGCGTGATCCGGTTCGGCTATCTCAGTTTCAAATGGGACATCGACCTGTGGGGCGGCAAGCGCGCCACGTGGCAGGCTGCGGTGGGCAATGCGCGCGCGGCGGAAGTCGATGCGCGGGCCGCACGACTGAAACTTTCGGCGGACGTGGTGCAGGCGTATTTCGGACTCGCCGGTGCGTATGCGCAGCGCGATCTCGCCAACGAGGAGCTGCAGCGCGCCGAGGATTTCCTGAAGCTCACCAACAAGCGCGTCGCCAACGGCATTGACAGTAAGTTTTCGCTGGCCCGCATCGAGGGCGAAGCGGCCAGCGATCGTGCGCATCTCGAAGCGGCCGACAACGAGGTTCACACCAGCGCACTGGTGCTCGCGGCCTTGCTCGGCAAGGGTCCGGATCG
>JAZKBD010000052.1:32603-45856 GCA_040388785.1 Pseudomonadota bacterium
CATCAAGGCGGCCAAGGCGAAGTTCCTGCCGAACATCAGCATCAGTTCGCTCGCGGGCCTGATCGCGCCTTCCACGCTCGACCTGTTTTCCCTGACCAACCGCTTCTACACCATCCAGCCCGCGTTGAGCCTGCCGATTTTCGAGGGCGGTGCCTTGCGCGCCAATCTCGCCGGCAAGGACGCGGCGCGCGACATCGCGGTGGCGCAGTACAACCAGACGCTGGTGCACGCGATCAACCAGGTCGCCACGCAGGTCGACGACGTGCGCTCGCTGGATGCGCAGGTGACCGATGCCGAGACTGCGCGCAGCAGCGCCGCCGATGCGTACAAGCTGGCGATGCAGCGCTACCGCGCCGGCGTCGGCAACTACCTGGAAGCACTCAGCGTGCGCCAGGAATTGATCGCCGTCGAACAGCAGCTCGCCTCGGTGCAAACCCAGCGCAGCAATGCGTGGGCTGCGTTGAATGAGGCGCTGGGCGGCGGCTTCACGCCCACGAAAGACGCGCCCACGCTCGCCACCATGACTTCCACCCCGCCAACCGCGGACAAGGCCAGACAATGACTTCGCCCATCAATCCCAATCCCGTTACCGACGACGAACGCGCCGACCAGCTCAAGGCCAGGCGCCTGAACAGGCGCCGCTGGCTGCTGCGCGGTCTGGTCGCCGTCATTGTGATCGTCGCGATCATCTGGACGCTTTACCACTTCATGGTCGGCCGCTGGTACGAAGGCACCGACGACGCGTACGTCAACGGCAACGTGGTGCAGATCACGCCGCAGGTGCCGGGCACCGTCATCAGCATCGGCGCCGACGACAACGATTACGTGCGCGAAGGCCAGGTGCTGGTGAAGATGGATCCCGCCGATGCCGACGTCGTACTGGCGCAGGCGGAAGCCGCGCTGGCGCAGACCGTGCGCAAGGTGCGCGGCCTGTACAGCACCGTGCACACGTCGAAGGCCGACGTCGCCGCGCGCGAAGCCGTCGTGAGGCAGGCCCAGGCCGACTTCCAGCGCCGCAAGGGACTGGCCGCGTCGGGCGCGATTTCCGCGGAGGAACTCGCGCACGCACGCGACGCGCTGACCACCGCCGAGAGCGCGCTGACGGCCGCGCAGGCGGAACTCGCGACTTCCAGTGCGCTGGTTTCCGACACGCAGATCGCGACGCATCCCGATGTGAAGGCGGCGGCAGCGAAAGTGCGTGCCGCATGGTTGAACGATCAGCGCATGACACTGGTCGCGCCGGTGTCGGGTTATATCGCCAAGCGCACCGTGCAGGTCGGGCAACGCGTGCAACCGGGCACGCCGCTGATGGCGGTGGTGCCGCTGCACCAGCTCTGGGTCGACGCGAACTTCAAGGAAACCCAGTTGACCGACATGCGCATTGGCCAGCCGGTGACGTTGACGTCGGACATCTACGGCGGCTCGATGAAGTACCACGGCAACGTGGTGGGTCTCGGCATCGGCACCGGCAGCGCGTTCTCGCTGCTGCCCGCGCAGAACGCCTCGGGCAACTGGATCAAGATCGTGCAGCGTTTGCCGGTGCGCATCTCGATCGATCCCAGGGACCTCGACAAGCATCCGCTGCGCGTCGGCCTGTCGATGGACGTGTCGGTGAACCTGCACGACCAGTCCGGCCCGGTGCTGTCGCAACAGCCGGTTGAGCATCCGGTGTTCAGCACCGACGTGTATGCGCGCAGCAAGGCCGAAGCCGACCAGTTGATCGCGAAGATCATCAAGGAGAACAGCGGACCGGTGGCGGCCACACCTCCCTCATCCGCGCATGCGATGGCGAAGGCCATACATTGATCGTCATTCCGGCGTAAGCCGGAATCCATTTTTCAGTTGCGAAAAGCCAATCAAAATGGATTTACTCGCACCGTCCCTGGTGCTCGCCCTGCGGGCCGCCTTCGGCGTTCGCGTTTGCTCCTGCAAACGCAGTCGGGTTCTGCGTATCGCTGCGCGACACTCAGCCCCGGAACGATGTCGATTCTTTTGCGATCGTCCCTGATCGCTGCTTCATTCAAATCTTTCGCACTTTTCCAAATCCTCGTCAATAAGACTCCATCCGGCCATCCATGGCCTGACTTTTCACAACAGCTGCTTCGTCGGATTCCTCAAGATCAGCATGGCTTCGAACGCTGCCGCCGCAACCCAGTCCTTCGGTGAATTCCGTCCCGCCAGCCTGCCGCTGGCGACGATCGGGTTGTCGCTCGGCACCTTCATGCAGGTGCTGGACCTCACCATCGCCAACGTCTCGCTGCCGACGATCGCCGGCAACTTGGGCGCGAGCCAGGACCAGTCGGTCTGGGTCATCACCTCGTTCACCGTGGCCAACGCGATCGCGTTGCCGCTGACCGGATTCCTCTCGCGGCGTTTCGGCGAGGTGAAGACGTTCGTGTGGGCTACCGCACTGTTCTCGATCGCCTCGTTGTGTTGCGGCCTTGCGACCAGCCTCACCATGCTGGTGATGTTCCGCGCGATCCAGGGCGCGGTGGCGGGGCCGATGTATCCGCTCACGCAAAGCCTGCTGGTTTCCATCTACCCGAATGAAAAACGCGGGATGGCGCTGGCGATCCTGGCGATGGTGACGGTGGTCGCGCCAATCGCGGGCCCGGTGCTGGGTGGTTACATCACCGACAATTATTCGTGGGAATGGATCTTCTTCATCAACGTGCCGATCGGACTGGCGGTCAGCGCGATCATCGCCGCGCAACTGGGTGCGCGCCGCGACGTGATCGAACGGCCGCGCATGGACTACGTGGGCCTGGTCACGCTGATCCTGGGCGTGGGCTCGCTGCAGGTGCTGCTCGACAAGGGCAACGACCTCGACTGGTTCCAGTCGAATTTCATCGTCGTGCTCGCGGTCATCGCCGTGATCGCGCTGGGCGTGTTCCTGATCTGGGAATTGACCGACCGCGAGCCGATCGTGAACCTGCGCTTGTTCCGGCACCGCAATTTCGCCGCGGGCACGCTGGCCATGCTGCTGGCCTACGCGGTGTTCTTCGCAATCGGCTTGCTGGTGCCGCTATGGCTGCAGGAAACGCTCGGCTACACGCCGATCTGGTCGGGGCTGGCAACGGCGCCGATCGGCGTTGCACCCGTGCTGTTGACGTTTTTCGTTGCCAAGTACGGCACGAAGTTCGACCTGCGCTGGCTCGCGTCGTTCGCGTTCGTGGTGATGGGCGTGACGTGTTTCTTGCGCGCCGGATTCAACACCGAGGTCGATTTCTACCACGTGGCGATGGCGCAGTTCCTGCAAGGCATCGGCGTGGCGTTCTTCTTCATGCCGATCCTGACGATCGCGTTATCCGATCTGTCGGGACGGGAAGTGGCCGCGGGTTCGGGCCTGATGACTTTCATCCGTTCATTGGGCGGCAGTTTTTCGGCGTCGATCACCACGTATTTCTGGGAGCGCGGCGGCGTCACCAATCACGCGAACCTGGCCGCGCACATCAATGCCTATGATCCGCAGGTGCGGCAGGCCGCGGCGGCAAGCGGCGGTACCCTGCAACGTTTTGCCGCGATGATCAACGGCGAAATCACCCGGCAATCCGTGCAGATTTCCTTCAACAACCTTTTCTACATCTTCGGCTGGATCATCATCGCCCTGGTCGTGGTCGTCTGGCTGGCCAAGCCGCCGTTCATCAAGTCAGGTGGACCAGCGGCGGCCGGCGGCGGGCATTAGTTGTGCGTTCGTCCACGAACGCTGCTTTATCCAAATCGCCGGCACCCGTGATGTTCTGTGCTTTCCCAACTCCACCTCGGCCTTCCGTGGCCTGACTTTTATTTATTTTTGCAATCGTCCCTGATCGCTGCTTCGGTCAATCTTTCACAAGCTTCTCGATGCTCGCACATCAGACTTCACCTCGGCCATCCATGGCCTGACTTTTTACAAAAGCTGCTTTGTCGGATTTCTCACGCCCATGGCTTCAAACGCTGCCACCGCAACCCAAGCACTCGGCGAATTCCGTCCCGCCAGCCTGTCGCTGGCGACGATAGGCCTGTCGCTCGGCACCTTCATGCAGGTGCTGGACATGACCATCGCCAACGTGTCGCTGCCGACCATCGCCGGCAACCTCGGCGCGAGCCAGGACCAGTCCACCTGGGTGATCACTTCGTTCACCGTGGCGCAGGCGATCACGCTGCCGATGACCGGTTTCCTTTCCCGACGCTTCGGCGAGGTGAAGGTGTTCGTGTGGGCGGTGCTGCTGTTCTCGCTGTTCTCGCTATGCTGCGGTCTCGCCACCAGCCTGTCGATGCTGGTGATGTTCCGCGCGCTGCAGGGCGCCGTGTGCGGACCGATGTACCCGATCACCCAGAGCCTGATGGTGTCGATCTATCCGCGCGAGAAACGCGGCATGGCGCTGGCGATCATCGCGATGATCACGGTGGTGGCGCCGATCGTCGGACCGGTGGCGGGCGGTTGGATCACGGACTCGTATTCGTGGCGCTGGATTTTCTTCATCAACATCCCGATCGGAATCTTCGCCGGCGGCGTGGTCGCGGTGCAGATGGGCAAGCGGATCGAACGGCTGCGCCGCGCGCGCATCGATTGGGTGGGGCTGGTCACGCTGATCCTCGGCGTGGGTTCGCTGCAGGTCCTGCTGGACAAGGGCAACGAGCTCGACTGGTTCCATTCCACCACCATCATCGCGCTGGCGATCATCGCGACGATTTCGCTCAGCGTCTGGGTGATCTGGGAGTTGACCGACGACGAACCGCTGGTCGACTTGCGCCTGTTCCGGCACCGCAACTTTGCCGCGGGCACGCTGGCGCTGGTGCTGGCCTACGCGCTGTTCTTCTCGATCGCGCTGCTGCTGCCGCTGTGGCTGCAGAACGTGATTGGCTACACCGCGTTGTGGTCGGGCCTGGCGGCCGCGCCCGTGGGCGTGATCCCGGTGCTGTTGACGTTCTGGGTCGGCCGGTACGCGCAGAAGTTCGACATGCGCTGGTTGACGGCCTTCTCGTTCGCGGTGATGGGCGTGGTGTGTCTCCGCTTCGGCAGCTTCAACACCGACGTCGATTTCTGGTCCGTGGCGTTGACCGAATTGATGCTGGGCCTGGGCATCGCATTGTTCTTCATGCCGATCCTCACGATCCTCTTGTCGGATCTCGAAGGACAGGAAATCGCGGAAGGCTCGGGTTCGGCGACCTTCCTGCGCACGGTGGGCGCCAGCTTCGCCGTGTCCATCGTCACCTATTTGTGGACGCGCGGCGGCGTGGTCAGCCACGCCACGCTGGCCCAGCACATCAACGCGTTCAATGCCGAGGTGCGCCAAAACGTCGCCGCCATGGGCGGGCAGTTGCAGCACTATGCGGCGGGGATCAACGACGTCATCACCCAGCAGGGCATGCAGATTTCGTTCAACCAGATCATGGACGGACTGGCCGTCGGGTTCTTCCTGCTGATCGCCGTGGTATGGCTGGCCAAGCCGCCGTTCGTCTCGCGCGGCGGCGGCGCCTCGGGCGGGCATTGACGCCTTTCGCAACCTTAGCACTTGAGTTGAGCGGCGCGAGACGTAGGCGAGCGCCCGCGTGGACGAATAGTCAGACAGCAGCGAATGTAAACCTGCTGAAACTTGTTTTTCTTAGTACGTAATCTTGTAAGCGATAATACACGCCACAATTACGGAAACAAACAACAAATACGGCGCAAATATCTTTGACCAGGTTAGCTTCCAACGACGCTCCATTAAGTAGTTTACGTACTTGCCTCGCCAAAAATATTCGCCGGTCAGCCAAAGGGCCAGAGCGAAGCAGCTTGCGACGACAGCAACGGAGCTGGACCAAAGATTTGCGAAGAACCCGAGGCGACCATCTTCGTATATGTGGAGCGAGATGACCGCGGTAGCAATAGCTAAAACGCCGATTGCCGGTGGAATTTTGTCTCTGAAGTCTGGCTGCTGTACAAGCGCGATTTTGCTGCTGTCGTCTCGCGCGCGGCAGAGCTTGCGAACGGCACCCACAAAGCTCGCGACATCTTCCAGAACCGAGCTTGGGCGAGGCTGGACTCTGTAGCCGCGGGACCGACAACTACCGGTGAGGTGCACCGGCCGGAGTCGACCATTGATGTGCCGGAAGGTAATCTGACCACCACAATATCTACAAGTTTGCATTGCGCCCCCTGCTGTCTAACGCTTGAGGTAGCCGGCGCAAAGGCCGTGTAGCGGGATTTGCGCCCGGTTGACCGAATTGTTAGTTTTCGGCCGACGCCGTTGGCGCCGAACCGTCAGGAGAAATCGACAGCGTGCCGGGCATGAGTGGCACATAACCGAGAATCTTCCAATCGTAGTAGCGAACCGTTTCTTTCTTTTCCTCGTCCTTGGTCTGATAATCGAACGTTTGGATCGTACCGAGGCCGTCTTGCAGAAGAACTAACGCGCGCCACGGCTCCCCTGATTTCTGTTGCTGCTTGGCGGACACCCAAACCACGAAGTTGCCCTTAGCAAGCCGTGGATCGCGGGTGGCGAACGTGCCGCGACCACGATATTGGACTCCGCCGTAGGGTTGACTCTGGCGATCCAGCGAAAAGTCACGAATTTCGAAGGCCACAGGTTGTGTCGGTGCGGTAGCCACGCTGGTACTGGGAACCTGACTCGCCAGAGTGTGGCCTGCGGACGCGGTGCTGCTGGGTTGTGCCGGCGCGCTCGGCGCGTACTGGCTGCAAGCTGCAACACCGGCAGCCAGCATGAGCAACGCTGCGACTTTTTTCATCTCAATTTCCCCTGTGATTGATTGACGAAAACTAACTACAAATAGACGTCAAGTTGAAACATAACACCGAAAGCCCAAACGTTTCGGCGATTCACCGCAATCTGTCAGCCAGACCTCTTGTTGCGCAAGCGTTCGACCAGCGCGTGCAGCGTGGCCTGTGCTTCGGGCGCGAACCAGCCGTCGAGGAATGCCTCGACCGGTAGCGAATCGGGATCTTCGAACAGGCGCGCGAGATCAGCGCGCGCCATCGCGCGCGTCGCCAGCATCGCGTGGCGCGGCAGGTGCAGCAGCGGTTCCAGCCAGGCGAGCGTGCGCGTGACGACGTGGTCGACGTCGGTCAATTCGTCGACCAGGCCCGCGGCGAGCGCGGCGTCGGCATCCAGCATCGTGCCGGACACGAGCAGGCGCTCGGCGCGATACGGCCCGACCAGTCGGCGCAGCGCGGCCTGGATGCAGTCCGGCACGATCAGACCGACCTGCACTTCGTTGAGACCGATCCGGAATTCGCCGCGCGCCATCACCCGGTAATCGCAGAAGATCGCGAGCACCGCGCCGCCGGCCGGGCTGTGGCCGGTCACCGCGGCGGCGACGGGTACGGGCGAACGCGCCAGCGCGGCGCACACGCCGAAGAAGTCGCGCCAGAACGCGCGCATCGCATCACGGTCGAGTTGCAGCAGCGCAGGGATGTCGAGGCCGGCCGAGAACAGTCCCTGTGCTCCGGACAGGACCAAGGCGGTGGCGCCATGGGTCGGCGCGCGTTCCACTGCCTGCTTCAAGGTCGCGATGAGCGCTGGGTTGAGCGCGTTGACGGGCGGACGCGCGAGCCGGAATTCGCGGATGCCGTGGTCGTGTTCGATGATGTCGAGCATGCTTGGGCCTGGCTATGAGGTGGTGATGCGGCTTGAACCCTCTCCCCCGAATGCTCTTGTTCGGGGGAGAGGGCAGGGTGAGGGGGGCATGAGCCATGCAGTGAATGCGCGGTGCGATGCGGTGCGCACGCCCCCTCACCCCAGCCCTCTCCCCCAAGCGATGAAGCTGCTTGGGGGAGAGGGAGTTTTCATTGTTGCAAATCGTGTGCGGTCCAGGTGTAGCGCACGCCGTAGGTCAGCGTCGCGCTGCCATTCGCGGGCACCGGCACCGTGAATTCCAGCACCTGCGGCGTCTGTTTCGAAGGCTTGATGCTGGACGACGCGAGGTTCCACTCGCGCCAGCGGTTCGGATGTTCGCGCACCGTCACCGTGCGCGCGGCGTCGCCGCCGTTCGTGAGCGACACTTTGTAGGCCTCCGTCATCGTGTGCGTCTTGGCATCGACGTGGAACGCAGTGCGCTCGCGGCTTGCGCGAAGATCGAAACTCTCGCCCAACTGCACCGACACGCGCTGGCCCTTGGGCGTGTCGGCAACGCTGCCTTCGCCCAGCAATGCGAGCGCACCGTTCCGGTCCGCAATCCACGCACGCAGGGTGCCGGCAGGCAGCGCATCGGGTGCGTTGAACGCCAACGTGCTCGCGATCGGGCGCTCCTGATAGTCCTGCGCGCCGTAGTCGTTGGTGTTCGGCTTCGGCGGAAAATAGGTGTTGCCATCATCGATGACGTATTCGCGTGCGCAGGCAAGCGCCTGCGCCGGATACAGCGGCGTCAGCGTCACCGTGCCGTTCGGAAGGCTCACTGCGCCGGCGAGCGTGAAGCTGCGGTAGTCGCCGAGCGATGCCTGCACGGGCATCGCTTCGGCGGCCATCGGCGCGGGCGCCTTGGCCATGCTGTACATGCGCACGCCGCGGTTGCCGAGGTTGGGCTGGCCCGCGACTAGCTGGATGTCGGCGCCGTCGTAATCGCGGCCGCTGCGGTTGGCGATGCTGGCCTGCGGCTTGAACTGCATGTGGCAGGCGCTGCCGCCTTCCAGCGTCGCCGTATACGCGGCGCGCCAGCCGAGTCCCGAGGTGGTGTAGGTCAGCAGCGCATTGCGCTGGCCGCCGGACTTCGCGTCGACGTCGAGCAACAGACTGCTGCCGCCCGAGACGGCATCCTCCGGCAACGTGACCGAAGCGTAGTCGTGCACCAGGTGCACCTTGCCGTCGGTCGTGCGAATCAGCACACCGTTGTCCGACGCGCCCAGCAGTTCGCCCGTGAATCCGCCGCCGCTGGCTTGCACCTCGACCTGGCTGCCGATCGCGCCGTCCAGCGCGCCACTCGCGCTGGCGTTGGCCAGCAGCACGCGCTGGCCGAGCACGTTCACCGTGGAACCGGAACCGAAACCCACCGCGACGGCTTCCGGATCGATCGTCGCGGGCAGGCCGCCGATGCGGACTTCGTGGCTGCCTGCGGCAACGTCGAGCGTGCGTTTTTCGTGCACCAGCGCGTGGCCTGCGTCCAGCGTGCCTTGCGAGCTGCCGGAAAACAGCGCGTCGTTGTCTGCGGAATAGATCGTCAGGCGGGTGTTGTCGGCCGCGAACGCGCCGGGCGTCGCGAGCAACGCGGCAATGGCCGCACAGAGCAGTCGGCGTGGCATGGAGCGTCTCCCTGGTCGATGCGTGCGCCGATGATAAACGCGATCGCTGAACGGAACGGGAGACCCGCCAGGCAGGAGGGCCGCGCTTTGATGCTACGCTCGAAGCCCGCGCCGGTTCGGCCGGCTGACGAACGCTCAAGGAGATGGCCATGCCATCCTGGTTGACCGCGACCATTTGCGCCGTCGTGGTGGCTTGCCTCAACGTGCTGTTCATCGTGAGGGCCGTGACCCGGCCGAATCGCGAACCGGCTTCGCGCGTGGCGTGGGTGATGGTGATCCTGCTGCTGCCGGCGGTCGGAATGGTCGCCTATCTTTTTCTCGGCGAGACCAGCGTCGGCAGCGCGCGTCGCAAGCGCCTCGCCGCCGCCGAAGCGCGCATGCCGCTGCCGCCGGACGAAGCGTTCGTGCCTGCGGCACTGGCGCCGCGGGAACGCGCCTTGTTCGAGTTGGGGCAGTCGATCAACGGGTTTCGTCCCGTCACCGGCAACCGTTTCGAGTTGATGGCGGACTCCAACGCCGGCATCGACGCAATGGTGGCCGACATTGCCGCGGCGCGCGATCACGTCCACATCAGCTTCTACATCTGGCTGGACGACCACAACGGCGGCAAGGTGGCCGACGCGGTGGCGGCCACCGCTCGGCGCGGCGTAGCCTGCCGCGTGCTGCTCGACGCGTTTGGCTCGCGCGCCTTCATCAAGTCGGTGCGCTGGCGGCAGCTCAAGGACGCGGGCGTGATCGCGGTGCCCGCGTTGTACGACAGATCGCGACTGCTGCGGCCGTTCCAGGGCGGACGGATTGACTTGCGCAACCACCGCAAGATCATCGTCATCGACAACCGCATCGCGTACTGCGGAAGCCAGAACTGCGCCGACCCCGAGTTCCGCGTGAAGCCGAAGTTCGCGCCCTGGGTGGACATGCTGCTGCGCTGCGAGGGACCGGTGGTGCTCCAGGAGCAGCATCTGTTCGCGACCAGCTGGATGGCCGAACGCGACGGCAACCTCGACACGCTGATGCGCGCGGACGATGTGGCGCCAGATGTCCAACCCGGCGTGCTGGCGCAGATGTTCGGCACCGGCCCGACCACGCGCGCCAACGCGATGTCCGAGATGTTCACGGCGGCGATGTTCGCGGCGCACGGGGAACTGGTCATCACGACGCCCTATTTCGTGCCCGACGAGGCGATGCTGCGGGCCTTGTGTTCGGCGCCGCGGCGCGGCGTGAAAACCGTGGTGGTATTCCCGCGCCGCATCGATTCGATGCTGACCGCGTTGTCGTGCCACAGCACCTACCAGAGCCTGCTCGATGCGGACGTCGAATTGTTCGAGTATCCGCTGGGACTGTTGCACACCAAATCGCTCACTCTCGATGGCGAGATGGCGCTGGTCGGCTCGGCCAACATGGACCGGCGCAGCCTCGAGCTCAACTACGAGAACAACGTGCTCATTTCCGATCGCGCCACGGTGGCTGCCATCCGCGGGCGCCAAGCGGAGTATCTGCGCGAATCCGTGCGCGTGGACAGGGCAGCGGTAGATCAATGGCCGTTGGCGCGCCGGTTTGCGCAGAACGCTGTGGCGATGCTGGCGCCCGTGTTGTGATCCTCTGTCGCGTCATTCCGGGGCGCCTGCAGCTTCATCGCCCGCAAACAGCGCGGGCGGCCCGGGATGACGACAATTCTTTGCTGGCATGCGACGCCAGTCAGGCAAGCTTTTGATCCGCGATGACCCGCATAAATCCGCGCCTGCGGCTTTCTTGCGTCGCGAAGGAAAACCTTCAATTCACCGCCACGGCATCCTGCAGCAGCGCCGCGACTTCATTCCGGTCGCGCGCGCGCAACAGCTTCGGCGCCAAGGCGCGCAGGCCTTTTCGTTCGCAGCGCGACAGCGCGTCGCGTTGCGCGAGGATACGGTCGGGCAGCATGCTGAAATCTTCGAGGCCGAGCGCGATCAGCACGCAGGCGAAGGCGGGATCGCCCGCGATTTCGCCGCACAGGCAAACCGGTTTGCGCGCCATGCGCGCGCGCCCGATCACGTATGCCAGCAGGCGCAGCACCGCGGGATGCGCGGGCTGGTACAACTTGCCGAGCTGGTCGTTGTTGCGGTCGGCGGCGAGCACGTACTGGGTGAGGTCATTGCTGCCGATGGCGAGGAAGTCCGAGACTTCCAGCAGCGCGCGCACGTTGAGCGCGGCCGCCGGCACCTCGACCATCGCGCCCAGTTCGAACTGATCGGGAATCTCGTGGCCCGAGGTGCGCAGATCGCGCGCGCATTCCTGCAGCAGGCGGCGCACCTCGGCCAGTTCCGCGGCTTCAGTGACCATCGGCACCAGGATGCGCAGCGGGCCGTAGCAACTCGCGCGCAGGATCGCGCGCAGTTGTGGCACGAACACATCCGGCTGGCGCAGCGACAGGCGCACGCCGCGCACCCCCAGCGCGGGGTTGGGTTCCGCCGCCATCACCAGGCCCGCGGCATCGGCCTTGTCGGCCCCGAGATCGAGCGTGCGGATGGTGACCGGCAAGCCGCCCGCGCCCAGCACGGCGTCGCGATAGGCGTGGAACTGTTCGTCCTCGGTGGGCAGGCCGTCATGGGCGAGGAACAGGAATTCGGTGCGATACAGGCCGATGCCGGCGGCGCCGAGGCTGCGCGCGCGTTCGATGTCTTCGGGGCGTTCCGCGTTGGCGTACAGGCGCAGCTTGCGGCCGTCGCGGGTGCGCGTTTCGGCGCCCGCGAGTTGCGCGAGCCGTTGGCCCTCGCGCAGCGCCTCGCGCTGCCAGTTGCGGTATTGCGCGAGGTCCTGCGCGGCCGGATGCACGATGACTTCGCCGCGCACCGCATCGACCAGCACCAGGTCGCCGTCGCGCAGATCCTCGAGCACGCCGTCGGTGTTGACCAGCATCGGCAGGTGCAGGCTGCGCGCGAGGATCGCGCTGTGCGAATACTGGCTGCCGGAACCGGCCACCACCGCGAGGATGCCGTGGCTGGCCATGTGCGCGAGTTCGCCGGGCGCAATGCTTTCGGTCACCAGGATTTCGCCGACGCGCGTCGCGAGTTTCTTTTCCTCGCTGCTCGACTGTCGCGCCAGCGCGCCCTGCACGCGCGCGATCACGTGGTCGACGTCTTCGCCGCGGCTGCGCAGGTACGGATCGTCCATGTTGTCGAACACGGCCACCAACCGGTCGCGCTGCGCCTTGAGCGCGGCGGTCGCGCGATAGTGGCCCTTGCGGATCATCGCGCGCAGGCCTTCGATCAGTTCCGGGTCATCGAGCAACTGCGCGTGCGCGTCGATGAATTCGCCGACCTCGCGTGCCAGCGCGCCGTGCAGCTTGCGGCGCAGTTCGGCCATGTCCTCGCGCGCGACCGCAAAGGCGCGTTCGAGGCGCGCGACCTCGCTTTCGATTTCGGAATCGGGCAGCGGCGTGTTGTCGATGCTGAAACGCGCGGGCCGTTCCAGGCGCACCCGTCCCAGCACCATGCCGGGCGCGGCTGCGTAACCGGGAAAGGCGCGCCTCATGCGCCCTCGTCGAACTTGCGGTCGAACAAGGCCGCGACCGCGTCCAGCGCCTGCGCTTCGTCCGGGCCTTCCGCGCGCAACACCAGCGGCGTGCCGATGCCGGCCGCCAGCATCATCACGCCCATGATGCTCTGCGCGTTGACCGCGCGGCCGCCACTCACCAGCCACACCGTGGCCTTGAACCCCTGGACCAGCTGCACCAGCTTGGCCGAGGCACGCGCATGCAGGCCGAGCTTGTTGCTGACCACGATTTCCTTTTCGACCATCGGGACGTTCCGGGTTGGCGTCCCGCTACGTTACCAAAAGCCGGGATCGGATCGGCAGATAGCAGAAGATTCGTCATTCCGGCGAAAACCGGAATCCATTTTCACTTCGGCCAAGAGCAACGTCAAAATGGAATGACGGTAAATACGCTCTTCCCGGGTCCCGGTCCCGGGTCCCGAGTCCCGGCTCTCTCACACCTTGTCGATGCAGATCCCGCCGCGCCCGCCGCTGGCCGCGACTTCGGCCAATTCGTCCAGCGGCT
>JAZKBD010000052.1:45866-56283 GCA_040388785.1 Pseudomonadota bacterium
CGGAATAGTTGAGCACGCGCAGCAGCATCGGCAGGTTGAGGCCGGACACGCAGCGTGCCCGCACGCCGAGCCCGGCGAGCTTGTTGGCGATGTTGCACGGCGTGGAGCCGTACAGGTCGGACAGCACCAGCACGCCGCCGCCGCGATCGAGCGCGCGCGCGGCGCGTGCGGCGGCCGGCAGCAGCGTCGACGGATCGTCGGTGGCGCTGACTTCCAGCGTGTCGAGCTGGCAAGGCAGGCGCGGCATCACATGCTTGGCCGCGGCAATCAGCGCGTGGCCGATTTCCTCGTGGGTCAGCAGCAGGATGCCCGCCGTCGCGGCGGGGTCGGTGTGTTGGAGGGCGGTAGCCGTGGTCATGGCGATATCGGCGAAGGGATAACCGCAGGCCTGCAAGATTCAGTCCAGAGGACGGGGTTATTCCAGTTCGCGATGGAAAGTGAGTACCTGTTCACGGCTGGCGCGATAGTGTTCGGCGAGGCGCTCGGCAAGGTAAACCGAGCGGTGCCTGCCGCCGGTGCAACCGATCGCGACGGTCAGGTAACCCTTGTCCTCGCTTTCGAATCGCGGCAGCCATGCGTCGAGGAAACGCTGGATGTCAGCAAGATATTGTACTACGAGACCCTGCCCGTCGAGGAACTCGCGGACGGGCGCGTCCTTGCCCGAAAACGGGCGCAGGCGCGAGTCCCAGTGCGGGTTGGGCAGGCAGCGCGCGTCGAACACGAAATCGCAGTCGGGCGGCAGGCCGCGGCCGTAGGCGAAGGATTCGAACATCAGCGTGAGGGCGCCCGAGGTGGCGCCGAAATCGGTGGCGATGCGGCGCCGCAACTGGTGCACGTTGCTGTCGCTGGTGTCGATGGAACGGTTGGCAATCGCAAGCAGCGGGCGCAGGCGGCGGCGTTCCTCGGCGATCGCGTCTACAAGCGAGCGGCCTTTTTCTGAAAGTGGGTGGCGGCGGCGGCTGCTGGCGTAACGCTTCAGCAGGACGTCGTCGCTGGATTCCAGGAACACCAGTTCGGCGTCCGCGCCGGCTTCGGCGAGACGCGCCAGTGCTTCGGGAAGCCGTTCGAGATCACCCCGATTGCGCACGTCCACGCCGACGGCGAGGCCGCTCGGCGCTTCGCGCCCGCCGTCGATCAGCGCGCGATACAGCGACGGCAGCAACGCCGTCGGCAGGTTGTCGACGCAATAAAAGCCGAGATCCTCGAAGGCGCGCAGTGCGACGGTCTTGCCGGCTCCGGAGAGTCCGCTCAACACCACCACGCGAATCGCTTCTTTGGTTGGGCCGTCTGTTGGCATGGCGTCTATCCCGGGTGACGTTGCAGGCGCGCGGCCTGGCGGTCCATGAAGATGCGGGCCTGATCGATGCCCTGCGATTTCAGCATGTGGCTGCGCACCGCGGCCTCGACCAGCACCGCGAGGTTGCGGCCCGGCGCGACCGGAATCGTGATCTGCGGGATCTTCACTTCCAGCACTTCATGTACGCCTACGTCGCCCGTGAGGCGCACCATCGCGTCCTCGGGTTCGTTGCCGGCCGGGCGCAGGTGCACTATCAGGCGCAGGTACTTGGATCGTTTCACCGCAGTGTGGCCGAACATCTCGCGCACGTTCAACACGCCGAGACCGCGCACTTCCAGCAGGTCGCGCAGGAGTTCGGGGCAGGTGCCGTCGAGCACGTCCGGCGCGATCAGGGTGAATTCGGGCGCGTCGTCCGCGACCAGGCGGTGCCCGCGCGTGATCAGTTCCAGCGCCAGCTCGCTCTTGCCGCTGCCGGGCGTGCCGGTGATCAGCACGCCGATGGAATGCACCTCCATGAACACGCCGTGCAGCGTCATCTGCGGCGCGAGTGCGCGCGCGAGCTTGTACTGCAAGTACGTCAGCAGGTCATGCCCGCGCCGCGCGCTGACCCACAATGGCGTGTTGGTTTCTTCGGCCGCCTCGCGCAGGTCCGCGGGCACCGCCTGGTCCTTGGTGATGATCAGCGCGACCGGTTGCTGGCCGAAAATCTTCTGCACCGTTTCCCAGCGTTGCCGCGAGTCGAGGCCATCAAGGTAATTCAATTCCTCGCCGCCCACGATCTGCAGTTTGTTGGGATAGATGATGTTGAGGTAGCCGATCTCGGAAGGGCGCCGCTGGCCCGCACCGCCGGCCTGCAGCGCACGCTCGGCACCGGACTGGCCGGCGACCCAGCGCAGCGCCATGCGTTCCTTGATGTCCTCGAAAAGTTCGCGCGCGGTGAGTCGGTTCACGTCTTGTCCCCGCCCGCAAGAGCGCGGGCGAGGACATTGTGCCAGTGTCGATGCGCGACTGCTCCTAAAGGCCAATCGCCGGAACGGCTACGAAGCGGCTTTTGGTGAAAAGTCAGGCCATGGATGGCCGAGGTGATGTATGTGAACCCTCGACCATGACGGCTGCGACGATGCTCACCGGAGCAGCGTTCATGGATGAACGCACAAATCAACCCTACGCCATGTTGCGGATATCGTCCCGATCATGCGTGGCTTTCTTGTCCTTGTGCTTGCGCACCTGCGCGTCGAGCTTGTCGAACAGCGCATCGATCGCGGCGTACATGTCCTGATCCACGGCATCCGCGTGCAGCACCGTGCCGACGGCGGCGAGCGTGCCTTCGGCGCGGTTGGCCAGACGGTTCTTCTCCACTTCCAGCACCACGTTGAGCGAAGTCAGGTGGTCGAATCGCCGCACGAGGCGTTCGCGGCGGGCGTCGACGTAGTCGCGCAAGGCCGGAGTGATTTCGATCTGGTGACCGCTGACCTGTGTTTGCATGATGGACTCCTCTGCAACGTGGTGGAAGCGCGGGGACGGCCCCCCGCACCGGATGCCGTATCGACATCCTCGTGACGTTTTGCGTCTGTACTCCTTGTGATCGTGGTCAGGATGGAAAGTTGCATGCTTTCGTGAAAAGTCCGGCATGAATGCCGGGTTTGCTTTTGCGATCGGGATGATTGCTGAAACACAGCGTGCCAAACGCGGCGTGAACTTTCCGTTTCAAGTTCACTCGTTCACCTCCGGTCGCGCTGAAAGATTTCGTCAGCGCGCGCGCAGGCGTTCGCTGGAGCTTGGAATGCGCATCTGCTCGCGGTATTTCGCGACGGTGCGGCGCGCCACCTGAATGCCGCGGCGATTCAGTTCCGCGGTCAGCGTCTGGTCGGAAAGCGGCTTGGCGGCGTCTTCCTCATCCACCAGTTTGCGGATCATCGCCTGGATCGCGGTGGCCGATGCGCTGCCGCCGTCTTCGGTGGCCACGCTCGAGGAGAAGAAATGCTTGAACTCGAACGTGCCGCGCGGCGTGTGCAGGTACTTGCGCGTGGTGACGCGCGAGATGGTGGATTCGTGCATGCCGAGTTCTTCGGCCAGTTCGCGCATCACCAGCGGCTTCATCGCCTCGGGACCGTAGTCGAGGAATGCGCTCTGCGTGCGCACGATGGCGGTGGCGACCTTCAGCAGCGTGTCGGCGCGCGCTTCCAGGCTCTTCATCAGCCAGCGGGCTTCCTGCAACTGCCCGCGCAGCCAGGCGGCGTCACTGCGCTGCGCGCGCGCGATCAGGCCGCAGTAGTGTTGGTTGATCGCCAGCCGCGGCTGGCAATCGGGCGACAGCGACACGCGCCAACGTCCGCCGACCTTCAGCGCGTACGCGTCGGGCGTGATGTATTCGGCCTGCACGGGTTCGAAGCGGGATCCGGGCCGCGGGTCGAGTGCGCGCACCAGCGTGATCGCCGCGATGACTTCGTCTTCGGGTGCGCCGAAGCGGCTCGCGAGTTTGCAGACATCGCGCCGCGCCAGCAGGTCGAGTTCGCTCGCGACGATCGCGCGCGCCAATTCGCGGCCTTCGACGCCGGGCGCAAGCTGTTCGATCTGCGCGTCGAGGCAGTCGCCCAGATCGACGCTGGCAACGCCCACGGGGTCAAAATGCTGGATGCGCTTGCGCACGGCTTCGGCTTCATCGCGCGTGACGGCCGGGCTGAGCGTCTGCAGCGCGGCCAGCACGGGCTCCAGTCCCTCGCGCAGGTAGCCGTCGTCGTCGAGCGCGTCGATGATCGCGGCGGCGATGTTGAATTCGCGCACGGAGAAACCGCTCAGGTTCGCTTGCCACTGCAGGTGGTCGCGCAGGCCTTCGGGTGCGGCATCCTGGGGATCGAGCGCATCGTCGTCGTCGAACCCGCGGCTGGATTGCGCCCACTCCATGACCTGCGGCGAGTTTTCATCCCAGTACTCGCTGTCGTCGGCTTCGGCGGGCGCGCTTTCGGCCGGGATGTCGCCATCGGCGGTCGACGCTTCGGCCGGCGCCTCGTCGTCGGCAGCTTCGCCGTCGAGTTCGATCAGTGGGTTGGCTTCCGCCAGCTCGCGCAGTTCAGTCTGCAATTCGATCTGCGACAACTGCAATAGCCGGATCGCCTGCTGCAACTGCGGCGTCAGGGACAACTGTTGCGATTGGCGAAGCTGGATACCGGGTTTCATGGCAACGATGCTGGTCAGGCGCTTGCATCGTATACCACGGCCATGCGCGTGGATAGTGCGCGGGCACGGTTTATGCTTGTGGCGGCGATGCGAGGCTCGGTTTCCGCGGGCCGCGTCGCGAAGCAGCTGTTGGTGAAAAGTCAGACCACGGAGATCTTCGCCATGGATGGCGGTTTCATGGTCGTTCTGGTGTCACATGGCCGCAAGCCGGCCAGCGGGTGATGAACCACAACGATGCAGCGAGCAGGGATGATCGCACTACATTCTGAACTCGTGACCCAGATAAACCTCGCGCACCTGTTTGTGCGCCAGGATTTCGGCGGGCGTGCCGCGCGCCAGCACCTTGCCTTCATTGAGAATGTACGCGTGCTCGCAGATGCCGAGCGCCTCGCGCACGTTGTGGTCGGTGACCAGCACGCCGATGCCGCGGTCGCGCAGGTGCCGCACGATGCGCTGGATTTCGCCCACTGAAATCGGGTCGACGCCGGCGAACGGTTCATCCAGCAGCATGAAGCGCGGGTTGGCCGCCAGCGCGCGCGCGATTTCCACGCGCCGCCGTTCGCCGCCGGAAAGGCTGATGCCCTTCTGCGTGGCGATGTGCATGATCTTCAGCTCATCCAGCAATCCGTCCAGTTCGCGCTGGCGCGCATCGGCAGCAAGGTCGGTGCGCAGTTCGAGCACGGCCATGATGTTGTCGGCGACCGACAACCGCCGGAACACCGAGGCTTCCTGCGGCAGGTAGCCGATACCCTTGCGCGCGCGCTGGTGCATCGGCAGGCCGGTGATGTCCTCGCCGTCCAGCGTGATGCGGCCGCCATCGGGTTCGATCAGGCCCACCACCATGTAGAAGCAGGTGGTCTTGCCGGCGCCGTTGGGGCCGAGCAGGCCGACGACTTCACCCTGGCGGATTTCGAATCCGAAATCCTGCACGACCTGGCGCGAACGAAAGCTTTTTTGCAGCCCCTGCGCGGACAACATGGGTCAGTGCGTTCCTGAGGTCGAAGCAGGCGCGGGCGTTGATGGAGTTGCAGAAGCGGGCGCGCTGGTGGTGCTTGCGCTGGCCGGCGCGGAAGCCGGTGCATTCGCTGACGTCGGCGCCGGCTTGGCGGTCGCCGGTTTGCTGCGCGGTTGCAGGGTGATGTGCACGCGGCCACCGCTGACGGGCGAGCCTTGGATTTCGCCGGTGTCGGTGTTGTAGACGAGCCTTTCGCCGTGGAACTCACCCTTGCCCTGCTGCACGACCACCGCGTTGCCGGTCAGGATCACCGTGTTTTCGGAAACCTTGTAGTCGATGGTTGCGCCCTGGCCATGCACCTGCGTGCCGTTGTCCTGGGTTTGCTGAAAATGTGCAGGCGAACCCACCAGCACCACGCGCTGCCATTGGCTGGTGTCGTCGGGATCGGTATAGCCGGTGGCCTGCGAGCCGTCGGCCTTGAACGTCCCCTGGTCCAGGGTCACGTTGCCGGTGAAGATGATCTTGCCGCTGTCCTGACTGCCGGCGAAGGAACTCGCATTGATGTTGATCGGCTGATCCTTGTCCGATTGCTTCGCCTGTGCCACACCGCACGCGCAGAACGCGGCGACGAGGAGGGCCAGCCATTCAACGCGGGTGCGAGTGCGGTGCAAGGGTGCCGTGGACATCTGCGAGCAGCTCCAGTGAACGGGTATCGAAGTCGGCCTTCATGCCGACGCCGCGCAGTATAGAGCCGGGCTCCTGAATTACGCTGGGCGCCGCCGAAGCCATGCGCTTGTCCTGCGTCCACACGGTGGCATCGGCGGTGTGGATTTCGGCTTCGGAAATTTTCGCGGTCGGCGGCCGGCGCATGTCCACCTTGCCGATCAGCTTGACCAGGTTGTTGTCGGAACTGATCCAGGCGTACTGCGAGGTCCCGTCCCAGGTCGAGCCATCACTGGCGACGAAGAAATATTTCGGCGCGTTGACGTACAGCGAATCATTGCCCTCGCGACGCTCGAGGTGCGGAGAAGTCATCGTGAAGGCGAGCTTGCCGTCCTGCGCGAACGCGTGCAGGGTGAAATTCTCCAGCACGTAGCTGGAGCGCGGCGGCCCCACGATCGCGACCTGCCTGGGCGGCGGCCGCAACCACATCACCAGCAGTTGCGTGATGCCGGCGGCGACCGCGAGCACGATCAGCCAGAACAGCGTGCGCCGATCCCTCATGAAGCTTGTGCCGCCAGGATGAAGTCGCACACCTCACGCGCGGCGCCCTGGCCGCCCTTGGCGCGGGTGTGCCAGTGCGTCGCGTCCAGCACTTCCGGGCGCGCGTCGGCGACCGCGACCGCAAATCCGCACGTGGACATGGGCGCGAGATCGGGCAGGTCATCGCCCACGTAGCAGGCTTGTTCCGGAGCCAGGCCCGATGCGTGCAGGAGATCCTCGAGGCAGGCCAGCTTGTCGTCCGTGCCTTGGTAGACGTGGTCGATGCCGAGCTGCTCGGCGCGCAACTCGACCGCGCGGCTGATGCGCGAACTGATCAGCGCGACTTCGATGCCGTGTGCGCGCAGGCGCTTGAGGCCGAGGCCGTCGTGCACGTGGAACGCCTTGATCTCGCGGCCGTCTTCCGTCATCCACAGGCGGCCATCGGTGAGCGTGCCATCCACGTCGAACGCGACGAGTTTGATTTTCGCGGCGCGGGCGCGGAGGTCGGCGGGGATGTCGATGGACGCGGACACGTGGCGGGCGTTGCCTTGGAGGGAAATCACAGATTGTAGGTGAGGCGAGGGGCGAGTCGTGAGGGTGCTTCGCCTGCATGTTGGCGCAGCGTGTCCCGTTTAGTGAACCACGATGTTGAGGGTTAGCGCGGGTTCGGTCGGAGCGCCCTCGCTACTCGCCCCTCATCCCTCGCTTAGCTCAGACCACGCGCGCGCGCAAAAGGTCATGGATGTTCAACGCGCCCATCACGTGGCGTTCGGCATCCACCACCAGCAGCGCGTGGATCTTGAACTCTTCCATCAATTGCGCCGCTTCGGCGGCCAGCTTGTCCGGGCCGATCACCTTGGGGTTGCGGCTCATCGCCTCGCTGACCGAAGTGGCGCGCATGTCGACGGCATGGTCGTCGAGGCTGCGGCGCAGGTCGCCGTCGGTGAACACGCCCTGCAGGATGCCCGCACTGTCGACGATGGCCGTCATGCCGAGGCCCTTGCGCGACATTTCCATCAGGGCTTCGGTGAGCGTGGCGTCCGTCCGCACCGACGGAATCGCGGCGCCGGTGTGCATCACGTCGGAAATCTTCAGCAGCCGCCGGCCCAGCGCACCGGCTGGATGCGAGCGCGCGAAATCGTCGGCGGTGAAGCCGCGCGCCTCCAGCAACGCGATCGCCAGCGCGTCGCCCAGTACCAGCGCGGCGGTGGTGCTGGCGGTGGGCGCGAGGCCCAGCGGGCAGGCTTCGGTGGAGACGCTGGCGTCGAGATGCGCATCGGCGTCGCGCGCGAGTGTGGATTTGGGATTGCCGGTCATCGCGATCAACGCGTTGCCCTGGCGCTTGAGGAAGGGCAGGATCGTCAGCACTTCCTCGGTCTCGCCCGAATTGGACAGCAGCAGCACCACGTCATCCGGCGTGATCATGCCGATGTCGCCGTGGCTGGCTTCGCCGGGGTGCACGAAGAACGAGGGCGTGCCGGTGGAAGCTAGCGTGGCGGCGGTCTTGCGCGCGATGTGGCCGGATTTGCCCATGCCGGAAACCACCACGCGGCCGGGGCAGGCCAGGATCAGCCGGCAAGCCCTGCTGAAATCGCCGTCGATACGCTGCGCGAGTTCTTCGATGCCGCGGGCTTCGATGCCGATGACCTTGCGGGCGCTGGCCACCAGGGCCGCACGATCGTGGCCGGGCAGCGTTGCGTCGGAGGGTTGAGCGGTGCGCGCGTTCACGGTTGCGTACTCCTGTACACGCGATTTCCAGTAACATCGCCGATCGCCATTCTACAGGCCACCGACCGAGCTTTCGCGCCTTCCCGCGTGTGCGAGCGGTCACGTTGCGGTCCTTTCGTTAGAGAACGGTTCATGCAATCCCACGAGTTGAAATCCCTGCTGCAGGCGGCCTTTCCGGACGCCCGCATCGATGTCGCGAGCCCCGACGACGTGCATTTCCAGGCGGTCGTCGAAACCGAAGCGTTTGCCGGCAAGCCAACCCTGGCGCGCCATCGCATGGTGTACGCGGTGCTGGGCGAACGCATGGGCGGCGAGGTGCACGCGCTTTCGCTGCGCACGTTGACGCCATCCGAAGCAGGCAACGCCTGATGGCGAGGATCGTGATTTCGGGCGGCAAGCCGCTCAACGGCGACGTGTGGATTTCCGGCGCCAAGAATGCGGTGCTGCCGATCCTCGCGGCCTGCCTGCTCGCGGACGAGCCCGTCGTCATCGGCAACGTGCCGCACCTGCACGACGTCACCACCACGATGGAACTGCTCGGCCAGATGGGCGCCGAACTCGCGGTGGACGAGCACATGAAGATCCGCATCGACGCGCGTCCGACGAATCGCTTCTTCGCGCCCTACGAGCTGGTCAAGACCATGCGTGCGGCGATCGTGGTGCTGGGGCCGCTGATCGCGAAATACGGACAAGCCGAAGTCTCGTTGCCGGGTGGCTGCGCGATCGGTTCGCGTCCGGTCGACCAGCACATCAAGGGGCTGCGCGCGCTGGGCGCCGACATCACGGTCGAGAACGGCTACATCAAGGCGCGCGCGAAACGCCTGAAGGGCGCGCGCATCGTCATGGACATGGTCACTGTTACCGGCACCGAAAACATCATGATGGCCGCGGCGCTGGCCGAAGGCACCACCGTGATCGAAAACGCCGCCGAGGAGCCCGAGGTGTGCGACTTGGCGCTCTGCCTCAACGCGATGGGCGCGAAGATCGGCGGCATCGGCACCACGCAACTGGTGATCGACGGCGTCGAACGCCTGCACGGCACCGAGTACAACGTGCTGCCGGACCGCATCGAAACCGGCACGTTCCTGGTCGCGGGCGCCATCACCAGCGGCCGTGTGCGCGCCAAGCACACCCGGCCCGATCTACTGAAATCGGTGCTGTCGAAGCTGGAAGACGCCGGCGCGCACATCAACTGCGAAGATGATGCGATCGAACTCGACATGCGCGGCAATCGTCCGCGCGCCGTCGATGTCACCACCGCGCCGTATCCCGCGTTTCCGACCGACATGCAGGCGCAGTTCACCGCGCTCAACTGCGTCGCCGAAGGCACCGGCATCATCACCGAAACCGTGTTCGAGAACCGCTTCATGCACGTGCAGGAACTGCACCGCCTCGGCGCCGACATCAAGGTCGAAGGCAACACCGCGATCGTGCGCGGCGTGCCGCACATGTCCGGCGCGCAACTGATGGCGACCGATCTGCGCGCATCCGCATCGCTGGTACTGGCGGGCCTTGTCGCCGACGGCGATACCGTCGTCGATCGCATCTACCACATCGATCGCGGCTACGAGAACATCGAGGAAAAACTCAGTGGGCTCGGCGCGCAGATTCGGCGGTTGCCGAACTGATCCATCATTGACGATTGATCGCGCGCAGGCGCGCTCCACACGCGTGCTCTCGTAGGAGCCGGCCTGCCGGCGATTGTTCTTCGCGGGACCTGCGAAACCGATCCGGTTCAATGGGCCGACCAGCTCTCCAGTTCCAGCGAAAACGCGTTCTTGCCGCGCTGGTCGATCTTTACCGGTGCCGGCACTTTGGCCGGCGCGAACCACGCTTCGAAAGTATCGCCGCCATCGGAGCGGCTGACGCGCGTGGCGTCGAAGGTGCCGGCGGGCACGCTCACATTCTGCTTGCCTTGCGCAGCGTAGTGCTGCATCTCGATGCGGTCGCGCACCGCTACCGGCAGCGTGAAACTGGTCTTGCCGGCCGCGAGTCCCGCCGCCAGCGCAAGTGGAATGGTGTGGCGTTCCACTGCGCCGGGCTGGGTGGCGAAATGG
>JAZKBD010000053.1:0-449 GCA_040388785.1 Pseudomonadota bacterium
TCGGTCTACATGGCTGATTGTGTCGACGGATTCGGCGGCGGCAACGTCGCCGCGTCGATCGGACCCGACGGCATTCTGCTCGTTGACGACATGTACGCCGCGATGGCGCCGAAGCTACAGGCCGCGCTCGCGAAAATCTCGCCGCTGCCGAAATCACCTTGCCGCCGGACACGATCGCCGAACTGGATGGCGTCGCGCGGACAGGCTGACAGGCCGTGCGGCCCGACCGGCGGCCCTTCGCGGACCGCCGCGTGGCATGCTAAGGTCGGCATTCCATTCCAGCTCGGGGAGCCATGCCCATGTTCGTTCGTGTGTTTCTTTGTGCCCTGTTGATCGGCTTTGCCGGCGTCGCCAGCGCCCAGAACCAGCCTGCGCAGACGCAACAAAAACCCGCTGCGCAACAACTGACGCCGGAGCAGCGCGCCGCGATCCAGAAGCAGAACCAGGTG
>JAZKBD010000053.1:459-5650 GCA_040388785.1 Pseudomonadota bacterium
GGTGCTGGTGCAATACGCGGAATCGATCACCGCGATGATCGACAACGGGCAGAGCGGACAGGTTTGGGACCAGGCTTCCGACGTGGCCAAGAAAACGGTGTCGCGCGACCAGTTCACCAAGGCCACCGAAAGCGATCGTGCCAAGCTGGGCAAGGTGACCTCGCGCAAGATCGAAGGCGTCACGCGCGCACTGTCGAACGGCAAGGAAAAGCTCCCGCAGGGCCTGTACGTCAACGTCAATTTCGCCACCCAGTTCAGCAACGAGGCCAAGCCCGTGCGCGAACTGGTGTCGTTCCATCTCGACAGCGACAAGAAATGGCGGTTGTCGGGTTACACCGTCCGCTGATCCCTGCAAACATCGGGCTCAGGCGATGCCGAGCCCGGTGATTTCGCCGATGGCATCGCCATCGCGATTAGTTTCCGGCTAGTTCCTTGAGGGAATCGCCGTATTTGGCGCCGCTTTTCAGCCTGCAGCCCGATAGCGTCACCAAGCTAAACCCGCCGTGCTTGTTCGAGCGCAACTCGCGCACGCAATCCACATTGACGATCAGTGAGCGGTGGATACGGACGAATCGGCCGCCCGGCAATCGTGCTTCCAGGGCGGCAATGCCTTCGCGGGTGCGCGTGACGGTGCCGTCATTGCGGTGGACGTTTGCGTAGTCCCCGTCCGCTTCGATGTATTCGATCGAATTCACATCCAGGATTTGCACCGTGCGGCCAACCTTCATTGACACCCGCTCGCGCTGATTATTCGCAGCACCAAGCTGTGTCAGGAATACCCGCAGGGCATCCGGGTCGATTCGCCGCACCAGTGTGGCATCCCGTTGCAGATAGCGTCTAGCGCGATCGACTGCTTTCCGGAAGCGCTCTCGCTCCAGCGGCTTTACCAGGTAATCCAACGCGTCGACGGCGAAGGCCTCGACAGCATACTTGGAATGAGCAGTTGTGAAGATGGTATATGGGAGTTTCATCTCTGAACGCAGCACCTCGATGCCGGACATCTTCGGCATGCGGATATCCATGAATACGAGGTCTGGATCAAGTAAGCGAATTTGCTCCAGCGCGTCACGTCCATCGCTGCTTTCGCCGATCACGGCCAGGTCTGGCTCGCCCGCCAGGAATTCGCGCACCTGCGCGCGTGCGGGGGGTTCGTCATCGACGATCAGGGCGCGAATCATGTCGGAACCTGGTGCGGCATGGCACCGCGCGTGATCTTTCCGATACGGCCCTCCAACGCAGGTTTGGCCTTGATGTCGGCAAGCGGCAGCGAAACGCGTACCCGCCAGATTCCGGCGTTGCCGCCGTAGTCAAGACGATACGCATCGCCGTACAGCACCCGCAGACGCGCATCGAGTGCCGCCAAGCCACCGCGGTGGGCGGCCACCGGTGGGACTTGGCTGTCATATCGATTCTGCGCTTCAATGGCCAAGAAGTCATCGCGCGACATGCAGTTCACGGTCAAGATGCACTCGCCTGTCACGGTGGAAACTCCGTGCGTCACGGCGTTTTCGAGCAGGGTCAACAATAGTCCGCGCGGCACCACTTGGGTTGTAAGCGATTCCGGCACATCCATGACCGGTTTGAAGCGCTCTCCGAAACGCTTGCCGATGATGCGAAGATATTTTCCCGCCAGCTCACACTCGTGACCCAACGAGCAAAACTCCGAATCCGTTTCGCGGACGCTGTCGCGCAACAGTGCTGCCAACTCGGCGATCAGATCGCGCGCCTCTTCCGGACGGCTGATGACGAACGAAGAAATCGTGTTGAGCGTGTTGAAAAGAAAATGCGGATTGATCTGCTGCAACAGCAGCCGGTGCTGAGCGTCAAGGGCGGCAGAGGTTGCTTGCACCAACCGGACCTCACGGTCGCGCCTTTCGGCATCGGCGACAAGCGCGAAATACAGCAACACCCACGCGACGAACGCCCAGCCCATCGGAATTTGTTCCAGGACAGCCGTCCACGTGGGCCTGCCCCAGTGTGGCGCGATCACGTAAATGACGAGCATGTGAAAAAAGGCAGTGGCAACAGTCGCCGCAATGACCGCGGCCACGGTAACCACTGCGACGGTCCTCGCACCAGCGCGGCTCCGCGTCCAGTCCAGCACGCGGCCAATGCCGAGACTCATCACGGCACTGAGCGCAAACACGCATATGCCGCGCAATGAGTGATCGAGCTGGAACGGCCATGGCTCAAACACGTAATTTGTCAACCAAAAAGCGTAACTCAGCGTCCACAGCGCAATGGTGGCGAGCAAGAGCGTGCTGAATCGCTGCATCTTCATGCGCGCATCGTGCACTCGCGAGCGCAAGGTCGCAAGCCCGTTGGACAGCGGGTCACGATCGCAAGCAGCTTTTCTTTGGTCCGCATGTATCCGCGTGCCTTCCAAAAGAGGGCGATTGAATCGCGTAATAAAGCGGTCGGGCGAGCAGCTTCATGCCATGAACGAGCGTGCCGCTGCGCCGAAACCGCCTTTTCCCGGGGCCAATCCTGGTTTCTGGCCTTGAATCGCTGGCACCACCGGGCCTAATTTTGCCAGCAACCGTGATCGGGCTTGCCCGCCAGCAGGCGCAATCGTTACTGCACGCGGCGACGTGCGCTCACGAGGGCCCGTCTCCAAACCGATGCGTCAGAACCGTCTGCTGAAGGATCCTCGATAAATGGCATCCGACGAGTGCATTCGTGTTCCTGATGTCCAGACTCGATATCTCAAGCGTGGTGGCACCCTGCCATTGATAGTCAGGGATGACTCTTGCTTGTGGGTGATCTATGGCGAAGGTGGGGGTTGCATATTGAAAGTCGCCGGCGCTGCGGCCGGGGTGTGGATCCCGTTGCGCGGGTCGCTGCAAGTACACAGCAACGGATTGAATAGGGCTGTTCGCACCGGCAATGTCCTGATCACGGAAGTTGATGAAGGCATCAGGGCTTCCGGGTATGCCAATGGACGTTGGCTGGCCGTGCTCGGCCACAACCGGGGCTGGGCGCAACTGCTGCCAACTGGCTTGACGCCTGAAACGCCACTGTTCCCGAATCTGCACACGGCGGACCACGAAATGAGGCGCTCGGCCATTGCCGTGGCGCGCGCGCATTCGCCCCTGGAACTCGAAGGGACGATGAGTGCCTTGGCGGACAAGGTCGACAGCCTGCAGGCGTCCTTGCGCCGAGCGGTTGCTCGCTGCCCCGGACGTACGTCGGCAAGAAGACACCAGGTGTTCCTGCGGTTGCAGCGCGTGCGCAATTACATCGGGGTTTATTGCAATCACGAACTCTCCAACGAAAAGCTCGCGCTGATGGTGAATTTATCCCCGTGCTATTTCCTGCGGACATTCAAATCCGTTTACCAGGAAACGCCGCACGCTTATCTGATCAACCAGCGGCTTCAACGAGCGGAGCGGTTGCTGCACTCTAGCAACCTCGCCATTACGGAAGTCGCCTTGGCGTGCGGCTTCGAGAACCGCTGCGTGTTCTCGCGGGTTTTTCACAAGAATTTCGGGATGACAGCCCAGGAAGCGAGGCGTCGTGGGAGTGCATGCGCCGCCGCTGGGTGATATTCGGGCAAATCCACAGATCAATAAACGTCACGCACGACGTAAATATAAGTCCAGCGTGGACCGCTCGGCGAAATAAAAATGGCGTTAACGCAAGACGCATTGATTTTTGCTGTGCGTGTTGCTTCCGTCACCAATCACGGAGATGGCACATGTCCAAGAAACTGCTGCAAGAGGCCATTCAACGGGCGCTTCATGTTTCCGGCATCGCGGGCGTGGGGATCGCCATTGGTTGTCTCGCTGCGCCCGCGGCCGCGCAGAACGCCACGCCTGCCAATGCCAAGCAACAGCCGCAAACCTTGCAGACCATCGTGGTCACGGGTTCCCACATCCGCCGTGTGGATCTGGAAACTTCCAACCCGGTGGTGGCTATCACCGCACAACAGATCCAGGCGTCGGGCAAGATGACGGTCGGCGACGTGATTCAGAACCTGTCCGTCATCGCCGGCGGGGTCCAGAACCCGAGTGTCAATAACGGCGGCGGCAGCGGTTCGACCTCCGTCGGTCTGCGCGGTCTGGGCCCCAGTCGTACCCTGATCCTCATCGACGGACAGCGTGAGCTGATCAGCATGAGTCCTCCTTACGCACAGCAGGATCTGAACTTCATTCCGGCTTCGGCGGTGGAACGCATTGAGGTGCTGACCGACGGCGCTTCTGCGGTATACGGTTCCGATGCGATCGGCGGCGTCATCAACGTCATTCTGAAGTCCAATTATCAGGGCGCGCAGTTCTCGGCCAACTACGGCACCTCCGATCACGACGACGCCAACCGCAAGGGTGCGACCTTCATGTTCGGCCAGACTTCCGACAAAGGCAGCATCATGGCCGGTGTCGAGTACCAAAAGTTCGACGAACTGCTGCAGTCGCAGCGCAAGTTTTCGGAAAACGCCCTGTCGTTGACGACTTCGAGTGGCGCAACTCCCGTGCACGCCGTCATCGGCGGTTCAAGCTACCCCGCCCGCGACCGGATCACGGTCCCCCAACCCATAGCAACGGCATTTGGTTGCGCGAGCGGCAATCAGCTTTCATTGAACGTCAGTGCAGCCAACGCGGGCACGAGCCCGACCAGCCACAGCGACTATCACTGCTTTGGCAACGCGGACAAGTACAACTATGCGGCGGTCAATCTGCTCCTGATCCCGCAGGAACGTACCAATGCATTCTTCAAGGGCGTGTATCACCTCAGCGACAACGTCGACTTCTACGCGACGTACCTGCACCAGAAGACCACGTCATCGTTCCAGTTGGCACCCACGGTGTACGGCACTCCTACCGGCGCAACCATTTCGGCGCAGAGCTACTACAACACGTTCGGGGTCGAGTTCACGCCCAGCAACGGCAACGACTTCCGCGTGCGCCTGTTTCCGGCTGGCGATCGCGGAACGCGTTTTGCCACCACCAAGGATCAAATCATCATGGGCCTGCGCGGCAGTCTCGGCCTGTTCGGTCAGAACTGGACCTGGGATGTGGGTTACAACTACGGCCACTTCTCGCGTACCGAAACCGTGCTGGGTATCCCGAGCTTGGCCGCCCTCCAGCCGGGCTTGGGGCCATCGTTCCTGAATGCGCAAGGGGTCGTCCAATGCGGCACGGCTGCGGCGCCGATCTCGCTGAGCACCTGCACGCCGTGGGATCCGTTCAACATG
>JAZKBD010000053.1:5660-21701 GCA_040388785.1 Pseudomonadota bacterium
ATGTTCAACGCCAACACGCAAGCGGTCGTTCGTGCCGCTTCCGTGCCGGATCTCTGGAACTCTTGGTACATCTCGCGCATTGCCCACGCGGATATCAGTGGCGGCCTTTTCGATCTGCCGGCGGGTACTGTGCAATTGGCGGCGGGCTTGGATTACAACAAGCAGTACACCGACAACACCGTTCCGGCCGAACTGATCACCGAATCGATCCCGCCTTTCTCCTGTCCCTTGGGCAGCTTGTGCGCCGGGCACAGCCAAGGTGGATACAACGTCAAGGAGGCCTATGGCGAGTTGCTGGTTCCGCTTCTGAAGGACATGCCGTTCGTGCGATCCCTGAACGTCACGCTGGGCGATCGCTATTCGAAATACAGCGATTTCGGCAGCACCAACAATTGGAAGGCTGCATTCGAATACAAGCCGATCGACGACCTGTTGCTGCGCGGCACGGTGACCAGTGTATTCCGCGCGCCCAACATTGCCGAACTTTTTCTGGCGCCTACGACTTCCGCGCCATATTTGAGCAACGATCCTTGCGATGGCTACAGGGGCGCGCCGGCCGGCAGCGGACCCGCCATTGCCTGCGTCAACGTGCCAACCGACGGTTCATTCAAAGATTCGTACGTCGCCGCGCATCAACAACTCACCGCGGTCACCGGGGGTTCCCAATTCTTCGGAATCCATCTGAAGCCGGAATCCGGCAAGACCTTCGACTTCGGCGCCGTGTACTCGCCGCATTTCGTACCGGGCCTGTCGGTCAGTGTCGACTTCTGGCGCGTGTACCTCAACAACACGATCACCTTGGTCAATCCGACGACCTCGCTGAATCTGTGCTACGACGGCGTGACCTACTGGTGCCAGTTCGTCAGCCAACGGTTGACGGGCGCCAGCGCCGGCCAACCTGGCTTTTGGGAAGTGCCCACAGCCAATCTTGGCCGGGTCGACACCAAAGGTGTCGATATTTCCGGCAACTACAAGCTTCCCGATTTTTCGTTCGGCCAATTCAATCTTGGCTTGAACGCGACCTACCTGACGCAGTTCAAGATCAACACCGCGCCGGGGGAGCCAGGCAGCCTAGTGCTGAATGGCGCGGGCACGATGGGCACCTTCGGTTCGGCGCTGGGCAGCTCCTGCGTCACGGCGGGCGGCGCCCTGTGCTTCTATCCGAGGATCCGCGCGACGGGCACTCTGGGCTGGCAGCTCGGCCCCTGGAGCGCACAGTGGACGATGCGTTACATCAGCAAGTTCAAGGGCGGTTCCGCTGATCTTTCACAATACGCCACGATGCTCTCTTCCGTTCCCGGCTACGTGATCCGCTATGGCGCCACGGTGTACAACAATCTGCAAGTAGGCTATGACATCGAGCCGCTCAACACGCGCATCGACGTTGGTGTGGACAACATGTTCGACAAGCAGCCACCGATCCTGTACGCCAACAACGTGTTGGGTGCCAACACAGACCCGGCGGACTTCGACATGATCGGTCGCTACTACTGGGCTCGTTTCACCGTGAAGTTCTGATACACCCGGGTAACTCGCTCATGCATGCAACGCTAAGCCGGCCCTCGCAGGAACCATTGCGAAAACGACGTGAGGTCGGAGGACCGAGCGACGCCCTGTCCAAACCCCTGCCGGCATCCATGAGCAGCCCTGTTTGCTACGAGCAGCCTTCAAATGTTGGGCAGAGCGCGCGTATGCTTTTCGCGGTGAGCGATCCTGTGGCCGCTCACACCTATGCAGCGGGGATGGATGTGGGGCTTTCATCTCCCGAGCATTGGTCCAATCTCGGCGCTGCATTACGGAAAGCCGGACGCTACGGCGAGGCCCGCACTGCATTTTGTGAAGCTCGAAGATTGGCACCGCAGGATTTCGACGCTGCCTTGGGGTTGGCATACCTGGAACTGGAATGCGGCCGGTATCAGCATGCATATGACATGTTTCGGGTCGTGCTCGACAAATCACCTGAGCGCGTCGACATAAGAATCAATACGGCACGCGCTTGTTACGAACTCGGCAAATTGAAACGCGCCAAGTCGCTCCTTGAGGGTTGGCCGCAATGGGTCTTGGACAGCGACTTGGCTGCAGAGCTGTCCGCGGTGTTGATCCAGATCGGGAAGCTTCGCGCCGGTCTCTCCCTGCTGAAGACAGTGCCCGATTTAGCACGACTCGGCACGCAAACATTGGCCCGGCTGGCCTGTGCACTCGCGCAAGCGGAGCGTCTGAAGAAAGCTCGCCACTGTCTGGCTTTGCTCCCCGCTCCGGAAACTATCCACAACGCGGCTCTGCGCGAAGAAATCCTGACTGCATGCGCAAGGCTGGCGCTGCAAAGCGGTAATCCCTCTGGCGCGCGAAGATTCATTGGATTCCTGGAAACGCCGCCCGCTCCGGGAATCTGCCGCAGCGCAAAACTGTACTTCATGCTGGCCGAAATATGTTTTCGCCAGCTGGATATGGAGGCGGCAAAATCGGCATTCGTGACCGGTCGCTGTATACAGATGAAAGCGGCAGACATCGCATCGCCTTTGATGGTCGAGTTTTCAGCCTTCCCCTAGCTTGGATTGTGCAGCCAATCATGAAGCTGACAGAGGATTTTGCGCCCCAAGCGCTTTTTGTGCTGATCGTGCTGATCTGCACAATGTGTTGCTCATCAGCGGCGGCGAAAGAAATCGCCTTTCCCGCGATGGCCCCTCTCAGCGAGTACCTCATGTCCACGAAGGCGGAAATCGCGTTGGCCCGAAGCGCGGCACCGCCTTCCATATCGGCCAAAGCCACCGTAATGGCCCTTGGTCGCGATGGATACTCGACTGCCATCAAGGGCAGCAACGGCTTTCTCTGCCTGGTCGAACGCTCGTGGGGCAATGCCACGACCGATGCGGAATTCTGGAATCCCAATGTCCGTGGTCCGATCTGCTTCAATCCAGCGGCCGCGAGGACATTTGCGCCCATCTACCTGATGAAAACCAAACTGGTGCTCACGGGGGAAACGAAGGACGAGATCGCCAGAACGCTGGCATCGGCGTTCAACGAGAAGGAACTGCCCGAACTGGCGCCAGGCGCCATGTCCTACATGACGTCGAGACAGCAACGCATAGGCGACGAGGCCATTGTCTGGCATCCCCACCTGATGTTTTATGTTCGCGGTGATACGGCCAAAACCTGGGGAGGCAATCTGCCTGGCTCACCGCTTATCGCGACGAATGATCCCGAAGAACGGGCAACCATTTTCATGGTCCTGGTCGGCCGCTGGTCGGATGGTACGCCCGCCTCGCAAGCGGCGCCTTGATTGCAGTTCCATAGCCATTCTTTGCAAATGGCGCCGGCAAAAACGACGTGGACAACAACATGACCGTCGATGCGATCATCCAGCCAGTTTTCTAGGCAATGCCGAGCCCGGCGATTTCGCCGATGGCGTCGCCATCGAATCCGGCCAGCCGTGCGAACGCGTGGCCGCGCTCGGCGTAGTTCTTGAACTGGTCGAAACTGGGCGCGCCCGGCGACAGCAGCACCACGCCACCCTGCGGGGTGGTTTTTTTTGCCTGCGCGACCGTGACGGCGAGATCGGCGGCTTCTTCGACCGGACAGGCCAGCGCCGCATCGCGCAGCGTGCGTGCGATCCGCGTACCCGCCGCGCCTTGGGCGATGATCGTGTGCGGCGGCCTTGCGCGAAGTGCGCCAGCGAAGCCGTTCCAGTCCAGCCCGCGATCGTGTCCGCCCAGGATCAGCGTCACGGCGCGTCCATGCAGGCTTGCCAGCGCGGCCAACGCCGCATCCGGCGTGGTGCTGATCGAATCGTCGATCCATTCGATGCCGTCGCGCACACCCAGCGACGTGAGCCGATGCGGCAGGGGCTTGAATGTCGCGAGCGAAGCTGCGGCGGCGTGCGCGTCGAAGCCCAGCAATTCGATTGCCGCCAACGCAGCGCACGCATTGTGCGCGTTGTGCGCGCCGTGCAGCGGAAGATCGTCGATTGCGAACACGCGCTTGCCGCCATGCATGATCCATCCATCGGGGGCGTGCCAGCCCGCCGCATCGCCGAACGTCCGACGCAGCGGATGCGCGGCGGTGCGTTGCATCAGCAATGGGGTTGCGGCATCGACCAGCAGCGTGCGCGACACGTCCGCGAGTTGCAATTTGTCCGCGACGTAGCGCTCGCGCGTGCCGTGCCAATCCAGGTGTTCCTCGGCAAGACTCACGATCACGCCGAGTTCCAGCGGACCCGCTTCGCCGGTCTGGAAACTGGAGAGTTCGATGGCCCACAAATCCGCGCGTTGCCGATCCAGATCCAGCAACGGCAAGCCGATGTTGCCCGCCAGCGCGGTGCGCACCTGCAACGCTCGCGCGAGATGCGCGATCAGGGCGGTGGTGGTGCTCTTGCCCTTGGTGCCGGTGACCGCGACCACGCGCGCATCGGGGTTCTCGTCGAACCACAACGCGGTGCCCGAGATAAAGCGCGTGCCGTTTTTTTGCGCAGACAATATTTCCGACTTGTATGCGCTGATGCCAGGTGATTTGATCACCACGTCGTGCGCGGAGAGTGTCTCTTCATCGGGCGGCTCAACCCGGATGTCGAGCATCGCAGGATCAAACCCATCCCCACCCTGCCCTTCCCTTGAAGGGGAGGGTCTGTTAAATGCGCCATTGAGCGCGGCAGCTTCGTCTGATTGGCAATACAGCGTCAGCGGCTTGTCCGGGAAACGCCGCCGCAGCGCGGCCAACACGCTGCGCCCTTCGCGGCCATAGCCCCAGATCGCCACATCGGCATGTTCAAGCTCCGCGAATCGCATCGAGCGCTCCCGCGAAGCGCGGCGGAATGCCGTGCTCGCCCGACGGTTCCAGCCACGGCTGCAATGCCAATCGTGCCGCATCCAGTTGCGGTGCGATGTCGTCGCGGAACCGCGCGACCAGCGCGTCCTCGCGCCATTCCGGACGCGCCGCCAACGTGGCGAACGCGGCGCGCGCTTCGCTGGCTTCGCCCACGCATTCGAACGGTTTGTGATCGCGGTATTCGATCAAAGCATCGAAACCGGGTGCCAGCGTCTCGTCATCCAGCAGGTTGCGGCCGAAGATCTGCAGCAGTCGCGGCTTGGGCAGAAACGGCGCCAGCGCCAAGAACACGAAGTGGCATTTCGGACACTGGCCGCACCAGCGGTCCGCCGGCTTGGGACCGAGAATCCTGAAGTTGCGGTTGCACGACGAGAACGCATCGAAATACGCAGCGCCGGATTTCGCGAACGCGCGCGTGACCGCGAGTTCGGAAAGCGGACGCAGCAGCGAGAAATAATCGAGGTCGGCCGCGACATGCGTGTGCAGCCATGCTGCGAACTGCTTTTCGAATGCCCAGCCCTTGCTCCACTGGTGATTGACCTGCCCGCCTTCGTACTCCAGCGTCGCCGCCGAGGCCGAACGTTCGTTGGCGAACGCGATCGCGTCGAAGCCGTACAGCACGGCCACGCAGGCGAGGATCGCGGAGTTGATCGCGGTGACCGGGATGTGGCCGTTCCACGCGCCCATGCGGTTGTAGTCGAACAGCAGCGGCGAAAGTTCGCGTCCGATGTTGAGCATCGGCAAGCCCGTGCGTGCCGCGACGGCCGCGATCAGCGGCGATGCACCGACCCATGTCGCGGTGGCTTCAGTCCCGGCCTTCTTCAACGCCTCGACCACCACCAGCGAATCCTTGCCGCCGCCGATGGGCACCAGCGTGCGATTCGGCAGCGCGAGCGCGTTCGCAATGGGCGCGGATGACGACCCACGCAGAAACGCAATCCTGCCGCGCAAATCCAGGCCATTGCGATACGCGAACTCGCCCAGCCCGTGCAGGTACAGTGTATCCAGCAGATCGGCGGTCGCGTTATCCAAGTCGCCAGTTTCGACCTCGATCCGTGGCGGCAATCCGGCCTTGTAATAGCTGACGCCCGCGAAAAAGTGCAGCAGGCGCAGCGCGGCGTCGAATGCAGCCTTGCGCGAATCCGGCAATTTCGGCGCATCGGGAAAACGGATGCGCTCGACCAGTTCCGGACCGGTGTCGAACGCGTACACCAACTCCGCCACCCCGTCTGCGTAACCGCAGCGCACGAAGCGAAAGACTTGCGCCTGGCGCGGGTCGGCGAGCGTGTTCATTCGATGACCGCCGCTTCGGCAAGGGGCCGCAAATTGTAATGCGAGGCCATCGATTCGCCGTAGGCACCGGCCTGCGCGATCAGCAGCACGTCGCCTTCCGCGCTGCGCGGCAGGCGGCGGTCGGAACCGAGCACGTCGCCGGATTCGCAGATCGGCCCGACCACTTGGTAAAGCGTGTCGGCCGGCGCTTCGAGCCGCGTGAGGTTGACGATCTCGTGCCAGGCGTCGTACAGCGCGGGACGGATCAGCGCGTGCATGCCCGCATCGCAACCGAGGTACTCCAGCGTGCCCTTGCGCTTGGACTGGGTGACGCGCGCCAGCAGCACGCCGGCGTCGGCCACCAGCCAGCGGCCGGGCTCCAGCCACAGTTCGTATTGCGGATACGCACGCTTCACCTCGGCAAGCGCGGCATCGACGGCGCGGAGATCGAGTTCCGCTTCGCCCGGATGCGACGGTACGCCAAGCCCGCCGCCGAGATTCAGGATGCGCACGTTGCCGATGCGTTCGGCAAGACTTGCAAGCTGCCCGCATACGCCGGACCAGTGCACCGCATCCAGGATGCCGGAACCGAGATGCGCGTGCAGCCCGATGATGCGTACGTCGTTCGCGCGCGCGAGATCCAGGAACGTGCCGAGCTGGTCCAGTGGCAAACCGAACTTGCTGGTCACACCGCCGGTGCGGACCTTGTCATGGTGGCCGAGCCCGCGGCCGAGGTCCACGCGCAGCATGATCTCGCGCCCGGCGAACAGCTCCGGCCATTGCTGCAACGGATGCAACGCGTCCAGCGTGGTGGTGACGCCGCAGTGCAGCGCCAACGCGTAATCCGCACGCGGCGCGAAATTCGGGGTGAACAGGCGCGGCGATTCGCGCGCCTCGCCGACCGCGTCCACCGCATCCAGCTCGCCGGGCGACACGCACTCGAAACCGAAACCTTCCTGCGCCAGCGCGCGCAGGATCGCCGGATGCGGATTGGCCTTGATCGCGTAATACAGGCGATCGACCGATTGCATCGCGCGCAACGCCTGCGCTTGCGCGCGCACGCTGGGCAAGTGGTACGCGTAACGCGGTGTCTTGTCCGCAAGCTTCAGCAATGCGTCGCGTGAGGCACGCCACCACGGCGCCCGTACGCGTTTGGCGCCTTCGCCGTACAGTTCCTGCCAGCTCGGGCCAAACAACGCCGAATCATCGGTACGCAGTGCACCGGCGCGGATCAGCAACTCGTGCAGGCGCGGCAGCAAGCCGTCCAGCATGGCCTCGTCCACCACGAACGTGAGGTTCAAATTGTTGGACGATTGCGAAATCAGGTGCACGCGTTCGCGTCCGAATTCGGCCAGCACTCCGGACAGGCGATGCAGCATCGAACGCATGCCGCGGCCGACCAGCGTCACTGCCGCGCACGGCGCGATCACCTTCACGCGGCAGACCTTGGCGAGATCGGCCGCCAGCGCCGCGACCACATCGGAATCGAGCAGGTTCTCGGTGGGATCGAGCGACACCGTGACGTTGGTTTCCGCGGAACCGATCAAATCCACCGACAAGCCGTGCTGCTTGAACGCGGCGAACACGTCGGCGAGGAAGCCGACCTGCTGCCACATGCCCGAGGTTTCCATCGACACCAGCGTGATCCCGCGCCGCGAGCTGATGGCCTTGATGCTGGGCGCGGCTTCGGGCGGCAGCGGCCCGATCTGCGTGCCTTCGAAATCCTGGTGGCGCGTGTCCTTGATCAGCAGCGGCACGCGCGCGCGCCGGCACGGCGAGATGCAACGCGCGTGCAGCACCTTGGCGCCGGTGGTCGCGATTTCCTGCGCCTCGTCGTAATCGAGCCGCTGCAGCAGGCGCGCGCCGGGAACCTGGCGCGGATCGGCGCTGAACATGCCGGCCACGTCCGTCCAGATTTCCACCCGCGACGCGCGCAGCAGCGCGCCGAAGTGCGCGGCCGAAGTATCGGAGCCGCCGCGTCCGAGCAGCACCGTATGCCCGTCGCCGTCGCGCGCAATGAAGCCTTGCGTGATGAACACGTCGCCGCGCGCGGCCAGCGCCGCGGCGAACGCGGGGTCGTGTTCGACCTGCACTTGCGCGGACAACGCGCACGCGCGCTCGTTGAGGAACGGAACCTCGCGCGCCAGCAGTGCTTCGCGCGCGTCCAGCCACTGCGTCGGCAAGCCGTTCGCACTTATGAAAGCCGCGCCCAGTGCACTCGAAAGCAGTTCGCCGTGCGCTTGCACCGCGGCTTGCCACAAAAAGCTGTTCCTTCCCCCGCTTGCGGGGGAAGGTGCCCGCAGGGCGGATGGGGGAAAGTCTTGCGATCCCGCCATCAGCACCTGCAATGACGCCAGCCCGCGATCCATCTCCGCAGTTTCAGCCAGACCCATTTCGTCGGCCAGCGCACGATGCCGATCCACCAGTTGCGCGACCGCCATTTCGCGCTCCGCGGTCGCGCATGTGCAGAGCGCCTTCAACGCATCGGTGACGCCGGCCAGCGCAGACACCACTACGACGACGCGCGCGCCTTCGGCACGGCGCGCCGCGGCGAGTTGCCGGATTGTCCGCCAGCGATCGACGGTCGCCACGCTGGTGCCGCCGAACTTCAGCACCACCCAAGGCGCATCGGGAGCGAGCGGCGCAGCGGCGGAAACGGTCATGGACGGCTGGATGGCGAGAGGCGCGCGGCCGCGCGGAAAGGCCGCCAAGTGTTGCGTGCGGCCAGCAAAGAGTAAAGAGCAAGTCGGGCGCTGCGCGCCCTGCAAAGGGTAAGCTGAACGCGGGGCGCGGTTTTCTCACCCTTTGCAGCGCCGCAGGCGCGACTCGCAGCGAGCACAGCGAGCGACTTGCCCGTCGCGGCGAGCGCAGCGAGCGACTTTCCGCGCGCCGCGCATACAATCGGCGGATGCCACAAGCCCCGCAAACCCCACCGACCAGGATTGTCCCCGAGCCCGTCCGCAAGGGGATCGACGTTTCCATCAACGGCAAGCAGTTCCGCCACACCGGCGATCCGGCGATGCCGCTGCTGTGGTACCTGCGCGACGTGCTGCGCCTCACCGGCTGCAAGTACGGCTGCGACGACAAGAGTTGCGGCGCGTGCAGCGTGCTGGTCGACGGCAAACTCGAGCGCGCCTGCGCGGTGGCGATGGCCGATCTCGCGGACACGAACATCACCACGATCGAAGGACTCGCAGGCGCGGACGGCGCGCTGCATCCGGTGCAGCAAGCGTGGATCGACGAGGACGCGATCCTGTGCGGCTATTGCCAGTCCGGCCAGATCATGGCCGCGGTCGACCTGCTGTCGCGCAAACCGAAACCGTCCGACGCCGACATCGACGGCATCGCCAACCTGTGTCGCTGCGGCAGCTATCCGCGCATCCGCCGTGCGATCCAGCGCGCGGCCGCCGCCACGCCGGGCAAGTCGAAATGACGCGCGCCCACGACGCCAGTCGCCGGCGCTTCCTCAAGGTTTTCGGCACCGCCAGCGGCGCGCTGGTGGTTGGCCTGCCCGCGCTGGCATGGACGCCGGACGAACTGCTCGGCCAGAACCTCGTCGCGCTGAATCCATACCTGCGCATCGAGCCCGACGGCACCACCGTGATCGGTGCGCGCGATCCCGAAGTCGGCCAAGGCATCCGCACCGCCGAGGCGCGCATCATCACCGAGGAACTGGACGCCGACTGGAATCGCGTGATCGTCGATCCGCTCGATCTCGGCGTCACCGACGTCGGCGGCGAACCGCACTGGACGTATGGCCACCAGATGGCGTCGGGCAGCACCAGTGTGCCCGCCGCGTGGAACGAACTGCGCACGGTCGGCGCCGCCGCCCGCGATCTGCTGGTGCGCGCCGCCGCGGCACGCTGGGGCATCAATGCCGCGAGCCTGCGTACGCAGCGCGGCGTGGTGATCGCGCGCGATGGACGCACGCTCGGCTACGGCGAACTCGCCGAAGCCGCGGCGAAACTGAAACCGCCGACGAATCCGCCGGCGCTGAAGCCGGCTTCGCAATACACGCTGATCGGCCAGGACGCGGGCGACGTCGACGCGCGCGACATCGTCACCGGGCGCCAGCATTTCGCGATGGACGAATGGTTCGGCGACGTGCTGGTCGCGGTGATCACGCACTGCCCGTATCCCGGCGGCACGCTGGCGCACCTGGATGACAGCGCCGCGCTCAAGCTGGACGGCGTCAGGAAGGTCATGACGATTCCGCCGCCCAGTCCCGCGCGCCCGCTCGGCACGCAGCAACTGGCCGCGGGCGTCGCGGTGCTGGCGCAGGACACGTGGACGGCAATGCAGGGTCTTGCGAAGCTCGACGTCCGCTGGAACCCGGGCGGGCGCGCGGCGCAAGGCGACGACGCGCTGGTGCTGGCCGCGGCCACCGCGTTGCAGGGCCAGCCCGAAAAGGCGGTACGCACCGACGGCGATTTCACGACTGCCGTCAAGCGCGCGCGACATCGTTTCCAGGCCGAATACCACATCGCCACTGTCGCGCACGCGGATCTGGAACTGCCCAACGCGCTGGTGAAAGTGGACAGCCAGCGCGCGGTGATCGTCGCGCCGGTGCAGAATCCGCGCGCCACCTTCGACACGGTGCAGCGGCTGACCGGCCTCGCGCCCGACAAGATCGAAATCAGGCTGCCGCGCGCCGGTGGCGGTTTCGGTCGTTTCCTCGAAACCGATTACGTCGCCGAAGCGGTGATGCTGGCCAAGGCCGCGGGCAAGCCGGTCAAATTGATGTGGACGCGCGCGGATGCGTTCGCCAACGACACGTTCCGGCCTTTCTCCGTGCACCGGCTGGACGCCTGCGCCGATCGCAAGAACAAGCTGACCGGCTGGACGCACCACATCGCCAGCACGTCGCGCCTGGCCGGGCGCGAACCGCGCGCTCGCTGGTGGCTTTCCGAAATGCATCCCGATGATCTTCCGGCAGGCTTGATCGACAACCTGCAGTACGCGTGGTTTTCGCTGGACTCGACGTTGCCACGCGGCAGCTACCGCGCGAGTTCCCACGCGGTCAACGCGTTCGCGACCGAATGCTTCATCGACGAGGTCGCGCAAGGCCTGAAGCAGGACGCGTTGCAACTTCGCCTCGCGCTACTGGGCGAACCGCGCAAACTTTCCTACCGCGGCCACGGCGGGCCGGTGCTCGACACCGGACGCTTGTCTTGGGTGCTGCAACTCGCGGCCGACGCGATCGGCTGGAGCAAGCCGCACCCGCACGGACACGGTTTCGGGCTGGCCTGCCATTTCACGTTCGGCGGCTACGTCGCGCACGCGGTGGAAATGTCGATGGAAGGCACGCGCCTCGTGATCCACAACGTGGTGTGCGCCGCCGACCTCGGCCGCGTGGTCAATCCGCTGGGCGCGCGCGCGGCGCTGGTCGGCGCGACGCTGGACGGTTTTTCCACGGCGCTGCGCCAACGCATCACCATCAAGAATGGCGTCGTCGCGCAACGCGGCTTCAAAGATTATCCACTCGCCACGATGGCGCAGATGCCGCACGACGTGCAGGTGATCCTGGTGCCCTCGCAGGAAAATCCGACCGGCGCCTTCGACATGGGCTTCCCTTCCGCCGCACCGGCGCTCGCCAACGCGATCTTCGCGGGCACCACGGTACGCGTACGCCAGTTGCCGATCTGGCCGGAATTGATGCGGTTGCTGTGAGCGTCAGGTCACGAAGCCACGCAAGATGCTGAAAGCGCCCGCGGCATCCACTTCACCGATCGCGAGCAAGGCGCCCGATGGCGAGTGCACGCGATAACGCCCGGGGTCGGCGCCCACATGCAGCCTGCGGCCATGTGCCACGTCGCCGGCCGCGGCGGCGTCGAGTTGCAGCATGGGCCAATCGGCGAGTCCGGCTTCGACGGGCAGCAGCGTTTGGCCGAGCGCATCGACATTGTTGTCGCGCAGTGCGGCGAGTGCGTCCAGCGTGAACAGGCGCGGTTCACGGAAAGGTTCCACCCAGAGGCGCCGCAGCGCGGTCAGGTGAGCACCGCAGCCCAGCGCTTCGCCAAGATCCCGCACGAGGCTTCTGACGTAAGTGCCTGATCCACATACGACGTGCAGGCGCAGCGTGTCGCCGAGATTTTGCGAGAGGTCGAAGCGGAACACCTCGACTTCGCGCGGCGGGGCCTCCACCATTTCGCCGCGCCGCGCGCGCTTGTACAGCGGCACGCCGCCCTGTTTCAGTGCGGAATACACCGGCGGGACTTGAATGATTCGGCCGATGAAGCGTTTCAACGCGTCGTGGATCGCGGCGTCATCCAGCGCCGGCACCGCACGCTCGACCAGCGCCGTGCCGTCGCTGTCGCAGGTGTCGGTGGTGACACCTAGCCGGCATTCCGCAGCGTACGCCTTGCGTGCGCCCAGCAGGTAACCGGCGATCTTGGTGGCCTCGCCGAAACAGATCGGCAGCAGTCCCGTCGCCAACGGATCGAGGCTGCCGGTGTGTCCGGCCTTGGCCGCGCCGAACAGCCGTTTCGCCTGCTGCAGCGCGCGGTTGGACGAAATCCCCTGCGGCTTGTCGAGCAGCAGGATGCCGGTGACGTCGCGGGGCACGGGGTGAGTCATTGGAAGTTTGGAAATGCGCAGAAGTTCTTTCGCTCGTCATTCCGGCGAAAGCCGGACTGCGAAGACATGGATGCCGAAATGAACATCGGCGGAGCCGATGGCCAGAAGGGCGCGTCACAGGAGCGATGCGTAATCCATGCCCGCTGTCTGAAAAGCAAAATGGATCCCGGCCTGCGTCGGGATGACGGCCAACCTATTGCTCTTCCGAATCCCGGGTCCCGGGTCCCGAGCCACGCAACAGCTGCTCGATCCGCTCGCCTTTGTCGACCGATTCATCGTACTTGAAGCGCAGTTCCGGCACGCGGCGCATGCGCATCGTGTGCGCGAGCTGGTGGCGGAATTCCTTCGCGAGCAGCTTCAGCGCCTTCACGACTTCGGCCGAACGTTCCGGCTGCAGCGCCGTCACCCACACGGTCGCGACATCCAGCTCGCGGCTGGCCTCCACGTCCACGACGCTGGCCTGCGGCAACGCGTGGTCGCGCACGGCTGCATGCACCAGCGTGCCGACTTCACGGCGAAGCTCGGCGTTGAGGCGATCGGTGCGGTGGAAGGAGCGTTGGGGCATATGGCCGAGCCGATGAGCAAGCTTTTCCCTTCTCCCTCCGGGAGAAGGTGGCGCGAAGCGCCGGATGAGGGTACGAGTCTTGCGTGAGACTGCATCAGCAGGGCAACACCGAACCCTCACCCCTGCCCCTCTCCCGGAGGGAGAGGGGTTCAACATTACAGCGTGCGCGCCACCTCGATGCGTTCGAAGCACTCTATGCGGTCGCCCGGCTTGACGTCGTTGTATTGCTTGACGCCGATGCCGCATTCGCTGCCGCTCTTCACTTCGTCCACATTGTCCTTGTAGTGGCGCAGCGATTCCAGTTCGCCTTCGAAGACCACCACGTCGTTGCGCAGCACGCGGATCGGCTTGCTGCGCTTGACCGAACCCTCGACCACTTGGCAACCGGCGATCGCACCGAACTTGGACGAGCGGAACACGTCCTTGACCTCGGCGACGCCGATGATCTCCTCGCGCACTTCCATGCCGAGCAGGCCCGAAGCCGCCTGTTTCACCTGGTCGATCACGTCGTAGATGATCGAGAAGTAGCGAAGATCCACGCCACCCGATTCGATCACCCGGCGCGCCGACGCATCTGCGCGCACGTTGAAGCCGATCAGCAGCGCCTTCGACGCTGCCGCCAGCGTGGCATCGGATTCGGTGATGCCGCCGACGCCGGACGCGATCACGTTGACCTTCACGAGCTCGTTGCTGATCGCCGACAGCGATTCGCGCAGCGCCTCGGCGGAACCCTGCACGTCGGCCTTGATGAGGATGTTGAGGGTCTGTTGGCCCTCGCCCTTGCCCATCATCGCCATCACGTCTTCGAGCGTGTTGGTGCGCGTGACCAGGCGCTTCTCGCGGCGGCGGGCTTCGCGCTCGGACACCACGTTGCGCGCCAGTTTTTCGTCCGCGACCACGACGAATTCGTCGCCCGCTTCCGGCACGCCGGACAGGCCGAGCATCTGCACGGGAATCGACGGACCGGCGCTTTCGACCTGCTTGCCGGTTTCGTCGAACAGCGCGCGCACGCGGCCGTATTCGATGCCGCACACCACGTAGTCGCCGCGCTTCAGCAGGCCCTGCTGCACCAGCACCGTCGCGACCGGACCGCGGCCCTTGTCGAGGCTGGATTCGATCACCACGCCCGACGCGCGTCCGTCGGGCACCGCCTTCAGCTCCATCAATTCGGCCTGCAAGCCGATCGCTTCCAGCAAATTGTCGACGCCCGAACCCGTCTTCGCCGATACCGGCACGAACTGGGTGTCGCCACCCCAGTCTTCCGGGATCACTGCGTGCTGGGCCAGGCCCTGGCGCACGTTGTCCGGATTGGCTTCGGGCTTGTCCATCTTGTTGACCGCGACGATCAACGGCACCTTGGCCGCGCGCGCGTGGTTGATGGCTTCGACCGTCTGCGGCATCACGCCGTCGTCGGCCGCGACCACCAGCACCACGATGTCGGTGGACTGCGCGCCGCGCGCACGCATCGAGGTGAACGCCGCGTGGCCGGGCGTGTCGAGGAACGTGATGACGCCCTTGGGTGTTTGCACGTGGTACGCGCCGATGTGCTGGGTGATGCCGCCGGCTTCGCCCGATGCCACCTTGGTGCGGCGGATGGTGTCGAGCAGCGAAGTCTTGCCGTGGTCGACGTGGCCCATGATGGTCACGACCGGCGGGCGCGGAGCCCTCTCGCCCTCCGCTGCATCGGTGATGACGTGCGCGGCGAGTTCGGTTTCGGCCGTCTTCTCCGCCGCATCCACGGCCTTGTGGCCGAGTTCCTCGACCACCAGCGCGGCGGTGTCGTGATCGATGGCCTGGTTGATGGTCACCATAGTGCCCATCTTGAACAGCGCCTTGACCACTTCGGAACCTTTGACCGCCATCTTCTGCGCGAGGTCGGCAACCACGATGGTTTCGCCGATCGGAATTTCGCGCATCTGCGGCGCGACAGGCTTGGAAAAGCCGTGCTGGCCGGTGATGTCCGACAGGTCGACGCGCGGCCTGACGCGCTTCTTGGTGGAACGGCGTGCGCGCTCCGCATCGGTGAGATGCAGTTCGCCACCCGTGTAGCGGGCAGGGCCTTCGTCCTGATCGTCGCGCATGCGATGCGAACCGCGCCGCTTGGCCTTGTGGGCGGGCGTTTCTTCCTTGGCGCGCGGCGCCGGTTTCGGCGCCTCGTGGCGGCGCGCGTGCGCGGGAGCCGCTTCGGTGGCCTCGCCATTCGCGGCCGGCCCGGCTGCGTGCGTGGTCACGGTTTCGGCTTCCGCTCGCGCGCGTTCTTCCTCGGCGCGCTTGCGTTCGGCCTCGGCGGCTTCGAGCTTCTGCTGCTCTTCCTTGCGGCGGCGATCCTGCTCGGCGAGTTCGGCCAGTTCGCGCTCGTGCTGTTCCTGCGATTCCCTGAGCTTGCGCAGCGCGTCCTCGCGCTCGCTGTCCACCACGTCGTCGCCCGGAACCGCGGCGCGCTTGACGTAGGTGCGGCGTGCGCGCACTTCGACATTGACGGTCTTGGCGCTGGCGCCGCGGCCACCCGCCACGGTGATTTCGCTGACCTTGCGGCGCTTCAGCGTGATCTGTTTCGGCGCGGCGGCCGCAGCGGATTCCTGCTTGCCGTGGTTGCGGCGCAGGAAATCAAGCAATTTGGTCTTCTCGCGATTGCTGATGACCTGGTCGGGGCCTTCGAATTGCATGCCGGCGTCGGCAAGCTGCGCGAGGAGCTTGTCCTCGGGCGTGCCCACCATGTTCGCCAGTTGCCTGATTGTGATATCCGACATCGTGTCGTACCTCTTGTGTCTTCAGCGCCGATGCGCGTTGCAGTGCGATCGAGACGC
>JAZKBD010000053.1:21711-44414 GCA_040388785.1 Pseudomonadota bacterium
GATCAGGGACTTCCCGCTTCCTGTTCCATCTTTGCGAGCATGGGTGCACGTGCGGCCATGATCAATGCGCCCGCACGATCCTCGTCCATGCCTTCGATGTCGATCAGGTCGTCGATCGCCTGATCGGCCAGGTCGTCGGTCGTGACGATGCCGCGCTCCGCCAGCGCGTAGGCGGTCTCCTCGTCCATGCCTTCCAGCGCCAGCAATTCTTCCGACGGCGCGTTCTCGTCGAGGTTTTCCTCGACCGCGAGCGCCTCGGTGAGCAGCGCGTCCTTCGCGCGCGAACGCAGCTCCTCGACGATGTCCTCGTCGAAGCCCTCGACCGCCAGCAATTCGCCGGTCGGCACGTAGGCGATTTCCTCGACGGTCGAGAAGCCTTCCTGCACCAGGATGTTTGCGATTTCCTGGTCGACTTCGAGCTTGTCCATGAACAGCTTGCGCGCGGATTCCTGTTCGGCCTCGCTCTTGGCGGCGACCTGGTCCTGCGTCATCACCTTCAGGTCCCAGCCGGTCAGCTTGCTCGCGAGGCGCACGTTCTGGCCGCCGCGGCCGATCGCCTGGCTCAGCTTGTCCTCGGCCACCGCGATGTCCATCGAGTGCTTGTCTTCGTCGACGATGATCGACTGCACTTCGGCCGGCGCCATCGCGTTGATCACGAACTGCGCCGGCGCGTCGTTCCACAGCACGATGTCGATGCGCTCGCCATTCAATTCGTTCGACACGGCCTGCACGCGCGAACCGCGCATGCCGATGCAGGCGCCGATCGGATCGGTGCGCTTGTCATGTGCCTCCACCGCGATCTTGGCGCGGTCGCCGGCATCGCGCGCGCAGGCGCGGATCTCGACGATCCCCTGGCCGACTTCCGGCACTTCCAGCTTGAAAAGTTCCATCATGAATTCCGGCGCGGTACGCGACACGAACAACTGCGGGCCGCGCAATTCCGCGCGCACCTCGAACAGGTAGCCACGCACGCGATCACCCACGCGCACCACCTCGCGCGGGATGGCCTTGTCGCGCGGAATGAACGCCTCGGCCTTGCCGCCGAGGTCGAGGTAGATGTTGCCGCGCTCGACGCGCTTGGCGACACCGTTGACCAGTTCGCCCACGCGATCCTTGAATGCATCGACCACCTGCGCGCGCTCGGCCTCGCGGATACGCTGCACGATCACCTGCTTGGCGGCCTGCGCGGTGATGCGGCCGAACTCTGGATTCTCGATCTGCTGTTCGATGTACTCGCCGACCTGCGCGCCGGGGCGCTCGTCCTCGGCGTCCATCAGGCGCAACTGCCAGTCGGGCGATTCCATCTCGCCGTCGTCGGCGATCACTTCCCAGCGGCGGAACGTTTCGTAGTCGCCGGTTTCCTGATCGATGGCGACGCGGATATCGGGTTCCTCGTCGGGATAGCGCTTCTTGGCGGCCGTCGCCAGCGCTGCCTCGAGCGCACCGAAAATCACGTCGTGCGACACGGCCTTCTCGGCGGCCACGGATTCCACGATCATCAACAAGTCGCGATTCATCTCGATCTCCATCCGGCGCGCGCTGTCGCGTGCCGCGTTGCTGGCCGAACCGGCCTGTCAGTGCCCCCGCTTGCGGGAGCTTCCTTTCGAATCCTTCGGCGCCTTGCCGGGCTTCGGCTTCGGCGTGTAACCCAGCGCATCCCAGTCGGGGACCAGGTGCGCGCTTTCGATTTCGTCGTCGGCGATGTCCATCCGCACGCCATCCACGTCCATGCCGATGCGCTTGCCGTCCACTGCCGCGATCCTGCCGCGCAGGCGCCGGCGTCCATCGCGCGGCAGCTTCAGCGTGACCTTGGCTTCTTCGCCCAGGAAACGCGCGAACTGCGCAGCGTTGAACAGCGGCCGCTCGATCCCGGGCGACGAAACTTCCAGCACGTAATGCCCGGGGATCAGGTCGTCCACGTCCAGCAACGCCGAAATTTCGCGGCTGGCCGCTTCGCAATCGTCCACGCTCACCGCGTTCGCCGCGTCGCCCTCGTGCTGCAGCAAATCGATGTAGACGCGCAGCAAGCCACCGCCGTGTCCGGCGTTCCATTCAACGCCCAGGCACTCCAGGCCCAATTCCCTGAGGGCCGGTGCCACGCGTGCGACGATTGCTTCGGTCTCCATCGCGTTCCATGAATTCCGGAAATAAAAAATGGGCACAAGGCCCATTCCTTAAGTCGCCGTTTTCGCTTCCAGTAGTCGGCGTTCCGCGTCCTGCGGATCAGGGACCGAGCAGCTTCCCTGACAAAGGCCTGGTAGCGGGGGCAGGATTTGAACCTGCGACCTTCGGGTTATGAGCCCGACGAGCTGCCAGACTGCTCCACCCCGCAACAGGGAACGCGCATTATGGCGCCAGCGGCGGTTTTTTGCAACCGCCACCGCGCAGCCAGCGCCTCCCTGGGGCTGCATTTGCGAGGGTCTCCGCGCGAAGTGGCTGTTGTGAAAAGTCAGGCCATGGAAGGCCATTCCGGTGATTGACGACACGTGCGGATGCGCCGTGCGCAGAGTTCACGCGGCGCAGCGATCAGGGACGATCGCATCAAAACGCCGCCTGGCACCACGCGTACAGCACGCCGGAGAAGCCGATCATCGCGATCAGGCCCAGCGCGTTGATCGACAGCAGCCAGCGCAGCGTGAAGTCGGATTTCGCTGCGAGCGGCTCGACCCCTTCGGCGGGCACGTCGAAGTACATCACCTTGACCACGCGCAGGTAGTAGAACAGGCCGATGATCGAGCAGATGATCGCGACGATTGCGAGCCAGAGCATGCCGCCGTCGATCGCGCTTTTCAGCACCAGCACCTTGGCGGCGAAACCCCACAGCGGGGGGATGCCGGCCAGCGAGAACATCGAGATCGCCATCATGCCCGCGAACCACGGCGAGCGGCGATTGAGGCCCTTCAGGTCGTCGATCATCTCGCATTCGAAGCCCTTGCGGGCCAGCGCCAGGATCACGCCGAAGGCCACGGTTTCCATCAGCGCGAAACACACCGCGTAGAACAACGCCGACGAATAGCCTTCCGGCGTCGGGTTGGCGAGCCCCAGGAACACGAAGCCCATGTGCGAGATGGTGGAATACGCCAGCATGCGCTTCAGGTTGGCCTGCGCGATCGCGACCACGTTGCCGACAACCAGCGACAGCGCTGCCATGATCGCGAGCATCATCCGCCAGTCATGCGCGAGCGGACCCAAGCCCGTTTCGAGCAGCCGGTACGCGAGCCCCACCGCCGCGAGCTTCGGCACCGCGCTGATGTACATCGCGACCGGCGTGGGCGCGCCTTCGTACACGTCGGGCAGCCACATGTGGAACGGCACCGCGCCGAATTCGAAGCCGATGCCTACCACCAGGAACACCAGTCCGAATTGCAGCAGGTGCGGATGCGCGGTGGTGCCGACCGCGGCGAAGATCGCCTGCAGGTCGAGCGTGCCGGTGGCGCCGTAGATCAGCGACATGCCAAACAGCAGCAGGCCCGAGGCGAGCGCGCCCAGCACGAAGAACTTGATCGCGGCTTCGGATGAAAGCTTCGACTCGCGATTCAGCGCGACCAACGCGAAGGCCGGCAGCGCGAACAGCTCGAGGCCGAGGTACACGGTGATCAGGCTGCCCGCCGATACCAGGAACATCACGCCCAGCACCGAAAAGATCGACAACGAGTAGAACTCGCCGAAGAACAGTTGGCGATCCTTCAGCCACGGCCGCGCCATCACGAACATCAGCACCGTCGCGATCAGCACGGTGGCCTTCAGGATCTCGGCCATGTGGTCGCGCACGAACATGCCGCCGAACGCAGTGACGGTCTGCGGCGTCTGGCCGTGGATCACGAGGAAGATGCCGACCAGCATCACGATGATCGCGACCCAGTGGGTGGCATCGCGCTGATCGTCCTTGATGAACACGTCGAACAGCAGCACCAGGCACGCCGCGGCGGTCAGGTACAGCTCCGGCAGGATCACCAACAGGTCATTGAGCGAAATCATGAGGTTGTTTCCTTTGCGATCATCCCTGATCGCGAGAATCGAAAGTCGGCGTCCCTGCCTGCACTTTTCGAGAGCGTCAGATTTTCGTCACCATCACGTGCGCAACCAGCTGGGCGACCGAAGAATCCATCAGGTGCATCAGCGGCCACGGGTACACACCCATCGCCAGCACCGCGACCGCGAACGCCGTCAGTACCCACGCTTCGCGCGCATTCATCGGTGGCATCGCCGCGGCCTGCTGGCTCGGCGCGACGCCCCACACGATGCGCTTGACCAGCCAGAGGGTGTAGGCCGCACCGATGATCAGCGAGTACGCGGCGAACAGCGCGATCCACGGATTGGCGGTGAACGCGGACAGGATCACCATGAACTCGCCGACGAATCCCGAGGTGCCCGGCAGGCCGCAATTCGCCATCGCGAACAACACCCAGAACGCCGCGAACCAAGGCATCACTTTCGCCAATCCGCCATAGGCCGCAATCTCGCGCGTGTGCAGGCGGTCGTACATCACGCCGATGCAGGTGAACAGCGCGCCCGACACGAAGCCGTGCGAGATCATCTGCACCACCGCGCCCTGCACGCCGAGTTGCGCGGTCTGCACGTCGTGCTGCCCGCGCGCCAGCATGTACACGATGAACAGGCCCAGCGTGACGAAGCCCATGTGCGCGATCGACGAATACGCGACCAGCTTCTTCATGTCCAGCTGCACCAGCGCGACGTAACCGATGTAGATGATCGCGATGAGGCTGAGCAGGATCACCAGCCACGCGAAGTGCTGCGAGGCATCCGGCACGATCGGCAGCGAGAAGCGGATGAAGCCGTAAGTGCCCACCTTCAGCATGATCGCGGCCAGGATCACCGAGCCGCCGGTCGGCGCCTCCACGTGCGCATCCGGCAACCACGTGTGCGCCGGCACCATCGGCGTCTTCACCGCGAACGCGATCAGGAACGAGAAGAACAGCCAGCTCTGTTCCTGCATCGTGAACGGGAAAGCCCACAACGTCGGCAGATCGAAGCTGCCCGCGCGGTGGTACATGTAGAGCAGGCCGACCAGGAAGAAGATCGAACCGAAGAACGTGTAGATGAAGAACTTCAGCGTCGCGTACACGCGCCGCGGTCCGCCCCAGATGCCGATCAGGAAGAACATCGGGATCAGGATGGCTTCGAAGAACAGGTAGAACAGCAGCGCATCCATCGCGCAGAAAACGCCGATCAGCAGGCCTTCCAGCACCAGCATCGCGGCCATGTACTGGTGCACCTTGTCCTTGATCACCTGCCACGCGCCACCGATCACCAGGATCGACGTGAAGGTGGTCAGCACGATCAACGCCACCGCGATGCCGTCCACGCCCATGTGGTAGCTGGTGTTGATGCCCGGAATCCAGCGCAGGTTTTCCTGCAACTGGAAGCCGCCGGGGCCGATCTGGTACTGCGTCAGCATCACCAGGCTCAGCGCGAACGTGATGACGCTGAATGCCAGCGTCAGCCAGCGCGCGAGATGCGGACGCACGTTGCCCGCCAGCAACACGACGATCGCGCCAAGGCACGGAAACCAGACCAGGACGCTGAGGATGGGCCAGTTGGTCATGCGGGTTCCTTGATTCGGGACCCGGGACCCGGGACCCGGGACCGGGAAGTGCCAAGCAGCGCCTGTCGCGTTCCAATCGCATTTGAGGATGCCAAAACACCCAGGTTGGGCTGGGCTGCCCTTTGCGAAGCCCGATCCAGGGGCTTCTTTCGGGACCCGGGTTCCGGGTCCCGGGTCCCGTCATTCATCGCCCGCATCATCTCAACCCCCACAACCACAACCCGCCCAGCAGCAAGATCAAGCCGACGATCATCGCGAATGCGTAGTGATACAAAAATCCGGTCTGCAGGCGCCGGAACACGCGTGAGCTGCGCTCGACCACCGATGCGGAACCATCGATCATCACACCGTCCAGCACCGCGCGATCGCCGCCCTTCCAGAACGCGCGGCCCAGCTTCACGCCGCCGCGCGCGAACAGGTTGTAGTACACCTCGTCCACCCAGTATTTGCGGGTGAGCATCCTGAAGATCGGCAAGAACATCCGCGCGGCGCGATCCGCGATCGCGGGATTGAAAAGGTACACGTACGTTGCGACCGCGAAACCCGCGACCATGATCCAGAACGGCGCGGAGATGAAGCTGTGCACGAACATCGGCACGGTGCCGTGGAATTCCTCGGCCATGTGCGCCAGCACGTCGTGGCCGGGCAGCACCTTGATCGCGCTGCCGAACCAGCCGCCGTACAACAACGGCTGGATCGTGAACCAGCCGATGATGACCGACGGGATCGCCAGCAGCACCAGCGGCACGGTGATCACCCACGGCGATTCCTTTGGCGGGTGTTCGAGTTCGCCCGGGTTGTGCGCGTGGTGCGGATCGTCGGACGTCGACTTGGTATGCGGCCCGCCTTCGACGCGGCCGTGCCCGTGGCCCACCACCTTGAAGCGCTCCTTGCCGTGGAAGGTCATGTACAACAGGCGGAAGCTGTACAGCGCGGTGACGAACACGCCCAGCAGCACGCACCAGTACGCATACGTGGAACCGAAGATGTGCGACGCGCCCACCGCCTCGATGATCTGGTCCTTCGAGAAGAACCCGGAGAAGCCCGGCGTCGCCACCAGCGCCAGCGAGCCGATCCACATCGTGATCCAGGTGACCGGCATGTATTTGCGCAGGCCGCCCATGCGGCGCATGTCCTGCTCGTGGTGCATCGCCACGATCACCGAGCCCGCACCGAGGAACAGCAGCGCCTTGAAGAAGGCGTGCGTCATCAGGTGGAAGATGCCGGCGGCATAGGCCGACACGCCGAGCGCGACGACCATGTAGCCGAGCTGCGACAACGTCGAATAGGCGATCACGCGCTTGATGTCGTTCTGCACGATACCGACCAAGCCCATGAAGAATGCGGTGGTCGCGCCCACGATCAGCACCACCGACAGCGCGGTCGTCGACATCTCGTACAGCGGCGACATGCGCGCCACCATGAAGATGCCCGCGGTGACCATGGTCGCTGCGTGGATCAGCGCCGAGATCGGGGTCGGGCCTTCCATCGAATCGGGCAGCCACACGTGCAATGGCACCTGCGCGGACTTGCCGCAGGCGCCCACGAACAGCAGCAGGCAGATCAGCGTGGCCAGCGACCACGGGTGCCCGCCGACGACTTCGATGGTGCGGCCGGCAAGATCGGGCGCCTGCGCGAACACGGCCGAGTAATCCAGCGTGTGGAACGCGTACAGCACGCAGGCGATGCCGAGGATGAAACCGAAGTCGCCTACGCGATTGACCAGGAACGCCTTCAACGCGGCGAAGCTCGCACTCGGGCGCTCGAACCAGAATCCGATCAACAAGTACGACACCAGGCCCACCAGTTCCCAGCCGATGAACAGCTGCAGGAAGTTGTTGGCCAGCACCAGCATCAGCATCGAGAAGGTGAACAGCGCGATGTAGGCGAAGAAGCGCTGGAAACCCGGGTCGTCGCTCATGTAACCGATGGTGTAGATGTGCACCATCAGCGACACGAAGGTGACGACCACCAGCATCAACGCGGTCAGCCGGTCGACCAGGAAGCCGATGCCGATGGTGAACTTGCCGACTTCCAGCCACGTGTAGACGTTGTGGTTGAAGATCGGCGCTGCGCCCCAGACGAGCTGGTAGAACACCACGCACGACAGCGCGAACGAAACCGCCACCGACACGATCGCAATGCCCGCCGAGCCGGCGCGGCCGATCTGGTTGCGCAGCAGACCCGCGATCAGCGCGCCCACCAGCGGCGCCGCGGCCAGCACGATCAAAAGGTTCTGGCTGATCACGCTTGCACCTCGATACGGTTTACCCGGTTGGCCGCGTCGAAGGAGGCGCGGCGTCGCATGTGACGATGTAGCACTGGCCTCTCCCTAGTAACGCAGCGAATCGATCTCGCCGACATTGATCGTGCGGCGATTGCGGAACATCAAGACGACGATCGCGAGGCCGATGGCGGATTCCGCGGCCGCCACCGTCAGGATGAAGAACACGAACACCTGTCCCGACGGATTGCCGAGGAAGCGCGAGAACGCGACGAAATTGGTGTTGACGGCGAGCAGCATCAGCTCGATGCACATCAGCAGCACGATCACGTTCTTGCGGTTGATGAAGATGCCCGCGATCGAGATGCAGAACAGCACCGTCGCGAACACGATGTACCAGGAAAGAGGAATGCTCACGCGTGCGGCTCCTCGGCGGGGTCGGGCATGGACGTCGGTGCGGGACGCGCAACGGTGGCCATCTTCACCATGCGCACGCGGCCCGCGGCGCGGGTCGCGGATTGCGCGGCCGGATTCTGGTGCTTGGAGAACGTGCGCACCCGCAGCGCCAGCACCACCGCCGCGACCAGGCCGACCGTCAGGATCAAGGCCGCGATCTCGAACGGCAGCAGGAAATGCGTGAACAACGCGGTGCCGAGCCATTCGACGTTCGAAACGCCGGCGGGATTCGGGCCCGGCTGCACGTTGAACGCGCGCACGCCGATGATGCCCAGCATCTCGACCAGCATGATCACCGCGGCGCCGATGCCGACCGGCAGGTATTTCGTGAAGCCCTCGCGCAGCGGTTCGAGGTCGATGTCGAGCATCATCACCACGAACAGGAACAGCACCATCACCGCGCCGACGTACACCACCACCAGCGCCAAGCCGAGGAACTCGGCCTCAGCCAGGATCCACAGGCACGCGGTCGAGAAGAACGTCAGCACCAGCGCCAGCACCGCGTGCACGGTGTTCTTCACCGACACCACCGCCAGCGCCGCGCCCACCGCGACCGCGGCGAAGGCGATGAAGCAGACCATCTGGAAAATGCCGTGCATGGATCAGTTCACCCAATGGCTTGATCTGGATTCCCCCCATCCGCCCTGTCGGGCACCTTCCCCCGCAAGCGGGGGAAGGCAAACCAACTCCCTCCCCCGCTTGCGGGGGAGGGTTGGGGTGGGGGCATGAGTCGAAAATGTTTCATCGGTATGCGGCATCCACCGCGCGATTGGCCGCGATGGATTGCTCGAAGCGATCGCCCATCGCCAGCAGTTGCGGCTTGGTGATGATGTTCTCGCCGCGGCGTTCCATGTGGTACTCCAGGATGTCGGTCAGCACGATCGAATCGACCGGGCAGCTTTCCTCGCAGAAGCCGCAGTAGATGCACTTGAACAGGTCGATGTCGTAGCGCGTGGTGCGGCGCTGGCCGTCCGACGCGCGCGGCGCGGAATCGATGGTGATCGCGAGCGCCGGGCACACCGCCTCGCACAGCTTGCAGGCGATGCAGCGCTCCTCGCCGTTCGGGTAGCGGCGCAGCGCGTGCAGCCCGCGGAAGCGCACCGAACGCGGGATGGTTTCCATCGGGAAATAGATCGTGAACTTCGGCTTGAACATGTATTTCAAGGTCAGCCACAAGCCGCTGGCGAGTTCCAGCAGCAACAGGCTCTTGAGATATTCGACGACTCGGTTATTCGTGATGCCCATCTCAATGCCCTATCGTCACCACGTTGAAATACCGGAAGATGCCCGCCACGAAAATCCACACGATCGAGATCGGGATGAACACCTTCCAGCCGAGCCGCATGATCTGGTCGTAGCGGTAACGCGGGAAGGTCGCGCGCAGCCAGATAAGCGACGTCGCGAACACGAAGAATTTCAGGATCAGCCACCACCAGCCGGCTTGCGAGAACCAGCCGAGATGCCAGCCCTGGAACGGACTGAGCCAGCCGCCCATGAACAGCACCGACACCAGGAACGACATCAGGATCATGTTGGCGTATTCGGCCAGGAAGAACAGCGCGAACACGGAGCCCGAATATTCCACGTGGAAGCCGGCCACGATTTCCGATTCGCCTTCGGCGACGTCGAACGGCAAACGGTTGGTCTCGGCCACGCCGGAGATGTAGAACACCAGGAACACCGGCAGCAGCGGCAGCCAGAACCAGTCGAACAAACCCTTGCCGCCGGCCTGCGCTTCGACGATCGCCGTGAAGTTGAGGCTGCCGGCCAGCACCAGCACGCACACCAGCGCCATGCCGATGCAGATTTCGTAGGAGATCATCTGCGCAGCCGAACGCATCGAGCCCAGCAACGCATAGCGCGAGTTCGACGCCCAGCCCGCGAGGATGATGCCGTACACGCCCAGCGAACTCATCGCCAGCACGTACAGCACGCCCGCGTTGGCGTTGGAGAGCACCACGCCATTGCCGAACGGGATCACCGCCCACACCGCCAGCGCCGGGATCACCGACAGCAGCGGCGCGGTGAAATACAGGAAGCGGTTGGCGTTGGTCGGGATGATGATCTCCTTGATCAGGAGCTTCACCACGTCGGCGAACGCCTGCAGCAGGCCGAACGGGCCGATCTTGTTCGGCCCGATGCGTACGTGCATCCAGCCGATCACCTTGCGTTCCCACCACACGTACATCGCCACGCAGATGATCAGCGGCACCGCGATGACGAGGATCTTCACCAGCGTCCACAGGAAGATCATCGGGTCGGAGGACAGGCTCATCATGCGGTCACCGCCTTGATGGTGAGTTCGGCGCCGTGCGGCGGCAGTGATGCGGTGGCGGCGTGGCCCGCCTCGATCCAGGCGCACCCGTTCGGCACCGCGGCATCGACGACGACCGGCAGCACCGTACCGTTGACGTCCGCTTTCGCGCCCGTGATCACGCCCAGCGCGCGCGCGACATCGGCGTTGATGCGCACGGCCGGTGCACAATTGAGCGGATGCGCCTGCAACGCCTTGGCGCGGCGTACCACCGCGTCGGTGCGGTAGATGCCGACGGTGGCGACGCGTGTCAGCTTTCCTGCCGTTGTTGCTGCGCGCGGTGCAAGCGCGCCGGCTTTCGCGGCAGCCGGCGCATGGATGCGATCGGCAATGCGCGCGTGCACGTCGGCCAGTTCGATGAAATCGAAACCGGCGACGCCCAATGCCGCACCGAGCGCGCGCAAGACTTTCCAGCCCGGCCGCGCGTCGCCCGGCAACACCGAACCCGCCGCGACCTTCTGCACGACGCCATCGGCATTCACGTAGGTGCCGTCGATTTCAGGCGGCAACCCCAGCGGCAGCACCGCGTCGGCCGTGCGCTGCACGCCTTCGCAGGCATACGCGCCGGCATACAGATAGAACTCCGCGCCTTCGCGCGCCTTGTCGTAGGCCGCGGGCGAAAACGTGTCCTGCGAACCCGCCTGCCAGGTGATCAGCGCTTTCGGTGCGTTTTCGAGAATCGCCTTCGCGCCTCCAGCCGACTGCGCACCCACGCGGGCGAGACCGACAGCGTTCGCGCCCGATGGCAATTCGTTGCAGGCGCTGTTCGTGGCCTTGGCGATGCCGCGCGCCAGCGCGCGCAGCCACGACGCCCGCGGATGCTGTGTGGCGGCGTCGCCCAGGATCACCACCGAGGATGACGCGTCGCGCAACGCCGCGGTCCACGTGCGTGCGTCCTCTTTGTCATCGGCCGTGGCGATCGCGTCGGCCAATTCACGGTCGTCGCTTTGCACGCCCGCGGCCTTTGCCGTGATCAGCAGCACATCGACGAAGTCCTGCGGCGCGAACACTTTTTCGCCCGCGAGGTCGATGTTGCCGGAGAAGTGCACGGGATTGATCGCAAAGATCTTCCCGCCGTGCACCTCGGAAATGTCGTAGTGCGCCGGGTTCGATGCCGGATGCTTCGACGGATCGTGCCGGCTGGCGTGGCGCAGGCGATGGCCCAGCAGCGGCATCTCGTGGCGCGGGTTGCTGCCGATGATCAGTGCCGCCGAAACCTCGCCGACGTCCGCGACCGGCATCTCGAACGTGGCGCCGGATGGGCCGCCATCGCTGAAATCCTGCACGCGCAGGCGATGGTCGATGCGATCGCTGCCCAGGCCGCGCAACAAGTCGGCGAGCAACGCGCCTTCCTCGCACGACGTCAGCGGCGCGACCAGCGCGCCCACGTCACTGCCGGCCTTCTTCAAGCCCGCCGCGACAAACGCAATCGCTTCGTCCCATTCGACCTCGACCAGCTCGCCGCCCTTGCGGATCATCGGCTTGTCGGCCCGATCGTCTGCGTACAAACCCTGGTGGCTGTAGCGGTCGCGGTCGGACAACCAGCACTCGTTGATCGCTTCGTTGTCACGCGGCACCGCGCGCACTGCCTGGCCGCGCTTGGTGTGCAGCCACAGGTTGGAACCGAGCGCATCGTGGTAGCCGATCGACGGCTTCGCGATCAGTTCCCAGGCGCGTGCCTTGAACTGGAACACCTTGTCGGTGAGCGCGCCGACCGGGCACACGTCGATCACGTTGCCGGACAGTTCGGATTCGATGGTGCGGCCGATGTAGGTGCCGACCACGTGGCTGTCGGCGCGGCTCATGTCGCCGAGTTCGTAGGTGCCCGCGACCTCGCCCACGAAACGCACGCAGCGCGTGCAGTGGATGCAGCGCGTCATCTCGGTCGCCACCAGCGGCCCGATGTTCTCGTCCGCGACGGTGCGCTTGCGTTCGGTGAAACGCGACACCGAGCGGCCGTAGCCCATCGACACGTCCTGCAGTTCGCACTCGCCGCCCTGGTCGCAGATCGGGCAATCCAGTGGATGGTTGATCAGCAGGAATTCCATGGTGTTGCGCTGCCACTTCAATGCATTCGGCGAGCGCGTGAACACCTTCATGCCCGGCGCGACCGGCGTCGCGCACGCGGGCTGCGGCTTCGGGATCAGCTTGCCGCCCTGCTCCACTTCCACCATGCACTGGCGGCAACTGGCCGCGATCGGCAGCTTGTCGTGGTAGCAGAAGCGCGGCACCGGAATCTGCGCGGCGTCGGTGGCCTGGATGATCGTCGAACCCTTGGGCGCGCTGACCGGATGGCCGTCGACCTCGAATTCGACCATCTCGACCGGCGGCGCGGTGTCTTTCGGTTGCGCGCTCATGCCGCCACTCCATTCATGCCGTCATCCCGGCGAAAGCCGGGATCCATGTTGATCTTCGTCATTCCGGAAAATGGATTCCGGCCTGCGCCGGAATGACGAGCAATAGCAAATTCGCGTTCATTCGCGTTCATTTGCGGACCATTGCTGTTGTCGAGAGGTCGCGTCATGCCGCGACTCCGAACTGCTCGTCGACCATCGAACGCCCGTTCCTGCAGTAGTACTCGAACTCGTCCCAGAAATTCGCGAGGAACGCCTGCACCGGCCACGCCGCGGCTTCGCCGAATGCGCAGATGGTGTGTCCTTCGATCTGGCCGGCAATGGCCTTCAGGCGATGCAGGTCTTCCTGCGTGCCGCCGCCCGCGACGATGCGCGTCAGCACGCGATGCATCCAGCCGGTGCCTTCGCGGCACGGCGTGCACTGGCCGCAGGATTCCATGTGGTAGAACTGGCTGATGCGTTCGCATGCGCGCACCATGCAGGTGGTTTCGTCCATCACGATCACGGCGCCCGAACCCAGGCCCGAGCCCGCGTTGCGGATCGAGTCGTAATCCATGGTGCAGGCCATCATCGCGTCGGCCTTCAGCACCTTCATCGACGAGCCGCCCGGAATCACCGCCTTCAACTTGTGGCCGTTGCGCACGCCGCCCGCCATCTCCAGCAATTCCGCGAAAGGCGTGCCGAGGCGGATTTCGTAATTGCCTGGTTTGTTGACGTGGCCCGACACCGAAAAGATCTTCGGACCGCCATTGTTGGGCTTGCCGAGATTGAGGAACCAGTCGGCACCCTTGCGCAGGATCGCCGGCACCGATGCGTAGGTTTCGGTGTTGTTGATGGTGCTGGGCCGGCCGTACAGGCCGAAGTTGGCCGGGAACGGCGGCTTGTAACGCGGCCAGCCCTTCTTGCCTTCCAGCGATTCCATCAGCGCGGTTTCTTCGCCGCAGATGTAGGCGCCCGCGCCCAACGCGTTGTGGATCGTCACATCGATGCCGGTGCCGCGGATGTTGGTGCCGAGCAAGCCGGCGGCTTCCGCTTCGTGCAGCGCCTGCTCCATGTGCTCGAACGGCTCGTGGTGGAATTCACCACGCAGGTAGTTGTACGCGACCGTCGAACCCGTCGCGTAGCAGGCGATCGCCATGCCTTCCAGCACCGCGTGCGGATTGAACCTCAAAATGTCGCGGTCCTTGCAGGTGCCGGGTTCGGATTCGTCCGAATTGCACAGGATGTATTTCTGGCCCGGCGCGGTGCGCGGCATGAACGACCACTTCATGCCGGTCGGGAAGCCCGCGCCGCCGCGTCCGCGCAGCGAGCTTTTCTTCAGCTCGTCCACGATCGCGGCCGGGTCGGTCTTCTCCGCGAGGATTTTTTCCCATGCCTGCCAGCCGCCGGTCTGGCGGTAGCTGTCGATCGACCACGGCGTATCGAAATGCAGCGTGGTGTAGACGACCTGGTGTTCCTGCGGTGCGGGTCCAACGGCCATGGCTATTTCAACCCATCCAGAATTTCATCGACCTTCCCCGGCGTGAGGTTCTCGTGATAGTGGCCATCCACCACCATCATCGGCGCGCCACAGCAGGCCGCGAGGCATTCCTCTTCCTTCTTGAGGTAGATGCGCCCGTCGGCGGTGCTCATCCCCAGCTTCACGCCCAGTTTTTTCTCGCAGTGCCGCACGATGCCGTCGGCGCCGTTGAGCCAGCACGAGATGTTGGTGCACACGGCGACGTTGTGGCGCCCGACCGGTTCGGTCTGGAACATCGAATAGAACGTCGCGACTTCGTAGGCGTACAACGGCGGCTGGTCGAGGTACTTCGCGGTCGCCGCCATCAGCTCGTCGGTGAGGTGGCCGCCGTTCTGTTCCTGCGCCGCCATCAAGCCCTGGATCAGCGCCGAGCGCTTGCGGTCCGGCGGAAACTTCGCAGCCCAATGATCGATGTGCGCGCGCGTCTCGGCGGTCAGCACCTGCATCGGGTCGACGTCCTTGACCTTGTCGAAGTTGCCGCTGGCTTTCATCGATCGACCTCCCCGAACACCAGGTCGTAGGTGCCGATCATCGCCACCACGTCGGGCAGCATGTGCCCGCGGGTGATTTCGTCGATCGACGACAGGTGCGCGAAACCGGGCGCGCGCAGGTGCACGCGGAACGGTTTGTTGGCGCCGTCGGAAATCATGTAGCAGCCGAATTCGCCCTTGGGCGCCTCGACCGCGGCGTAGGTTTCACCGGCCGGCACGCTGTAGCCTTCCGTGAACAGCTTGAACCAATGGATCAACGCTTCCATCGATTCCTTCATGTCCTCGCGCTTGGGCGGCGCGACCTTGTAGTTCTCGATCATCACCGGGCCGGGATTCTTCTTCAGCCAGTCCACGCACTGGCGGATGATCAGCGCCGACTGGCGCATCTCGGCCATGCGCACGAGGTAACGGTCGTAGCAGTCGCCATGCGTGCCGACCGGAATGTCGAAATCGACCTCGGCGTACTTCGCATACGGCTGCTTCTTGCGTAAATCCCACTCGATGCCGGACGCGCGCAGCATCGGCCCGGTCATGCCGAGCGCATACGCCTGCTCGGGCGTGACGATGCCGATGTCGACGGTGCGCTGCTTCCAGATCCGGTTGTCGGTGAGCAGTTCTTCGTACTCATCGACCTTGTGCTGGAAATCGGCGCTGAACGCATCCAGGAAATCCAGCAGCGAACCCTCGCGCCACGCGTTCATGCGCTTCAGGTCCTTGCCCTTGTGCCACGGTGATTCCTTGTACTGGATCATCTTGCCGGGCAAGTCGCGGTACACGCCACCGGGGCGGTAATACGTGGCGTGCATGCGCGTGCCCGACACCGCCTCGTAGCAATCCATCAGTTCCTCGCGCTCGCGGAACGCGTACAGGAACACCGCCATCGCACCCAGGTCGAGCGCGTTGGAGCCGACCCACATCAGGTGATTGAGGATGCGGGTGACCTCGTCGAACAGCGTGCGGATCCACAGCGCGCGCTCGGGCGGCGTGATCCCCATCAACTGTTCGATCGCAAGCACGTAGGCGTGCTCGTTGCACATCATCGACACGTAGTCGAGCCGATCCATGTAGCCGATCGAATGATTGTACGGCTTGGATTCCGCCAGCTTCTCGGTGGCGCGGTGCAGCAGCCCGATGTGCGGATCGATGCGCAGGATGGTCTCGCCTTCCATCTCCATCACCAGGCGCAGCACGCCGTGCGCGGCCGGGTGCTGCGGACCGAAGTTCATCGTGTAGCTGCGGATTTCGCCGGTGTCGCCGCCCACTTCGAGCGCCGGTCCCAATGTCTGTCCTTCCGGCATTTCAGTTGTCCTTCCAGTCGTCGGCGGCTTCTTCGCGCGAAGTCGGCCAGCGCGAGTCCTCGCGCACCACGCGCGCCACGGTCACCCGCGGCGTCACCGAGGTGACGGGTTCGTACACCACGCGCCTGGCCTCCGGGTCGTAACGCACTTCGACGTTGCCGATCAGCGGGAAGTCCTTGCGGAACGGGTGTCCGACGAAACCATAGTCGCTGAGGATGCGACGCAAATCCGGGTGGCCTTCGTAGACGATGCCGTACAGGTCGAACGCCTCGCGCTCGTACCAGTTGGCGACAGGCCACACGCCCGTGAGCGACGGCATGACCGGAAGGGCATCCTCCGGCGCAAAGCAGCGCACGCGCAGGCGGACGTTGTGCGCGTAGGAAATCAGGTGCACGACCGAAGCGAAGCGGCGCAGGAATTGCGGATGCTGCGGACGATCCGCCCAACCGAAGCGGCCTTGCACGTTGTCGCCCTGCACGCCGCGGCTGAAACCCTCCTTGGTCGCGACCTGCGAGGTTTCCCACTCGCCTTCGCCGAACGAGAGGAAATCGACGCCGCACAGATCGGTCAACTGCTCGAAGCGGAACTCGGCTTCGTCGCGCAACGCGGTGCAAACCTCGATCAGGTGCGCGGGCGTGACCTCGATCGTAGTCTGCCCGACCGAAACCGCGACGTTGTCGATCCTGTCGCCGAAACGCGCACGCAGGCGATCGGCCAGTTGTTCGGGGGTGGGCTGGCTCATGGGTCAGCGTGCAATCGTGTTGGTGCGGCGGATCTTCTTCTGCAATTGCAGAATCCCGTAAACCAGCGCCTCGGCGGTCGGCGGACAGCCCGGCACATACACGTCCACCGGCACGATGCGGTCGCAGCCGCGCACCACCGAATACGAATAGTGGTAGTAACCGCCGCCGTTCGCGCAACTGCCCATCGAGATCACCCACTTCGGATCGGGCATCTGGTCGTACACCTTGCGCAGCGCCGGCGCCATCTTGTTCACCAGCGTGCCGGCGACGATCATCACGTCGGACTGGCGCGGCGAGGGACGAAAGATCACGCCGTAGCGGTCGAGGTCGAGCCGCGAGGCGCCCGCGTGCATCATCTCCACCGCGCAGCACGCGAGCCCGAACGTCATCGGCCACATCGAACCGGTGCGCGCCCAGTTGAACAGCGCGTCCACGGTGGTGACGCCGAAACCGCGCTGCACGATCGGGTTGTCGGCTTCCGGGCGCAGGATGTCGTCGACCTTGCCGATCGGCACCGGATTGTGCATCACCTTGTCGACTGTGGAGATCAGTCCCATTCGAGCGCACCTTTTTTCCACACGTAGATGTAGCCCACCACCAGCAGCAGCAGGAACGTGAACATCTCCACCAGCGCCGTGATGCCGATCTTCGAGAACACCGTCGCCCACGGAAACAGGAAAGCGATTTCCAGGTCGAACAGGATGAACAGGATCGCGATCAGGTAATAGCGCACGTCGAACTGCATGCGCGTGCCTTCGAACGCCTCGAACCCGCACTCGTATGGCGATTCCTTCTCGGCAGTGGGATGCCGCGGCCCGGCGATCCAGCCGATGACGATCAGCGCGACGCCGATGGCGCCGGCCACACACAGGAACAGCAGGATGGGCCAGTAGTTCTCAAGCATGAGGATCGTCCGCGTTAGCTTTGGGATTTTCTCATGCGCTGGCCGATGCCGCAATCACGACACGATGTTCACCCCCGCGGAGCTTTCACGCGTGATGGGCTCTGTCCGAAGGCGGCAAAAAAACGCGCGGTGCGAATTCGCAACCGCGCGTCGTCAAAGTGGTGCCCAAGGGGGGACTCGAACCCCCACGGAGTTACCCGCTACCACCTCAAGGTAGTGCGTCTACCAATTCCGCCACCTGGGCATAGGTACCCATCCATGGGATCCGCCGGGCACATCCATGTGCCCGATTTTCCACACAAGCAAAAAAATTAAATCAATGCGAACCGTCCGGCGCACTGCTCGATGGTGCCGAACTTGCCGGCGCAGAAGCCTTCGGCGCGACAGGAACTTCGGATTGTTGCGCCGGCACAGTCGGCACTGCCGATTGCTGCGCAGGCACCGATGATGCGGGTGCGCTGGCGGCAGGTGCACTTGCCGCGGGCCCAAAGCTCGCGGGTGCCGAACTGGCGGCGCCGGCCATCACGCCGAGCGTCTGCTGGACATTCGGCTTGACGCCGTTGTGGCTCAGGTAAATGCCCATGCCGAGGCTGAGCAAGAAGAAGATCGTGGCCAGCGCGGCGGTGGTGCGGGTGAGGAAGCTGGCTGCGCCGCGCGCGCCGAACACCGTGCCGGATGCACCGCCGCCGAAGCTGGCGCCCGCGTTGGCGCCGTCGCCGCGCTGCATCAGGATCAGCACGATCATCGCCGCGGCGATGAGAACGTAGAAGACGCTGAAAATCGTGAACAGCATGTGTGTTTCCCGTGCGAAGCCAAGCTCAGCTTGCCGCCGCACAAATCGAAAGAAAATCGGTGGCCTGCAACGCCGCGCCGCCGATCAGGCCGCCATCGATGTCGGCTTCGGCAAACAACTCGGCGGCATTGCCGGGTTTGACGCTGCCGCCGTAAACGATGCGGGTCGAACCGGCAATTCTAGCATCGTCCCTGGCGAGCTGGCTACGCAGGAGCGCGTGGACCTCCTGCGCCTGCGCCGGACTGGCGGTGCGCCCGGTGCCGATCGCCCAGACCGGTTCGTAGGCGACGACGATGCGCTTGAACGCCGCGATGCCGCAATGCGCGATCACCGGCGCAAGCTGGCCAGCCACGATCTCCGACGTGCGGCCCGCATCGTGCTCTTCCAGCGTCTCTCCGACGCACAGGACCGGAATCAAGTCATGGCTCAGCGCACGCGCAACCTTGACCGCGATCTGGCGATTGCTTTCGTGATGGTACTGCCTGCGTTCCGAGTGCCCGGCCAGCACGTACCTGCAACCGGTGTCGGCCAGCATCGCCGCCGAAACCTCGCCGGTGAACGCGCCGGATTCGTGCTCACTCAGGTCCTGGCCACCCACCCCGATGCGCGACCCCGCGCATGCCGCGCAGGCTTCGCGCAGGTACGGAAACGGCGGAAACACCGCAACATCGACAGTGTCGGTTTTCGCTTCGACGATGGCACCGAGCAGCGCGGACGCCATCGCGCGCGAGCCGTGCATCTTCCAGTTGCCACCCACCCACTTGCGGCGCATGGCGCGCTCCATTCCATTCAAGCCCGCGAGGATAGCCAAGGCGGCGGCGTGGAATCAAACCTTGATCTTCGAAAGTAATGTTTTAATCCATCGTATTCCAGACCTCGACTCTTCCCACTTTCCTGGACGCAACCATGACCGGAGATCAACAATCCCCCTCGCCCCAGCCCTCTCCCCCAACGATGGAGCCGTTGGGGGAGAGGGGGAAAAGCCGGCGACGTGCGCTCGTCACCGGCGCTTCCGCCGGCATTGGTGCCGAATTCGCCCGGCAGCTTGCCGCGCGCGGCTGCGACCTGGTATTGACCGCGCGGCGCGAGGATCGCTTGCAGCTTCTGGCCGCCGACCTGCGCGCGCGACATGGCGTCGATGTGCAGGTGATCGTGGACGACCTGGCCGATCCCGCCGCACCCGCGCGCATCGTTGCAACCGCAACCCGCGACGATCGCATCATCGACGTCCTGATCAACAACGCGGGCTACGGCGTACCGGGCCGCTATGACAAGGTGGATTGGTCCACCCACGCGCAGTTCATGCAGGTGCTGGTGACGGCGCCGCTGCAGCTCTGCCACCTGCTGCTGCCCGCAATGCGCCAGCGCGGTTGCGGACGCATTGTCAACGTCGCGTCGCTGGCAGGGCTGGTGCCGGCGACGCCGGGCAACACCCTGTATGGGCCGGCCAAGGCGTTCCTCATGCGGGTGTCGCAGGCGCTCGCGATGGAAAATTGCGCGCACGGCATCCACGTTTGCGCGCTGTGTCCCGGCTTCACATATTCGGAATTCCACGACGTCAGTCGGGCGCGCGGCCTGGTTTCCAAAATGCCGGGCTGGATGTGGTCGGACGCAGCCGACGTGGTGCGGCAAGGACTCGATGCGGTCGAACGCGGCCGCGTGGTATGCGTGCCGGGTCGCGTGAACCGCGCGATCAAGGTGCTGATGGACGTGTTGCCGGACCGGCTTGCACTTGCCCTGGTGGCGCGGCGCGCGAAACATTTTCGCGTGCGGGATTAGCGAAGCTTTGTTTGCTCGTCATTCCGGCGTAAGCCGGAATCCATGTTGCTTCTGAAGGCACATCACAATGGATTCCGGCTTTCGCCGGGATGACGAACCCCACGCAGCAGCGAACTCACCCCACCAGCAGCTTCACCACCCGCGAGGCGGAATCCGCCGCCGACTCCTGGTCGGAACGCAGGTGGATTTCCGGCGATTCGGGCGCCTCGTAGGGCGAGCCGATGCCGGTGAAGTTTTCGATCTTGCCGGCGCGCGCCTTGGCGTAGAGGCCCTTCACGTCGCGCCCTTCGCATATGGCCAGCGGCGCGTCCACGAATACTTCCATGAAGCCGCCCGCGCCGATCAGGTCACGCGCCATCTGGCGCTCGGCGCGGAACGGACTGATGAACGACACCAGCACGATCAGGCCCGCGTCCATCATCAGCTTGGCCACTTCGGCGACGCGCCGGATGTTCTCGACGCGATCGGCATCGGTAAAGCCGAGGTCGCGATTCAAGCCATGGCGCACGTTGTCGCCGTCCAGCAGGATGGTGTGGAAACCATCGGCCAGCAGCCGCCGTTCGACCAGGTTGGCGATCGTCGATTTGCCGGCGCCGGAAAGCCCGGTGAACCACAGGCAGCGCGGCGTCTGGCCCTTGATGCGGGCACGCGCCACGCGATCGACGTCGAGTTGCTGCCAATGCACGTTGCGGTCGCGGCGCAATCCGAAATCCAGCGTGCCGCAACCGACCGTCGCGTTGGTTTCGCGGTCGATCAGGATGAAACCGCCGAGGCGGCGATCTTCCTTGAACGGCCGGTAGGCAATCTCGGCATCCAGTGACAGGTTGCAGTAGCCGATCTCGTTTGCGGTGAGCCGCGTCGCGGCCAGGTGCGCCTGCGTGTCGGGATCGATGCGGTGCCTGATCTCGGTGACCTGCGCGCCGATCACGCGCGTGGCGAGTTTCATCAGGTAACGGCGGCCGGACAGCAACGGCGCATCGTCCAGCCACAAGAGATGGCACGCGAACTGCGCGGCAACATCGGGCGGCAGCGACGGATCGGCGATCACGTCGCCGCGCGCCACGTCGATCTGGTCGGCGAGCGTCAGCGTGACGGCCTGCCCGGCTTCGGCGACGTGGAGATCGGCATCGCCGCCGACCACACGCGCCACGCTCGACAGCCGCCCCGACGGCAACACCACGACTTCGCTGCCGGGCGCGATGCGGCCGCCCGCGATGGTGCCGGTGTAGCCGCGGAAGCTGTGGTCGGGCCGGTTGACCCACTGCACCGGCATCGCGAACGCCGCGTCCACCTTGCGCTCCACCTGCACGCCTTCGAGATACTCCAGCAACGGCTTGCCGGTGTACCACGGCGTGTTCGGCGAGGGCGCGACGAGGTTGTCGGCATTGATCGCGGACACCGGAATCGCGTCGGCGTTCGCGATGCCGAGATCATGCGCGAGCTTCACGCACTCCTGCTCGATCGCGTGGTAGCGCGCGTGGTTGTATTCGATGAGGTCCAGCTTGTTGACCGCGAACAGCACGTGCTGCACGCCGAACATCGCGAGGATCGCGGTGTGCCGGCGCGTCTGCGTCTGCACGCCCGCGCGTGCATCGACCAGCACGATGCCCAGCTCCGCATTGGAAGCGCCGCTGGCCATGTTGCGCGTGTATTGCGCGTGGCCAGGACAATCGGCGACGATGAAGGCGCGCTTGTCGGTGCCGAAATAGCGCCACGCAACATCGATGGTGATGCCCTGCTCGCGCTCGGCTTCCAGTCCGTCGAGCAGCAATGAATAATCGGGCTTGCCGCCCTGCGTGCCGTGCGTCTTGCTGTCGCGGATCATCTGCGCGAGACGATCCTCCGGGACCATGCCGGCCTCGGCGAGCAGGCGTCCCAGCAGGGTGCTCTTGCCGTCGTCCACGCTGCCGCACATCGCGAGGCGCAACGTGTCGCGGTTTTCGAGCATGGACAGCCGCGCCGCCAACGCGGGCGAGGCCTCGGCCAGCGTTGCGAGTTCGTCAGAAGTAGCCTTCACGCTTCTTGCGCTCCATGGAATCGGAGGGATCGAGATCGATGATGCGGCCCGCGCGTTCGGATTGTCGCGTGTCCAGCATCTCACCGATGATGCCGTCGAGGTCGGCGGCCCCGGATTCGACGGCCGCCGTCAGCGGCCAGCAACCCAGCGTGCGGAAGCGCACCGTCTTCGGCATAAGCTTCTCGCCCGGTTCCAGCGGCACGCGTTCGTCGTCGCGCACCAGCAAGGCGCCGTTGCGCACGAAG
>JAZKBD010000053.1:44424-49640 GCA_040388785.1 Pseudomonadota bacterium
CTCCTTCGCGAAATACAACGGCACCACTTCGATGCCTTCGCGGCGGATGTACAGCCACACGTCCAGTTCGGTCCAGTCCGACAGCGGAAACACGCGCAGCGTTTCGTCGCTGTCCAGCCGCGTGTTGTAGAGGCCCCACGGTTCCGGCCGCTGCTTGCGCGGCTCCCAGCTCTGGCCCGCACCCCGCAACGAGAACACGCGTTCCTTGGCGCGCGCGGGATCCTCGTCGCGGCGCGCGCCGCCGATCGCCGCATCGAAGCCGTGCTCGGCGAGCGCCTGGCGCAGCGCCAGCGTCTTCATCACGTAGGTGTGCTTGGAAGCCGCGTTGACGGGATCGGTGCCCTGGCGCACGCCGTCCTGGTTGATGTGCTCGATCAGGTCGACGTTCTTTTCGCGCGCGATGCGGTCGCGGAACTCGATCATCTCGCGGAACTTCCACGTCGTGTTGACGTGCAGCATCGGCAGCGGCGGCTTGGCCGGATGGAACGCTTTCAGCAGCAGGTGCAGCAGCACCGAGGAATCCTTGCCGATCGAATACAGCAGCACGGGCTTGCGGCACTCCGCCACCGTCTCGCGCATGATGCGGATGGATTCGGCCTCGAGCCGGTCGAGGTGGGTGTGCAGGCGGGCGACGTTCATGCGCTCATGATCCGCGGAGTCGAACTCAGGCAATGTAACGCGAGGGCATGAAGGATAGCGTAATTGCCCGCAAACGGAGATGCGCGGCCGCGATCAGCCCATGCGCCGCTTCTATACTGCCGCGCATGTCCGCAATCGATTCGCACCCCCTGATGAGTTCCCGCGCCGACATGCGGCTTGCGTTTGCGCGAGCGGCGAGCGGCGACGCGCACGCCGCCATCGAAGCAGCTTCCGCGGATGCCAGTGCACGCAGCTACTGGCGCATCCGCGGCGGGCACGGCAGCGCGATCGTGATGGATGCGCCGCCCGGCTCGGCCGACCTGGATGCATGGCTGGACGTGGATGCGCGCCTGCGCGGCGCAGGGCTCAACGCGCCGGAAGTGCTGGCCGAAGACCGCGTGCAGGGCTTCCTGCTGATTTCCGATCTCGGCACGCACGCGTACCTCGCGGAATTGAACGACGCTTCCGCCGACGCGCTCTACGCCGATGCGCTGGACGCGCTGCTGGCGATGCAGACGCGCATCGAGCCGCACGGCCTGCCGCCGTTCGACGAACCATTCGTGGTGCGCGAACTGGAACTGCTGCCGACCTGGTTCCTGCAAAGACATCTCGGCATCTCCATCGAATGCGATGAGTGGGACACCATCGAAGTGGCGTTCCGCCTGCTGGTCGACAACGCGCAGCGCCAGCCGCAGGTCTTCATGCACCGCGACTACCACAGCCGCAACCTCATGCACGTGCCGGAACACAATCCCGGCATCGTGGATTTCCAGGACGCGGTGCTCGGACCGATCACCTATGACGTGGCCTCACTGCTGCGCGACTGCTACATCGCCTGGGACGACGCGCGCGTGCGCGGCTGGGCCGAGTCGCACCGCCAGCGCCTGCTGGACGCCGGCGCGCTCGATCCACGCATCGACGCCACGCGCTGGCAACGCTGGTTCGACCTCACCGGCCTGCAGCGGCACTTGAAAGTGCTCGGCATCTTCTGCCGCCTGTGGTATCGCGACGGCAAGCGCGGCTACCTCGCCGACCTGCCGCGCGTGTGGCGGTACGTGGGCAGCGTCGCATCGCGCTATCCCGAGCTGCGCGATTTCCTTGCGCTGCTGGAGCGCTGGGTCGACGACCGCGACTTGACGGAACCCGCATGAAGGCGTTGCTCTTCGCCGCCGGTCGCGGCGAGCGGATGCGCCCGCTCACCGATACCACGCCCAAGCCGTTGCTGCGGGTCGGTGGACGGATGCTGATCGAGCATCACCTGGAAAAACTCGCCGCCATTGGCGTCGAAGAAGTGGTGATCAACACTTCGCACCTGCCCGAACAGTTTCCCGCGGCGCTCGGTGACGGAGCACGTTGGGGATTGCGCATTCAATACAGCTACGAAGGCCCGCGGCCGCTGGAAACCGGCGGCGGCATGCGGCACGCGCTGCCGCTGCTGGGCCCGGCGCCTTTTCTCGCGGTGAGCGCCGACATCGTCAGCGATTACGACTACGCGCGCCTGCCGCGCGAACCGGACGGGCTGGCGCACCTGGTGATGGTGCCGAATCCCGGGTTCCATTCGCGCGGCGATTTCTGGCTCGACGGTTCGCGGCTCAACGAGGACGGCCGCGGCGAGCGGCTCACGTTCGGCAATATCGGTGTGTATCGCCCGGAACTCGTCGCCGGCGAAGCGGACCACTGCTTCAAGCTGCTGCCCATGTACCAGCGTGCGATGCGCGCGGGCCAATTGAGCGGCGAGCGCCATGACGGGTTCTGGCGCAACCTCGGCACGCCCGCGCAATTGACCGAGCTCGACGAGGCGTTGCGCGCGAGGCCTTCGATCGCGAAGGCTGGATGCTGACGCACGCGGCTAGGTTTGCGAGTCCCGAAGCAGTTCCCGCAAAAATGGAATCGTGATTCGCCGCTGCGCCGCCAGTGACGCGCGATCCATGCGTTGCAGCAGCGCGACCAGCGACGCGGGATCGCGCGGCTGGCGCGCGAACCACCAGTCCAGCACTTCGTCGTCGAGACGCAAGCCGAGGCGGCCGGCCAGCACGCGCAACATCGCGCGGCGGCCGGCGTCATCCAGCGGGCGCAACGCGTATTGCGTGCACATCGACAGGCGCGAGACCAAGTCGGGAAGCGTGATGCCGAGTTCGGCGGGCGAAGCGTTGGCGGCAAACAGCATCCGCGCATCGGCGGTTTTCGCGCGATTGTAGAGATCGAACAGCGCGCGCTCGGCGTCGCGGTCGCCCGCGATCGCCTGCACGTCGTCGATCGCGAGCAGGCCTTCGGGCTGGATGCTGCCGATCGCAGCGGCGCGCAGCGCAGCCAGTTGCGCGAGCGACACGTAACGCGCGGCATGATCCGCTTCCAGCGATGCGCGGCACGCAGCGATCAGCAGGTGGCTCTTGCCGGTGCCGGATGCACCGTGCAAGTACAACCAGGCGCCGGCGCCCTTTGCGGCGTTGCTGACGCCCTGCAACGCAGACACGTTGGCGCCGGGCCAGAACGCATCGAGCCGCTGGTGCGGCGGCCAGCGCAGGTCAAGCGGAAATTGCCGGATCATGGTTCGGAAGGCGCTTCCCGGACTTCCGGCGGCGCGGGCTCGATTTCCTCGCTCGACTCCAACACGATTTTCGGCGGCTCGCGTCCGGCGAACAGCGAACTCGCCTCGTAACGCTCGCGCAGGAAGCGCAGCAACACCATCGCGATCGACGCCATCGGCAACGCCAGCAGCACGCCTATGAACCCGAACAATTCGCCGAATGCCAGCACCGCGAAGATCACCGCGACGGGATGCAGACCGATGCGATCACCCACCAGCTTGGGCACCAGGATGTAACTCTCCAGCACACTGCCGACGCCGAACACCACCAGCACCAACACCAGATGGAACGCATCGTGGAACTGCACCAGCGCCGCGACCACACTGGCAACGATGCCGATGATGAAACCGAGGTACGGCACGAAACTGACCAGGCCCGCGATCATGCCGATCAGCGGACCGACATCCAGCCCGACCAGTTTCAGCGCGACCGCGTAGTAGATCGCAAGGCCCAGCATCACCAGCAATTGGCCGCGCACGAACGCGCCCAGCACGCTGTCGGTTTCGCGTGCAAGGCGGCGGATCGTCGGCTGCGCTTCGCGCGGCAGCAGTCCGTCGATGTGCGCGACCAGCTTGTCCCAATCGCGCAGCAGATAGAACGTCACCACCGGTACCAGCACGACGGCAACGCCGACGCCGATCAGCGCCAGCCCGGAACGCGTCGCGTAACCGAGCAAGGCGGCGGCGATGCCACCCACCGTGCCAAGGTGTTCGCGCACCCGCGCGATCAGCGTGGACGCATCGAACTCGCTGGGCGGAATGTCGAGCTTGTGTTCCAGCCACGGCACCGCCGTGTGCGTCAGCCAGGCCACGTAGCCCGGCAGCGCGGCGATGAAGCGCGCGATCTGGCGCTGGATCAACGGCACCAGCAACAGCAACGCCGAGGCAACCAGCAACAGCATCACCAGGAACACGATGCTGGCCGCAACACCGCGTCCGATGCGCAGCCGCTCCAGGCGATCCACCAGCGGATCGCCGAGGTAGGCGAACACGGCCGCCAGCACGAACGGCATCAGGATCGGCGACAACAGCCACACCAGCCAACCGACGACGCCCGCGATGACCAGCCATTGCCAGCGTTGCACATGGGTCATGGCACTGCGCTCCGCCCCTTGAGTTCGCGTCGCGCCAGTCGGCCCCAACGCACCACGTAATCCAGTCCGCTGGCGGCGGTGAGCACGGCGACGATCCAGACCGGGATGGTCATTCCCGCGTGCCAGCCGAATGCGCGGTCCGCCAACACATACAGCACGAACAGGATCTGTACCAGCGTGGTGGTTTTCGACAACCAGCTCGGGTGCGCCTCGAAATTGCGCAGCACGCGATGCCAGGCCAGCACGCCCAGCGCGATCACCGCGTCGCGCGCGACCACCAGGATCACCAGCCAACGCGGTACTTCATCCAGCCAGCCCAACGCGACCATGCAACCCACCAGCATCAGTTTGTCGGCCGCCGGGTCGAGCATCGAACCCAGCTTGCTTTGCCAATGGAACCGCCGCGCGAGCCAGCCGTCGACGCCGTCCGAAATCCCCGCGACCGCCGTGATCACCAGCGCGAACTCGTAGCGTTCCAGCAGGATCGTCACCAATAGCGGCGCCACCAGCGCGATGCGAAACACGGAGATCAAATTGGGCAGATGCCGCCACGGCGTGGCGGCCGCGTCACCCGCTGGCCGGGATCGTTCGCTCACGCGACCGACACACTCATGGCGTCCACTGCAACGACGCATCCGCACCCGGATGCGCCTGCGCGGCTTGCGCCAGGTGACCGTTGGGCGCCTCCAGCGCCGCGACCACCGTCGCGAGCGGCGCGCTGTAGCCGACCTGCAGCAGCACGCCATCGCCGTTCGCACCGACCGGCACCACGTCGTGCAACTGGTCGTCGTTGCGCAGCAGTGACATCAACGAGGCGAACGCGTGCGTGCTGTCCAGGCCGCCCACCCACAACGTACCGGTTCCGCTGGCAGCGGCCGCCGTACCCGCGGGCGACG
>JAZKBD010000054.1:0-14020 GCA_040388785.1 Pseudomonadota bacterium
CTGGCGCAACAGCGGCACGTTGACGCCGGCCTGCGCCAGCATCGGCGCGGTCGAACCGCCCTGCTGGTCCAGCAGCGCCGCCATCAGGTGCGCGGGTTCCAGCATGTTGTTGTCGCGTCCGACCGCGATCGATTGCGCATCGGCCAAGGCCTGCTGGAAGCGCGACGTCAGTTTGTCGGTTCTCACGAGTGGATCCTCAGGGGCGGAGCATGCCGCCAATCGGCAGAAAATAGGGCCACCGCAGCCGCGCTTCAACTGCCACGCGATGATTGATCAAGCTGGACATCCTGGCTGGGCGTGAAAGCGCCATTCACGTCGCGTGCGCGACAATGCGACGTCATCGCGTTTCGCCGAGCCGAGGTGTCCACCGTCAGCGCCGACATCGCAACCGACTTGCCTGTGCCGCCCGCAACCGGCGCCGACACCGGCTGGGCGCTGTTCCTCGACGTCGATGGCACCCTGCTGGACATCGCATGCTGTCCCGACGACGTGCGTGTCGATCCGCGCCTGCACGACGATCTCCAGCGCCTGCGGGAGCGCCTCGACGGCGCGCTGGCGCTGCTGAGCGGGCGCACCTTGTCGCAAGTCGATGCGCTGTTCGACTGGAACCGCCACGCCGCCGCCGGATTGCACGGCGCGGAACTGCGTGGGCCCGATGGGCAAGCGCGCATCACCGGCGACGCCGCGGCCTTCGCGCGTATCCGCTCGCAGGCCGTCGAGCTGGTCGCGGCGACGCAAGGCGTGATGCTGGAAGACAAGCGCCTCGCGCTGGCGCTGCACTGTCGCCACGCGCCGGCCGCGTGCGACGCAGCGGAACACATCGCGCAAACGCTGCTGCACGAAGCCGGCCGTCACTACGTCCTGCAGCGCGGCGACCACGTGTTCGAACTGAAGCCGGCGGGCGTGGACAAGGGCCGCGCGCTGGCGGCGCTGATGCGCGCCGTGCCGTTCCGCGGGCGCACGCCGTGGATGCTGGGCGACGACCTGACCGACGAGGATGCGTTTCGCCACGTCAACACGAACGGCGGCGTCAGCGTGATTGTCGGCGCGCGGCGTCCCACCGAGGCGCGGTACGCGCTGGATGATCCCGCCGCGGTGCGCGCGTGGCTGCGAGCGCTGGCCGAAGCCGCGATGAAGCGGGCGACACGATGAAGGAGGCGACCTTGGCTGCAAGAAAATCCGGCAGGAAGACGACGAAGGGCAAGGCATCCCGCACGATGCCGGCCGGCCCGCCGGGCGGGCCGGCCGCGCGATCGCCGTCGAAGCAATCCGCCAAACCGGGCCAGCGCACCAGCCTCGACCTCGGCATCATCGGCAACGGCACCATCAACGCGCTGATCGACGCGCGCGGCAGCATCGTCTGGCACTGCGTGCCCGCATTCGACGGCGATCCGGTGTTCTGCGCGCTGCTGTCGCCGCGGTTCTCCGACGCCGGCTTCTTCGACATCGCGCTCGAGCAGGAAACCGGGAGCCGCCAGCGCTACCTCGACAACAGCGCGGTGCTGGTGACCACGCTGACGGCGAAGGACGGCGCGCAGATCGAGATCACCGATTTCGCGCCGCGTTACAAGCAGCACGGCCGCACCTTCCACCCGATGCAGATCCTGCGCCGCGTGCGCCCGCTGGCGGGCGCGCCGCGCATCACGCTGCGGCTGAAGCCGCTGACCGGCTATGGCGCTCGCAAACCGGAATACACCTTCGGCTCCAACCACGTGCGCTACATGCTCGATCCGCTGGTGCTGCGCGCCACCACCGACACGCAATTGCCGATGCTGCGCGACGGCCTGCCCTTCCTGCTGGACCACGAAGTGCACATCGTGCTGGGCACGGACGAAACCCTGCACGAATCGGCAGGACACTATTTCCGCGAGGCGCTGGATGCAACGCTCGACTACTGGCACGAGTGGTCGCGCTATCTGTCGATTCCCGCCGAATGGCAGGAGGCGGTAATCCGCGCCGCGATCACACTGAAGCTGTGCCAGTACGAAGGCACCGGCGCGATCACCGCGGCGATGACGACGTCGATCCCGGAAGCGCCCGACACCGTACGCACCTGGGATTACCGCTATTGCTGGCCGCGCGACGCCGCATTGTCGGTGCGCGCGCTGAATCGCCTCAGCGCCACGCGCACGATGGAGGAATACGTGCGCTACATCTTCAATCTCGCGATCAAGGAAAACGGCAACATGACGCCGGTGTACGGCATCCATTTCCAGGACGAGCTGCCCGAACGCGAGGAAGCCACCCTGGCCGGTTACCGCGGGATGGGCCCGGTGCGGGTCGGCAACGAAGCCTGGAAGCAGCAGCAGAACGACATCTACGGCAGTGTGGTGCTGGCGGCCACGCAGATGTTCTGCGACCAGCGCCTGACGAAAATCGCGGGCGAAGTGGAATACCGGCGCCTCGAGCGCTGCGGCGACGCGGCGTGGCGGCTGCACGACCAGCCCGACGCCGGCCTGTGGGAATTGCGCGGGCGCACTTCGGTGCACACCTATTCCGCGGTGATGTGCTGGGTGGCCTGCGACCGACTGGCCAACATCGGCGCGTGGCTGAAGCTCGATGACCGGATGAAGTTCTGGCGCAAGCGCGCCGACACGATCCAGAAAAAGATCCTGCGCCACGCCGTGCACAAGGACGGCCATTTCGTGGAATCGTTCGGCAGCGACCAGCTCGACGCTAGCCTGTTGCTGCTGGAAGGCCTGCGCTTCGTGAGCGCCGACGATCCGCGCTTCGTCAAGACGGTGGACGCGGTCGGCAAGACCCTGATGCGCGACGGCTTCCTGCTGCGCTACGCGCACCCGGACGACTTCGGCGCACCTGAGACCAGTTTCCTCGTGTGCAATTTCTGGTACGTGGAAGCGCTGATCGCGATCGGCCGCACGGATGAAGCGCGCAAGTTGTTCGAAAAACTGCTGGCGATCCGCAATCCATTGGGCCTGCTGTCGGAAGACTACGACCCCAACACCGGCGAGCTGTGGGGCAACTTCCCGCAGACGTATTCCATGGTCGGCCTGATCAACGCCGCGCGTGGCCTGTCCACGAAATGGAGCGACGTGGTATGAGCCGCTTGGTCGTCGTTTCCAACCGCGTGGCGCATCCGAGGGAGACCCGCGCCGGCGGGCTCGCCGCGGCGATGCGCGCGGCGCTGAAGGAACGCGGCGGGCTGTGGTTCGGCTGGAGCGGCAAGCGCGTCGCGCACGACGAACGCGCGTTGCACCGCGAGCGCGCGGGCAACATCGATTACGCGCTGCTGGATCTGACGCGCGAGGAATACGAAACCTACTACCTCGGCTTCGCCAACCGCACGCTGTGGCCGCTGCTGCACTTCCAGCCGACGATGATGCAGTACAGCCGCGCGCAATACAGGGGCTACCGGCAAGTCAACAAGCTGTTCGCGGAAAAACTTGCGCCGCTGCTGCGCGAGGACGACCGCGTCTGGATCCACGACTACCATCTGATTCCGCTGGCCTGGGAATTGCGCGCGCGCGGCGTCGGTTCGCGCATCGGTTTTTTCCTGCACGTCCCGCTGCCGCCACGCGAACTGCTGATCAACCTGCCCTGCCACGCCGACCTGATCGCTACACTGAGTGCCTGCGACCTCATCGGCGTGCAGAACCGCGACGATGCGCAAGCGCTGGCGAACTATTTCGTCGACGTGCTCGGCGCGGAGCGCAGCGGCGACATCGTGGCGCTGGGCGAGCGCCGCACGCGCGTCGCGCCGTTCCCGATCAGCATCGACACCGCCGAGGTGGCGCGGCAATCGCAGGCCGCCGCGGGCAGCGCCACCATCCGCAACCTGCGCGCCAGCCTGAGCGGACGCGCGCTGGCGGTGGGCGTCGACCGGCTGGATTATTCCAAGGGCCTGCCGCGGCGCTTCGAGGCGTTCGGGCAATTCCTCGCCGAACATCCCGACTGGCGCTCGCGCGTCTCGTTCCTGCAGATCGCGCCGCCTTCGCGCGAGGAAGTGCCGGAATACCGCGAACTGCGCTCCAAGCTGGAACGTTCCGCGGGCGCCACCAACGGCCGCTACGCAGAACCGGACTGGGTGCCGATCCGCTACGTCAACCGCAGCTTCGCCCGGCGCACGCTCGCCGGTTTCTACCGCATCGCGGATCTTGCGCTGGTGACGCCGCTGCGCGACGGCATGAACCTGGTGGCCAAGGAATTCGTGGCGGCGCAGCCGCCCGACGATCCCGGCGCGCTGGTGCTGTCGCGTTTCGCCGGCGCCGCGGGCGAATTGCCGCAGGCGATCCTGGTGAATCCCTACGATCCCGAAGGCCTGGTCGAAGGCATCGCACAGGGATTGACGATGCCGCTGGAAGAACGCCGCGAGCGCTGGGCCGCGATGTTCGAACACATTTCGAAGTACGACATCGACGCGTGGCGGCGGGGTTTCCTCGACGCGCTGGGAAACTAACCGGCCGGTTTCACCTTCGGCGCAGCCCCAATCATGGGCGCCAGCGCGGCCCAGACGTTGCCGAGCACGCGCGCTTGCGCGGCGGCGGTCGGATGCATGCCGTCGGTCTGCATCAACGCGGGATCCAGCGCGATGCCCTGCAACAGGAACGGCAGCAGTCCGGTGCGGTCCTGCCGCGCGAGATCGGCATAGATGCCGCGCAAGCCATCGCGGTAACGCGGACCGTAGTTCACCGGCAATTCGATGCCGAGCAGCAACACCTTGGCGCCCGCATCGCGGCATTGCGCGATCAGCGCGGCCAGGTTGGCGCTGATTTCCGCCAGCGGCAGGCCGCGCAAGCCATCGTTGGCGCCCACTTCAAGGATCACCAGCGCGGGGTGGTATTGCTTGAGCAAGCCCGGCAGGCGCGCCAATCCGGACGACGTCGTCTCGCCGCTGATGCTGGCATTGATCAATCGCCATGGCGGACGCATATCGGCCAGACGCTTTTCCAGCAACGCAGGCCAGGCCGCCTGCACTTCGATATTGTGGGCGGCCGACAGCGAATCCCCCAGCAACAGGCTCGTGCGCGGCGCCGCGGCCGCGAACGCGCGCAGCGGCAACAGCAAGGCAAGGCACAACGCAATGCACGACGGCAACCGGACAGACATGGCTTTGATTTCCGCGACAGGTTTGGGCAAGCACGTCGAAGGACCGGCGGGCCGCCTCGACATTCTTGACGATGTCAGCCTGGAAGTGAATGCCGGGGAAACCATCGCGATCACCGGCGCGTCGGGTTCGGGCAAGACCACCCTGCTCGGATTGCTCGCCGGTTTGGACCTGCCGAGCCACGGCAGCGTGCGGCTGGACGGCCATGCGCTGGAAGCGATGGACGAGGAAGCACGCGCACGCTTGCGCCTGAAGCTGGTCGGCTTCGTGTTCCAGTCCTTTCACCTGCTGCCGGCACTGACCGCCGAAGAAAACGTGCTGTTGCCGCTCGAGCTCGATGGCACGCCGGATGCGCCGCCGCGCGCACGCGACGCGTTGGCCTCGGTGGGCCTGCGCGAACGCGGCGCGCACTATCCGTACCAGTTGTCGGGTGGCGAACAGCAGCGCGTGGCCATCGCACGCGCCTTCGTGCACCGGCCGCGCATCCTGTTCGCGGACGAACCCACCGGCAACCTCGACCATCATTCGCGCGACACGATCGCGGACTTGTTGTTCGCGCTCAACCGCGAACACCACACCACGCTCATTGTTGTCACGCACGATCCCGCGATGGCGGCGCGCTGCGCGCGGGTCTACGACCTGCTCGACGGACGGCTGCAGGCGCACGCGGCATGACATTCCGAATGACCGGCCCGCGCCACGCATTGCGCACGCTGCGGCGCGAGTGGCGGCTGCCGGAACTGCGCACGCTGATCGCGGCGCTGCTGCTGTCGGTGATCGCGCTGGGCGCGGTCGGCACGCTGGCCGCGCGCGTGCAGCGCGCGGTGCTGATGAGCGCGGCGGAACTGATCGGCGGCGACCTGGGCGTCGATGCGGCGGCGCCGTTGCCGACAGCTTTCGTGCGGCACGCGCAAACACTCGGGCTGCACACGAGCAAGCTGGCCGACTTTCCCAGCGTCGCGTTTGCCGGCGACCGCAGCCAGTTGCTGTCGGTCACCGCCGGCGACGGCGCGTGGCCGCTGCGCGGAAAGTTGATCGTCGATCGAAACCGCCCCGCGCACGCACCGCCGGCCGGTTCCGTTTACCTGGACCATCGCGCGCTGGTATCGCTGCAACTCAAGGTCGGCGACCACGTGCAGGTCGGCGGCATGGATCTCGCGATCGCGGGCGAACTCCAACAGCAACCCGGCGGCGGCGACTTGGTCGCGCTGGCGCCGCGCGCGGTGATGGCACTGGCTGACGCGGAGAGCGCCGGCCTGCTCGGCACCGGCAGCCGTGCGCGCCATCGCCTGCTGATCGCGGGCAGCATGTCCGCCGTGGACGCGTATCGCACGTGGGCCAAAGCCAACCTGCCCGCCGATGCGCGGATGGTGACGCCGGAAGAAGTGCAGCAACGCCTGTCGGTCGCGTTCGAGCGCGCGGGTTCCTTCCTGCGGCTCGCCGCGTTGCTCGCGGCATTGCTGGCCGGCATTGCGGTCGCGCTGTCGGCGCAACGCTATGCGCGGCGCAAGACCGACGAAATCGCGCTGCTGCGCGCGCTGGGTGCGTCGTCGCGTTTCGCGTTCGGCAGCCTTGCGTGGACGCTTGCGGTCCCGGCCGTGCTCGCCGCACTCATCGGCGCGGGCATCGCGCTGGGGTTCGCGTCCGCGGCGTTTGCCTACGCGCATGATTTGCTGCCCGCCTCCGCGCAACGCGCACCGCTTCCACTCGGCCCCGCATTCGCCGCCGCGGGCGTGAGCCTGGCAGTGCTCGCCGGGTTCGCGCTGCCGCCGCTGGCGCGCCTGAAATCCACACCGCCGATTGCAGTGTTCCGCCGCACCGCCAAACGGACGCCGCGGCGCTTCGATCTCTTGTACGCGCTGCCGGTACTGGTTGCACTCGGATTGATTGCGCTGGAGACGGGCAGCTGGAAGATCGCGGGCGTGCTCGCCGCTTGTCTCGCGGGCGCCGCACTGTTCACGGCGCTGCTGACGTTCGCGATCCTGTGGCTGATCCGCCGCTACGCGGTGCGCCTGAATCCCGCGTTGCGCCTGGGCGTCAGCGCGTTGACGCGCCGCCGCGGCTTGAGCCTGTTGCAATCCTGTGCGATTTCGCTGGGCCTGACCGCGCTGCTGCTGCTCGCGGTGGTCGCGCCGGCGCTGCTCGACACCTGGCGGAGCGAACTTCCCTCCGACACGCCGAACTGGTTCGTGGTCAATGTGCAGACCGCGCAGCGCGCGGGCGTGCGCGACGCGCTGGACAAACTCGGCGCCACGCGCTTCAACGACATGCCGGTCGCGGTCGGCAAACTGGTCGCGATCGACGGCGTGGACGTCGAACGCGTGCCGTTCCGCGGTCACGACGTCAGCCAGGATGCCGCGCAGCAACTGCGCCTTTCGTGGAGCCGCGTGCTGCCGCCGGCCAACCGCGTGATCGCAGGCCAGTGGTTCGCGCCGGATGCGCGCGACGCGCAGGTTTCGCTGGACGTCGCGTGGGTGCGCCGCTTCGATCTCAAGCTCGGCGATACGCTGGAATTTCTCGTGGGCAACCAGCGCATCGATGCGCGGCTCACCAGCATCCGCGAAGTGGACTGGAGCCGATTCAACGTCAATTTCTTCGTGATGCTCGATCCCGCCCACGGCGAAGCGCTGCCGCATACCTGGATCGCGAGCTTTTATCTTCCGCCCGGCCATGCCGGCGCGCTCGCTGCGTTCTCGCGCGACAACCCCAGCCTGTCGCTGATCGATGTCGACGAACTGCTCGATCGCGCGCGCCAGATCGTCGGGCAAGTGACCGCCGCCGCACGTTGGGTGCTGGCCTTCAGCCTGCTCGCGGGCGCGCTGGTGTTGGCCGCAGCACTCACGATGAGCGCCGCCGAACGCCGCCACGAAGCCGCGCTGCTGCGCACCCTCGGCGCGCGCCGCGCGCAGTTGCGGATGGCCGCGCTGTGCGAATTCGGATTGCTGGGCCTGATCTCGGGAGTGACCGCGCTGCTCGCCTCTGCGGCAGCCGGCGCGTGGCTGGCGCGTGCGGTGTTCCGCATCCACGCGTTCCTACCGCCGTGGGCGCCGTTAATCATTTCGGCCGTGATCGCGGCGGTCGTCGTGGCTGCGCTGGGTTTGGCCGGAACGCGAAAAGTGCTGCACACATCGCCGTTGCTATTGCTGCGGCGTTGAGGCTATGCGGAGTGTCTTGCACCACTCCTCGCCCTGACGCATGACGAGCGGTCCACAACCCTTCGGCATGTGCGGCGGTATGGGCAATGCATCGCCGGGCTTCCAGAGGCCCAACCGCTCCATGATTTCCGGCATGTCGGAATCTGCGACGGGCAGAGGGTTGCCGTCGCCGTAGCGGGTGATGCTGCGATAGCGCAGGATCCGCGCATAGTGGCCTGACTTGCCGGGCGCGAAGACTTCGATCCAGTACTTGTAGGGCGGATGGCTGGTTGGGGTATCGATGATCACGTCACCCTGCAATGGTCCGCGCTCGACGAAACGTGTCGCCGCGTTGTTGTTGGGGCCGCCATTGACGTTGACGAAAATCCGCCTAAACGAGTCCACATCGCGAGCATATTGGTACAAGGCGGTGTGGATGCTGCAGTTGCCGTTGATACCCGGCGCGGAACACGTTTGCACCAGCAGCAACGGCTGCCCGTCGTTCCGAGCGGCGTACACCACCCGTGCGGCAAGAAGGCTATATGGCCAGCCGAAGCCTTCGTCATTGTGCCAATAAGTTCCGGCGGCGCATTGGGAGTGCATCGGATGGAGCTTCGCCATCAGACACACGGCTATCGGACCGTGATCGTTCCATTCCGGGGCTGGTGTCGGACCCGCGCCCTGTGCAACCACCAACGCCCACGGGGTCGTCGTGGCAAGGGGCTGGGTCAAATCCAGATAGTCGATGATTTGCGCCTTCCTGCCCTGCCAAGCGGGCAATGCATCGATGACAGCCTGTTCGACTTCCGTCTGCGGCAAAGGCGTAACGGCGGCTGCCGCAGGGTTCGAGGCCGAGCAGACTACAAGCAGCGCAAAGCATTCGATCGCAAAATTGGTGCGCATTCCCGTTGACCATGCACCTGAAGCGAAGACCATTAAACGCCGTCAGCTTGCCGCCGGCAACGTCCAGATCAGACTGACCATCCGCCCGTTGTGCGCGCCGTCGCGTCGGTAGGAATGCAGGCGCGGATCGGTGAAGGTATCGAAGCCGCCGCCGAAGATGCGGGTGACGCCCGCGCGTTGCAGGCGCTGGCGCGCAAGTGCGTACAGGTCGCACGACCAATGGCCGGGGCGCGTAGCAGAGAACGCCGAGGTCGCGGCGGAATCGTGCGCAAGGAATGCTTCGCGCACTTCCTCGCCGACTTCGTAGGACTTGGCGGCGATCGCGGGTCCGAGCCAGGCGATGATGTTCGCGCGTGGGGCCTGCATTGCGGCCAGCGTGTTTTCCAGCACGCCCGCCGACAAACCGCGCCAGCCGGCGTGCGCGGCGGCGACTTCCGAGCCGTCGTCGATACACAAGAATACCGGCAGGCAATCGGCGGTCTGGATCGCCAATACGATGCCGGGAGTGCGTGTGACAGCGGCGTCGGCTTCGGGTTCGACGGGATGTTCAGTCGCAGCGTTCCCCCCATCCGCCCTTCGGGCACCTTCCCCCGCAAGCGGGGGAAGGGAAAAACGTACAACGGCGGTTCCGTGCACCTGCCGCAACCAGCGTGGTTCCGACGGCAGCGACAGGGCTTCGTGCAGGAACGCGCGGTTTTTTGCGACCGCATTTTGGTCATCCCCGCAGCGCGTACTGACATTGAATCCGTACGGCGACTGGCGCGCGCGTTCCGGTCCCTCGCGCGTGGCAACCGTGGCACGCACGACCGCCGGCGCGGGCCAGTCGGGAATGATCCAGTCGGCTTCCATCAGTGTTCGCTGTGCACTCGCTTCAAGCTCTTGCATCCTCGCGCAACGCATCCAGCAGATGGAGGAAATCGCGCGGCGGTTCGGCGTTGAAGGCCAGTGCTTCGCGCGTGACCGGATGCGCGAATGCGAGGTGTTCGGCGTGCAGCGCCTGGCGCTTGAACCCGCGCAGCGCATCCGCCAAGACCGTCGTCGCGCCGCGCGGCAGTTTCAGCCCCTTTCCATAGAGCGGATCGCCCACCAGCGGCCAACCCGCATGCGCCATGTGCACGCGGATCTGGTGGGTGCGGCCGGATTCAAGTTCGCAGGCGAGCAGCGCGTGCGCGCGGAATTTCTCGCGCACGCGGTAATGGGTGACGGCGGGACGCCCGCCTTCGCGCACGGCGCGGCGCAGGCGATCGGTCGGGTGCCGATCGAGCGGCGCGTCCACCGTGCCGCCGGCAACCGGCACGCCATTGGCGACGGCGGCATAACGACGGTGCACGTCGCGCGCGGCGAGCATCGCCACCAGCGCGGTTTGCGCGGGCAGCGTGCGCGCGACCACCAGCAGGCCCGAAGTGTCTTTGTCGAGGCGATGCACGATGCCGGCGCGCGGAAGCTGCGCGAGCAGCGGGTCATGGCTCAGCAGCGCGTTCAACAGCGTGCCATCGCGATTGCCGGCGCCCGGATGCACCACCAGGCCGGCGGGCTTGTCGATGACCAGCAGGTCGGCGTCCTCGAACACGATGTCGAGGTCCATCGATTGTGGTTTGTCGCCCAGCACCGGCGCCTCGGCGCGATTCCACTCCACTACTTCGCCGCCGCGAACCCGCGTACGCGGCGCGACTTCGTGGCCATCCAGCCGGATGCGCCCCGTCTTCACTTCGGCCGCCAGGTGCGCGCGCGAATAGCCCCGGAACATTCCGGGCAGGATCTGGTCGAAACGCTGGCCGGCGCCCTCGGCCGGAACTTCCGCGCGCAGCCGCTCAGCCATGCCGGTCTCCATGCCGGTTGGACCGGGCGGATTCCGCTATCATGCCAAATCCAGCCCGCTGCCTTCGCAAAGACTTGCCCAATGCCATTCCGACGCTCCGCACCGCTGCTGAAATTCGCCCTGTTCCTGCCGCTGCTGGTTGGCCTCGGCGCATGCTCCATCTTCCATCATGGCAAGCGCGACACGCTCAACACCATGAGCGTGGAGCAGTTGTACCAGCGCGCGCACGAATTGTCGCAGAACAGCAACTGGGACCAGGCCGAAACGGTGTACCAGAAGTTGATTTCGCGTTTCCCGTACGGCGCCTACAACGAGCAGGCGCAGATCGAGCTGGCCTATGCGCAGTACAAGGACGACAAGTTCGAGGACGCGTATTCGACCATCAACGAATTCATCAAGACCTATCCGACCCAGAAGCACGTCGCCTACGCGTACTACCTGCGCGGGCTGATCAACTTCGACCGCACCGAAACCGGCATGCAGAAGCTGGCCAAGATCAGTCCATCGCGCTTCGACCAGGGTTACGTGCTGCAGTCGTTCGATGATTTCAACACGCTGATCGCGCGCTTCCCGAACACGCGTTACGCCGCCGACGCGCGCCAGCGGATGATCTACCTGCGCAACCAGCTGGCGCAATCCGAATTGAACGTCGCCGAGTACTACCTGCAGCGCAAGGCCTACATCGCCTCGGCCGACCGCGCCAAGTACATCGTCGAGCACTACCAGCGCTCGCCGGAATCGGCCGACGCACTGGCGGTGCTGGCCAAGAGCTACCACCTGCTGGGCCAGCAGAGGCTGGCCGACCAGACCACCGACGTGCTGAAGCTCAATTACCCGAACCACCCGTACCTGCGCAACCCGAACAAGTGGCCCAACCATCACTCGTGGGCGTGGCGCCTGATTCCGTTGACGAGCGCGCATTGAAGCGCCTTGCGCAGGCTCCCACGATCGTTTGACATCCTGCCGTTCCGCCCGCCGGCTGGCGGGTGGAATCAGCGCCAGCCGTTCGAGATGGGGTAGCGCCGCTCGCGCCCGAACGCGCACGTTGATACGCGGGGTCCCGGAGCGGATTGCCGGCGCTTGAATTCACTGATGTAGAGCATGCGCACCACGCGCTGCACGTCATCCGGGTCGTAGCCCGCAGCAACGATTTCGGACTGCGATTCGGCGCCCTCGATGCAGCGTTGCAGGATGCCGTCCAGCACGTCGTACGGCGGCAGCGAATCCTGATCGGTCTGGTCGGCGCGCAGTTCGGCCGACGGCGGGCGTTCGATCACCGCAAGCGGAATGACCTCGCCGCTCGTGACTTGCCCGAGTCCCGAATCCCGAGTCCCGAGTCCCGTTTGATTGCGCCACCTCGCCAACGCGTACACCTCGGTCTTGTACACGTCCTTCAGTGGCGCGTAGCCGCCGCACATGTCGCCATACAACGTCGCGTAACCGACCGCCATCTCGCTCTTGTTGCCGGTGGTGAGCAGCAGCTTGCCGGTCTGGTTGGACAGCGCCATCAGCAGCAGGCCGCGGCTGCGCGATTGCAGGTTCTGGGCGGTCAGGTCGGCGAGTTCGCCGCACGCCGGTTCGAGCGCCGCGGCGGCCGCATCGACCATGCCGGCAATCGACACGTCGAGGTATTCGGCGCCGAGCGTGCGCGCCTGCGCTTGCGCTTCGCGCAACGAAAGGTCTGATGTGTAGCGCGAAGGCAGCATCACCGCGGTGACCTTGTCCGCACCCAGTGCATCGACCGCGATCGCCAGCGTCAACGCAGAATCGATGCCGCCGGACAACCCCAGCAGCACGCCGTCGAAACCATTCTTGCCGACATAGTCGCGCACGCCGCGCACCAGCGCCGCGTACAGCGTGGCTTCGGACGAAGCATCGGCCATGATCGGCCAGTCGCGCGCCGTCCATCGGCGCGAATCCGGATCGAACTCCGCCCACAACAGCGCATCGACGAAAGCCGGCGCACGCGCCGCGACGGAACCATCGCCGTTCACCAGCAGCGAAGCGCCGTCGTACACCACTTCGTCCTGACCACCGACCATGTTGAGATAGACAAAGGCGCAGCCGGTTTCCTTCGCGCGTGCGGCAAGTACCGCTTCGCGCTGCGCCTGTTTTTCGATATCGAACGGCGACGCGTTGATCACGACGATCACTTCCGCGCCGGCCTTGGCTGCGGCCGCCGCGGGTTCCGGCTGCCACACGTCCTCGCAGATCAGCAGGCCGACGCGGACACCGTTGAGCACTGTCACCGCCACGGCGTGGCCAGGTTCGAACCAGCGCTTGTCGTCGAACACGCCGTAATTGGGCAGCGCGATCTTGTGCGCGACCTGCGCCACGCGTCCGTCGCGCAACAGCGCGGCCGCGTTGTACACCACGCCTTCGCTGTGCGGAAAGCCCACCACCGCGAGGAGACCCTCGGATTCCGCCGCCAGCGCATCGATTTCGGCTTGGCACGCGGCCAGGAAACTGGGCCGCAACAGCAGGTCTTCGGGCGGATAACCGCTCAAGGCGAGTTCGGGGCAAACCAGCAGATCAGCGTCGCCTGCGCGCGCGTCGCGCATAAAGGTGCGCACGCGATCGGCATTGGCCGCGACCGCGCCGACCGGGAAATCGTGCTGGGCAAGCGCCAACCGCAGAGTGGTCATGGATTTTCTCCTTCCCCCGCTTGCGGGGGAAGGTCGGGATGGGGGCCTGCCGGACCGAGCGCGTCATGAATGGTTGCAAGCACCTGGTGCGTGCGTATCAACACGTCGTCATTCCAGAACCGCAGCACTTGATAGCCATGTTCGTGCAGCCGCTGCGTGCGCGCAACATCACCTGCGGCATCGAAGTGCTGGCTGCCGTCAACTTCGACGATCAGTTTGGCTTCGAGGCAAGCGAAATCGGCGATGTACGGGCCAATCGGAAACTGGCGCCGAAACCGAAAGCCACGAAGTTGCCGCCGCCGCAGATGATGCCAGAGCCTGTGTTCGGCATCGGTCATGTCACGGCGCAGGTGTCGCGCGAATCTTTTCTTGGCACCTGCGCGCATGATGTGCCTACCCCTTCCGCCCAAGCCGCCCCCATCCGCCCTTCGGGCACCTTCCCCCGCGAGCGGGG
>JAZKBD010000055.1:0-3020 GCA_040388785.1 Pseudomonadota bacterium
CATCAACTCGAAGAACATGGACCACTTCCAGTGGATCGTGGCGCTCACCCGCATCATGTCCGCCGTGTTCCGCAAGGGCGGCGACGTCACCTTCCTCGTCGAGGAACTGAAGGCCGTGTTCGATCCGCGCGGCGGCTACTTCAAGGCCGGCGGCGTGTACATGCCCTCGATCGTGGCCGAACTCGGCAACATCATCGAGCAGCACCTCACGATGATCGGCCTGCTGAAAGGCACCGAACTCTCCGACGCGCAGAAAGCCTTGATCGCCGAAAAGCGCGCCGCCTACGAGCGCAAGGGCGCAAAAAAAAAACCTGAAATAAGCACCGCCGGCGAAATGGGCGGCGCGATGGTCGGCGAAGACGGCGGCGAATACGCGGTGCCCGCCGCACAAACCAGTTCCTCATCCGACGAATCCGCCGGCGCCTTCCCGCCCGGCGCGATGCTGTGCGGCAAGTGCAACACCCAGGCGCTGGTGCTGCTGGACGGCTGCCAGACCTGTCTCAATTGCGGCTATTCCAAGTGCGGGTAAAAATTTAGCGCAGCACATTCCAGGGGGAATGATGAAAGCCATTTTCCTTGCCTTGGCCGCCTTGGCCTTGAGCGGGTGTACACATACGTTCATTGCTCCGAACGTGCGCAATGCGAACGACTCGGAACTGGCCCTCATTGATCATCCCTACGGCGTCGGGGTGGTCAAGATCGAGGGAACGCCCATCACCGAACAATTGTTTATCGGCACTGTCGACGATAAATATTTGTTGAAACTCCCGCCCGGATACCATGTCCTGACGCTGAATTACTGCTTCTGCTCGCTGCGCGGCACAAGGAGCTACAGTCGAGGAACGACTGATGTGCCCGTTGATCTTCAAGCAGGAAAGCGCTATCGCCTGGTAGCCGACATCACCGGCAATGCCTGGAAGGGCACCGGCCGTGTCCACTACAGAATCGAACTGGAACCTTGAGCCAATGCAGCCGCAGGCTGTCCCTCGCAGCCGGGATTTGAATCGCGGAAGATTCGACAAAGACGCGACCGCTGCGAGATCAGGCGCACGTGCAGATCTTTGGGGCGGGTTTGGTTCGAGCAGGAATTCCCGGCTTTGACGGGATTCACGTATTTACCTAATCATCGGACTTCGCCACGGCGGTGCAACGCGCATCGCCGCAAGCCTGCCAGCCGCCGCCGAACGCCTTGTACAAGGCCACCGCACTGGTGTCGATGGCGACTTCGCCCTGCGCGAGCGCATCTTCCGCCGCCAGCTGCACGCGCTCGGCATCCAGCAGTTCGAGGAAACCGGTCGCGCCTTCCTGATAACGGATGCGCGCCAGGTCCGCGGCACGGCGGCTTTGCCGCACCTGCGCGATCAGCTTGTCCACGCGCACGTGCTGCTGGTTGTAGCCGACCACGGCATTGTCGACGTCCTCGATGGCTTCCAAGACCGCACGCTGATAATTCGCCTGCGCCGCGTCGGCACGCGCTTCGGCGGCGTGCAGGTCGCTGCGCACGCGTTTCACGTTGAGTCCATCCCAGGTGATGCTGGGCATGAGCGACCAGGCACGCGTGGACGGCCCGCCGAAATCGTTGCTGCGCCCGGCCAGGAAACCGAGGAAGCCGCCCAGCGAAATGTGCGGGAAGAAATCCGCCTTGGCGACGCCGATGCGCGCGGTCGCGGCCGCGTATTCGCGCTCGGCGACGCGCACGTCGGGACGGCGTACCAGCACGTCGCCCGCAGCGCCGATCGGCAACACTGCATCGATCGGCTTGAAGGTCGTCGACGATACGTCGACATCGAGCGCGCCGGGCTGTTCACCCAACAGCACCGCGAGCCGGTTCGCGTCCGCGTGCGCCTGCATGTCCAGCAGCGGCAGTTGCGCTTCCACCGCGCTCAGGCGCGCTTCCGCGCTGGCGACGTCCTGGTCCGAGGCGGTGCCGACTTCGGCGCGCGCGCGGATCAGCTTCAGCGTGTCCTGCTGGTTGGCGATGTCGCGGCGCGCGATGTCTTGCCGCTGCTGCACGCCACGCAACTCGAAATAATTGCGCGCGACTTCGGCGAACAGGCTCACCTGCACGTCCTGCAGCGCGGCCTGGCTGGCGCCGAGGTCGGCGTGCGCGGCTTCCACCGAACGGCGTACGCCGCCGAACAGGTCGATCTCCCAGCTCGCATCGAAACCGGCCTGGTACGCCGTCACCGTATTGCGCTGGTCGCTGACGCCGGGCGTCTGCTCGCGGCTGCGTGTGTACGAAAGGCTGGCCCCGATGTCGGGAAGGTATTGCGACTTGGCTCCGCCGAGCATGGCCCGCGATTCGTCGAGGCGCGCCAGCGCGATGCGCAGGTCCAGATTGTTCGCCGCCGCACGCTGGATCAAGGCATCCAGCACCGGATCGCCGAATTGCTTCCACCACGCGGCCTGGAATTGCGCGGCGCTCTCGCGTGCGGCGTCCAGCTCCTGCACGTGCGGCGTGGGCAACGCCGGCTTGTGGTAGTTGGGCCCGACGGTGACGCAGCCGGCCAGCGCAAGCGAAGCAACCAGCACACTGTTTCGTATCAACGCAATCATTTCAGTGACCCTCCAGCGCCGGCGTCGCATTCGATTGCGCACGCTTGCGCGCTTCACGGCGTTCCACGAACGCGCGAATCAAGAGATAGAACAGCGGGGTGTAGGCGAGTCCGAACAGCGTCACGCCGAGCATGCCGGAGAACACCGCCACGCCCATCGCGTGGCGCATCTCGGCGCCGGCGCCGTGCGAGGTGACCAGCGGCACCACGCCCATGATGAAGGCGATCGAAGTCATCAGGATCGGACGCAACCGCAGGCGCGCGGCTTCCAGCACGGCCTCATGGCGGGGCAAGCCATCGAGCTGGCTCTCGCGGGCAAACTCCACGATCAGGATCGCGTTCTTGCAGGCCAGGCCCACCAGCACGATCAGGCCGATCTGGGTGAAGATGTTGTTGTCACCGCCCGACAACCACACGCCGGCGATCGCGGACAGCAGCACCATCGGCACGATCAGGATCACCGCC
>JAZKBD010000056.1:0-7106 GCA_040388785.1 Pseudomonadota bacterium
CGACCGTTGCAGACGCGCGCGATCGGCTCGCGGTAGGCGGTGGGAATCGCCAACCGGCCCTTATCGTCAACGCTGATAGCGGTTTCACCCTGGAACATGCGACTGGATTCCCACGTTTTCCCACAAAACTACACAGGCGCCCACCTTAGTCGCAGGAGGTGAGACTGTCAACAAATTTCGCTTTTAGATCAAAGGGAAAGGAGAATTTCTGACCAAGTTTCAGGTGCTCTGTGAGCTGTGAACGCAAGGTCGTTGAATCCAAAAGATTTCATTCGAACGCATTTTGTCCGTTTGAGGCGAAAGCTCGCGTTCGAACGCACTCGGCCATCCGCCGGGTTCAGTCGCAAGTCAGTTTCAGCGCGACGAACGAGTTGGCGCGTGCAGGCGCGCGATTTCACCCAAAGGGTCACGCAAAAGGCCCCAGTCAAAGCGGCTGTTGGCGGAAGTCAGGCCATGGACGGCCGAGGTGGAGTCGATGAGTCGGCCGATGCACATGCCCACGCTATCCCGCAACGAAACAGCGAGCACGGATGCGAGCAAAAGCTTTTGTGGAACTCAGGCCATGGATGGCCGAGGTAGAGCCGATGACCGGGCCGACTCACACGTCCGCGCGATCCGCAACGAAACGGCGAGCACGGATGCGAGCAAAGCTCTCGTGGAGAGTCAGGCCATGGATGGCCGAGGTGGAGCTATGCGGCGCGACAAAACCGCCCTCGCGTCAACCGGTGTTGCGCCGCCATCAGGGATGATGGCAAAAACAATGGAGTCGGCCTGTAAGCCGGGTCCTGTGCGCCTTGCGGCGTGACAGTCATTCCTCTAGGCCAAGCGTCACCGCCTGGCTCGAGCGACCAACCCGGGAACGGCGCGGGCCACGCCATCGTTCCCCTATTTGGTCTTGCTTCGGGTGGGGTTTTCCGTGCCGTCCACTGTTGCCAGCGACGCGGTGGGCTCTTACCCCACCGTTTCACCCTTGCCTGATCCATTTGCGCCCTTCATGGCGGTGCAGAGGCACTTGGGCGTGCGCAAGCGCACGCCAAGTACATGAATCGTCATGTCAAACGGGCACAAATGGCCATCGGCGGTCTGCTCTCTGTTGCACTTTCCGTCGGCTCACGCCGCCCAGGCGTTACCTGGCACCCTGCCCTGCGAAGCCCGGACTTTCCTCGGCGTTCAAAGTGAACGACGCGACTGCCCGGCCGACTCCACTGGCGATTTTATCAGGCTTCGTACAAAGCTTTCCGCGACGCACCGCTGATCGCGGCGGCGAGCTTGGCCGCTTGCGCGGGCGCGAGTTCCGCGCGCAGCAATGCATACACGCGGCGGCCTTCCGCGAGCTTCGCGTCGACTTCTTCGCCGCGCCCGGCGATCACCAACACGCATTCGCCGAGACGCTGTTCGGGATCGTTTGCCACGCGCTCTGCAATGTCGCCCAGCGTCATGCCGATGCAGGTTTCGTGCAGCTTGGTGAGTTCGCGCAGCAGGCGCGCTTCGCGTTCGGCGCCGAACACGTCGCGCAGATCCGCACAGCATTCGACGATGCGGTGCGAGGATTCATAAATTACCAGCGTGCGCGCCTCGTTCGCGAGTTCGCGCAAGCGTTCGCGCCGCGCCGAAGCTTTCGCGGGAAGAAAGCCTTCGAACACGAAACGGTCGCTGGGCAGGCCCGCCACCGACAGCGCGGCAATCGCGGCGCAGGCGCCGGGTACGGGCACGACATCAATGTCGGCATCACGCGCGGCACGTACCAGCCGGAAACCCGGATCGCTGATCAACGGCGTGCCGGCATCGGAAATCAGCGCCACGTCTTCGCCAGCTTGCAGTTTCGCAACCAGTGACGCCACCGCCGCGCGTTCGTTGTGCTCGTGCAGCGCAGTCAGCGCTGTCGCGATGCCGAAATGTTGCAGCAACGGACGGCTGTGGCGCGTGTCTTCGGCCGCGATCACGCGCGCGTCGCGCAGCGCCTGCTGCGCGCGCGGCGAAAGATCGCCAAGATTGCCAATCGGCGTGGCGACCACCCACAACTTGCCCGCTTTGCCGCCCATCGTGAATCCTGCCGGCTCGAATCGATCCGCTATCATCGCCCAAAACGCAGCGCGACGACCGCGCAGGGATATCACGATGGTCAGGATCAGGCATTCCGGGCACATTGTTTTGGTGTCGGTGGCGCTGGCGATGTTGGCGGCCTGCGCCACGCTCGGGCCTTCCTCGCCGGCCAACCCGCAGGCGCAATCGCAGCAAGCCAGCGACCGTATCCTCGCTGCAAACACCGCGCTGCAACGCGGCCATGCGGACGCCGCGCTGAAGCAACTCGACGAGCTGCCATCATCGTTGCCGCCCGACGTGCAGCAGCAGGCGCTGGACCTGCGGGCGCGCGCGCAATTGGCGCTCGGCCATCGTGTCGAGGCCGCGCGTGCGCTTGCCCTGCGCGCGCCGTTGTTGCCGCCCGCCGCGCAAGCCGCCGAACACCAGCGGGTCGTCGCGATCCTGGCCGGTATGGGCAGCGAGGCATTGAATGCGCTGTTCCCGACGCTCGCCGACAACGATCCACTCAAGCCCTACGTCGGCGAGGCGCTCGCGCGTTCCGACACGGCCACGCCGCTGGCATTGCCGCAATTGAACGAACCGGTGGGCACGGTGACCGGCGCGTCCGCACCGCAGGGCTTCGCGATGCCCGTACACGTGGCGCTGCTGCTGCCCGCGACCGGCCGTGTCGCGGTGGCGAGCGCGGCCGTTCGCGACGGCTTTTTCGCCGCCTTCTTCCACGCGCCGGTTAGCCAGGAACAACGCCCGACCATCAAGGTTTACGACACCGGCGGCACGGCCGGCGGCGCGCTGTCGGCATATCAGCAGGCCGTCGCGGACGGTGCTTCGCTGGTGGTGGGCCCGCTCAGCCGCGGCGCGGTCGGCTCGTTGTTCTCGCAGGCTTCGCTGCCTGTGCCGGTGCTCGCCCTCAACTACGCGCAGGGCAACCAGCCGATCCCTGCCGGCAGCGCCGAATTCGCGTTGCTGCCCGAAGCCGAGGGCGCGCAACTGGGTTCGCACATGATCACCTCGGGCCTGCACGCGGCGATCGTTTTCCGCGGCAACGACGACACCTCGTCGCGCACCTTCGCTGCGTTCAAGCTCGAATTCGAGAGTCTCGGCGGGCAGATCGCCAACGACATCGTGCTGCAGCCGGGCGACGTCGACTTCGCGTCGCAGATCCAGGCCGCACTCGCGGGTTCCGGAAACCAGACCGGCATCGTGGCGCTGCTGCGCCCCGACCAGGCACGGCTGCTGCTGCCACAATTGCGGCTGGCACGTTCGACGCTGCCGGTGTTCTCGACCTCGATGGTGTATTCGGGCGACGAAAACGCCACCGGCGACGGGGATCTCGATGGCCTGCAGTTCTGCGACGAACCCTGGCTGTACGACGCGCAGGCCGGATTGCCGAGTCACGCCACGCTGGCTTCGCAGCTGTCCACCGCCGCGGGTCCGGCGGCGCGCCTGTTCGCGTTCGGCATGGACGCGTACGCATTGATGCCCTATCTCGGCTGGTTGCGCAGCCATCCCGGCAGCTATCTCGCCGGCGCGACCGGCCAGCTGACGATAGATGCGTTCGGACACGTGCAGCGCACGCCGATCTGGGTGCAATTCCAGGGCGGTGTCGCGCGCCCGCTCGCGGCGGGCCTCGAAGCACAACCGGCCGACAGCGCACCTCCGACGCAACCATGAAAGCGGGCGCGATCGGCGCGCGTTTCGAGCAACTCGCGCTCGAACACATGGAACGCGCCGGCCTGACATTGGTCGAACGCAATTACCGCACCCGCTTCGGCGAGCTCGACCTGATCATGCGCGACGGCACAAGCCTGGTGTTCGCGGAAGTGCGCTACCGGCGCGATGCGCGTTTCGGTGGCGGCGCGGCGTCCGTGGGCGCGGCCAAGCGCGAAAAACTCACGCGCGCGGCACAGGGTTTCCTGCAGGCGCACCCGCGCTTTGCTTCATCGCCGTGCAGGTTCGATGTGATAGCTTTCGACGGCGATGCGGACGCGCCCGCTTTCGATTGGCAACGTGCCGCTTTCGAGATCTGCTGATATGGGACACGCCATGCGCAAAACCTTTCTGTTCTCCGCCGCCCTCGTGCTTTGCATCGCCGTTTCCGCGTGCAGCGTGTTCACGCCGCGACGCGGCTTCAATCGCGTGCTCAACGACCGCAACGTGCAGATCACCGCGCAGCGCGCGCTGGACAACGATTCCGAACTGTCGGGCCGCGCCCACATCGGCACCAGCGTCTACAACGGCGTGCTGCTGTTGATCGGCGAAGCGAGCACCGAAGAGGTGAAGCAGCGCGCCGAGGCCGACGTCACCGGCTACCAGGGCGTGCAGCGCGTGGTGAACCTCATCGACGTGATGCCTTTGCAATCGGTGGGCCGTTCGGCGCTCGATGCGTCATTGACCGCGCGCGTGAAGACCTCGCTGCTGCATATCGACATGGCGGGCTTCGACCCCGGCCGCGTCAAGATCAGCACCGCGCACGGCAACGTCTACCTGATGGGGCTGGTCAGCCACAGGGAAGCCGATGCGGTGGTGAACCAGGCACGCCACGTCGCCGGGGTGAACAAGGTGATCCAGGTTTTCGAGTACACGGATTGAATACGATCATGCCTGGTTGTGCGATCGTCCCCGATCGCTGCGTTGGCCGTGTCCGAACTTTTGACCACTGTCGCCATCTGCTGCTCCAAACTGGTTTCGACAAAAGCCGCTCCGACGAAGCGTTCGCGTGAACTAGACTTGCGCGGATGAGTCGACGTCCTGCGGCGATCGCCTTCTCGGCGACCGAATCCTTTGCATCCCTGATGACGCGTATCCGTGCGTGCCGGGTGTGTGCGCGACATCTGCCGCATGGCTGCCGCCCGGTGTTGCAGGCGCATCCCGACGCGCAGCTGCTGATCGTCAGCCAGGCGCCGGGCCGCAAGGTGCACGACACCGGCATTCCATTCAACGACAAGAGCGGCGACAAGCTGCGCGAATGGATCGGCATCGACGCGGATACGTTTTACGACGCGCGCAAGGTGGCGATCGTGCCGATGGGGTTCTGCTATCCCGGCAAGGGAGCCTCGGGCGATCTGCCACCGCGCCCGGAGTGCGCACCGCTGTGGCATCCGCAACTGCTGCCACGCCTGACGAACCTCAAGCTGACGCTGGCGATCGGCGGATACGCAATCCGCGGCATGCTGGGCGACCGGCGCAAGGCCACGCTCACCGAAACCTGCGAAGCGTGGCGCGAGTATTTCGACGCTGGCACCCTGCCGCTGCCGCATCCCAGCCCGCGCAACACCGCGTGGTTCATGTACCACCCGTGGTTCGAAGCCGAAGTATTGCCCGCGCTGCGACGCCGCGTGCGCCGTGCGTTCGACGACTGATCGCGCCTCAGGCGAGGCTTCGCGCCGCCAGCGCAATCAGTTGCAACGCGATCAGCGCGTAGACACCTGCGGCGACATCGTCCAGCATCACGCCGAGGCCGCCCTGCACGCGGCGATCGGCCCAGCTCACCGGCCACGGTTTCCAGATATCGAACAGCCGGAACAGCGCGAAGCCCACGAGCATCCACCACCACTGCGGCGGCGCGGCAAACAGCGTGATCCACATGCCGATCACCTCGTCCCACACCAGTGCGCCCTGGTCGTGCATGGCGAGACGGCGGTCGCACACGCCGCACGCCCACACGCCAAGCAAGAATCCCGCGATCAACACCACGAGATAGACGCGGGGCTGCACGTCACGCAAGAGGAACCACCACGGCAGCAGCGCGACCAGCGAGCCCGCCGTGCCGGGCGCCTTCGGCGAAAGGCCTGCACCCAACGCGGTCGCGATCCAGCCGGCCGGATGCGCCATCAATCTCTTGCGTTGTCCGGCGGCAAGCGGCGCGCTCATCGCGAGAAGTGCTCCCAGCCCGCGTGCGCGATTTCCATTTCGTTCGCGTTGGCGTCCAGCACGCGCACGCCCGAACCCGCGACGATGCGGCCGATGCACGTAGCACGACATCCAGCGTGCGCGATTTTCTCGACGATTTCCGCTTCGCGTGCAGCGGGCGCGGTGAAACACAATTCGTAGTCGTCGCCGCCGGACAGCGCAAGATCGCGACAGGTTGGCGCGTCGAACGACGCGGCGAGCGCCGGCGAAACCGGCAAGGCGTCGGCTTCGATTTCCGCGCCGACCTTGCTGGCCACGCAAACGTGTGCGAGGTCCGCCAGCAAACCATCCGACACATCGATGCACGCGCTCGCGCTGCCGCGCAATGCCAGCCCCGCCGCGACGCGCGGTTCGGGGCGATGCAATCGCGCCGACAACGCGGCAGGCGCGGAGCCGCCACCCATCAGCATCTTCAAGGCGCCCGCCGCATCACCCAGCGTGCCGGTGGTGAACACCGCATCGCCGACGCGCGCGCCACTGCGGGTCAGCGCGCAATCGCGCGGCACCCAGCCGAATGCAGTCACGCTGATCTCCAATGGTCCTTGCGTGGTGTCGCCGCCGACGAGCGCAACGCCGTACGCACGTGCGAGTTCGGCAAAACCCGTCGCAAAACCTTCGACGAACACCGCGTCCGCGTCGGGCAACGTCAGCGCGAGCAACGCCCACGCGGGTTCGGCGCCCATCGCCGCAAGATCGGAGAGGTTCACCGCCAGCGCTTTCCAGCCGATGTCCCCGGGCGCGGTACCGGCAGGAAAGTGCACGCCGGCGACGAGCGTGTCGGTGCACGCCACCAATTGCCGACCGGGGGGAACGTCCAGCAGCGCCGCGTCGTCGCCGATGCCCAATGCGACATCGCTTCGCGCAACATCCACGCGCGCACGGATCACTTCGATCAGGTCGAATTCCATGCGCGGTTGCCGCTACCCGACATCCCGGAAGAAAACCTGCACCACGTCATCGCGATGCGTCGCCTCGTGCGCGAAACGAAATCCCGCCTTGGTCGCCAACCGGATCGACGCCGCGTTCGCGGGATCGATGATGCACGCCGCGCGATGCGCGCCGAAATGCGCGTCGCCCCAGCCCAGCACGGCGGCGAGCGCTTCGTTGGCGTAGCCGCGGCCCTGCGCATCGGAAGCCAACGCCCAGCCGATTTC
>JAZKBD010000057.1:0-4030 GCA_040388785.1 Pseudomonadota bacterium
CCGCATCCGCGGCGGCGGCACGCTGCTACTCGATGGCGTGCGCGACGACGCGCTGGTGTTCAAGGGTGGCCGCTTCGTCGATTCCATTTCACGCGTCGAGCATCCGTCGCTGCACTCGAATCCCGCGGTCACGTTGCCCGGCAGTGATGGCAAAACGGAAGCGCTCGAAATTCTCGTCGACAGCTTCGGCCACGTCGGTTACGGCCACGCGATGATCGACCGCAAGGGCATCGTGGGCGACGTACGGTTGAACGACGAAATTCTGCAGGGCTGGCATGTTTTCAGCCTGCCGCTGGACGATGCATGGCTCGCGCAACTGCGTCCATTGCACGCCACGCCCGTGCGACCCGGCGTGTTCTTCAAGGCGACGTTGCACCTGCAACGGACCGGCGACTGCCATCTCGACATGGCCGGATGGAACAGAGGCTACCTGTGGGTCAACGGCCGCCTGCTCGGCCGCTACTGGCACATCGGCCCGCAGCAACGCCTGTTCTGTCCGGGTGCGTGGTTACGGGAAGGCGACAACGAGGTGCTGGTGCTCGACATGCACCGCATCAAGCCGGCGCCGATCGGAAGCGCGGCATCGCTGGGCGGTACGTACTGACGGAAGGCCGACCGACCGGCCTCTGCATTCCCGAGCAGCTCCTTCGACCCCGAGGCGTCATCCGCTTGCAAATCGCTCACCTGTGCCGTACAGTGAACCACATGGTTCACTATCAAGCCCGCCTCGACACCACGTTCGCCGCACTCTCCGATGTCACCCGACGCGGCGTGCTGGAGCAACTCGGGGGTTCAGACGCCTCCATTACCGACCTCGCCCAGAGATTCCACATGACCCTCACGGGCATGAAGAAGCACGTCGGCGTCCTGGAGCAGGCGGGACTCGTGACCACGCAGAAGGTCGGGCGCGTGCGAACCTGCAAGCTCGGACCGCGCCGGCTGGAAGAAGAGGCCGCCTGGATCGAGCGGCACCGCCAAATCTGGATCGCACGTTTCGATGCGCTCGACGAGCTTGTCGAGCACCTGAAAGGCAAGGAGAAGGCAGATGTCCAGCGAAAAAGAAGGTAGTTCCGCCACCGTGAACCGCACCACCGTGGAACGCAAGTCCAACCGCGAACTCGTCGTGACGCGAACGTTCGATGCGCCGGCGCACGTCGTCTTCGAAGCCTGGAGCAAACCCGAATTGTTCAAGCGTTGGTGGGTTCCGAAGGCAGCCGATCTGACGTTGCTCTCATGCGAGATGGATGTCCGCACCGGGGGCACGTATCGCCTCGTGTTCCGCCATCCGGCTTTCGATGAGCCGATGGCGTTCTTCGGCACGTACCGGGAAGTGACGCCTAACAGGCGCATCGTCTGGACCAACGAAGAAAGCGACCAGGGCGCGGTGACCACGGTGACGTTCGAGGAACACGACGGCAAGACGCTGGTCACCTTCCACGAACGCTACCCAACGGAAGCTGCCCTCGACGAAGCCCTCGCCGGTTCGGCGGAAGCCCTGCCCGAACAGTTCGCGCAGCTGGATGCATTGCTCGCAGGCGGATCCTGACCGCGCCGCGGGCAACGCATCCGGTTGCCCGCTTCGCGCAATGCTTCCGGCGCATTGGAGCTTGGCTTGCTGTTGGGAACACCAGGTCACCCTCTGCGCTTTGCCGCGGAACTGCGTACACTCGCCGTACTGGAAGCCGGCCTGTCGCCGGCGGGAACGTGCCGTTGCCGTGGCCGAGCGACTTTCTTTCTTTGCGGAACTGAAGCGCCGCAATGTGCTGCGCGCAAGCGTGCTGTACGCGGGCGCGGTGTGGGCGCTGTCACAGGGCATCTCGCAACTGAGTCCTGCGCTCGACCTGCAGACCGATGTCACCCGCTGGTTCCTGGGGGCCTGCGCGATCCTGTTCCCGTTCTGGATCGCGTTCGCGTGGCTGTATGAATTCACGCCGCAAGGCATCAGGCGCGAATCGGAAATCGCGCCCGGCGAATCCGTCACGCACTCGACCGCGCGCAAGCTGGACTTCGCGATCATCGCGGTGCTGGCGGTGGCGGTGCTGCTGCTGGCGTGGCGATTGCTGGTGGTCGATCATCGCGTTCCCGCCGTGGCGCGCGCGGTGACCGCCGCACCGCCGCCCAAGGCCACCGCCGCCGCCTTCAACCCCGCCAGGGACACGCTGGTGGTGTTGCCCTTCAAGAACCTCAGCGGCGATCCCAAGCAGCAGTATTTCAGCGACGGCATCACCCAGGAACTCACGGGCGCGCTCGGCCAGAACCCGGCGCTGCGCGTGATCGCGTGGGAAACGGCTTCCACGCTGCGGGACTCCGCACTCACGGCGCGCACCGTCGGCGAGAAGCTGGATGTCGCGAACATCCTGCACGGCAGCATCGCGCGCGAGGGCGAGGAAGTGCGGATCAGCGTGGAGCTGGTCAGCGCGGTGACCGGTTACGAGCTGTGGTCGCAGCACTACGACGATTCCTTCGCCAACATCTTCGCGGTGCAGGACAAGGTGTCGCAGGCGATCGCGAGCGCGTTGCAGGTGAAGTTCGCGCAGACCGACCTGCCCCAGGGCGGCACCGCCAATCCCCAGGCCCACGACCTGGTGCTGAAGGGCCGCGCACTTCTGGACAAGTTCGATGCCGCGAGCTTTGAAGCCGCGCGCAAGGATTTCGAGGCGGCCATCGCGCTCGATCCGAACTATGCCGACGCCCACGCGCTGCTGTCGCACGCGCTGCTCGACCTGACCCAGCGTTCCGACCTGCCGCTCCCGACCACGCTGCCGCGGATCCGCGCCGAAGCCGAAAAGGCGCTGGCACTCGATCCGAACAATGCAGATGCCTGGGTGGAGCTCGGTGTTGCGGATATGAGCAGCGACCCGCCCGACCGCGCCAAGGCCAAGGCAGAATTCCGGAAGGTCCTGGCGCTCGATCCCAGCAATGTCGCCGCGCATATCGATTACGGCACCCTGCTGCCGCTCAAGCAGAGCGCGGCACAAACGCAGGAAGCCACTCAGCTCGATCCCGACAACGCCACTGCATGGAACAACCTTGCCACGTATGACCAGGACCTCGGGGACTGGGCGCAGGTGGTGACGGCCGGCCAAGCCCTGATCCGGCTCGATCCCGCGAGCGTGGACGGCGCGTTCGGTCTCGCTTATGCGTACCAGCAGTTGCACCAGTACGACCCGATGGTGGCGGCGTTCGACCTCGTGAAGCCCGCCACGCCCGTGGACCGGGAGCAGGTCACGACCGGCCGGCTGGCGTACCGGGCCGTGGCCGATCCGGCGCTGCGCCCGCAGGCGCTGGCTGCATTGAAAGACTTGAGCCGGCACCAATCCAATCAGGCCGTGGCGGGCAATCTGCTCGTGATGTACGCCTCGCTCGGCGAGCACGGGGCGTTGCTGCAAGCGCTGGAAACCCTGTGCCCGGCCATTCCGGTCGCCTGCAACGACCTCGCCATCAGTCCGATGTACACCGCGCTGCGCGCCAATCCGCGCTTCCAGAAGCTGGTCAAGCAATACAACACCGTGACGGTGCAGTAGCGCGCGAGCCGCCTGCGCGCGATCGCCACGGCCCGCGGGTCACGCCACGGCTGCCCGTCGATGACCGCTGACTGGCAGCATGTCGGGTTGCGAACGGCGCGTTGTGTCTGGTTGCCGCAGCAGGAAATCAAAAGGCCCGCCGAAGCGGGCCTTTCTTTCAACCACCGGACAAACCGGTCGCGGCCAAGGGCCGCTCCTGCTTACTTCGTCTCCAGCCCGCGATCCTTCTTCATCGCGTCGATATTGGGCGCGCGGCCGCGCCAGTCGGCGTACATCTTCGCGAGGTCTTCGGTGTTGCCGCGCGACAGCACCATGTTGCGGAAGCGGTCGCCGTTGGCGCGGGTCAGGCCGCCGTGTTCCTCGAACCAGCCGTAGGCGTCGTCGGCCAGCATCATCGTCCAGTTGTAGGCGTAGTAACCTGCCGCGTAGCCGTTGCCCCAGATGTGCAGGAAATAGCTGGAGCGGTAGCGCGGCGGCACGTAGCTCAGGTCGACATGGTTGTCCTT
>JAZKBD010000057.1:4040-4328 GCA_040388785.1 Pseudomonadota bacterium
CCACGTTCTCCACCTTCGGCGCGGAGGCCGGCAGGGTGTGCCATGACATGTCGAGCAGCGCCGCGGCGGTGGCCTCGGTCATGTCGTAGCCCTTGTTGAACAACTGCGACTTCTTGATCTTGTCCACCAGTTCCTTCGGCATCGGCTCGCCGGTCTTGTAGTTCTTCGCGTAGTGCGCGTGCCCTGGAGGCAACCACGAGATCAGCGAGTTGGTGCTCTCGCCCAGTTCGGGAATGGTGATTCTCACTGCTGATCCTTTGCGGCATTGAGCTTGGCGGTCAGGTCGGC
>JAZKBD010000058.1:0-9945 GCA_040388785.1 Pseudomonadota bacterium
ACGTCCACGCCCATGCTGGCGAGCCGATCGGTGACCGGCGATGCCGCGCGGTCGGAACCCGACACGTCGTAACCCAGCGTGTGCAACACCTCGGCGATGCCGCTCATTCCGGCGCCGCCGATGCCGATGAAATGCACGCGGCGGAAGCCCTGCATGATGTCGCCGTGCGGCGGGAGGCGATGCGGCGTCATGCGGCCACCTCCAGGCAACGCTGGGCGATCACGTCGGCGGCGGCGGGCTTCGCCAGCGTGCGTGCGGCGTTGGCCATCACGAGACGCTTGTCCGGGTCGTGCAGAACGCGTCCCAGCAAGCCGGCGAAAAGCGGCGCCTCGAAGTCGCGATCCTGCACCAATTTCGCCGCACCGGCGGCGACGAAGGCCTCGGCGTTTTTCGTCTGGTGATCGTCGACCGCGTGGGGAAACGGCAGCAGGATCGAACCCAGGCCCGCCGCGGCGAGTTCCGCCAGCGTCAGCGCGCCGGCGCGGCAGATCACGAAGTCGGCCCATGCGTACGCCGCGGCCATGTCGGCGATGAACGGCTCGACGTTCGCCTCGACATCGACGCGCGCGTACGCGGCGCGGGTCGCCTCCACATGCTTGGCGCCGCACTGATGCCGCACTTCCGGGCGACGCTCGGCCGGAATGCACGACAACGCATTCGGCAAGCCGAGGTTCAAGGTGCGGGCACCGAGGCTGCCGCCCAACACGAGCAAGCGCGGCGCGCCGGTTCGATCCGCGAAGCGCACTTCGGGCGCGGGCAACGCGGCGATATCCGCGCGCACCGGATTGCCCGTCCATTCGGCGTGCAGCTTCGCGGGAAACGCATCGGCAAAACCCGCCATGACCTTGCGTGCGACTTTCGCCAGCGCGCGGTTGGTGAAGCCCGCAATGCGATTTTGTTCGTGCACCAGCAACGGGCGCCGCTGCAGCCACGCGGCGATGCCGCCGGGACCGGCCACGTAGCCGCCCATCGACAGCACGCTGCGCGGATTCGCTTCGCGCAGCGCGCGCCACGCGCCGACCAGCGCGCGCACCAGCATCCATGGCGCGGCGATGCGCTGCGCCAGGCCTTTGCCGCGCAGGCCGCGCACATGCAGCGTTTTCAGTGCGAGGTGATGCTCCGGCACGATGCGGTTTTCCATGCCGCCCTCGGCGCCAAGCCACAGCACCGGCACGTTGCGCGCACGCAGCGCCGCCGCGACCGCGAGGCCGGGGAAGATATGGCCGCCGGTCCCGCCGGCCATGATCAGCACGGGCGCCTGCACGTTGCTCATGCGTGCACCTCGTCGAGCGTCGGCTCGATGCGCTTGCGCGCCGCCAGCGGCAGTTCGGCAGGGGCGCGATCCGTTACGACGGATGCAGGCGAACCGGCCGGCCGCCGCGTCGCCATCCGCCGCGCGTCCTCGGCGCGGTGGATTTCGTACGCCGCGCGCAGCAACACGCCCAGCATCACGCACGTCATCAGCGTGCTCGATCCGCCGGAACTGATCAGCGGCAGCGTCAGCCCCTTGGTCGGCAGCACGCCCAGGTTCACGCCGACCGACACCAGCGCCTGCAGCCCCACCATCAGCGAAAGCCCGAACGCGACGTAGCCCGCGCGGTGCTGGCCCACTTCGACGCCGCGCAGGCCGAGTTGCAGGCCGCGTCCGACCAGCAGCGCAAACAATGCGAGCACGAACAGCACGCCGACGAAGCCGAGTTCCTCGGCGATCACCGCGAGGATGAAATCGGTGTGCGCTTCCGGCAGGTAGAACAATTTCTGCACGCTGCCGCCCAAGCCCACGCCGAACCACTTGCCGCGCCCCACCGCGATCAACGCTTGGGTCAGCTGGAAGCCGTTGTCGAACGGATCCTTCCAGGGATCGAGGAACGAGGTGAGGCGCTTGACGCGGTAATCGGTGGACAGCGCCAGGTATGCCCCCAGCGGCAGCATCGGCAGGCCCATGATCACGAGGTTGCGCATGCGCGCGCCGCCCAGCCACAGCATGCCGATCGTGACCACGCCGATCAGCGCGGCCGAACCGAAGTCGGGCTGCGCCAGCAGCAGCACGGCGGTCAGGCCGGCGACCGCGACCGGTTTCACCGCGCCGAGGAACTTCGTTTCGACCGCGTCGCGATGGCGCACCAGATAACTCGCGACGTACAGCACCACCGTCAGCTTGGCGAGTTCCACCGGCTGGAAACCGGAAATGCCGAGATTGATCCAGCGGCGCGCGCCGTTGATGCGCATGCCGAGGTGCGGCACGAACACCAGCAGCAGCAAGCCGAAGGTGATCAGCATCATCCGCCCGGAATAGCGCTCCAGCCAATCCAGCTCGACGCGCGCGGCGACGAACCATGCGATCGCGCCGCCCACCAGCAGGAACGCGAGGTGGCGCTCCAGGTAATGGAACTCGCCGATGTGCTGGCCGTCCGCGACCGCAATGGAACTGGACGCCACCATCACGATGCCGAACGCGACCAGGCCGGCGATCGCCAGCAGCAGCCACGGGTCGTGGCGGCCTTCCGGGCCGTATTTGCGCACCGCCTGCGATTGACCGAACCAGACCATGCTCAGCGCACCTTCAATGTTGCGAGACCGACCAGCACCAGCACCACCGAGATGATCCAGAAGCGCACGATCACGCGCGGTTCGGGCCAGCCCTTCAATTCGAAGTGGTGGTGGATCGGCGCCATCCGGAACACACGCTTGCCGCGCAACTTGAAGCTGCCGACCTGCAGCATCACCGACGCGGTTTCGACCACGAACAGGCCGCCCATCACCAGCAGGACGATTTCCTGGCGCACGATCACCGCCACGCAACCGATCGCCGCGCCGATCGCGAGCGCGCCCACGTCACCCATGAACACCTGCGCGGGATAGGTGTTGAACCACAGGAATCCCAACCCCGCGCCGGTCAGCGCGCCGCAAAAAACGCTGAGTTCGCCCGCGCCCGGAATCGACGGAATGCCGAGATAAGCCGAGAACACCGCGTTGCCGGCGAGATAGGCGAACGCGCCCAGCGCCGCGGCCACCAGCACCGCCGGCATGATCGCGAGGCCATCGAGGCCATCGGTGAGATTCACCGCGTTCGAAAATCCGACGATCCACAAATACGTGACCACCACGAAGCCCGCGCCCAGCGGAATCGCGACGTGCTTGAACAGCGGCACGTACAGCGCGGTCGCGGCCGGCACGTTGGAGGTGTAGAACAGGAACAGCGCGGCAGCCAGCCCCACCACCGACTGCGCGAGATATTTCCAGCGCGCCGGCAGCCCGTGCGGATCCTTCAGCACGAGCTTGCGGTAGTCGTCGTAGAAACCGATCGCGCCGCAGGCCAGCGTCACCAGCAACACCACCCACAGATAGCGGCTGTGCAGGTCGCCCCACAACAAGGTCGCGATCACGACCGCCGCGAGGATCAGGGTGCCGCCCATGGTCGGCGTGCCGGCCTTCGAAAGATGGGTTTGCGGGCCGTCGCTGCGCACCACCTGCCCGGCCTTCAATTCGGTAAGGCGGCGAATCACCGCGGGACCGAAGAACAGCGCGCCGAACAGTGCCGTCAGCGCCGCCATGATGGTGCGGAACGTGATGTAGTCGAACAGGCGGAACGCGCCGAAGTAAATTTCCAGCCAACGTGAAAGCTCAAGCAGCATGCCGGTCGCCCCCCTTGTCGCCATCCAGCAATGCGGCGACCACGCGCTCCATGTGCGACGCGTGCGAGCCCTTCACCAGCACGCTGACGTTGGCGTGCAGGTCACGGCGCAACGATGCGACCAATGCAGGTTGATCGGCGAAAACGTGCGCGTCCGGGCCGAAAGCTTCCGCGGCGTTCGCGGCAAGTGCGCCGACCACGTACAGGCGCGCGATGCCCTGCTCGCGCGCGGCGCGGCCGATGCGTGCATGCAGCGCCGCCGCATCGGCTCCGAGTTCGCCCATGTTGCCCAGCACCAGCCAGCGCTCGCCGGGTTGCAGGGCCAACGTCGCGACCGCCGCCAGCGCGGAACCCGGGTTGGCGTTGTAGCTGTCGTCGAACAGCGCCCAGCCTTGCGGCGATTCGCGCCGCAGCAGCCGGCCGCCGACTGCTTCGGCATCCTGCAATCCGGCAACGATCGCATCCAGCGGCACGTCCACGGCCAGTGCCAGGGCTGCTGCCGCCGCTGCATTGGCGACGTTGTGGCGGCCCGGCAGCGGCAGGTGCACGGCGGCTTCACCGGACGGCGTCTTCAAGGTGAAGCGGCTGCCCGTGGCATCGAGTGCGATGTCGGTGGCGCTGACCTCCGCGTCCGCATCCAAACCGAAGCGCAGTTTGCGACGCGATCCGGCAAGCCCGGTGAAATACATCGCGAAGGCATCGTCGGCGTTGATCACCGCCACGCCGTCCGGCGGCAGCGCCTGGTACATCGCGCCCTTGGTTTCGGCGATGCCTTCCAGCGTGTGCATGCGTTCGAGGTGCGCAGGCGCGACATTGTTGACCAGACCGACGCGCGGGCGCGCGATCGACGCGAGGTACGCGATGTCGCCCGGCTTGCCCGCGCCCATTTCCAGCACCGCGTAACGGGTGTCTTCCGGCATCGCCAGCAAGGTCAGCGGCAAACCGATCTCGTTGTTGAAGCTGCCGCTGTTGGAGTGCGTCTTGCCGTGGCGCGAAAGGATGCGCGCAGTCAGCGCCTTCACGCTGGTCTTGCCGTTGGAACCGGTGATGCCGATCACGGTGACGTCGCGCTGCGCGCGCACCGCGCTGGCGAGGTCGCCCAGCGCATGCAGGGTATCGGCCACCACGATCTGCGGAATATTCGAATCCACGCGCCGCGACACGATCGCGCCCGCCGCGCCGCGCGCCGCGGCATCCTTGACGTGATCGTGACCGTCGTGCGTTTCGCCAACCAGCGCGACGAACAATTCGCCCGCCTTGATGGTGCGCGAATCGGTGGACACGCCGCAGGCGCCCGCGTCCTCACCCTGCAGCACGCCGCGCGTCCACACCGCAATTTCCTTGAGGCGCAGGCTCAACATGGACGCGCCTCCAGTGCGGCGCGCGCCACCTGCAAATCATCGAACGGGTGCTTGGCGCCGCCGACTTCCTGATAGGTCTCGTGGCCCTTGCCCGCGACCAGGACCACGTCGCCCGCGCCGGCCTGCGCGATCGCGATATCGATTGCGCGGGCACGGTCGCGCATCATCGTCGCGTGTTCCGGTGCGCGCATGCCGGCCATGATTTGCGCAACGATCGCGTCGCCGTTTTCGTCGCGCGGGTTGTCGTCGGTGACGATCACGACGTCCGCCATCCGCTCGGCGATCGCACCCATGATGGGGCGCTTGCCCGCGTCGCGTTCGCCGCCGCAGCCGAACACGCAAACCAGTTTGCCGTCGCAATGCGCGCGCAACGCGGCCAGCACCTGTTCCAGCGCATCCGGCTTGTGCGAATAGTCGATCACCACCAGCGGCACCGCGCCACCACCCAGCCGATTCATGCGGCCGCTGATCGGCTGCAACGCCTCGAGCACGCCGCGGATTTGCGCGAACGGAACGTCCAGCACACCCAGCACGCCCGCCACCGCAAGCAGGTTGGCCACATTGAAACGGCCGAGCAAAGCGCTGTGCACCGGCGCCTCGCCCCACGGCGTGGCGAGGTGGAAGTCGATGCCATCCGAGTGCGTGTGGATATCGTTCGCCCGCACATCGGCATCCGGGTTGTCGATGCCGCAGCGAAGGACCCGCACGCCCGCCGGAATCCGCGTCGCCAGTTCGCGCCCGAACGCATCATCGACATTGATCACCGCGCCGCGCAAGCCGGGCCATGCGAACAGCTTGGCCTTGACCGCCCCGTAGGCTTCCATCGTGCCGTGGTAGTCGAGGTGATCGCGCGTGAGGTTGGTGAACACCGCGACGTCGAAATGGATGCCGTCGACGCGGTGCTGGTCCAGCGCGTGCGAAGACACTTCCATCGCGACGTCGCTCGCGCCGGCATTGCGGAATTCGGCGATCAGGCCGTGCACGCGAATCACGTCGGGGGTGGTGCGTTCGCCGGCATGCAACGCACCATGCAGGCCGGCGCCCAGCGTGCCGATCGTCGCTGCACGCTTGCCGAGTCGCGTGAACCCCTGCGCCAGCAACTGCACCGTCGAGGTCTTGCCGCTGGTGCCGGTGACGCCGACCACTGTCATCGCGGCCGACGGGTTGCCGTAGAAGCGTGCGGCGATGGCGCCGAGGTGGGTGCGGAGGTTGTCGATCCAGATGACGGGACTCGGGGAAGAGCCGGGACCCGGGTTCCGGGTCCCGGGTCCCGATTCGGCAAGCACCACCACCGCACCTTGCGCCACCGCCGCATCCGCAAACTCGATCCCGTGATGCTTCGCGCCCGCCAGCGCGACGAAGGCGTCGCCCGCGCGCACGGCCTGCGAATCCTGGGTCAGGCCGGAAACGAAGATCCCGCCGTGTGGAGGCGAGGCGATGCCACGCAGCAGATCGTCGAGACGCATCGCGCTCACGGCGTGCCTCCCCGCGCGGGACGCGCGGTGGCGACGGCCGCCGTGGGCTGCGCTGGCGGCGGCACGGGCGCTGCAATCACCGGGCCGCCCGCGTACCACTGCTGCACGTTGTCCGGAGGAATGTCCAGCAAGCGCAACGCGCCCGACATGACTTCGCGAAACACCGGCGCCGACACCAGCCCACCGAAATACTCGCCGCCATTGCCACCGGCATCACGGACGACGACCACACCGACCAGACGCGGATCGCTGGCCGGCACGATGCCGCAGAACAGCGCCGCATAGCGGTTGCGCGAATAGCCGCCCGCGATCGCGAGATGCGCCGTGCCGGTCTTGCCGGCAACCGTGTAGTCGGGAATGGCCGCCTGCGGCGCGGTGGCCGGCGGCGCGCCCACGACGGTGCGCAGCATCGCCATGACTTCGTCGGAAACCGTTTGCGGCTCCACCCGCACGCCGGGGTTGTCGTCGCCCTTGACGAACGTGGGCGTGTGCTTGACGCCGCCGTCCGCGATCGCGGCGTAAGCCTGCGCCAGTTGCAGCGCGGTGACATTGAGCCCGTACCCGAACGAAATCGTGGCCTTGACGAATTCGCCCCAGCTCCGCGGCGGCGGGATGTAGCCGCCCACTTCGCCGGGGAAACCACTGCCGGTGCTGGCGCCGAAGCCGAACTGGTGCAGCACGCCGGCCATCTGCTGCGCGCTCAGCGTCTGCGAGATCTTCGACGCGCCGACATTGCTGGAAACGGTGATCACGCGGCCGACGTCGATCAGGCCGTTGTTGCTGTCGTCGCGGATCAGGTGGCCGTCGATCGTGAACGTGCCGGGGTTGGTGTTGATCGGCGTGCTCGGTGTCCACTTGCCCGATTCCAGCGCGGTGGTGATGGTGAACGGCTTCATCGTCGAACCGGGTTCGGTCACGTCGGTGACCGCGCGGTTGCGGCGCTGCGCCGGATTGCTGTTGTCGAGATCGTTGGGGTTGTACGACGGCACGTTGACCATCGCGAGGATTTCGCCGTTGCGCGGATCGAGGATCACCATCGAACCCGACGCGGCATGACGCTTCACCACCGCGTCGGTGAGCGCCTGGTAGGCAAGGTACTGGATGCGGCTGTCGATGCTGAGCGTGAGGTCGTGGCCCGGCACCGGCGCCTTGATCTGCTCGACATTTTCGACCACGTGACCCAGCCGGTCGCGGATCACGCGCTTCTCGCCCGGTTTGCCGGCCAGCCAGCCGTCGTAGGCGAGTTCCAGCCCTTCCTGGCCGTGGTCATCGATGTTGGTGAAGCCGAGCACGTGCGCCATCGTGGCGCCTTCGGGGTAGTAGCGCCTGTACTCGCGCTGCGCGTTCACGCCCGGAATGTCGAGCGCGAGAATTGCCTTCGCCGCTTCCGGCGGCATCAGCCGGCGCAGATACACGAACTCGCGGCCGTTTTTCGTTTCCAGCTTGCGCGAAAGGTCGACGGCGTTGACACCCAGCGCCCTGGCCAGCTCGGGAATGCGGTCGGTGTGTTGCAGCAACTCGTCCGGATTGGCCCAAAGCGAAAGCATCGGCGTCGACACCGCCAACGGTACGCCGTTGCGGTCGTAGATCGTGCCGCGCGAAACGGGGATCGGCACGTCGCGCAGGAAGCGCGCATCGCCCTGCTGCTGCAGGAACGCCTGGTGCACGACCTGCAGATCGATCGCGCGTGCGACCAGTCCCAGCGCGGCCACCGACAGCACGCCCACCACCAGCACCAGGCGCTTGCGCGTATCCGGACGCTGCCTGCGCGGCGGGCGCGAGAAATGTTCCGGCGGCCGATGCGGTTTCATTCGTGGATCATCTCCACGCTGGACGCGGGCGGACTGATCATGCCGAGCTGCCCGCGCGCGATGGATTCGATGCGCGAGGGACTCGCCCACGTCGCCTGCTCGAGTTCCAGCCGGCCGAACTCGACGTTCAAGGTGTCGCGCTGGTTCTGCAGGTTGGACAATTCCACGAATTCGACACGATCCTGATGGCGCGCCCACACCACTGCGATGCCGCTGGCGATCACCGCCAGCAGCAACACGCCCACCGCGAGCACGCCGATCACCTTCATGGCGTACCCTCCGGCGCGACTTTCTCGGCGACGCGCAGCACCGCCGAACGGGCGCGCGGGTTGCCCGCGACCTCTTCGTCGCTCGCCGTCTGCGCGCGGCCGATGGCGCGCAGCGGTGCGGGTTCTGCTGCCGGTTGCGGCAAGCCGCGGCGCACGGGCGCTGCTTGCGGGCCGCGGATGAATTGCTTGACGATGCGGTCTTCCAGCGAATGGAAACTGATCACCGTGAGCCGGCCGTTGGGCTTCAATACTTCGACGGCCGCGGGCAACGCGCGTTCCAGCGAACCCAGTTCGTCGTTCACCTGCAGGCGCAGCGCCTGGAACGTGCGGGTCGCCGGATGCTTGTTGCGTTCGCGCCGGCCCAACGTGCGTTCGACCAGTTCCGCGAGTTCGCGCGTGCTGCGGAGCGGCGATTCGACGCGGCGCGCGACGATGGCGTGCACGATGCGCCGGCTCATGCGCTCTTCACCGTAGCGAAACAGCACGTCCGCGATTTCGCGTTCGTCGGCGCGCGCGAGGAAATCCGCGGCGCTCTCGCCCGCGGTCGGATCCATGCGCATGTCCAGCGGTGCATCCGACTGGAACGAAAACCCCCGCGCGGCGTCATCGAGTTGCGGCGACGAGACGCCGAGATCCAGCAGCACGCCGTCGAGTCCCGCGCGCGCTTCGCTCCACGCGGCCATCTCCGAAAAATTCGCCTGCAGGATCGCGACGCGCGGATCGGTGCCGAATTCACGCCGTGCATGCGCGATGGCTTCGGGATCGCGATCCATCAGCAGCAGGCGCCCATCGGCGCCGAGGCATTCGAGCAGCGCACGCGCATGGCCGCCGCGGCCGAAGGTGCCATCGAGATAACGTCCGTCCGGCCGTGGCGCGAGCCCCGCCAGCACGGCATCCCGCATCACCGGGATGTGCATGACTCCGTGGTCGCCAGTCATCGCCCGCGTCCCGTCCATCTGCCGTACCCGCGCACGCCGCGTGCGCCGCCCGCGTCCTGTCCGCATCATCCGGCCCGGCGACGACCGCCGTTCGCCGAATGCGTGTGTCACAACCTCAATCCCGCCATTTCCTCGCTGACTTCTTCCTCGCCGATCGTCTGATGGATCTTCGCGAGGTGAGCCTGCTCACTCCACAACTCGAATTTGCTGCCCATGCCCAGCAGCACCGCTTTTTTCTCGATGCCGGACGCCGCGCGCTGGCTGGCCGGCAGCAGCACGCGCGCCGCGCCGTCCAGTTCCACCAGCGTGGCCGCACCGACCAGCTTCAACTGCAGGTCGCGATGCACGCGCTTGACGTTCGGCAACGCATTCACCTGGTCGCGCACCCGCTCCCAATCGGGCTGCGGGAACACCCACAGGCAGCCCTGCTCGAACGGGTTGTAGGTGATGACCAGCC
>JAZKBD010000059.1:0-8710 GCA_040388785.1 Pseudomonadota bacterium
CTGCGCGCGGCGAATGGGCGCAGTCACCCTATTTCGCGCCATCGCATGCGCGCGCCGGGCGCAGTCGCCGCGCCGCTGCGCGGCGACCACGCCGCTGGCCGGTGTTCGCGGGTCTCGCGGCAAGCCTGCTCGTCGCCGCCGCGGCCATGGGCGGGTTCGCATGGCGTGACTACACGCACGTGGATCGCGCCGCGTGGGAAACCGCGCTGGGCGGCCAGCGCGTGGTGAACCTGCCGGACGGTTCCACCGCCACGCTGGGCAGCGAAACCGACGTGCGCATGTCTTTTTCGCATTCCGAGCGCAACCTGAAGCTCACCCGCGGCGAAGCTTTCTTCGATGTCGCGCACGATCCCGAACGGCCGTTCGTGGTGCACGCGAACGGCTATCGCGTCATCGCGGTCGGCACGCGTTTCGACGTGCGCCGCGACGCAGGTCAATTGCGCGTCGTGGTGACGCGCGGCCTGGTGCGCTTGCAGTCCGCGCACGATCCGTCGAAAGCGCCCTCGATGCTTCCCGCAGGCAGCATCGCCACCATCGCCGACGAAGAAGTGGCGGTGCAACAGGTGTCGCCGGACGAAGCCGCGCAGGCCCTCAGCTGGCGCAGCGGCTTCGTGGTGTTCCATCACACCCCGCTCGCGGAAGCGGTGCGGGAATTCAACCGCTACAACGCGCGCCAGATCGTCATCGCCGATCCTTCGCTGGAAGCGCTGCGTGTCGGAGGCAACTTCAAGCTCGACAACAGCGCTGCGTTCGTGCGGCTGATGCAGTCCGTCTTCCCGGTGCAGGCGCAGCAACGCGGCCGCGAGGTCGTGCTGACACGCAAGGCGCAGGCGCACACTGCCCGTTGACGATTGTCGGCGCGGAAGGGGGGATTGCGCGCGCTGGTTCGTCCAATACCGAGAGGGCGCCACGTCGGCGCATCGGAGGGGACATGTTCAAACCGTTCGCGCGTTGCGTGCTGTGCCTGGCCTTGCTCTCGCCGGCCCTGGCTTTCGCCCAGGCTGCGCAGATTGACGTGCCCGCCGGCAATCTCGTTGCCGGGCTGGATGCGCTGGCGCACCAGACCGGCATGCAGTTCGTCTACAGCGCCGACCAGCTCGATGGCCTGCGCACGCGCGGCGCGCACGGCCAGCTCGCGCCGCAGCAGGCGCTCGCGGAACTGTTGGCCGGCACCGGCTACCACGCGCGCAACGACCCATCGGGCGCCGTGGTGATCGTCAAGGACGAAGCGCGGCAGGCCGCACCGGCATCCAGCGCGTCCGCGCCACGTTCCGAATTGCAGCCCACCAAAACGCTGCAGGAAGTGGTGGTCACCGGCTCGCGCATTCCGCGCTCGCAGATCGAAGGCCCGGCGCCGGTGGTCACCATCACCGCTCAGGACATCGCACAACGCGGCTTCGCCAACGTGCCGGACTTGATGACCTCGCTGACGCAAAACCTCGGCGCACTGGACAACAACCAGTACACCGACGGCTTTTCGCCCGGCGCGCAAGCGGTGGATTTGCGCGGGCTCGGCCCCAACCACACGCTGGTGCTGGTGAACGGCCGGCGCATCGCCGACTATCCGCAATCCTACGGCGGCAACAGCAACTTCACCGACATTTCCAACATACCGACCGCGTTGATCGATCGCGTGGAAATCCTCTCGGGCAGCGCGTCGGCGGTGTACGGCTCGGACGCGATGTCCGGCGTGATCAACTTCATCCTGAAGAAAAAGGTCGACGGCACCACCATCGACTACCGCGCCGGCGGAACCCAGCACGGCGGCGGCGGTTCGCAGCGGCTGGACATCACCAGCGGCTTTTCGAAGGGCAAGTTCGATGTGGTGTACGGCCTGGAACTCGTGGACAAGCATCCGCTGTGGGCGTTCCAGCGCAGCTACACCGATTCGCGCCTCGACAGCCCGGCCGATCCTTCGAAAATCATTGCCAGCCGCAATTTCGTGCGCACCGATGTGTACGGCGACTATCTCGATCCGGGCCAAGCCACCTGCAACAGCTTGTCGTATCTGGACCAAGGCTCGATCACCTACGCATCAAGGCCGGGCTACGCTGCGGACGGAGGCCCCGGTTACTACTGCGGCAGCTACACGGACGTGGGCTACGGCACGCTCGAAAATGGCCGCAAGATGGCCAACTTCTTCGGCTCGGCGACCTATCATTTCAACAGCTACACCGATCTTTACGTCGACGTGTTGGCCGGCACATCGCACCAAGACAGCTACAACACGCCGCTGCAGTGGTACAACTGCGAGCCGCTGAACGGCGACTGCGCCGATACGCCGTTCTACAACACGGCTACTGGACAGATCGAGCAGTGGGGACGCCAGTACTTCACGATCAATGAGAACGGCGGCTTCAAGCCCGGTGAGATACGCAACATCAACAACACGATCTCGCTCAACACCGGCATCAAGGGCACGTTTGGCGCCGACAGTGATTGGAACTACGAAGCCAATTTCGAGCATTCGCAGAACACGCTGGAAGAAAAATGGCCTGCGCTGGTCGCCGCAAAGGCACAAGCGCTGTACCTCGGCCCTTCGCTTGGCGAGTACTACCTGGATGGCGTAGATACCGGCTACCAGATGTACAACGCGCCCACGGGCCGCTTGTACACGCCGCTGACCGTCGCGCAATTCCGCTCGATAACCCAGGATTCCATCGACCACGACAAGAGCCGTGCCGAGAACTGGTCGCTCACGCTTACCAACACCAATCTGTTCAAGCTGCCGGCGGGACCGGTCGGCTTCGCCGGGATCGCCGAGTACGGCAATTCGTATTTCGGGCTGAAAGCCGATCCGCTGTCGCTCGACGGCTCCTACTACGGTTTGCACAACACCGATGCGGTGGGTTCCCGCAGCCACGCCGCCATCGGCTACGAATTCAGCATCCCGGTGTTTTCCAAGCTCACCGTTACCACCGCGGGCCGCTACGACCGCTACATGTACAGCGATACGACATCCGGCAAGTTCACCTATGCGCTTGGTCTGGAATACCGCCCGATCCAGAGTCTGCTGCTGCGAGGCTCCTACTCCACGGGCTTCCGCGCACCTGACCTGTCTTACCTCTATGCCGGCATGAGTGGTTCGAGTTCCGGAGGCACCGACTACTACCAATGCCGGTTGCTGTACCCCGATACCGGTCCAGACTTTTTCGACAACTGCCCGCTCGGCGACGTGAGCTTCAATGGCCGCAGCCACGGCAGCACCGCGCTGAAGGACGAAACCAGCAAGTCCCTCACCTATGGCTTCGTGTTCGCGCCCACACCGAATCTCGATGTCAGCGCCGACTATTACCGCATCAAGCTCAAGAATGAAGTGGTGTACCAGGACAGCGACACTATCCTGCGCGAAGAAGCCGATTGCCGCCTTGGCCAACTGGACATCAACTCATCGTTTTGCCAGCAGGTCATCAGCCAGGTGGTGCGCAATCCGCCCACTGCCCTGTTCAACCCCAACGGCATCACCTCGGTGCTGGTGCTGCCGATCAACGCAGCGATCGACCAGACCTCCGGCGTCGATCTCAACGCGCACTATCGCGTCAACACGGAACGCGCGGGCACGTTCGATCTCAACTTCGGCGCCACTTACGTGATCATGCACAAGACGCAGTTGAGCACGGACTCGCCCGTCGACAATGAGCTCACGGACCTTTTCACCTGGCTTGTTCCGCGCACCAAGGCCAACGCGTCGGTGACCTGGAACTTCCACGACTTCACCACGACGCTGTACGGGTCGCGCCTGGGCGGCATTCCGAATTACGAGGGCACCCAGCGGATGGGGCCGACCTTCCTGTACAACCTCACCATGGGCTACAAGGTCACGCCGGACATCAACGTTTCGCTGGCCGTGGACAACCTGTTCGACGCGCGGCCGCCGCGCGACACCACCTGGACCAGCTATCCGTATTACTCGCGCAACTGGTTCAGCGCGGTCGGTCGCGCCTACTTCGTGGAGATGAGCATGAAGCTCGGCGGGAACCACAGTCTTTGATCTGCGTGGACAAGCACCGTACGGAGCGGCTTTGGTGAAAGTCAGGCCAAGGATGGCCGTGGTGGCATGCGGGATGCCGCGACGTCACAATCCACGACTCCTTCCGCGATGCCGCGATCCAGGATGATCGCATCAAACGTTGAAGCGGAAGTGCAGCACGTCGCCTTCCTGCACGCGGTAGTCCTTGCCTTCCAGCCGCAGACGGCCCGCGTCGCGCGCGCCTGATTCGCCGCGGAATTTCGTGTAATCGTCGAACGACACGGTTTCGGCGCGGATGAAGCCCTTTTCGAAATCGGTATGGATCACACCGGCGGCCTGCGGCGCGGTGGCGCCGCGCTTGACCGTCCACGCGCGCACTTCCTTTTCGCCGGCGGTGAAATAGGTCTGCAGGCCGAGCAGCGTGTAAGCCGCGCGGATCACGCGGTCGAGGCCCGGTTCGCTCAAGCCCATCGGTGCGAGGAATTCGCCGCGGTCGGCTTCGTCGAGCTGCGCGAGTTCCTCTTCGATCGCCGCGCACACCGGCACCACCACCGCGCCCTCGGACTCCGCGCGCTTGCGCACCACGTCGAGGTACGGGTTGTTTTCGAAGCCGTCTTCGCGCACGTTGGCGACGTACATCAGCGGTTTCATGGTCAGCAGGAACAGGTCGCGGATCGCGGCACGTTCATCATCGTCCAGTTCAACCGATCGTGCGGACCGGCCGTCGTTCAATGCGGCGCGCAACTTCTCCAGCACCGGGCGCTTGGCCATCGCTTCCTTGTCGTTGGCCTTGGCCGCCTTTTCGACGCGTGCCAGTGCCTTGTCCACGGATTCGAGATCGGCGAGCGCCAATTCGGTGTCGATGGTTTCGATGTCGGCGATCGGATCGATCCTGCCCGCGACGTGCACGATGTCCGGATGCTCGAAGCAGCGCACCACGTGCGCGATCGCATCGACTTCGCGGATGTGCGCGAGGAACTTGTTGCCGAGGCCTTCGCCCTGCGATGCGCCCGCGACCAGGCCCGCGATGTCCACGAACTCGACCGAGGCCGGAATGATCTTCTGCGGATGCACGATGTCCGCGATCTGCTGCAAGCGCGGATCAGGCACCGGCACCACGCCGACGTTCGGATCGATAGTGCAGAACGGGAAATTCGCCGCGGCGATGCCCGCTTTCGTGAGCGCGTTGAAGAGCGTGGACTTGCCGACGTTGGGCAGCCCGACGATGCCGCATTGAATGGCCATCAACAGTTCCGGGACCGGGGACCCGGGACCGGGGACCCGACGTTCAGCAGCATGGAGGACACGGTGGTTTGCATGACAATCCCAAGCTGAAAGGAAGGCGACGTGAAGCAAAAAACAATTTGCACAATATTTCTCAACCAGAGTGCACGCGCTCGCAAGCAATCCACAGCACGCATGGACTGGCTGTTACGGGTCCCCGGTCCCCGGTTCCGGGTCCCGTTTTGTATTCAGCCGCTTCGTCGCATCGTTGAATTCACCGGCGACGACGAGCGGCAGCACATGCAGCGCACGCGTGACCGCATCCAGCATTGCATCTTCGTCCGCCGCGGATGGATTGCCGAGCACCCACGGCGTCACGCGATTGCGATTGCCCGGATGGCCGATGCCGATGCGCAGGCGATGGAACTTGCCGTGCCCGAGCTGCGCGATGATGTCGCGGATGCCGTTCTGGCCGCCATGGCCGCCGTCGAATTTCAGGCGCGCGGTGCCTGGCGGAAGATCCAGGTCGTCGTGCACCACCAGCAATTCCTCGGGCGCGAGCTTCCAGTAATTCAGCGCCGCCACGATCGCGCGGCCGCTTTCATTCATGAAGGTTGCGGGTTTGATCACCCGCACCTGCTCGCCATCGACCGGAACGCGGCAGGTTTCCGCGTGCAGGCGATTCTCGAAACCGAAACGCTGTCCGGCGCCCGTCGCCAGCACGTCGGCAAACCAGAAGCCGGCGTTGTGGCGATTGCGCAGGTATTCGGGCCCGGGATTCCCGAGGCCGGCGATCAGGCGTATGCCGGGCATGATTGAAGGCGACCAGACGTGTGCTGCAATCCCGTCATTCCCGCGCAAGCGGGAATCCAGTGACTTTGATGCAGAGTCGCATGATCAAAGTCACTGGGTTCCGGGTTCGTTTCCGGCAGAGCCGGAAACGAACCCGGAATGACGATTGTGGTTACCCGCACGCCGATCCTTATTTCTTCTCGGCCGGCTTCTTGTCGCCTGCAGCGGGCGCCGCGGCCTTCGCCGCATCGCCAGCAGCTGGTGCGACTGCGCCTTCGGCCGCCGCGCCTTCCGCGGCACCTTCGGCCGGGGCTTCCTCGACTTCTTCGCGAACCGCCTGCGCGGACACGACGGTATGGTCGTATTCCTTGCCGAGCTTCAGTTCGGGGATTTCAACGCCGGCCGGCAGCTTGAGGTCCGACACGTGCACCACGTCGCCCAGCGCGAGTTCGCTGAGATCGAGGTCGATGTGCTCGGGCAGATCTTTCGGCAGGCACGACACTTCGACTTGCGTCTGGTTGTGCGAGATCACCACGCCGGAAGTCTTGGCGGCCGGCGACTTTTCCTGGTTGAGGAAGCGGATCGACACGGACACGCGAATCGGCTTCGACTCGTCGATGCGCAGGAAATCCAGGTGCAGCAGCTGCGGCTTCACCGGATGCTTCTGCACGTCGCGCAGCAGCACCTTCTGGCGGTTGCCCTCGACCAGCAGGTCGAGGATCGCCGAAGAGAACCAGTCGTTGCGCGCGGCCAGCGACAGTTTCAGGTGATCGAACTGGATGTTCTCGGCGGCCTGGCCCGCGCCGTAGATGACGGCGGGAACCTTGCCGGTGCGACGCAGGCGGCGGCTCGCACCTTTGCCCTGGTCGGCACGGCGTTCGGCCGTGATTTCATGGATGGTTGCCATTGTTTTCTACCTTTGGTTGCATGAATCCGCCTCGCGGCGGAGGAAAAGACTTCCCCGCGACCAGGGAAGCCGGTGAAATGGTAAGTCGCTCGCTTCGCGAGCTGTAAGTCGCGCCTGCGGCGCTGTAAATCGCAAAGAGGAGAAATCGCAACCAGTGCGCGCTCTTGCTCTTCCTTGCAGGCCGCATAGCGGCCGACTGACTCTTTACTATTTACATGCGATGCAGCGACCGACTTGTCTTGTTCAATCGACGTACAACGAACTGACCGATTCCCCATACGCCATGCGGCGCACGGTTTCGGCCAGCAACTGCGCGACGGACAACTGGCGGATCTTGCTGCACGCGGCGCCTTCGGCGCTCAGCGGGATGGTGTCGGTCACCACCAGTTCGTCCATCTGTGATTGTTCGATGTTGCCCACCGCCGGCCCGGACAGCACCGCGTGGGTGCAGTACGCGACCACTTCCCTGGCGCCGCGATCCTTCAGTGCCTGCGCGGCGGCGCACAGAGTGCCGGCCGTGTCCACGATATCGTCCACCAGCACGCAGATCTTGCCGGTGACGTCACCGATGATGTTCATCACCGTCGCCTCGTTCGGGCGCGGCCGGCGCTTGTCGATGATCGCCAGGTCCGCATCGTCCAGCCGTTTCGCGACCGCGCGCGCGCGCACCACGCCACCGACGTCGGGGCTGACCACGATCACGCCATCGGTGCCGTGCTTGCGCCAGATGTCGGCCAGCAGCACCGGCGAGGCGTACACGTTGTCCAGCGGAATGTTGAAGAAACCCTGGATCTGGTCGGCGTGGATGTCGACCGTCAGCACGCGATCCGTGCCCACCGCGTCGATCAACTGCGCGGCCACTTTCGCGGTGATCGGCACCCGCGCCGCGCGCAGCCGCCGATCCTGGCGCGCGTAGCCGAAGTACGGGATCACCGCGGTGACGCTGGCCGCCGAGGCGCGCTTCAGCGCATCCACCAGCACCAGCAGTTCCATCAAATTCTCTGCCGACGGCGCGCAGGTGGACTGCATCACGAACACGTCCTGGTTGCGGACGTTCTCGTCGATCTCGACCTGCACCTCGCCGTCGGAAAACTTGCCGACCACGGCCCTGCCCAGCGGCTCGCCGAGCGTGTGCGCGACGTCTTCCGCCAGCTTGCGATTGGCATTGCCCGTGAACAGCATCAAATTGGATGTGTTGTGCATGCCTCGAACCTTCGTTCGCATTGCCGGCGGTGGCTGGGGCGGCAGGATTCGAACCTGCGAATGCCGGGATCAAAACCCGGTGCCTTACCACTTGGCGACGCCCCACCTTTGATCGCGATGGGAACACGATCGCGGCCAAGCCGCGTCACGCGTTCCGCAACATCCGAACACGCGAGGCCGGATGCCGGTCTCGCGTGCTGAAAAGCCGCCTATTGTCGTGGCCGGTGCAATCCGTGTCAATTCAGGCGGTTGAGTGTAGAGCCGCGTTTTGCAAGCGCTCGCGCTTGTCTCCCTCTCCCCCAAGCAGGACTCATCTGCTTGGGGGAGAGGCGGCCGCAGGCCGAGCGCGTAGCGCTGGGTGAGGGGGAAAGCACTTCAAGTGGGATTGCGCGTGTCGCGCGGCTTTGCCCCCTCACCCTGCCCTCTCCCCCAAACGATGAACCTGCTTGGGGGAGAGGGGAAAAACCAGCGTAGTTCGTTACGGTATTGCTTGATTCCATTGCTCGATCAACACCCGCACCGTGTACGGATCGCGGCTGGCGTAGACCTTGCGCGGCAGCGGCGGGCTGCGTTCCGAATACCAGTCGCGGTAATCGACGTGCCAGCCGTCCTGG
>JAZKBD010000059.1:8720-13395 GCA_040388785.1 Pseudomonadota bacterium
GGCTTGATCAGATCGTCTTCGGCCTGCGCTTCCTTCAGGCCGGGGGCGCGCAGGCCACGCACCCACCACGCGAGGTCAGCGACCGGAACGTCCCAGCCGAATTCCGCGTTCAGCACGTCGCCCGCGCTGCGGCCGGCCAGTGCCTGTTTGCCCATGCCCGTGAGCACGGCGCCGTTTGGGCCACCATTCAGTTCGACGCTCTTGCCGGTAATCGGCGCACGCAGCGTGAACTGGTATTGCTGGCCGTTTTGCTGCCAGCTCAGGCTGCCGCTGCCGCCATGTTGGCCATCCGACGCGGCGAAGCGGCCGTCAAGATTCCAGTTCTGCTGCGCGCCCAGCGTTTGTTCGCGCGCCGCCTGTGCGGCGAGCTGTTTGGTGGTGCCCGGCTGGCGCACGGCAACCGGTGCGCACGCGGTCAGGACCAGCGTTGCAGCAAGCGCGGCGAATGCGAAACGCGGGAAGCGAATCATCATGGGTTCAACTTCCGCTCGACGTTCTTCAACGCCTGGTTGTGCGGGTCGAGCTTGCGCACCTTGCCGAGCACTTCGCGCGCGCTGTCGTGCTGCCCGAGCTTCCAAAGCACTTCGCCCAGGTGCACGCCGATGTCCGGATCCTGCTGCTGGCCCCACGCGCGTTGCAGGTAGGTCTCGGCTTGGCCGAGATTGCCGAGGCGATATTGCAGCCAGCCCCAGGAATCCTGGATCTCGGCCGCGCCGGGCTTGGCCGCGAGCGCCTTGCGCAGCAGTTGCGTCGCTTCCTGAAGATCGCGATCGGTGTCGGCCAGCGTGAAGCCGAGCGCATTCATCGCCTCGACGTTGTCCGGATTTTGCGCCAGCACCTTGCGGAAATCGCCGAGCGCCGCATCGGTGTTGCCGGCGTTGGCTTCCTCGATGCCGCGGTCGTAGATCAGCGCCGGATCATCCGGCAGCGCCGCGAGGCCGCGGTTGTAGGCATCGATCGCCTTGGCGTGTTCGCCGTGCTGCGCGTACATCTGCGCATCCAGTTCGTAGGCGGTGCGCAGCGAATCGGGATCGTCGGCGTAGTCCTGCTGGAGTTGCGCCGCCAGCGCATGGGCCTGTTCGGTCTGTCCCGCCTTGTCCAGCAGCACCGCGCTGCGCAACTGTGCATCGAAACCATGCTGGCTGTCGGCGTCGACCTGGCCGTACCACTTGAGCGCCTGGTCGTCGTGATGCAGCAACTCCGCCAACTGGCCGAGCAGGAACGCGTTGTCGAGCTGCTGCGATGACGGCGCATGCTGCAGGCCGGCATAAAGCCGGCGCAACGCGGCTTCGTCCTTCGCACGCGCGGCGATCGCGACGCGCGCCGACCAGGTCGCGGACGTCTGCGGCCCGCGCGCCAGCACCTGCAGCGCCTCGTCGGATTTGCCCGCCTCGCCCAGCAGCGTCGCGAAACCGAGGCGCAGGTCCGTGTTGTCCGGATGGGCGGTCAGGCCCTTGCGATAGAGGGCGAGTGCGCCGTCGCGATCGCCCGCCGAGACGCGCAGGCTCGCCGCCCACGCGATGCCATCGGGCGCGTCGAATCTCTGCACCGCCGCATCCGCGAGCTTGCGCGCGAACGCGTGCCGGCCGAGGTGTTCGCCCAACTGGCTCAGCGCCACCCACATGCTTTCATCGGCGGGCAGCTTGTCGGGCGTCGCAAGGTCTTCCAGCACGCGACCCGCCAACGCGCTGTCGCGGGTGACCACCAGCGACGCGGCGAAGGTTTTCCAGTCTTCGACGTTGCCGGATGCGAGCACGCTGCGGAACTCTTGCTCCGCAGCCGCGCGATCGCCGCGCAGCATCGCGAGGCCTCCGCGCGCCATCGCCAGATCGTGCGCACTCGCGCCCAAGGCCCGGTTGCGATCCAGCATCCGCTGTGCCGCGCTGGTGTCGTGCGTCACCAGCGCCAGCTGCAGCGCGCGCTTCGCGATCGCCGGATCGCCGGAAATCTCCGCGGCTTCGGCGTAATCGGCGGTCGCCTTCGCGGCATCGCCGTTCTGCAACGCGAATTCGGCCGTGATCAGCAGCGCCGAGGCTTTGCCGTTCGCGCTGTCCGCCGGCAGATCGAGCGTCGCCAGCGGTTGCGCGGCGGCAGCGTGTGACGCGCTTCGCACGGGCGCCTGCGCGCAACCCGCGGCCAGCGCCGCAACCGCGAGCACCAGGACAAACGCGCTAAAATGAAGGCAGGACGCCCTGATCCCTGACAGCGCATGGACGTGCGATGAGCCGGGATCCCGTTCCGTTTTCATCCCGGCCAGCACACGAACATGCGTCGAGCCGCGATCCAGTTTGTTGTACTCGTCAAGTTGAATCCGCACATTCCGCACCGGGATTCCGGTCCTCTTTCTTGTTGCAGCCAAGCGACAGCTTAGCCGGTCGCCCCGTCAATGCCATGCCGCTGATCGCACTCGGCCTCAACCACCTCACCGCACCGGTCGCGCTGCGCGAACGGGTCGCGATCGACGCCGATGACACGCCGCCGGCGCTCATCGACCTGGCTGCGCAACCGGGCGTCGAAGAGGCCATGATCCTGTCGACCTGCAACCGCACGGAACTGTATTGCAGCGTCCATGAAGGCGCCGAGCATGCGCCGGAGAGCTGGTTGCACGCCCGCAATCAAATGACCCCGGGCCGGCTCGACGAGTTCCTGTATCGGCACACCGACGGCGAAGCCGTTCGGCACGTGTTCCGGGTCGCGACCGGGCTGGATTCGATGGTGCTGGGCGAACCGCAAATCCTCGGCCAGGTGAAGGAGGCGTGGCGCGCGGCGCGATCGGCGCACACGCTGCACGCGCCGATGGATCGCCTGCTGCAGAACGCGTTCGCGGTGGCCAAGCGCGTACGCACCCAAACGCGTATCGGCACAGGGCCGGTGTCGGTGGCGTTCACCGCCGTGCGGCTGGTGGAACAGGCGTTCGCGGACCTGCGCGAGTCCTGCGTGCTGCTGATCGGCGCGGGCGACACCATCGAACTCGCGGTGCGGCATCTGATCGATCGCGGCGTGAAGCGCCTGATCGTCGCCAACCGCACCATCGAAACCGCGCAGGCGCTGGTGAATCCGGTCGGCGGTTACGCGATCGCGCTGGCCGACCTGCCGAAGCATCTTGCCGAAGCCGACATCGTGATTTCGGCGACCGCCAGCCGTGAACCGATCCTCGACGTGCCGATGCTGCGCGACGCGCTGCAGCAACGTCGCCGTCGGCCGATGCTGCTGATCGATCTGGCCGTGCCGCGCGACATCGATCCCGCGGTGGCCAAGCTGCCGGACGTGTTCCTGTACACCATCGACGACCTGCAGCAGGCGATCGAGGGCGGCAAGCGTTCGCGCGAAGCGTCGGTGCGCGAAGCCGAAGCCATCATCGACCTGCAGGTGGAACGCCATCTCGCCTGGCGGCGTGCCGCCGCGCTCGACCACCCGTTGCGCCTGTACCGCGCAAGCGCCGAAGCGCAGCGCGACGAAGTGCTGGCGCGCGCACGCGAGATGCTGGCGGGCGGACGCGACCCCAACGACGCGCTCGAATATCTCGCCAACACCCTCACCGGCAAGTTGCTGCATGCGCCGAGCGTGCGGCTGCGCGAAGCCGCCGAGCACGGCGACCAGGTTCTGCTCGACGCCGCCACGCGCCTGTTCGACGCGGACGGACGCGACGCGTGAACCCGCAGCTGCAACGCCGCCTCGAACAACTGCTGGAGCGCCACCACGAGGTCGGCCTGTTGCTGGCGCAACCGGACGCGGCGGCCGATTCGAAACGCTTCCGCGAGCTGTCGCGCGAATACGCGCAGGCACATGGGCTGGCGGAAACGTTCGCGGCCGCGACGAAGAACACCGACGAACTGAAACATGCGCGCGACATGCTGGCCGACCCCGACATGCGCGAATTGGCGCGCGAGGAAGTCGCGCGCCTGGAAGCACGGGCCGCCGAACTCGACGAGCGTTTGCAAGCGTTGCTGATCCCGCGCGATCCGCTGGACGACGCCAACCTGTTCCTGGAAGTACGCGCGGGCACCGGCGGCGACGAGGCCGCGCTGTTCGCGGGCGACCTGCTGCGCATGTACCTGCGCTATGCCGAGCGCCGCGGCTGGCGCACCGAAATCATGTCCGCGCACGAGGGCGAGCACGGCGGTTACAAGGAAGCCGTCGCGCGCGTCGAAGGCGAAGGCGCGTACGCGGCGCTCAAATTCGAATCCGGCACCCATCGCGTGCAGCGCGTGCCGGTCACCGAAGCCTCGGGGCGCATCCACACCTCGGCCGCGACCGTCGCGATCCTGCCCGAACAGGAAGACATCACCGACATCGAATTGCGCGACGCGGATTTGAAGGTCGATACCTTCCGCGCGTCAGGCGCGGGCGGCCAGCACGTCAACAAGACCGATTCGGCGATTCGCATCACGCATCTTCCGACCGGCATCGTGGTTGAGTGCCAAGACGAACGCAGCCAGCACAAGAACCGCGCGCGCGCGCTGTCGCTGCTGAAGGCGCGCCTGCTGGACATGCAACGCGCCGAACAGGCCGCCACGCAAGCCGCCACGCGCAAGCTGCAGGTCGGTTCCGGCGACCGCAGCCAGCGCATCCGCACCTACAACTTCCCGCAGGGCCGCGTCACCGATCATCGCATCAACCTGACCCTGCACAAGCTCCCGGAAATCCTCGACGGCGATCTCGATGACTTGATCGG
>JAZKBD010000060.1:0-1009 GCA_040388785.1 Pseudomonadota bacterium
TTCGGCAGCGGCAGCAGGCCGGTGGCCGGTGCGGTCAATGCCACAGCGCGAGCGCTTCCAGACATTGCCGGCGCTGCATGTCGCCGTCGGCGGGCGCGATGTCGACGCCGGGCAGGTGCAGCCCGTAGTCGGCGCCGGCGCGGTGCGCGTGGAGATCGACCCGGATTTGATCTCGAAAGCCGCCGCCGGCGCCAGCCGTATCCGCCTGCGCGCGGCGACGTGTTTTTCCGAATACGACCGCTCGCAACTGCTGGCGCACGAAGCTTTCGTGCACACGCTTACCGCGCGCAATGGACGCGCGCAGCCGGTGCTGAAATCCCTCGCGCGCACCGCGCCGCGCGCCACCGCGACACAGGAAGGGCTGGCGGTGTTCGCGGAACTGATGTCGGGCTCGATCGACATCGCGCGCCTGCAGCGGATCAGCCTGCGCATCCTCGCGATCGACATGGCGCTGTCGGGGGCCGATTTCATCGAGGTCTACCGCTGGTTCCGCGCGCACGGCCAGAACGTCGCCGACAGCTTCTATTCCACCCAGCGCGTCTATCGCGGCGTGCCGGTCAGCGGCGGCGCGGCCTTCACCAAAGACAACGTCTACCTCGCCGGCCTGCTCACGGTGCACACCTTCTTCCGTTGGGCATTCAAACGCCGCCGGCTGGACCTGATGCAGCATTTGTTCGCGGGCAAACTGGCGCTCGACGACGCGATCGCCTTGCGATCCTGCTTCGCGAATGGCTCCGTCGCGCCGCCGCAATACCTGCCGCCGTGGATACAGCGCTCGCAAGGGCTCGCCGCGAAACTGGCGTTCTCGCTGTTCGCTAACCGGATACGCATGGGGCGGATCGGTGAGTGGGACCAGGTTTAATGCGCGGAACCTTGTCCGATGTTCGCATCGAGGAACGCGTCCACCTTTTCGAACAGCCCGGTGATGTTCTTCTCGTCGTAGAAGCCGTGCCACTCATCGGGCTTGTACAGCCATTCGTGCGGAATCTTCTTTTTCAGCAGTGCGATG
>JAZKBD010000060.1:1019-18965 GCA_040388785.1 Pseudomonadota bacterium
CCCCCCCACGACCAGCATCACTTTGGCCTTGAGGTTGTCCAACTGGTAGACCGGCGAGTGCTGCGCAAGTGAGGTCATGTCGGTGCCGAGCACGCGCTTCAGGTAATCCTTGCCGTAGAGGTTCTGCATCGCATCACTGCCGCCGCGGTACATCAAGGTCAAGTCGTACACTCCGACGTAGCCGATCGCACACTTGTACAAATCCGGCACCGACACGGCGCCTTCCAGCGCCGCGTAGCCGCCATAGCTGCCGCCGTAGATGCAAATGCGATGCGGATCGGCGACTCCCTGTGCGATGGCCCAACGCGTTGCGTCGGTGACGTCGTCCTGCATCTTGCCGCCCCATTGCAGCCAGCCGGCTTTCTCGAAATCGAAACCGTAGCCGCCAGAGCCGCGATAGTTCACCTGCAGCACCGCGTAGCCGCGCGTGGCCATTGCCTGCACATAGGGATCGTATTCCCACCAATCGCGAATGCCGTAGGGCCCGCCATGCACGTACACCACCATCGGCAGGTTCTTCGCGTTGTCCTTGCCGGGCGGATAGGTGACATAGCCCTGTTCACTCAAGCCGTCGCGCGTCGTGAACGTGAAAGGCTCTGCGCGCCCGAGTTGATCGGGATTGATCCATCCGGCGCGTTGCAGCAATGGCGTGAACTTGTTGGTGGCGCGGTCATACAGGAAGAACGTGCCTGGATCAACGTCGGCCTGAACCAGCGCGATCGCCTTGCTGCCGTCGTCAGTACCAGAAATGAAACCCGCATCTTCGCCCGGATACTGCTTCATTAAATCGACCAGCGTCTGCGCATCTGGAGAGTTGGCGTCGAATACAGAAACCGCCGGGCGGCCGTCGGTGAACCCTACACCTAGGACTGAATCGTCGGCCAGCCCTTGTACCAAGCCGGTGGCCTCGACGTGCGGATTGCTCCATACGCGCGTCGTCTGGCGCGTGACTGGGTCAAATCTGCAGACTCCGAACCCGCCTGGAACACCGGGACAGGAGAGCCACATGACCTTGTCGTCAGCACTGAACACAATTGGCCAGTCCCGCTCGGCGCTGGCTTTCGTGAGCAACTGCCAATCGCCGCCATTGGTGGAACGCATATAGATCACGCGGTCACCTTTGAGGTCATCGCCCATCGCAAAGCGCACGTTGCCGTGGTGATCGGCGAGGTAGCTGGCTTCGCGCATGGGCGCAGTCGCGACACGTTCCTTGTTCCCGTTGCGCACGTCGATCTTGTACACCTCCGTGAACGCGCCGGCGGAGCCGGACGCTTCCCAGTTGGTGACCTCAATCAGTGCATGGTTCGCATCGCCGTCGATCCGCGACAGGAACATCGCACTGCCGTATTCAGGCGTGGCCTGCTGGATGTGGGAACCCGCCTGCATGCCTCCTCTGCGGTAACCGTAAAGCATCTCTGGATCGCCGCCATCGGCACTCACCGCGAACAACTCACCAGTGGGGATCGGAGTGTCCCAGCCGCCCTCGTGCTGGGCCTGGGTATAAAGCAGACGTTCGGGCGATACCCACCAGAAATCCAGCGCATCCTCGTTTTGCGGCGGAGCGAGATTCAGAACCTTGTGGGACGCCAAGTTGACCAACGTGAGCACCGTCTGCCCGTTTGGCAGCACGGACGTCGCGGCGATATGTACGCCATCGGGCGAAATTTTCACCGTTTTGAATTGCACGTGCCGGGCGAGGTCGGCAAATGAAACCGGGTTCGCCAGCGCAACCCCGGCCAACGCACACAACATGATGCCCACCATCCAACGTGTCGAGCATTTCATGACGCACCCCTTTTGTGTTTCCAGCCTCCCCGGCCGGCCGCCGTGCAAAGGCGGCTGATGCAATGCTAACGCACTCAGAACCAGCGGCGCGCCTCGCCCACTCCCTTGCCATCGAACGCCTCGACATTCTGGACGCAGCGGCCGCACAAGTCCGGGTGCTCGAGGTGCCGGCCGACATCATCGCGGTGGTGCCAGCAGCGCACGCATTTCGGCGCATCGCTGACGGTGTCGGACACCCACACGTTGGCGCCTTCGAGTTCCGTCAGCACCGCGTCGGCCGGTGCCTCGCCGATGTCGAGCCGCAGGTCGGACACGATGAAGAAGAAGCGCAGCTCATCCGCGACCTGCTTGTAACGTTCGACGATCGCGGGGTCGGCGTGCAGGACAAGTTTCGCATCGAGCGATGAACCGATTTTCCCGTCCTTGCGCATGCGCTCCAGCACGCGCCCTGCGGTTTCGCGGATCGCCAGCAAATCGCTCCACCAGCGCCGCTGGTCGGGGCTGTTCTGGGTTTCGCGCAAGCCCTGGTACCAGGTTTCGTACAGCACCGAGGCATCGCGCGCGGTGAAGCCACCGCGGATTTCCGTCGGCATGTGCATCTGGCGAGGCATTGCCTGCCAGATTTCTTCCGACGTGAACGCAAGCAGCGGCGCCAGCCAGCGCACCATCGCCTCCAGAATCCGGAACATCGCCGATTGCGCGCTGCGCCGGCCGTGGCTCAGCGTAGGCATCGTGTACAGGCGGTCCTTGGTGATGTCGAGGTACAAGGCGCCCATCTCGTTGGTGCAGAAGTTCTGCACGCGCTGCACCACTTCCGGAAAGTCGTAACGCGCATAGGCCGCGACCACCGCTTCCTGCACGTCGCGCGCGCTGCAGATCGCCCACTGGTCGAGCAGCAGGCAGCGATCGACGGTCAGCAGATCGCGCGCCGGATCGAAACCGTCGAGGTTGCCGAGCAGGAACCGGCACGTGTTGCGGATCCGGCGGTAACTGTCGGCGACGCGCTTCAGGATTTCATCCGACAGCGCCATCTCGTTGCGGTAATCGGCCGACGCGATCCACAGGCGCAGGATGTCGGCGCCGTACTTGTTCATCACGTCCTGCGGCTCGATGCCGTTGCCCAGCGACTTCGACATCTTGCGGCCCTGCGCATCGACCGTGAAACCGTGCGTCAACACTTCGTCGAACGGCGCGCGGCCATGCATCGCACAACTCGTCAGCAAGGATGACTGGAACCAGCCGCGGTGCTGGTCCGAGCCTTCGAGGTACATCACCTGGTCGCCGGTATTGCGATGCAATTCGGGGCGCTGGTCCAGCACGCAGAAATGCGTGACGCCTGAATCGAACCACACGTCGAGGATGTCGTGGACCTTCTCGTAATCCTTCGCTTCGTCGCCGAGGATTTCTGCAAGGTCGAGCGCATACCAGCCATCCACGCCGTCCTTCTCGACGCGCTGCGCGACGCGTTCCAGCAATTCGGCGCTGCGTGGATGCGGCTCGCCCGTGACCTTGTGCACGGCCAGCGCGATCGGCACGCCCCAGGTGCGCTGGCGGCTGATGCACCAGTCCGGACGTCCTTCCACCATGTTGTTGATGCGCTCCTCGCCCCACGCGGGATGGAACTTTACGTCGTTGTGGATCGCGTGCAGCGCAGTCGCGCGCAGGCCCGCAGAATCCATCGCGATGAACCATTGCGGCGTAGTGCGGAACGCGATCGGCGTGTGGTGGCGCCAGCAATGCGGATAGCTGTGCGTGATCTTTTCCGAAGCCAGCAGCACACCGCGCTCGCGCAACAGCTCGATGATCGCGTCGTTGGCTTTCCAGATGTGCTGGCCTTCGAAGATTGGCGTGCCCGGCAGGTACACCCCATTCGGGCCGACGGGATTCAGCACGTTGGCGGGCGTCGCATCCACGATCCCGTACTGCTTGCCCACCACGAAGTCGTCGGCGCCGTGGCCGGGTGCGGTGTGCACGGCGCCGGTGCCGTCTTCGGCGGAAACGTGCGCGCCCAGGATCAGCGGGATTTCGCGATCGTAGAAGGGATGCTTCAGACGCAGATTCTCCAGCGACGCGCCCTTCGCCCGGCCGAGCACGTTGCCCCCATCCGCCCTTCGGGCACCTTCCCCCGCAAGCGGGGGAAGGGAATCCATTTGGTAGCGCGCCAGCGCCTTGTCTGCCAACGCTTCCGCCACGACCAGCAGCACGCACGTGCCGCCGCGCGCCGGCCCTTCCACCAGCACGTAGTCGAATTCAGGCCCCAGCGTCACCGCCATGCTGGCCGGCAGCGTCCACGGCGTCGTCGTCCAGATCGGCACCGCAACGATCGTGTCGCTTTCAATCGTCACACCGAACTTCGCGGCCAGTACCTTCGGATCGAGCGCGTCGTAGGCGACATCGATCGCGGGCGACTGCTTGTCCTGGTATTCGATCTCGGCTTCGGCCAGCGCCGAGCCGCAATCGAAACACCAGTGCACCGGCTTGAAACCGCGCGTGACGTGGCCGTTCGCGTACACGCCGGCCAGCGCGCGCAGGATGTTGGCCTCATAGCTGAAATCCATCGTGCGGTACGGATGTTCCCAGTCGCCCAGCACGCCGAGGCGCTTGAAATCCGCGCGCTGCACATCGATCTGCTGCGCCGCGTAGTCGCGGCAGTGCTGGCGGAATGTTTCCGCGTCGATCTTGTGGCCGACCTTGCCGTACTTCTTCTCGACCGCGATCTCGATCGGCAGCCCGTGGCAATCCCAGCCCGGCACGTACGGCGAGCGGAAGCCCGCCATCAGTTTCGAGCGCACCACGATGTCCTTCAGGATCTTGTTGACCGCGTGGCCCAGGTGGATCTTGCCGTTCGCGTACGGCGGGCCATCGTGCAGGATGTACGCGTGTTCGCGATGCGCGGTGCGCTGCTGCAACTCGACGTAACGCTGCGCGCTTTCCCAATCGGCCAGCATCGTGGGCTCGCGTTTGGCGAGATCGGCCTTCATCGCGAAGCCGGTTTGCGGAAGGTTGATGGTGTGCTTGTAGTCGCGGCTCACGCGATGGCTCCGGAAAAATCAGGTGTGTCGGCAAGAATGCGCCGCGCTTGCGCGGCATCACGATCCATCTGCGCGCGCAGCGTATCCAGATCGGCGAATTTTTCCTCGTCGCGCAGCTTGGCGACGAACTCGACTTCGATGCGCTGGCCGTACAGGTCGCCGTCGAAACCGAACAGGTGCGCTTCCAGCAGCGGCTCGCCGCCGCCCGCGATCGTCGGGCGCACGCCGAGACTCGCGACGCCCGGCCACCACGTGTCGCCGACGCGCACACGCGCCGCGAAGATGCCGGACACCGGCGACACGCGCGTGCCCAGCCGGATATTCGCGGTGGGATAGCCGAGCTGGTGGCCCATCCGCTGGCCGCGCACCACGTGCCCGCCGATCGTGAAGCGGCGGCCCAACAGTTCCGCGGCGTGCGCGAAATCACCGGCCGCCAGCGCGCCACGCACGCGCGACGCCGACACGCGTTCGCCGTCGCCGTTCGTGACCGCATCCAGCACGCGCACCTCGTACCCACCCTCGCCCTGCATCGCTTCCAGCAGCGCGACGTCACCCACGCGGTTGTGGCCGAAGCGGAAGTCGGCGCCGACCCAGATTTCGCTCGCGCCCATGCGCGCGACCAGCACGTCACGCACGAAATCTTCCGCGTGCATGGCCACCAGCGGAGCGTTGAAGCGCAGCAACAGCAACGCCTCGATGCCCGCATCGGCGAAGCCGCACAATTTTTCGTGCAGCGACGACAGCCGCTTCAGCGGCACCGGTGAAAAATAGCTGCGCGGCAGCGGCTCGAAGCTCACCGCCGCCGCAAGGACGCCGCGCTTCGTCGCATGCTCGCGCACCTTCGCCAGCAGCGCGGCATGGCCGCGATGCAGCCCGTCGAACGCGCCGATCGCGAGCACGCTGCCGTCCGGGGCCAGGCACGGGCCCTCGATGTCGCGGTAGATCCTGAGCATCCGCCCAGTATATCCGTGGCAGTTTTCGTGCGATCGTCTCCGATCGCTTCGTTGTGCATTCGCTTCAACGAAATCGGCCGAGCACCGTCAGCCCCGGAGCGGCCTTCGACGGCCTGACTTTTCACGACAGCCGCTTCGACCGGAACTCGTCGGCCACCGGAACGCAACCCGTTGTGTCGACCTGCGCCGCGAGATCACGGACATATCCACGCCCCGGTACGTCGAAGTCGGGCGCGACATCGGCCAGCGGCAGCAGCACGAACGCGCGTTCGTGCAGGCGCGGATGCGGCACCACGAAACCGGGTTCGTCGATGACGAGGTCGCCGTACAGCAGCAGGTCGAGGTCGAGGATGCGCGGACCGTGGCGTGCGCCGCGCACGCGGCCGGCGCGGGCTTCGATCGCCAGCAGCGCATCGAGCAACGTGCGCGGAGCCAACGTGGTTTCCAGCCGCGCTACGGCGTTGACGAAATCGGGTTGATCGATCACGCCCCACGGCGGCGTGCGATACAAGCGCGAGCGGGCACTCAACGTTGTATGCGGCAGCGCGGCCAGCGCCGCGAAACCGCGCTCGACCTGCGCGCGCGGATCATCGAGATTGCTGCCCAGCGCGACGCAGGCGGTGACCGTTTCAGCCATGCGTCATTCGGGCGAACCGGTTTTCGGCGCGGCGGCCTTGCGTCCCCGGCCACCACGGCGACGGCGGCGTCCGCTGCCCGCGGGCTTTTCGCCGGTGGTGGCGACCGCCGTCCTGGGCGCCAATTGCTCCGAAACCTGATCGGGCGGCAGCGCCTGGATTTCGGTCCACCACTCGCCCGATTCGCGCAGCGCATCCGACTCGCCGGCGCGCAGCAGCAGGAAATCGTAGGCCGCGCGAAAGCGCGGGTGCGCCATCAGGCGGAACACGCGTTTGCGGGTGCGTTCGGCAAAGCGCGGTTGCAGCGCCCAGATGTCTTCGATCGTGTAACCGAAGCGACGCGGGATGGCCACGCGCTTGCCCTGCTCGGCCATCACCCGGTGCGCGGCGCGCTGCCACGCCAGTGATTGCACCGCGCCCTCGGCGTGCAATTTTTCCGCCAGTGCCTTCACTTCGCCCCACAGCAGCACCGCGAACAGGAACGCCGGCGTCACCGGGCGCCCATCGGCGACGCGCGCATCGGTGCCGGCGAGACCGTGCTCGATCAGGCTCGTCAGCGCGCCGGACTTGTCCTGCGCCAGCGCGTGCACCGTACCGGGAAACAGGTGCCGCAACAGGTCGTATTTCACCAGCACACGGAAACTCGCGAGGCCGTAGCCCGCGAGGAACATCTTCTGGCATTCGTCGAACAGCCGCGCGGACGGCGCATCCGCCAGCAGGTGCCCGAGCTCGTGCAGGGGCGCCGCGGCTTGCGCATCGATCTCGAAATCCAGCTTCGCCGCGAGCCGCGCCGCGCGCAGCATGCGCACCGGATCCTCGTGGTAACGCGTGGCCGCATCGCCGATCAGGCGCAGGCGCTTGTGTTCAAGATCCTCGATGCCGCCGACGTAATCGATCACGCTGAAATCGGCGATGTCGTAGTACAGCGCGTTGACGCGGAAGTCGCGGCGCAGCGCATCTTCCGCGATGCTGCCCCAGACGTTGTCGCGCAGGATGCGGCCATCCACCACATGGCGATCCTCGCTGGCGCCGCCTTCGCCGGTACCGCGGAACGTTGCGACTTCGACGATTTCGGGTCCGAAAATCACGTGCGCGAGGCGGAAGCGGCGTCCGATCAGGCGGCAATTGCGGAACAGCTTCCTGACGTCCTCGGGCGTGGCGTCGGTGGCGATGTCGAAGTCCTTGGGCTGGCGGCCCAGCAACAGGTCGCGCACCGCGCCGCCCACCAGGCAAGCACGAAATCCCGCGTCCTTGAGCCCGTACAGCACCTTCAACGCGCCACGGCTGATTTGCTTGCGGGATACGTTGTGTTGCTCGCGCGGTATCACGCGCGGCAAGGATTGCGTGTGGCCGGAAGCAGCGGAATCGGAACTCAAGCGAAAGACATCCATGCGGTGGCGCACCGCATGTTCGCGGCACGAAGTCCGTTATACTAGCGCGCTGCGCGGCGCCACGCTCCCTTCGTCTAGTGGCCCAGGACATCGCCCTCTCACGGCGGTAACGCGGGTTCGAGTCCCGCAGGGAGCGCCATGTTTGTTTATTTGTGCGATCGTCCATGATCGCTGCTTCGTGTCGCACGACGCCAGAATCCAGATACCGGCAATCTGCAACACCTCGGGCATCCCTGCCCTGACTTTCACAAAAGCCGCTTCGACTTGGCCTTCATAGCCGCTTCGATTGAAGCTGCATGTGTGCGATCATGTGAGGTCATCGCGTACCCACTGCCCGAGTCCCTTCCGCCCATGACCTTCGTCGTCACCGACAACTGCGTGAAGTGCAAGTACACCGACTGCGTGGAGGTGTGCCCGGTCGACTGTTTCCACGAGGGGCCGAATTTCCTCGCGATCGATCCGGACGAGTGCATCGATTGCACGCTGTGCGAGCCGGAATGCCCTGCGCGCGCGATCTTTCCCGAGGACGACGTGCCCGCGGGACAGGAAGGCTACATCGCGCTGAACGCGGAGCTGGCGAAGATCTGGCCCGTGCTGACCGAGCGCAAGGATGCGCCGCCCGATGCCAAGGACTGGGACGGCAAGACCGGCAAGCTGCCACTCCTGGAGCGTTGACCGCTACAGTCAAGGCGGCTGTTGTGAGAAGTCAGGCCATGGATGGCCGAGGTGATGCCTAATGGGCGAAATACTCTGGGCTCGCGCGGACTTCGCCTGGTGCAGCGATCACGGACGATCGCACAATCACCGCGCTCAGCCGCCGCCCAATCTCTGCTGCAACACCGCCATCACGCGCGCGGCGGCGTCTGCATCGCCCGAGGCGGTGACCACGCTGCCGGTGCCCGACGGCGCAACGCTGACGGTGACCGTACCCTTCACGGTTTCACTCTTGCCGTGGTGGAACATGCGATGGAGGAAACCGCCTTGCGACTTTTGCGTGACGACGGTATCCACCGCAACCTGATAGGTATGCGCGGCATCGTCATTGGCCGTGACCTGGCCGGCATCGCCGCGCGCCAGCGCCAGTCCGACGCGATGGTAGACGCTGCCGGGGGTGTCGGAGACGGTCAGGCTATTGCCGGAAGATGTCACGCCGCCTGCAGCCGCTTCCTGCGCGGCGGGCGGCGCGCCGGCTTCGGAAGACGCGCCCGTCTGTGCGCCGTTCCCGGCATCCGGAATGGCCAGCGCTTCGGTGGTCGGCGGCTGGTCCATGCCGGGCGGCACTTCCAGCGGCTGCTCCTGCTGCGCGGACTTGTAGGCCGGTTCCTTGTGCCGGAACGGATTGTGGGCCTTGATGGTCTGGCAGCCGGCGAGCGCGACGGACGCGAGGAGGAACAACGGAATCAGGGTTCGTTTCATGGGCGCATTGTGCATGATCAGGGTGTGGTGACGCCAGCAAGGGGAAGGAGGGTTTCACGCAAACGCGTGCGTTCGGGGCCGGGTGGCAGTTCGAGCAAGGGCAGTCGCAGCGCCGCCCTGCACAAGCCCAGCTCGGCCAGGCCGGCCTTGACCGGTATCGGATTGGGGGCGCAATCGAGCGCTTTGAGAAGGGCTGCGAGCTGCCCCGCATGCTGCATGGCGGACGCACGATCGCCGCTACGCGCGGCATCGCACAGGGCGCGGAACGCTTTCGGCACCAGATTGTTCACCACCGAGACCACGCCTCCCGCGCCGGCCAGCATCGCGTCGGCCGCGCTGCCATCGTCACCGGACAGATAGACAAATCCCGGCCGCTGAAGTTGCGCGATCGCCGCAATGCGTTCGGGCGCACCGACGGCTTCCTTGATGCCGACGATGCCGGTTGTGTCGCGCAGCGCGGCGACGGTCCCGGGCTGCATGTCGCAGCCGGTGCGCGAGGGCACGTTGTACATCACGACCGGGAGACCGCCGTGCGCGGCGACTTCGCCGAAGTGGCGGCGCAAGCCGTCCTGGGTCGGGCGCACGTAATAAGGCGTCACCACCAGCGCCGCGTCCGCGCCCAGCGCCTGCGCGCGCCTGGTCAGCGCGATGGTCTTCGACGTGGCCGCCTCGCCGGTGCCGGCGATCACCGGCACGCGACCATCGATGCGCTCCACCGCGAAGGCCAGCAGGCGTTCGTATTCGTGCTCGTCCAGCATGTGCGCTTCGCCGGTGGAACCGGCCACGACGATGCCCTGGGTGCCGCCATCGAGCTGATGATCGATCAGCCGCCCGAACGCGGGCAGGTCGAGCGCGCCGGCCGCATCGAACGGCGTCGCGATCGCGCACAGGCTGCCGTTGATCTCCAAGCACGACTCCACGTTTGCCCAAACCGGCGATCATAGCCGAAGCACCGGCCTCACATTGCCGGCCAGGGCCGGCTCAAAATGATCGACACGCCTTCGCCGACGCCACTATTCTTCCAACCGTGAACCTGAAGACCGTTACCCGCTTGAACCAGGCCGCCACGCGCCCCACCACCGATCACCAGTTGCTGATCCAGGCGATCGCACCCGCCACGGATTCCCCGCTGCTGGTGCTGTCGCGCCGCATCGCCGACGCCGGCTGCAACCTCGTGGAATCGCGCGTCGCCACGGTTGGCGCCGACGTGTCGGTGTTGCTGCTGGCCAAGGGCGGCTGGGACGCGATCGCCAAGCTGGAAAACGCGCTGGCCCGCATCGGCCGCGCCGACAACCTGCACATCCTGAGTTACCGCACCCAGTCGCGCGACCAGCAAAGCCACCTGCTGCCGTACATGGTCGAGGTGGTCGCGGCCGACAAGCCGGGCGTGCTGGTCGAGCTGATCGATTTCTTCGATCGCCGCAAGATCAGCATCGAGCAGATGTCCTCGATGCGCTACCAGGCGATGCAGACGGGCGCCGACATGTTCCAGGCGCAAATCACCATCGGCATCCCCGCCGACACCCGCATCGCGGAACTGCGCGACGAGTTCATGGAAATGTGCGACGGCCTGAACCTCGATGCGATCATGGACCCGGTGAAGTTCTGATGGCCACGCTGAAAATCGGCAACAAGGCTCCCAAACTCTCCGGCATCACCCAGTCGGGTGACACGCTGAAGCTCGCCGACCTGAAGGATCAATGGGTCGTGCTGTATTTCTATCCGAAGGACAACACCACCGGCTGCACCCGCGAAGCCGGCGATTTCCGCGACCTGTACACGAAATTCAAGCGCCGCGGCGCCACCATCGTCGGCGTGTCGCGCGACAGCGCGCGCTCGCATTCCGGTTTCAAGGAAAAACTCGGCCTGCCCTTCGCGCTCGTTGCCGACACCGATGAAACCTGGTGCAAGGCCTTCGACGTGATCCGCAAGAAAAAACTCTACGGCCGCGAATACCTCGGCGTCGATCGCAGCACCTTCCTGATCGGGCCCGACGGCAAGCTGGTCCAGGAATGGCGCGGCGTCAAGGTGCCCGGCCACGCCCAGGCCGTGCTGGACGCGATGCCCGCCAAGTGAGCAAGTCCGCCCGTTCCGCTCCCGCCGCGCGCGCCAGGCGCGCGTCCGCCGATTCGTCCTCCCATTCCGGAGCCCGCATGCCGAAGCCTGCCGCCCGGCGCATCTACGCGCTGGACACCAACGTGTTGCTGCACGATCCCACCGCGCTGTTCCGCTTCGAGGAACACGACGTGTTCATCCCGATGACGGTGCTGGAGGAGCTCGACGAGAAGAAACAGGGCGTGTCGGAGGTTGCGCGCAACGCGCGCCAGGCCAGCCGTTTCCTCAACGAACTGATCGAACGCAACAACAGCCACGGCATCGCCGACGGCGTGCCGCTGCAGCAACCCGACGGCGTGAAGCTGCGCAGCGGTGGCGCGAACGGATGTCTCTACTTCCAGACGCAGCCCGGCAACAACGGCCAGGGCAAGGCCGACAACCGCATCCTCGCCGCGATCCTCGACCTGCGCGACCACCATCCGGAGGCCGCGGTCGCGCTGGTGTCGAAGGACATCAACCTGCGCATCAAGGCGACCATCTTCGGCGTTGCCGCCGAGGATTACGAGAACGATCGCGCGCTGGACGATTTTTCGCTGCTGTACACCGGCGCCGCGGAACTGCCCGCCGATTTCTGGGATCGCCATCCGGAGTTGCGCTCGTGGTCGGAACGCGGGCAGACGTTCTACGAGGTGAAACCGCGCGATGACGAGACGTGGCAGCCCAACGAATGCCTGTACCTGCCGGGCGAGAACAGTGTCGAGCTGCGCGTGCTCGACCAGACCGGCGACAAGACCAGACTGGCGCTGCTGCACGACTACACCAGCAGCGCGCACAGCGTGTGGGGCATCGCCGCGCGCAACCGCGAGCAGAATTTCGCGCTGAACATGCTGATGGATCCCGACATCGATTTCGTGACCCTGCTCGGCACCGCCGGCACCGGCAAGACCTTGCTGGCGCTGGCGGCGGGGCTCGCGCAGGTCATGGACCAGCAGCGCTACCGCGAAATCATCATGACCCGCGCCACCGTTTCGGTCGGCGAGGACATCGGTTTCCTGCCCGGCACCGAAGAGGAAAAGATGACGCCGTGGATGGGCGCGCTCACCGACAACCTCGAAGTGCTGACCAACCCCGAGGAAGGCGGCTCGTGGGGCCGCCAGGCAACGAATGACCTGTTGGCCTCGCGCATCAAGATCCGTTCACTGAACTTCATGCGCGGGCGCACCTTCCTGTCGCGGTATCTCATCATCGACGAGGCGCAAAACCTGACGCCCAAGCAGATGAAGACGTTGATCACCCGCGCCGGCCCCGGTACCAAGATCGTCTGCCTCGGCAACGTCGAGCAGATCGACACGCCGTATCTCACCGAGACCACGTCCGGCCTCACCTACGCGGTGGACCGTTTCAAGCAATGGCCGCACGCCGCGCATATCACGCTGCGCCGCGGCGAGCGTTCGCGGCTTGCGGATTTTGCGTCCGAAGCACTGTAATAGCGGGAATCCGACAGCAACTTTCGTCATTCCGGGGCTGCGCGTCGCGCAGCGGTGCGCAGAACCCGACTGCGAAGGCGGATGCCGTAGCGAACATCGGCGGAGCCGATGGCCCGAAGGGCGAGCCACATGGATGTGGCGAGTCAATCCCTTTTGATTGTCGTTTTCGCAACAGCAAAATGGATTCCGGCCTGCGCCGGAATGACGAACAAAGCCAATGGATTCCCGCTTTCGCGGGAATGACGAGCAAAGCATAAATTCTCCATGTCGAGTCCCAAGTCCCGAGGCCCGAGTCCCGTCTGCTGCCTCACCATCGCCGGCTCGGATTCGGGCGGCGGCGCGGGCATCCAGGCCGACCTCAAGACCTTCGCCGCGCTGGGCGTGCACGGCACCAGCGCGATCACCGCGCTGACCGCGCAGAACACGCGAAGTGTTGCTGCGGTCCATCCCGTGCCGGTGAAGCACCTGCGCGCCGAACTCGACGCGGTGTTCGACGATTTCGACATCGCCGCGGTCAAGACCGGCATGCTGGGCGACGCGCGCACGGTGCGCTGCGTCGCGCGTGAACTGGAACGGCGCAAGCCGCGCTGGCTTGTTGTCGACCCCGTGATGATCGCGACGTCCGGCGCACGCTTGCTGGATCGCGACGCCGTGCGCGTGCTGATCGATCGATTGATTCCCTTGGCCGACGTGTTGACGCCCAACCTGCCGGAAGCCGAAGCGCTGACCGGCATCGCGATCCATACCGCGCGCGATGGCCAACGCGCCGCGGAAAAACTGCTCGGTTTCGGCACAAACGCAGTGCTGCTGAAAGGCGGCCACGGTCGCGGACGCGAAGTGGTCGACCGCTGGTTCGATGCCCGCGGCAGCTTCGAAATCCGCAATCGCAAGCTGCCGTTCGATGCCCACGGCACCGGTTGCACGCTGTCGGCGGCGCTCGCGGCCGAACTCGCACAGGATCGCGCACCGCGCGTTGCGGCACGCCGCGCGATCGCGTTTGTGCAGCGCGCGCTGAAGAACGCCTACGCGCCGGGCATGACGCCGCTCCGGGTTCTGGCGCAGCATGCGCGCTAAAATCCACGCAACTCCGCATCCTTTCCCTCCATGTCCGCGCTGCTGATCCTCCGCCTCGTCCTGCTGGGCCTGATCGCGCTGTTCCTGCTGAGCGCGCTGGCCGTGCATTTCCGCAGCCGCGTGCGCCTGAAGCTCGGCCGCCAGTTGGCGAGCCACGCCACCGTGTTCGCGCCGTACAACCTCTTGATGTACGCGTTTTCCGCGGTGCCGGCCGGCGCGTTTCCCGAGCGCAAGCGCTTCACCGCGGTCGATGCGCTGCGCGACAACTGGCAGGCGATCCGCGACGAGGCCGCCGGGCTGTTCGACCAGGGCCACATCCGTGACGCGTTGAAGGACGATGACGCCAGTTTCGCCTCGTTCCTGAAAGTCGGCTGGAAGCGCTTCTACGTGAAGTGGTACGGCGAACCGTTGCCTTCCGCGCAAACGCTGTGTCCGAAAACCGTGGAACTGGTGAACCGGATTCCGTCGTGCAAGGCCGCGATGTTCGCGCTGCTGCCGCCCGGCGTGACGCTGAACCCGCACCGCGACCCGTTCGCGGGCTCGCTGCGCTACCACCTCGGCCTGATCACGCCCAACTCGCGCGACTGCCACATCTTCGTGGACGGCCAGGAATATTTCTGGCGCGACGGCGAGGACGTGATCTTCGACGAAACCTGCGTGCACTGGGCCGAGAACAAGACCGACATGACGCGCGTGATCTTCTTCGCCGACCTCGAACGCCCGTTGCGATCGCGCGCGATGGCGTGGATCAACCACCACGTCAGCAACTTCATGGGCGCGATCACCGCATCCCCGAACCAGGTCAGCGAACGCACCGGCGCGGTCAATCGCCTGTTTTCGGCACTGCGGCAACGCCGCGAGAAAAGCCGCGGCTTCAAGCAGCGTCATCGCAAGCTGTTCAAGGCGATGAAATTCGCGGGCAGCGTGGCGTTGCTGTGGATCCTCTTGCTGGCGCCGTGGCCGTTGCTGCGCTGAAGCTGTCACGCTGCGGCCGGCGCACACGTCCTTGCGTAAAGCAGTCGGAGTTCGGGACGTGAACAGCGACACCGATCTGTTCCAGCAATATCGCCCGCGGCTGTTCGGGCTCGCCTATCGAATGCTCGGCGTGCCTGCGGACGCGGAAGACGTGCTGCACGACGCGTGGCTGCGCTGGCAAGCCCAGGACGTGGGTGCTCTGGACGATCCGGAGGCGTGGCTGGTCACCGTGACCACGCGCATCGCGCTGGATCGCCTGCGGCGTGCCAGGACCGAGCGTGAACACTATTCCGGTCCATGGCTACCGGAGCCGATGGACGCATCGCCGAGCTCGCCCGATGCGGAACTGGAGAGCAATGAAACCCTGACGCTATCGTTCCTGCTGCTGCTCGAACGCCTCAGTCCCGACGAGCGCGCTGCGTTCCTGCTGCACGAGGTTTTCGACTACAGCCACGCCGAAGCGTCGGCAATCCTCGGCATCGAAGAAGACACCTGCCGCCAGCGTGTGCATCGCGCGAAAATGCGGCTGCGCGAAGGCCGCCCGCGCTTTCGCGTGGATGCGCAAGCGCAACACCGCCTGCTGCAGCGTTTCGTCGAGGCCATGCGCCAGCCCAGCGAAGCCCGCATGCGCGCGCTGTTCGCCGACGACGCGGTGCACGTGGCCGATGGCGGCGGCCTGGCACGCGCGACCCTGCATCCGCTGCACGGCGCCGAACGGCTGGCGCGGCTGTACCTGCAGCTCGCGCGGCAGGCACGCACGGTGGAACTGCGCTACGAATTGCGCACGCTGAACGGCGCGCCCGCCCTGTTCTGCTGGCGTGACCGGCAATTGTTCTACGCGATGTGGATCGACTGCGACGGCGAGCGGATCACCGCGATCCACACGATCCGTCATCCCGGCAAGCTGGCGCGGATCGAGGCAGTCACGAAACACGAAGGTGGCGCGTCCTTGCATTGAGTGACGGGAAACACCGTCACGTCAATTCAACCCAAGGAGCCGTCCATGTCCCGTTTCACCCTCAAAAAGCATTTCGCCGCCCTGCAGCCGCTGTTCGCGCTGAGCAAGCAACTCCAGTCCGGCAGTCTCGGGCCGCAACTGTGCGCGTTGGTTGAGATGCGCGCCTCGCAACTCAACGGTTGCGCCTACTGCCTCGACATGCACAGCAAGGATGTGCGCGCCGCAGGTGAAACCGAGCAACGCCTGTACGTGCTGCCCGCCTGGCGCGAGGCGCCGTTCTACAGCGCGCGCGAACGCGCCGCGCTGGCGTGGTGTGAAGCGCTGACGCAACTCTCCACGCACGATCAATCCGTGCCGGACGCCTTGTACGAAGAAGCGCGCGCGCAATTCGACGAAAAGGAACTGGTCGACCTGACCCTGCTGGTGACGCTGATCAACAGCTGGAACCGCATCAACATCGCCGCGCGACCCGAGGTCGGCGACTACAAGCCCGGAATGTTCGGCTGAGCGATCATCGGAACGCGTTGTGCGGCCTCAGCCGCGCACGCGTTCCACCAACGCATCGGCAAACGATTCCGTCGTGCCGTTGCCGCCAAGATCAGGCGTGACGCGGTCGTGCGCTTGCAGCGTGGCGCGGATCGCGTCGCGGATGCGCGTGGCCTTGTCGATCATGCCGAGGTGATCCAGCATTTCGGCTGCGGCCAGCAGCAGTGCGCACGGATCGGCCACGTTCTTGCCGGCGATGTCGGGCGCCGAGCCATGCACCGCTTCGAAGATCGCCGCGCCGTTGCCGATGTTGGCGCCGGGCGCAAGGCCCAAGCCGCCCACCAGTCCCGCGCACAGATCGGACAGAATGTCGCCGAACAGGTTGGTGGTGACGATCACGTCGAACTGCCACGGGTTCATCACCAACTGCATGCAGGTGTTGTCCACGATCATCTCGTTGAACGCGATCTGCGGATAATCCTTCGCGATTTCGCGCGCGACATCGAGGAATAGTCCCGACGCGGTCTTGATGATGTTGGCCTTGTGCACCACGGTGACTTTCTTGCGGCCCTTGCGGACGGCCAGCTCGAAGGCGTACCGCACAATCCGCGACGCGCCCTTGCGGGTATTGCGCACGATGGATTGCGCGGTTTCGCCGTCGTCCGACAGCGTCTGGCCTTCGGAAAGGTACGCGCCCTCGGTGTTCTCGCGCACCGTGATGATGTCGATGTTCTCGTAACGCGCCTTGGTGCCGGGAAAACTGATCGCCGGGCGCACGTTGGCGTAAAGGTCGAAGTGCTTGCGCAGCGCGACGTTCAATGAGGAAAAGCCCTTGCCGATCGGCGTGGTCAGCGGTCCCTTCAGCGCGACGCCATGCTTCGCGATCACGTCCAGCGTCGCTTGCGGCAACAGCTCGCCGTGTTTTTCCAGCGCGACCATGCCGGCCTCGACGAACTCATAGTCGAGCCCGCACTCCAGCGCGTCCAGCACCTTCAGGGCGGCGGCCATGATTTCCGGGCCGATGCCGTCGCCACGGATTACCGCGATCGTTTTCGTCACGCAAAACTCCTTCAGACATTGCCGCGCAAGCGGCGATGCGGACAAGACAAACGCGGAATTATCGCAGATCGCACCGCGCCGGACCATTCGGAGCGGTCTTCGTGAAAGTCAGGCCATGGATGGCCGTGGTGGACTCCCACGGCGACGGCAGAATGCGCTTGCGGGAAAATCCGCCGACGCAGCGATCACGGACGATCGCATGAAAGCAGCTCGGTGAGCTTGCCGCTCCGCTCCGCCGCGGCGAGCTGGTCGAAGCCGCCCACGTGCACGCCATTGATGAAGATCTGCGGCACCGTGCGCGCGCCGGGCGCACGCGCCAGCATCTCGCGGCGCGCATTCGCGTCGGTGTCGATGCGCAGTTCGCGCCAGGACAGCCCCCTGGACTTGAGGAGGTTCTTGGCGGCGATGCAATACGGGCACATCGCCGTGGAGTAGATTTCGATCTCGGCCATGACGGCAGTCTGGTTGTGCTGCCGCCATTTTACCGGCACTGAACATGCCGATGGCGAGAATGGCCGCCTGTTTCCCATGGCGCTACGCTTGCAACATCGACGGTCGAACCAATCACCGCGGTCCGGGTCTTAACAGGGATGTTGAAAAACATCCCTGTTACCGCGGGTCATGGATGACCCGCCGCGGG
>JAZKBD010000060.1:19069-21426 GCA_040388785.1 Pseudomonadota bacterium
TTGAAAAAGTGCAGGACAGCACTTTTTCAACAACCTGCTAAACCAAGCGAATCCACGTCATCCGTTCATGCTGCACTTTCGCCCACGAAGCTTGCTGGTCTTCGCCGCCGCGGTGGGCTTGTCGCTGTCCGCTGCCGCGCAGCAGGCGGACGTGCGCCTGCCCAGCCTCGGCAGCGCGGCGGATACCGTGATGTCGCCGCAGGAAGCCGAGGAATACGGCGCGGAATTCCTGCGCGAGCTGCGCGCGGCGCACCTGGTGCTGGACGATCCGCAGGTGGACCAATACCTGCACACGCTCGGCTACCGGCTGGCGGCCGTCAGCGCCGACCCCAGCCAGCACTACACCTTCACCCTGATCAACGTTCCCGAGATCAATTCGTTCGCCACCTTCGGCGGCTACATCTTCATCTTCTCCGGCATGTTCACCGTCACGCAGAACCAGGATCAATTGGCCGCGGTGATGGCGCACGAGCTGGCGCACATCAGCCAGCACCACCTGCAGCGCGCCATCGAGGACCAGAAGAAATCCACGCCGCTGTATGTGCTGGGTGCGTTCGCGGCGGCGCTCGCGGCATCGCGCGCGGATTCCGGCGATCGCTACGCGCAGAACCAGCCCTACGGTTACGGCTACGGCAACTCGCCGTACCAGCAGGGTGTCGATCCCGCCATCGGCGCGTTCTATTCGGTGATGGCGATGATGGAGCAGCACATGATCGACTTCACCCGCAAGGACGAGGAAGAAGCCGACCACGTCGGCATCGAAACGCTGGCCAAGGCAGGCTTCGATCCCGAGGCCATGGCGACGGTGTTCGCGCACATGCAGGAATTGCTGCGCCCCGGCGGTGACGGCGGCATGGCGGCGGGCAACATCCCCGACTTCCTGCAGGACCATCCGGTCACCAGCGTGCGCATCGCCGATGCGCGCGCCCGTGCGCACGTGCTGGAACAGCAGATGCACGCCGTCAAGGCCTGCGTGAGCGTGCAAAGCGATGAATCGCGCTGCAAGGAACAGCCGGTGGGCGCGCTCGACAGCAAGCCGACCGATCCTCCCGGCATGCTGCCGCTGCCGTTCGTCAAGAATTCCTCGGCGCTGCTCGATCGCTCCGTGCGCGGCCCCAGCGAAACGCAGTACGAGCTGATGCGCGAACGCGTGCGCGTGTTGTCGTCCAGCGATCCGCGCTCGGTGCTGGATTACTACACGCGCAACATGGCGGACAACGCCAGGTTCGCCGCGTCGGTTTCCAACCGCTACGGCTACGCGCTGGCGCTGCTGCAACTGAACCAGGCCTCGAAAGCCGTGCCGGTCATGCAGAAACTGGCGAAAGCGCGCCCGGATGACCTCACCCTTGCGCTGGGCCTCGCCGACGCCGAACGCCACGCAGGCCAGCGCAGCGAGGCCCTGCAGCGCTACGCCGCGCTGAACACCGCGTGGCCCAACGATCCGGCGATCGTGCTGGATTACAGTCAGGCGCTGCTCGACAGCGGCGCCAAGGCCGATGCGAAGACCGCGCAGGGTTTGTTGAAGCCGCTGCTCAATGACGATTCCGAGCCTTCGCTGTACGCGACCTATGGCCACGCCTGCCACGTCGCCGGCGATGAAGTGCACGCGGGCATCGCCTACGCCGACGCCACGTTCCTGTCCGGCCATGCCGCCGATGCACTGGACCAGTTGCACCGCCTGTTGAACCGCAAGGACCTCGACTACTACACCCGCGCGCAGATCGATTCACGGATCGCGCAGATCACGCCGATCGTGCTGGAAATCCGCCGCCGCCACCTGGACCAGGACCAGAACGGCGACGACAGCAATTCGCTGCAGGGCAGTTCTTCGTCCAGCCGGCCAACCGGGCTGCATTTCGGGGTTTGCACGGGGGCATCGTGCTCGCAGCCGTGAGCGCACGGGCCCTGCTGTGTGGGGCATGTCGCTCGCGTATCATGCCGTTTTCGCGCTGCCCGCCACCCGCGCCATGACCGTCCGACATCCGCTTCGCCCGCTGTTCGCCGCCTCGCTCGCGGTTTTCCTGCTCGCGTTCGCCGTCTTCGGCGCACACGCGGAGGCGCCGCCCGCTTCGGCGTCCTCGTCGGCGGCGCCGGCCGCGCCCGCGCATCCACAGGTCGAGGTCAAGACTTCGCAGGGCGACTTCGTGATCGAGCTGTTCCCCGACAAGGCGCCCAAGACCGTCGCCAACTTCCTGCAATACGTGAAGGAGGGTTTCTACGACGGCACCGTGTTCCATCGCGTGATTCCGGGTTACCTGGTCCAGGGCGGCCTGTACACGCGCGAGCTGCGGCCCAAACGCACGCTGCCGCCGATTCCGGACGAAGCCAACAACGGCTTGTCGAACCTGCGCGGCACG
>JAZKBD010000061.1:0-9570 GCA_040388785.1 Pseudomonadota bacterium
AGCTGGTCCCAGCGGCTGCGGTTCTGTTCGAGCAGGAGGATCGGCTCGCCGTCCGCATCGACGCGCGCCGATGCGCGCGAGGCCTGGATCTCCATCAGCCCGACCAGCCCATGGACCTCGGGCTCATCCGGCACGAGCTCGGCCAGGATGCGCCCGAGGCGCAGCGCCTCGTCGCACAGCGCGGGCCGCATCCAGTCGTCGCCGGTGGTGGCCGAGTAGCCTTCGTTGAACACCAGGTAGACGACCTCCAGCACGGACGACAGGCGTGCCGCCAGTTCGTCGGCGCGCGGCGCCTCGAAGGGCACGCGCGCAGCGGCCAGCGTGCGCTTGGCGCGCACGATGCGCTGCGCGACCGTGGGCTCTGGCACCAGGAACGCGCGCGCGATCTCCGGCGTGGTCAGGCCGCCGAGCATGCGCAGGGTCAGCGCGACCTGCATGTCGCGGGTGAGCACCGGATGGCAGGCGGTGAAGATCAGCCGCAGCAGATCGTCGCCGATGTCGTCATCCAGCGCGTCGGCATGATCCGGCGCGTGGGCCATGGCTTCCGTCTCGAGTTCGTACTCGATCGCGGCGTGCTTGTCGTCGCGCATCCGGTTGTGGCGCAGCAGGTCGATCGCGCGGCGCTTGGCGGTGGTCATCAGCCACGCGCCGGGATTGTCCGGCACGCCATCCTGCGGCCAGCGTTCCAGCGCGACGATCAACGCCTCCTGCGCCAGATCCTCGGCCTGGCCGACGTCGCGCAACATGCGCGCCAAGCCCGCGATCAGGCGCGGCGCCTCGATCTTCCAGACCGTCTCGAGGGTGCGGTGCGCGTCGACCGTCGTCATGACCGCCGATCACACCAGCACCCGGCGATCCGCGCAAGCGGGACTGGATCGGGAGCGGTTTCACCGCCGCGCGCCCCACGGCACCAGCGCGCGCAGGCGCGGCTCGCGCAAGTACAGCCCGCCCCACGCCAGCACGCCGAGAAGCGCCGAACAGGAAATGCGTGAACAGCGGATTGCCGATGCGAAGATGGCTGGCTATCGCGCCGCGCAGCAAGCCGGTGAGCAGAATCGCGCCCAGCACCGCGGTGCGCGGGTAGGCATACAGCAGCGCGCAGGCGAGCGTGAGCACGCCTAGCCCGCGCGCCAGCGCGACGGTGCCCGGATAGCCGAGGTCCACCATCGTCTGCGTCACCACCGGCAGCGCGAGCAGCTTGATCGCGGCGTCGAACAGCAGGAACGCGATCACCAGCGCGGACAGGAGGCGGCCGGTCCAGAGTGCCGTCGTGTTCATCGATGCGCCGCCTGTTCGCGCAGGCGCGCTTCGCGCTCGCGGATTTCCGGCGTCGCGGCGTCGCCGAAATCGCACATTTCCAGCACCGGCCGCAACTCGAGTTCGACGCCGCCGTCGAACAATGGCGCCCGCTTGATCCACTCGATGGCTTCATCCATCGAGCGCACCTGCCACAGCCAGAAGCCGGCAATCAATTCCTTGGTTTCCGCGAACGGACCGTCGATCACCGTGCGCTGCTTGCCTTCGAAGCGCACCCGCACGCCTTTCGAACTGGAATGCAGACCCTCGCCCATCAGCATCACGCCGGCCTGGACCAGTTGTTCGTTGAACCTGCCCATCACGGCCAAGTCCTTGGCGCTCGGCATGCCGCCGGCTTCCGATTCTTCGCTCGCCTTCACGATCACCATCACACGCATGTCGATTCTCCAGTTGTCCGGCCAGGGCCGGGTTCATGATGGCGACGAACGACAGGGGCCCGATTCGACATTGATCCGCGTCAGGGCGACCATGAACCGGCAGCTCCAGCATGGAACGATTGCCGAACATCCCGAACACCATGCCCACCACGCACGCGACCATGAATCCGCCCGCCCCGCCGCTGCATCCGTTCCGGCCGCTGTTCTTCTGCGCGGCGCTGGCCGCGAGCTTCGGGATGCTGGCGTGGGGCGCGTTCCTGCATTACGGCTGGCTGCCGTCCGCCGCGTTGCAGAATCCGTTCTACTGGCACGCGCACGTGATGCTGTTCGGCTTTGCGGGCGCGCTGGTCGGCGGATTCCTGTTGACCGCATCGGCCAACTGGACCGGCATCGCCACCACCACGCGGCGCAGTTTGTTTCTGCTGACCGCGACGTGGGGGGTCGCGCGCGTACTGCTGCTGACGCCGTTGCCGTTCTGGGTCGGCGCGCTGTTCGATGCCGGTTACCTGTTCGGGCTGGTGTTCCTGGTCGGACGCGTGCTGTGGCTGTCGCACAACCAGCGCAACGCGTTCCTGATCGGCATCCTGCTGTTCTACGCCGGACTGGACATCGCGTTCTACGCGGGCGTGCTGGCCGGCAACGCCAGCGTGCCCACGCGCGCGCTGATCGGCGTGGTCGATTTGCTGATGGTGCTGATGCTGGCGATCGGCGGACGGGTGATTCCGTTCTTCACCGGCCGCAAGCTCGCCGGCCAGACGATGTGGTTGAACAAGTACGTGATCTTCGCGGTAAATGGCGGTGCGGCGCTGGTGCTGTTGTGCGGCCTCGCCGGAGTGCCCGGTTCGACGCGTGGCATCCTGATGCTGGTGGTGGCGGCGCTCGCATTGGTGCGCCTGATCGGCTGGCGCGGCTGGCATGCCTGGCGCGAGCCGATGCTGTGGGTGCTGCACCTCGGTTATCTGTGGCTGGCGATCGGTCTTGCGGTTCGCGGCATCGCGCTGCTCGGCATCACCGCGATGCCCGAAATCGACACGCTGCACGGCATCACCGTGGGCGCGCTGGGCACGCTGTCGCTGGCGATGATGGTGCGCGTGGCGCAGGGCCATGGCGGCGTGCCGATCCAATCGAACGCCGCACTCACGCTGATGTTCGTGCTGCCGAGCGTCGCCGCGGCGCTGCGGCTCTGCATCAACACGCCGCGCGGCTGGGTGTGGGCGGCGCTCGCCTGGTTCATCGCCTACGCGATCTACCTGCTCGCGATCGGGCCGTTGCTGGTGCGCGGACGCGCCGCCGGGACGATGATGAAGTAACCATTGCGGCGCCTGCTGCGAATACTGTTGCAGAAGCCACCCGAGGGCGAGGAATCCGTCCATGTCCAGATACCGTTTCACGCGCGCGCCCGGTGCGATCATCGCCGCCTTGCTGCTCTCGCTCGTCACGGCGTGTGCGCCCGCCGCCGGTGGCGGCACGGCATCCGTTCCCGTGCCCGCGCCCAAGTTCGATGTTCCGCTCGCGAGCCATTCCGGCCATGCCACCGCCGTGTTGGCCGGCGGCTGCTTCTGGGGCATGCAGTGGGTGTTCGAACATGTCCCCGGCGTCAGCAACGTGACCTCCGGCTATTCGGGGGGCGCGGCGGGAACGGCCACGTATGAACAGGTCAGCGAAGGCGACACCGGACAGGCCGAAACGGTGCGGATTGCTTACGACCCGGCGAAGGTCAGCTACGGGCAATTACTGCGCGTGTACTTCTCGGTGGCGACCGACCCGACGGAATTGAACCGGCAAGGTCCCGACACCGGTACCCAGTACCGCGGCGTGATTTTCTACGCCACGCCCGACCAGCAAAAAATCGCCAAGGCTTACATCGCGCAACTCGCCGCCGCGCACGCATTCGCTGCACCGATCGTGACGCAGGTGGTGCCGTTCAAGGCGTTCTATCCCGCCGAGGATTACCATCAGGACTACGCACGCCTGCACCCCGACGCGCTCTACATCGCGATCAACGACACACCCAAGGTCGCGGCGCTGCAGCACACGTTGCCGAAACTGTATCGCGCGCAGCCGGTGACATGGCACGCCGGGCACCCGGCCACGATCATGGTCGACGTGCACTGAAACTCGCAGGCGCGAAACCCGGCAGCAGGCGTTCGGTCCGGCGGCCGACGCAATCAAGACCGCGTCGCGTGCCATGCCAGTCCAAGATCATTCGCGATGCCGGCCAAGCGCTTGTCGCGCGTCCACAACTTTGCGCCGCCCGCCAACGCAGTGCTCGTCAGCAGATGCGCGTCGACCCAGCCGATGCCGCGGCCTGCCAGTGCGTGACGTTCCACGAACACCAGAACTTCGCGGTGCGTGGCCACGGGCGCGGAAGGCAACTCGCTCATCGCGTCCAGGACCTGCGCACGCTGGCGCAAATGACCACACGCAAGTTCACCGATCACGAACGGGTGGCACAGCACGAGTCCATCTTGCAACACGTGCGCAAGTGAGGCGCCGCTGCGCCTGAGATGATCGATCCAGACGGATGTATCGACCAGGATCACTTCGCCGCACGCCGCCGGCGTGGGGATGCGCTCCGGCGCCGCCGCGGCGCACGGGCTTGCGCATCGCTGCCGCCAAGCCGCGCCAGCCTGCGCGCTGCGTCGCGCTCAACCAGGGCCCGCAAGGCCTCGTGCAGCACCACCGAACGCTCGCTGGTGCCGGCGGCCGCGCTGGCGGCCTTGAGCAAATCGTCATCGATGGTCACGGTAGTGCGCATGTCGTTGGCTCTCGTTTGGGCCTGATAAAGTTTACACCAAATGGCGCATCTTTTGATGCGCTATTCTATGCGCTGAAACGATCGCAATAGCCTGGCTCGCGCCCATGAACTACCGCCACGCCTTCCACGCCGGCAACTTCGCGGACGTGTTCAAGCACGCGATCATGCTGGCGTTGCTGGATGCATTGACGGCCAAGGACAAGCCACTGTGCTATCTGGACACGCATGCCGGGCGTGGGCGCTACGCATTGGACGAAATCGAAGCCGGCAAGACCGGCGAATGGCGCGACGGCATCGGTCGGCTGTTCGATGTCCCTGATCCGCCGCCGCCGCTGCGCCGCTACCTCGATGCGATTCGCAGGTGCAATCCGCATGGCACGCTGCGCACGTATCCCGGTTCGCCCCTGCTCGCCGCGCAAGCCCTGCGCGCAAACGACCGCCTGATTCTTTGCGAGACGCAGGAAGATGAAGCCGCTGCGCTGCGCGCGCTGTTGCGCGAAGATCCGCGCGCGCATGTCCACCACCGCGACGGCTATGCCGCCTTGAGCGCGCTGCTGCCGCCGCCCGAGAAGCGCGGACTGGTCCTCATCGATCCGCCATTCGAGGCGCAGGAAGGCGAATTCGCCAGCATCGAAACGGCGCTTGCGCAGGCGCACGCGCGCTGGCCCAACGGCGTGTACGCGGTGTGGTATCCCATCAAGTCGCACCGGACGCTTGCACCGTTCCACCGCCGCGTTGCCGCGGGACCGTTCGAAAAAGTCCTTGTCGCGGAACTGCTGGTGCAGCCGGACGATTCGCCATTGCGCCTGAACGGTTGCGGCATGCTGATCGCCAATCCCCCGTGGAAGATCGACGCCACTCTCGCCGCGATGCTGCCTGCCTTGCGCGGCCTGCTCGCGCAATCGCCGGCGGCTTCGCAACGCCTGCGCTGGCTGCGCGGTGAATGAGCTTTGGCGAGGACGCGCCCGCGCGCGTTTTTTTCGATATGCTCGGAACCATCATTCGCGTAGGAGGCTCGTCCCATGCGCGCATCGCACCGCCCCGCATTCCGGATTCTGCTCGCCTTGAGCGTGCCCACGGCGCTCGCGGCGTGCGCACCCGCGCCGATCTACAAAGCCGGTCCATCCAGCGTCAACGCGACGCCGCAGCAGGTCGCGACATCGCCCGCGAATTTCCAGAACCTGCAAGTCGTCTGGGGCGGCAGCATCATCTCGGTGCACAACCTTGCCGACCACAGCGAAATTGAAATCCTCGCCTATCCGCTCGATGCTTCGCAACGGCCGCGCCTGAAGGAACCCGCGATCGGCCGTTTCATCGCGATCGCGCCGGGGTTCGTGGAACCCATGAACTACCCGCCGGGTTCGCTGGTCACGCTGCACGGCACGCTGGATGGCGCGCGCAGCGGCGAGGTGGGCCGCGCCGGCTACACGTACGCGCTGGTGCGCAGTGACGCGATGCACCGCTGGACGCCCGAGGAAATGCGCCAGGGGCATCCGAACGTCAGCTTCGGCGTGGGCGTGGGCGTCGGCTTTCATTAGTTTTGCGATCATCCATGGCAGGCGTTTGCTCGCCTGGCTATGGACAACATCGACGCCAGCCAATCCATGGATGTCATCCGGCTCGACGATGGCCGCGAATTCCTGCTGCGTCCGTTGCAACCCGGCGACCTCGACGCGCTGCGCCGTGCGTTCCGGCGCCTGACGCCGGAAGAAGTCGAGTTGCGTTTCCTGCACCAGTCGCGCGAGCTGCCAGCGTTCATCGAAAACGAAGTGCGCGAACTCGATCCGCTGCGCGATGCGGCGTTCGTGCTGGAGCATGAAGGCGAGATCCGCGCCGTGGCCGATCTGCACGTCGAGCCCACCGACCCGGACCGAGCCGAATTCGGGCTGATCGTCGGGCAGGCGGTCGCAGGTCACGGCCTCGGCAGGCTGTTGATGCAACGTCTGCTGATGGAAGCGCGCCGCCGTGGCCTCACGCTCCGCGGCATCGTCCGCCGCGACAACGCGCGCATGCTGGATCTGTGCCGAGCGCTCGGAGGAACGGCGGCCGCCGAACCCGGCGAGCCCGGCCTGATGGCGGTTCGCTTCGCGTGATGCCTCTGCGCCGCGACTGGTAAAATGGCGGATTGCAATTTGCTGGGGTGCCCGCAGCGCGCCGGCAACGTTGCGTATTGCACGAATCATGACGACGACCTCCACCCTTCCCCCGCTGCCCACCAAGGCCGGCCAGCAACGCGACTGGCGCGAACCGGCGGGTTCGTCGCTTGCGCTGCTGCTGTGCGAGGCCGCGCGCAAACGCGACGGCGTGCTGGTCGCGGTGACGCAAGACAACCGCGCGGCACGTTCGCTGGAGGACGACCTCGCGTTCTTCGCCGGCGAACTTCCGGTCCTGCACTTCCCGGATTGGGAAACGCTTCCCTACGACTTGTTTGCGCCGCACCCGCAACTGGTGTCGCAACGCATCGACACGTTGTATCGCTTGCCCGCCACCCGCAAGGGCGTGCTGGTGGTGCCGGTTGCCACACTGATGCAGCGCCTCGCGCCGCGCACGCACATCGCGGGCAGCGGATTGTCCGTCGCGCGCGGCGAAAAGCTGGACCTTGCGACGGAACAGCGGCGCCTCGAAGCCTGCGGTTACCGCAACGTGCCGCAGGTCGGCGAACACGGCGAGTTCGCGGTGCGCGGCGCGCTGCTCGACATCTTCCCGATGGGCGCGGACGAGCCGTACCGCATCGAACTGTTCGACGACGCCGTCGAATCGATCCGCGCGTTCGATCCGGAAACGCAGCGCTCGCAGCACCAGGTCGACGCGGTCGATCTGCTCCCCGCGCGCGAGTTCCCGCTGACCGACGAGGCGATGCGCGCCTTCCGCGATCGCCTGCGTGAGCGCTTCCCGATCGACGTGCGCCGCTGCCCGCTCTACCAGGACATGAAGCAGGGCGTGACGCCCGGCGGCATCGAGTACTACCTGCCGCTGTTCTTCGAACACACCGAAACGCTGTTCGATTACCTGGGCGAGGACGCACTGTTCGTGCTGGCCAACGGCGCGATTGGCGCCGCCGAACAGTTCTGGAAACAGGCGGAAACCCGCTACGACCAGCGCGCGCACGACATCGAGCGTCCCGTCCTGCCGCCGATGGAGCTGTACCTGCCGCCGCAATCGCTGCGCGAACGCATGAACCGTGTGTTGCGCATCGATCTGGTCGGCAGCACCGATGCGCGCGCGGCCGATACCGGTACTGCCGCGGCGCCGGATTTTTCCATTGGCGGCGCAGCGGCCGGCGGCTTTCCCGCGCGGCTGTGCGACTGGCTGGGATCGCATCCCGATTCACGCGCATTGGTTGCCGTCGATTCCGCGGGGCGTCGCGAGGCATTGCTCGAACAATTCGTTGCAGTGGATTTGCGGCCGGAGATCATCGAATCGTGGGAGGCATTTTTTACTCGTCATGCTGGCGAGGACCGGCATCTCTCTGCCCTGGGAGAACCTGTAAAAATGGATCCCGGCTTGCGCCGGGATGACGGCAATGCAGGTTCACGACTCGCGATAACCATCGCGCCGCTCGAACGCGGCTTCTCGCTCGCGCAGCCACCCGTCACGGTCGTCACCGAACGCGAGCTGGCCGGCGAACGCGCGCGCGGCGAACGCCGTCGCCGGCAAGTCGCGGAGCGCGATCCCGAAGCCATTCTGCGCGACCTGACCGAGCTCGAAATCGGCGCGCCGATCGTGCACGTCGATCACGGCGTCGGCCGCTATCTCGGCCTGGTGGCGCTGGACGTGGGCGGCATGCCGGGCGAATTCCTCGCCATTGAGTACGCGCGCGGCGACAAGCTGTACGTGCCGGTCGCGCAACTCGGGCTGGTCAGCCGCTACTCGGGCGCCGACGACGAACATGCGCCACTGCATTCGCTGGGCAGCGAAGCTTGGGACCGCGCCAAGCGCAAGGCTGCGGAAAAAGTGCGCGATGCGGCGGCGGAGTTGCTGGCGATCCATGCACAACGCGCGGCCCGCCAGGGCAACGCCATCGATTACGACCGCGCGATGCTGGCGCGTTTCGCGGAAGGTTTCCGCTTCGAGGAAACGCCCGACCAACTCACGGCCATCGACGCGGTGCTGGCCGATCTCGCCGCGCCGCAACCGATGGACCGCGTGGTCTGCGGCGACGTCGGTTTCGGCAAGACCGAGGTCGCGTTGCGCGCGGCCGTCGCGACCGCCAGCGCCGGCAAACAGGTGGCGGTACTGGTGCCGACCACCCTGCTCGCGCAACAGCATTACGACAACTTCGCCGATCGGCTGGCGGATTTTCCGATCAAGGTCGAATTGCTGTCGCGCTTTCGCGCGAAGAACGAGGTCGAAGGCGCGCTGAAGCGCCTCGCCGAGGGCAAGCTCGACATCGTGGTCGGAACCCACAAACTGTTGCAGTCGGACGTGAAGTTCCGCGACCTCGGCCTCGCGATCGTGGACGAGGAACAGCGTTTCGGCGTGCGCCACAAGGAACGCCTGAAACAGTTGCGCGCGGAAGTCGACCTGCTCACGCTCACCGCCACGCCGATTCCGCGCACGCTCAATATGGCGATGAGTGGCATGCGCGATCTTTCCATCATCGCCACGCCGCCGACCGCGCGCATGGCGGTTAAGACGCTGGTCGCGCAATACGACCCCGCGCTGATCCGCGAAGCCTTCCAGCGCGAACTCGCGCGCGGTGGCCAGGTGTATTTCCTGCACAACAGCATCGACACCATCCAGCGCACCGCGCGCGAACTGGCCGAACTGGTGCCGGATGCGCGCATCCGCGTCGCCCACGGGCAGATGGGCGCACACGAACTGGAACAGGTGATGCTGGATTTCCATCGCCAGCGCTTCAACGTGCTGGTGTGCACGACCATCATCGAATCGGGGATCGACGTGCCGACCGCGAACACCATCGTGATCGACCGCGCCGACCGCTTCGGCCTCGCGCAGTTGCACCAGTTGCGCGGGCGCGTCGGCCGCTCGCACCACCGCGCCTACGCGTACCTGATCGTGCCCGACAGAAAGTCCATGACCGCGGATGCCGAAAAACGCCTGCTCGCGCTGGAATCACTGGAGGAACTGGGCGCGGGCTTCACGCTGGCAACGCAC
>JAZKBD010000062.1:0-5084 GCA_040388785.1 Pseudomonadota bacterium
TGGCATCGAACTCACGCTCGCGGATACCGCGGGCTTGCGCGAATCCGCGGACGTGGTGGAAAGCGAAGGCATCCGGCGCGCGCGGGCGGAACTGGCGCGCGCCGACCTGGTGCTGACCGTGCTGGAGCACGGCCAGCAATGGATGCCGGGAAACGTTCTCGCGAGAATGCCCGAGAGCATTGCGCGGATCGTCGTGATCAACAAGATCGACCTCGACGGCGGCTCGCCTTCGCGCATTGAAACAGATGGCGAAGTGACGATCGCGCTCTCGGCTCGCACCGGTGCGGGTCTCGATCTGCTGCGCGAAGAACTGAAACGTTTCGCCACCGGCGGCGAAATCGAAGGCGCGTTCAGCGCGCGCAGCCGTCACGTGCTGGCGCTGGAACGCGCGGGTGAACATCTGAACGCCGCCCGCAACGCCCTTGCGACATCCACACCCGAACTGATCGCCGAGGATCTGCGCGCGGTGCAGCGGGCGCTTGGTGAAATCACGGGCGACTTCACCAGCGAAGATTTGCTCGGCGCGATCTTCTCGACATTCTGCATCGGGAAATGACGACGGAGCATCGTCGCCCCGTGCAGCACGTGGACTTGCAGTGGCGCGGGCCAGCGAAGGCTGAAAGCGGCACCCATTCCATCCGCGGCGCGCCTACCAAAAAAGCCTTGCAATTCCGGCAGCAACACCCGTTCGCGCGGTTGCTACGCTGCAAGCGCCGCTGCTACAATTCCAAAGCTCGATTGCAAGGTTTCAGGCGGGTCGAAAGGCACGCTTGGGTGGCGGAACATGGACAACTCCCTGGCCGCCGGCAGGCGGCTCGCTATGCAGGTGGTGCTGGCGCAGGTCGCGGTGGCCGTCATCGCGGGTTTGGCGTTTTGGACGCGTGGTGTTCCGGAAGCCGTGGGCGCGCTGGCCGGGGGGCTGGTGGTCGCCATTGGCACGGCGCTGCTGGCGCTGCCGGTGTTTGCGCCGGCGCTGGCGGGCGGCGGAACGATGCTGGCGCGTTTTGCCGTTGGAACCTTGCTGAAATGGGTTGTGGTGATCGTCGGGTTCTATCTGATCCTGGCGTACTGGAGACTGCCGGCGCTGCCGGCGCTGGTTGGCCTGGTGGCCGCACTGTTGGTCAATCTGGTGGTTCTGGGAATCAAGAAACGCTGACGGCGCCCGCGCGCCTGCAGCGCGCACCGCGAGGTGCGACGACCGAGGATGAGTGAGTGAGTGCCGAGTCGGGCGGTGAGAATTTCACCCAATACATCCAGCATCACCTGACGTACTGGAGTGCGCCGGAGCACGCCAGTGCGTTGGCGTCGCTGCACGTCGACACGCTGATCATGTCGTGCGCCTTGGGTTTCATCTTCCTCTTCTGGTTCTGGTGGTTTGCGCGCCGCGCGACTTCGGGCGTGCCCGGCAAGGGTCAGGCCTTCGTGGAGCTCGCGCTCGAATTCATCGATGGCCAGGTGAAGGATGCGTGGCACGGCAGCCGCAAGTTCCTGGGTCCGCTGGCGCTGACGATCTTCTTCTGGATCCTGTTCATGAACCTCATGGACGTGCTGCCGGTGGACCTGATCCCGGCCGCGGCGGAAGCAACCGGCGCCACGCACTTCCGTCCGGTGCCGACGGCCGACGTCAACATGACATTCGCGATGTCGCTGAGCGTCCTCATCCTGACCCTGTTCTACGGAATGAAGGCCAAGGGCGTCGGCGGTTATCTCAAGGGCGCGGTCTCGGCGCCGTTCGTGGCGAAGAACATCTTCATGAAGGTGCTGCTGGCGCCTTTCAACATCCTGATGTTCACGATCGAGATGGTCACCCAGCCGGTCAGCCTGGCGCTTCGACTGTTCGGCAACATCTTCGCGGGCGACCTGCTGTTCATGCTGATCGCGGGCCTGATGACCCACTTCCTGTCCGGCTGGTTCTATATCGGCATCGTCGGCTATATGGCATGGACTGTCGTCGAGCTCCTGATCATCGCGATCCAGGCTTTCATTTTCATGTACCTCGCCATCACCTACATCGCGATGGCGCAACAGCACCACTGACGCGGCATTGCCGCGCCCCAGATTCTTTTCACCACGACGTTCTACCGGGAGATTCAAATGGAACAACTGATTGCACTCATCCAGGCCAACACCGCCATCGCGGCTGGCCTCATGATCGGCCTGGGCGCGCTGGGCGCCTGCATCGGCATGGGCGTGATGGGTTCGAAGTACCTCGAGTCGATGGCGCGACAGCCGGAATTGAGCCCGATGCTGACGGGACGCATGTTCCTGCTGGTCGGCCTGATCGACGCCGACTTCTTCATCAGCCTGGCCATCGCGATGTTCTTCGCGTTCGCCAACCCGCTGCTGACCTCGGCCCTGACCCACGCCGCGGCACTGCCCCACTAACGGCTTCGCGTCCGAGTATCTGAAACCGCTGGAGCATAGCGATGGAAGTCAATGCAACCCTGATCGGCGAAATGATCGCATTCCTGATCATGGTCACGCTCACGGTCAAGTTCGTGTGGCCGCCGCTCACGCAGAAAATCGAAGAGCGCCAACAGAAGATCGCGGAAGGCCTCGAGGCGGCCGACCGCGCGCGCAAGGAACTCGCTGCGGCCGACGACAAGGCGGCTGCAGAGGTGAAGAACGCGCGCGCCGAAGCGGCCGGCATCATTGAACGGGCCAACCAGCAGGCCGCGCAGATCGTCGACAAGGCGCGTGCCGATGCGTTGCTGGAAGCGGCACGCCAGAAGGCGCAGGCGCAGGCCGACATCGAGAACATGGCCCATCGTGCGCGCGCCGAATTGCGCGGCCAAGTGGCCACGCTCGCGGTGCAGGGCGCCGAGAAGATCCTCGGCCGCGAGGTCGATGCTTCGACGCACAAGGCGTTGCTCGACGAGCTGGTCTCCGGAATCTGATCGATGACGCAGCCCCTCACCATCGCCCGCCCCTACGCACGCGCCGCGTTCGAAATCGCGTCCGCGAGCGGCACCCAGGACGCGTGGGCGGAAAAGCTGGCGTTCGCGGCCGAGGTTGCGGCCGAACCGCAAGTCACAGCGCTGTTCGGCGACCCGCGCTTGTTGCCGCAAGCACTGGCATCGCTGTTCGTGCGCGCAGGGGAAGCGGCCGATTCGGAATTCGAGCGCTTCATCGGCGTGCTGGCGGACAACCGCCGCCTGCGCGAATTGCCGGAAATCGCCGCGCTGTTCGAACAGATGAAACGCGAGGCCGAGCATGTGCTGAAAGTGCACGTGCGCAGCGCGGTGCCGTTGGACGATGGCGAGGCCGCGCGACTGATCGAAGCGCTCAAGCGGCGCTTCAACAGCGACATCGAACTCGAGCGCAGCGTCGATCCTTCGGTGCTGGGCGGCGCCGTGATCGATGCCGGCGAAACCGTGATCGACGGATCGCTGAAGAGCCGCCTCGCCAAACTCGAAACCGCGTTGACGAATTGATTCGCGACTATTGAACACGCGGTGCCGCAGCGGCGGCGCACGCAACAGGAAAAACATCATGGCCACCACACTCAATCCTTCCGAAATCTCAGAGCTGATCAAGAGCCGCATCGAGCAGTTCAAGCTCTCCGCGGAAACGCGCAACGAAGGCACGCTGACCAGCGTCTCGGACGGCATCGTGCGCATCCACGGCCTGAACGACGTGATGGCCGGTGAAATGATCGAACTGCCCGGCGACACCTACGCGCTGGCGCTGAACCTCGAGCGCGATTCGGTCGGCGCGGTGGTGCTCGGCAAATACGAGCATCTGTCCGAAGGCAACGTCGCCAAGACCACAGGCCGCATCCTGGAAGTGCCGGTCGGTCCGGAAATGCTGGGCCGCGTGGTCGACGCGCTGGGCAATCCGATCGACGGCAAGGGCCCGGTCAACACGCACCTGACGTCGCCGGTCGAGAAGGTCGCGCCGGGCGTGATCTGGCGCAAGTCGGTGGATCAGCCGGTGCAGACCGGTTACAAGTCGGTCGACTCGATGATTCCGATCGGCCGCGGCCAGCGCGAGCTGGTGATCGGCGACCGCCAGACCGGCAAGTCCGCGCTTGCGGTCGACACGATCATCAACCAGAAGGGCACCGGGATCAAATGTATTTACGTCGCGATCGGACAGAAGCAGTCCTCGATCGCGAACGTGGTGCGCAAGCTGGAAGAACACGACGCGCTGGCGCACACCATCATCGTCGCGGCTTCGGCGTCCGAGTCGGCGACCATGCAATACATCGCGCCGTATGCCGGTTGCGCGATGGGCGAATACTTCCGCGACCACGGCGAAGACGCGCTGATCATTTACGACGACCTGACCAAGCAGGCTTGGGCGTATCGCCAGATTTCGCTGCTGCTGCGCCGTCCGCCGGGCCGCGAGGCGTATCCGGGCGACGTGTTCTACCTGCACTCGCGCCTGCTGGAACGCGCCGCGCGCGTCAACGCGAGCTGGGTCGAGAAGGAAACCAGCGGCGAGGTGAAAGGCAAGACCGGTTCGCTGACCGCGTTGCCGATCATCGAGACCCAGGCCGGCGACGTCTCCGCGTTCGTGCCGACCAACGTGATTTCGATCACCGACGGCCAGATCTTCCTCGAAACCGACCTGTTCAACGCCGGCATCCGCCCGGCCGTGAACGCCGGCATTTCGGTGTCGCGCGTGGGCGGCGCAGCGCAGACCAAGATCATCAAGAAACTGTCCGGTGGCGTGAAGCTGGCGCTGGCACAGTATCGTGAGCTCGCCGCGTTCGCGCAGTTCGCATCCGACCTCGACGCGGCGACCCGCGCGCAGCTGGAACGCGGCCAGCGTGTCACCGAACTGATGAAGCAGAAGCAGTACGCGCCGTTGTCGATTGCGCAGTTGGCGATCTCGCTTTATGCGGCCGACAAGGGTTATCTGGATGATCTGCCGGTCGCGCAGATCCTGCCGTTCGAGCACGCGCTGCACCAGTTCATGCAGGCGAACCACGGCGAGCTGATGAAGAAGATCGTCGACACCGGTGACTGGAACGCCGACATCGAAGGCACCTTCAAGTCGGCGCTGGATGAATTCAAGAAGACCGGAAGCTGGTAATCCCCCATGGCCGGCGCACGCGAAATCCGCACCAAGATCAAGAG
>JAZKBD010000062.1:5094-19248 GCA_040388785.1 Pseudomonadota bacterium
CGCGCTGCAGATGGTGTCTGCGTCCAAGATCCGCAAGGCGCAGGAGCTGATGCACACCTCGCGCCCGTATGCGCTGCACATGCGCAACGTGGTCGCGCACATCGCGCAGGCGAACACCGACTACCGGCATCCGGCGCTGCGCGAACGCGAGATCAAGCGCGTGTGCTATCTGGTCGTCTCGACCGACCGCGGCCTGTGTGGCGGCCTGAACGCCAACCTGTTTCGCAAGGTGTTGGCCGACATCCACGGCTGGGAGCAGAAAGGCGTTGGCGTCGAAGTGATCGCGATCGGCCAGAAGGCCGCGCAGTTCTTCCGCCGCATCAAGATCGACCTGGTCGGCACGCTCACGCATCTCGGTGACCACCCGCGCCTGGAAAAGCTGATCGGCGTGATGAAGATCGCCGACGACGGCTTCATGCAGGGCAAGATCGACCGCGTCTATCTTTGCTACAACCAGTTCGTCAACACCATGACGCAGCGCGCGACGGTGGACGTGCTGCTGCCGATCCCGGCCATGGCCGAGGAAATCAAGACCGGCGAAGGCGACGAACTGCATCCCGCTTCGGGCGACGCCAAGGTCGAGCGCGCGACGAGCTGGGATTACCTTTACGAGCCGGATGCGGAAACCGTGATCCGGCACGTGCTGAACCGCTATTTCGAGGCGATGGTGTATCACGCGACGCTGGAGAACCTCGCCAGCGAGCACGCCGCCCGGATGGTGGCGATGAAGGCCGCGTCCGACAATGCGACCAAGGCCATCGGCACGCTGACGCTGGTCTACAACAAGGCGCGCCAGGCCGCCATCACTCAGGAAATTTCCGAAATCGTCGGCGGCGCCGCGGCGGTGAGTGGATGAGAAGTCGAGAGCGGGAAATCGGAAATCGAAACGCAGTATCTGGCGTCATTCCGGGCGTGGCGAAGCCACGATCCGGCATCCATTTTGAACTTGCTCTATAAACTCAAAAGCAAAAATGGATTCCGGCTTGCGCCGGAATGACGGATGAAGGAATTTCGCTCGGCAACGAGCAACGTTTATTGGTGGAGTCAAGACAATGAGCCAGGGCAGGATCGTTCAAATCATCGGCGCGGTGGTCGACGTCGAATTCCCGCGCGACGCGGTGCCGAAGGTCTATGACGCGCTCAAGGTGCAGGGCACCGAGGTGACGCTGGAAGTCCAGCAACAGTTGGGCGACGGCGTGGTGCGCACGATCGCACTCGGTTCCACCGACGGGCTGAAGCGCAACCTCGAGGTCAGCAACACCGGCGCGTACATCAAGGTGCCGGTGGGCAAGGCGACGCTCGGCCGCATCATGAACGTGCTGGGCGAGCCGATCGACGAACGCGGCGCGGTGGACTCGGAGCAGCAATGGGAAATCCATCGCGCGGCGCCATCCTACGAGGACCAGGCCGCGGCCAACGAACTGCTGGAAACCGGCATCAAGGTGATCGACCTGATGTGCCCGTTCGCCAAGGGCGGCAAGGTCGGCCTGTTCGGCGGCGCGGGCGTGGGCAAGACCGTGACGATGCTGGAGCTGATCAACAACATCGCGACCCAGCACTCGGGGCTGTCGGTGTTCGCGGGCGTCGGCGAGCGCACCCGCGAGGGCAACGACTTCTATCACGAGATGATCGAGGCCGGCGTCGTAGTGCCGGATGACTTCCCGAAGTCGAAGGTGGCGATGGTGTACGGCCAGATGAACGAACCGCCCGGCAATCGCTTGCGCGTCGCGCTGACCGGCCTGACCATGGCCGAGTATTTCCGCGATGAGAAGGACGAACACGGCAAGGGCCGCGACGTGCTGCTGTTCATCGACAACATCTACCGCTACACGCTGGCGGGTACCGAGGTATCGGCGCTGCTCGGCCGCATGCCGTCGGCGGTGGGTTACCAGCCGACACTCGCGGATGAAATGGGCCGCCTGCAGGAACGCATCACCTCCACCAAGACGGGTTCGATCACCTCGATCCAGGCGGTGTACGTGCCGGCCGACGACTACACCGATCCGTCGCCGGCGACCACGTTCGCGCATCTGGATTCGACGGTGGCGCTGTCGCGTGACATCGCGAGCTTGGGCATCTATCCGGCGGTCGATCCGCTGGCCTCGACCTCGCGCCAGCTCGATCCGCTGGTGATCGGCCAGGAACACTACGACGTCGCGCGCAAGGTGCAGGGTACGCTGCAGCGCTACAAGGAATTGAAGGACATCATCGCGATCCTCGGCATGGACGAGCTTTCCGAAGAGGACAAGCAGGCCGTGTACCGCGCGCGCAAGTGCGAACGCTTCTTCTCGCAGCCGTTCCACGTCGCGGAAGTGTTCACCGGCTCGCCCGGCAAGTACGTGCCGCTGAAGGAAACCATCCGCGCGTTCAAGATGATCGTGGAAGGCGAAGTCGACCACCTGCCCGAGCAGGCGTTCTACATGGTCGGCGGCATCGAGGACGCCATCAAGAAGGGCGAGTCGATGAACGCCTCCGAGAAGAAGGCGGCCTGAGCGCACAAACATGGCCACCATCCGTTGCGACATCGTCAGCGCCGAAGCCAACATCTTCCATGGCGAAGCGGCGCTGGTCATCGCCAGCGGCGAAGCCGGCGAGCTCGGCATCGCGCCGCGCCACGAACCGCTGCTGACGCGCCTCAAACCCGGCCAGGTCGAAGTGGTCGCCGAGGACGGTACGCGGCACGGCTACTACGTCTCCGGGGGCATCCTCGAAGTGCAGCCGAACGTGGTGACGGTGCTGGCCGACACCGCGCTGCGCGCCGACGAGATCGACGAGGCCTCGGCCAAGCGCGCCAAGGAAGAAGCCGAGCGCGTGCTGGCAAACCGCGGCGACGCCAAGACCGTCGAGCAGGCGCAGGAGCAGCTCATCCAGGCCGTCGCGCAGTTGCAGGCGCTGGAACGGCTGCGGCGCAACCTGCAGCACTGATCGGACGTCGATGCGAACGCCGGCCCCATGCCGGCGTTTTTGTTTGGCCGTGCACTCGGCCTGCGGGTCCCGGCGCTCACGGAGCGCGCCACTTGCCGCCGGCCGCGCGTTGCGCCAATGTTGCGCGACCCACCGGAGACCGCACCATGGCCGACCCGCTGCACGTGATCGTCCTCGCCGCCGGCGAGGGCAAGCGCATGAAGTCGCTGTTGCCCAAGGTGTTGCTGCCGTTGGCGGGCCGTCCGATGCTGGCGCACGTGCTGGATACCGCGCGCGCGTTGCGTCCGGAGGGCCTGCACGTGGTGTACGGCCATCGCGGCGAACAGGTGCGCACCGCGTTCGCGCGCGACACCGACATCCACTGGGTGCATCAATCCGAACAGCGCGGCACGGGTCATGCCGTGCGCCTGGCAATGCACGACATCCCGGATCCCACGCGCATCCTGGTGCTGTATGGCGACGTGCCGCTGCTGCGGTCGGAAACGCTGTCGGAACTGATCGCGACGCATGCGGAACTTGCCGTGCTCGCCGCGGAGCTGGACAACCCCGCCGGCTACGGGCGCGTGCTGCGTGACGGACTGGGCCGCGTGCGCGCGATCGTCGAGGAAAAAGATGCGGACGATGCGCAGCGCGGCGTCCGCATCGTCAACACCGGTGTCGTGTTCGCGGAGTCGCGGCCGCTGCGGCGCTGGGTCGACCAGCTTTCGGTGGACAACCAGCAGGGCGAGTTGTACCTGACCGACGTGTTCGAGTTCGCGGCGGCGGAAGGCGCTCCCGCCGACGTGGTGCTGACGGCCAATTCCGTCGAGGCGTTCGGCGCCAACGACGCGGCGCAGCTTGCGGAACTTTCGGCGTTCCTGCGCCGCCGCGACGCGGAGCGGGTGTTGATGGAAGGCGTGCGGCTCGCGGATCCGGCGCGCTTCGATTTGCGCGGCCATTTCAGTCACGGGCGCGATATCGAAATCGACGTCGACGTGATCTTCGAAGGCGGCGTCACCCTGGGCGACGGCGTGAGGATCGGTCCGTTCTGCCGCCTGCGCGATGTCAATCTCGCGGCGGGCACCGAAGTGTTCGCGCATTGCGACCTGGAAGGCGTCACCACTTATGGCGCGTGCAACATCGGGCCATTCGCGCGGCTGCGTCCCGGCACCGAACTCGCGGCGGGCGTGCACGTCGGCAACTTCGTTGAAACCAAGAAGGCCAAGCTCGGCGAAGGCAGCAAGGCCAACCACCTCTCCTATCTCGGCGACGCGAAGATCGGCGCGCACGTGAATGTCGGCGCCGGCACCATCACCTGCAACTACGACGGCGTCAACAAGCACGTCACCGAGATCGGCAATGGCGTCTTCATCGGTTCCAACACTGCGCTGGTCGCGCCGGTGAAAGTGGGCGCCAACGCCACGATCGGTGCGGGTTCCGTCATCGTGGCCGATGCGCCCGCGGACAAACTGACCCTCGCGCGCGGCAAGCAGACCACGATCAAGGATTGGCAGCGTCCGGAGAAGAAGCGCTAAAAGCCTGCCTGCAGGCGAATCGACGCTATCCGCAACACCAGTCTCCGCGGGCGCGCTCTTACGAAGCGGCAAACCGCCAGCCGTCGATCTCGACCAGCAACTCGCGGCGGCAGATGTCACCCTGCAGGAACACGCGCGGTACCGACGGATCGAGATGCCGTGCCAGCGCGGCGCCGACGGCGTCGACGTCTTCCGGGCGGCGCACGTAAACCTTCAGGGGCGAAAGCGCATCGAATGCCGGCAACGCGGCGCGCTCCAGCAAGGCTTTCAAGTTGGCGACGGCCTCGTCGACTTGCGCCGTGACATCGCCTACGTGATGGGACGCGTGGCCGATCACCGCGGCAGTTCCCGAAATCGCAAGCCCGCCCTGTGGCAATTGCATCGCGCGCGCAAAGCTGGGGGCGGTCGGGCCGTACTGGCGCGGGTATTCCCAGGCGCTGACCTGGCGCGGATTCTCCAGCGCCGTGCCGTCCGCGGTGGCGGAGAGCGCATACACCTGCAGGCGGCCGCGCGGACCCCGGTGCCCGATCGCGGTCGCGGCTGGATAGCGCGCGAGACCATGGGCGGCCATGCTTTGCGCACGCGCACTGCAGAATCGACGATAGCGTTCCGCATCCCCTTCACCCGCGTTGATGTTGCCGAGGTAATTCCAGACCCGCAGCAGATGCCGCTCGGGGCTGCCGGCGAGATGGGCGAGCAAGCAGTCGTACGCATGCGCGCACGCAGCTTCGATATCACCCTGCGCTTCGTCCACTTCGATCGCCATGAACTGCCAGCCGACGCCGCGCGACCAGCGCAGGTCGCCTTCCCAACCATGGCTCACCGCTTCGGTGACCGACCAGCACTCGATGGCGGGTGCGGCCAAGGCCGTTTGCATGACGTGCAGATGGCGGGGATCAGCAATGTCCGGATCGGCGGGGGCAAACGTGAATGCGGCCAGCGTACCCGGCTCATAGAGCAATGCCTGCAATGGCGCGTCGCGGTACTCGACGAGGAGTGGCCCGGGAACGGTGCCCGTCATGCGCTTGCGTCCGTGCCGTCTGGGTACATTTCGAGCCTTCCGATAACGTCTTGATTCAAACCCCTCATGCTACACTAACCGGCTGATCGAGCGCGATGGTGGAGCCCAGGAGCATGACCCAGCAGACCCCTGCGGAGCAGGAATTGGCGAAGTTGATCGTCGACAGTCTCGGCCTCGAAAACGTGAAGCCGGAGAACATCGACCCGGAGGCGACGCTGTTCGGCGGTGAACTAGGCCTCGATTCCATCGACGCGCTGGAACTCGCGCTGGCCGTTTCCAAGCGCTATGGCGTGCAATTGCGTTCGGATAATCCCGACAATCGTCGCGTGTTCGGTTCGCTGCGCGCGCTGTGCGATTTCATCGAGGCGGACCGCCCGGCGGCATGAGTGTGCGATCGTCCCTGATCGCTGCTTCACGCGGGAATCGTTGAACCTTCAAGTTTTCGCGTTCACCCGCACCAGAACGTCCATCCTTGGACTGATTTTTCACGACAGCCGCGGTTCGTCAGGCTTTCCCGGAAGCCGGGACGCGCTCACTGGCGCCCCGTCGGATCGTTGCCCTGATACCTGGCGCGCAACATGCGATAGCGCTGCAATTGCGTCGCGAATTTCGTCTGCGCATCGGCAAGATCGGCCCGACGCTTCGTCAATGCACCGCGTTCCTCACTGACGCTTTCGCGCTGCTCGGTGATGCGCGTGTTGACGTAGGGCGGAATCGGTTTGCCCGAATGTTCCAGGTCGGCCGCGTGCGCAAGCAGATCGGTCAGGGTGTTTTCCTGGCTGCGCAGGTTGGTTTGCAGCGTGGCGATGTCGGTCTGGAGCTGCTGAAGCTGCGCCTGCTGGGACTGCTGCAAGTCCTTGTCGGTGGGATAGGCCGACAGCAACTGGGTATCTTCGAGGCTCTGCTGCTGCGCGGCGCGTTTCGCGGCGGCAGCGCGCGCGGCGTCCACGGCGGCGGCCTGGCGTTCGGCCGGCGTCAGCTCGCGCGAGATGTGGCGCACCACCTGGCCGTCGTTGTTGACCACGTCGTAGCCGCCGGCCAGCGCCGAGGCCGGAATGGTGTCGCTGAAGTGCACGACGCCCGCCGCGTCCTTCCAGCGGTAATGCACCACCGGCGAATTGTCGGTGGCACCCGCGGGCGTCACCGCGCTGGCGGCCAGCAATACGGCGGGCAACAGAAGCAGGGCGGTCCGACGCATGGAGGGCTCCGGAAGGGAGAATCAGTATAAGACCGGAGGGTAATGCAAATTGCGGGCCGAGGCCGGGCGTGCCAGTCGCTCAGTCGGCACCGAAACGGGCACGGTAAGCCTCCAGCCGCGGGCGTTCCCCGGCGAGATCGGCGCGGCTGCCCGCGAATTCGAGAAGATCGGTCAGGCCGACGATGGCGAAAGTCGGCACGCCCTGCTCGCGGGCCAGTTCCTGAGTGGCGGAAAGCGCACCCTGCCCGCGTTCCTGGCGATCGAGCGCGACCAGTACGCCGGCCACCTCGGCGCCCGCCGCACGGATCAGACCCAGCGATTCGCGCACCGCGGTGCCCGCAGTGATCACGTCGTCCACGATCAACACGCGCCCGGTGAGCGGCGCCCCGACCAGCGAACCGCCTTCGCCGTGGTCCTTGGCTTCCTTGCGGTTGTAAGCCCAAGCCACGTCGCGCCCGTGCGTGCGCGCCAGCGCGATGGCGGTCGCCGCGGCCAAGGGAATGCCCTTGTAGGCCGGCCCGAACAGCATGTCGAAACCGATCGCGTTCGCCACGATGGTGTCGGCGTAGGCCGCGCCCACCGCAGCGAGCGCGGCACCGCTGTCGATGCGGCCCATGTTGAAGAAGTACGGACTCTGGCGGCCCGACTTCAGCGTGAAGTCGCCGAAGCGCAGCACGCCGCGATCGAGCGCGGTCTGGAGAAACGCCTGTTGATGGGCAAGCATGTGGTTGGGCCGTCGCGGCAGCTGGAATGACCGCCGCAATGTTACCCTCTCGCGAACCGCAATCCGGAATCACGCCTCGTGCGCATCATTTCCTTCAACGCCAACGGCATCCGTTCGGCCGCGAGCAAGGGCTTCTTCGATTGGCTGTCCGCGCAGGATGCGGACCTCACCTGCATCCAGGAAACCAAGTCGCAGGAAGCGCAACTGACCGACCCGTGTTTCCGCCCCGATCGCCATCATTGTTTCTATCGCGACGCGGTGACGAAGAAGGGTTACAGCGGCGTCGCGATCTACGCGAAGCGCGAACCCGACGAAGTGTTGACGAAGCTCGGCTGGAAGCCGTTCGATGATGAGGGACGCTACATCGAAGCGCGCTTCGGGAACTTGAGCGTGGTGTCGCTGTACGTGCCCTCGGGTACCTCGGGCGAGGAGCGCCAGCAATTCAAGTTTGTCGCGATGAAAAAGCTGCGCACGATTTTCGATGGCTGGCTTGCGAGCGGCCGCGAGTACGTCCTGTGCGGCGACTGGAACATCGTGCGCAGCGAACGCGACATCAAGAACTGGAAATCCAACCAGAAGAATTCCGGTTGTCTGCCGGAAGAGCGCGCGTGGTTGAATGCCCTGATCGCCGATGCGCACGGCGACGGCTCGCCCGCGCCGAAGCACGGCTGGCTGGACAGCTTTCGCGTGGTGAAACCCGACGCCGAGGAATACACGTGGTGGTCCAACCGCGGCGCCGCACGCGCGAACAACGTCGGCTGGCGCATCGATTACCAGATCGCGACGCCGGGTATCGGAAAACGCGCGCGCGCGTTTTCCGTTGCGCGTGCCCCGCGGTTTTCCGACCACGCGCCTTTTGTCGTGGATTATGCCGAATGACCACGGCGGTTTCGGCCTGGTTCCAGCGGCACCTCTCGAGTTATTCGCACCCGGCGATGCGGCGCATCCTGTTCTTGGGGTTTGCCTCAGGCTTGCCCTTTCCGCTGGTGCTGATGACCTTGTCGGCGCGTCTGCAGCAGGCCGGCATCGAGCGCACCACGATCGGCACCTTCAGTCTGGTGGGCCTGGCGTACTCGTTGAAGTTTTTCTGGTCGCCGGTGGTCGATCGCATGCGCCTGCCGGGTCTCGATCGACTTGGCCAACGGCGAAGCTGGATGCTGCTGGCGCAATGCGGCGTGATCGTGGGCCTGGTGTTGATGGCCGTGCACGATCCGGCGGGTGATCCGCTGGGGTTCGCGTTGCTCGCAACCTTCACGGCCTTCTGCGGCGCGACACAGGACATCGTGATCGATGCCTACCGCATCGAATCCACCGACGCGAGCCTGCAGGGTTCGACCGCGGCGAGTTACCAGGTCGGCTACATGATCGCGCTGATCTGCGGCGGCGCAGGCGCGATGGTGGCGGCAAGCGGCTATGGCTGGACGATCGCGTACCTCATCATGGCCGCGTGCATGCTGCTGGCACCCGCGACCTGTCTCGTGATTCCCGAGCCGATCGCATTGCGCGACCGGCGCGTCAAGGTGGATCCTGCGTTGGTCGCCGCCACGATCGCGCGGATGCGCGCTCGCACGCTTGCCATCGCCTTCGCGGTGACCGCGGCGGCGGGTGCGACGTTGCATTTTGCGCTGCCCGCGAAGACATCGGCCACTGTCATAGACGTCAGCGTCGGCGCGATCCTGGCCTTCGAGCTGGCGTTGCTGTTGTTGTTGAAAGCCGCACCGTTGCGTCCGGTGCTGGAAAAGTTGACCGGTTCGGTGGTGCTGCCGCTGACCGATTTCATCGGCCGCATGGGCGCGAGGCTCGCGGTTCCGATGCTGCTGCTGATCGTGACCTATCGCCTCAACTACATGACCATGGGCGTTGCCGCCAACACGTTCTATCTGGACATGCACTACACGCTCGACCAGATCGCGCTGGTCAGCAAGGTGTATGGTGTGATCCTGACCTTGGCGGGCGCACTGCTGGCCGGTTGGCTGGTCAAGCACACGGATGCGCTGCGGGCAATGCTGCTGGGCCTGATATTGCTCACTGCCGCGAATCTTTTTTACGGTCACCTCGCGACCATGAGCGGGCGGCCGCCGCCACTCGCATGGCTGGCGGCGGGCATCAGCCTCGACAACGTCGCGAACGGCATCGCCGGAACTGCGTTCATCGCGTGGATGTCCTCGTTGACAAGCAAAGACTTCACCGCGACGCAGTACGCACTGTTCGGAACGTTGTGGAGCCTGCCCGCCAAAAGCATCGCAAGCCAATGGGGCCGCATCGTCGATGCCATCGGCTACCCCGCGTTTTACGTCTATACCGCGGCCATCGGTTTGCCTTCGTTGCTGCTGATCCTGTGGTTGCTGCGCGATCCGGCGGCGCGCAACGCCGCGGCTCAGCGCGGAGCAGCGTAGAGCGCGCCCAGCACACGGGGTCCGCGCGCGCCGGTGACCGAAGGAAGGTTGCCGGGGATATTTTCGAGACGCGCGCGCGCGAGCCATGCGAAACCGACGGCTTCGACGAAATCGGGATCGAGTCCCAGCGCTGCGGTAGTGTCGAGTCTCGCGTCCTGCAATTGCGCGCGCAGTGCATCCATCAATGCGCGATTGTGCACGCCGCCGCCGCAGGCATACACCTCGCGGATTTCCCGTGCGTGGTCGCGCAGCGCATCGGCAATGGTGCGCGCGGAGAACTGCAGCAGCGTCGCCTGCACGTCTTCCGGCGCGAGGCCCTGTGGCAGCCGTGCCTCCAGCCAGTCGATGTTGAAAACTTCGCGGCCGGTACTTTTTGGTGGCGCCGCGCTGAAGTAGGGATCGTCCAACAGGCACGCGAGCAGCGTTTCGTCGATGCGTCCGCTGCGCGCCCATGCACCGGCCTCGTCGCGCGGCGTGCCGCGCACGCGCTGCGACCATGCGTCCATCAGGCAATTCGCTGGGCCGGTGTCGAAACCCAACACGGGCTTGCCCGGAACCAGCAACGTGAGATTGGCGATGCCGCCGAGGTTCAAGACCGCACGTGGCGTGGCGGCGTCCGCAAGCACCGCCGCATGCAGCGCGGGCAGCAGCGGTGCGCCCTGCCCGCCTGCCGCGACGTCGGCGCGGCGGAAATCGGCCACGGTGGCGATGCCGGTGCGTTCGGCGACGACATTGGGGTCGCCGAGTTGCAACGTGAAGGGATGCGGCCCCGACGGGCGATGGCACACCGTCTGGCCGTGCGAACCGAGCGCGGTGATCGCGCTCGGCGCAATACTCGCTTCACGCAGCAGGGCGAGCGCGGCCTCGGCGAAACGCTCGCCGATCGCGACGTCGAGATGGCCAAGAGCGTCCAGCGCAATCGCGGCATCGTTGCGCGCCAACGCCATGATGCGTCCGCGCAGATCGTCCGGATAAGCAAACGTGCGGGCGGCGATGACTTCCAGCCGCGGCGCGAAGCGCACCAGCGCGGCATCGATGCCGTCGGCGCTGGTGCCGGAAATCAATCCGAGGTAGAGCGGCGCGGCTTCAGCCACGGCCACGCGATCAGTCGGTGGCGACGTTGGTGGCGCGACCGTTGTCCGCCCGCGCCAGGCGCTGGGTGGCGTTGTCGATCATCTGGATGCGCGCCACCATCGGAGCGGATTGTTCCTTGAACGCCACCATCAGCTTGCCGGACAGCGGCTGCGGTTGCGGCATCGTCACCGTCAGCGGATTTTCCGGTTGGCCGTCCACGCGCACTTCGTAATGCAGGTGGGGGCCGGTGGCGAAGCCGGTCTGGCCGACGTAGCCGATCACCTCGCCCTGCGTGACATGCGAACCCACGTGCAGGCCCGGCGCGAAGCGCGACATGTGTCCGTAGGCCGTGGTGTACGCAGGCGTGTTCTTGATTGCGATGAAATTGCCGTAGCCGTGCTTGGTGCCGCGGAACACGATCATGCCATCACCCGCGGCATGCACCGGCGTGCCCGTCGGCGCGGCGTAATCGACGCCCTTGTGCAGACGGGTGTAACCGAGCACCGGATCCTTGCGCATGCCGAAGCTGGAAGACAGCCGCGTGAAGGAAACCGGCGTGCGCAGCAAGCCCTTGCGCAACGGGCGTCCGTCCTGACTGTAGTAGGCAATGCTGCCGTCGCCCTGCCTGAAGCGGTACGCGGTGTAGTGATGGCCGTTGTTGACGAACTCCGCGGCGAGGATGTTGCCGGCGCCCGAATACTTGCCATCACGATAGATGTCGTCATACACCACGGTGAAGCGATCACCTTTCTGCAAATCCTTGATGAAGTCGATGTCGTACTTGAACACGTCGGCAAGTTTCAACACCATCGTTTCGGAAAGCCCCGCCTTCTCGCCCGCCGCGAACAACGAACCCTCGACTTCGCCGTGCGCAAAATGCACGCGGCGTTCCATCGGCAAAGCGGTGACCTGCGCCTTCAGGCTGCCGTCCTGTTGCGCGGTGAGCGTCACCTGGGTGACAGAATCGGGGCTGTAGCGGAAGCCCTTGAAGTGACCCTGTGGATCGATCAGGAAAGCCACCTGGTCGCCGGGATGCAGCGTTTTCAACGCGCCGGTATCCTTGCCGCTCGCCATCACGCTGGCCAGGTCGGTGCCATTGAAGCCTTGGCTCTGGAAAATTTCCGACAGGGTTTCGCCTGGCTGCACTTCCACGGTCTTCAACGAGGCCACCGCGGGTGGCGCGGTTTCCTTCGGCGCGGGCGGCAACTTCAACGCCAGCGTTTCGCGCGTCACCGGTTGCACCGCAGGATGGTGGATGAGGCCGGCCCAGGCGGGAATGCCGAGCAGCGTCAACAGCACCAGCAGGCACGCGCCACCTGCCAGGATCCAGCCTTCACGCGCCCAGCGGAACTTGCTCGAAGGGGCGTCCGCGTGGAACGACCAATGCGCGCAACGCGAATAGAAATGGGAATTGCATTGACGGGTCTTGCGACGGATCGCCTGACGACGCACAACATGAGGGGTGACGCGACGGAGGTGGCGATCCATCGGGGTTCCGAAATGAGGCAATACGATGAGCGGAAACGCGGAATGGGCCGTACCATAGGGCTCTGTGAAGCGGGCGTCAATCCCTTTCGGGACAAAGATTTGCACGCGTTTTCGCTGTTAACACATAATTAACCGACACATCACTTTTACGGCATGACGTGACGCCCCGTTTTTTGGCGTGCGCGTGCATGCCGCCGAACGCGGAAATCACAATGTCAGCAGATCCCGAAGCACTCTCGCTCATCCACCGCGGTGCGGTCGATGTCCTCAAGGATGACGAACTGAAAGCGCGTCTCGCGCTCGGCCGTCCGCTGCGCATCAAGGCGGGCTTCGATCCGACCGCGCCCGACTTGCACCTCGGCCACACCGTGCTGCTCAACAAGATGCGGCAGTTCCAGGATCTCGGACACACCGCGATTTTCCTGATCGGCGACTTCACCGGGATGATCGGCGATCCGACCGGCAAGAACGTCACGCGCAAACCGCTGACGCGCGAGGAAGTGCTGGCGAACGCCGAAACGTATTCCAACCAGGTGTTCAAGGTGCTCGATCGCGAGCGCACCGAGGTGCGCTTCAATTCCGAATGGTTCGGCAAGATGGATGCCTCCGACATGATCCGGCTGGCCGCGCAGCACACCGTTGCGCGCATGTTCGAGCGCGATGATTTCGCCAAGCGCTACGCCGCGCAGCAGCCGATCGCGATCCATGAGTTTTTGTATCCGCTGGTGCAGGGTTACGACTCGGTGGCGCTGCAGTGCGATGTCGAACTCGGCGGCACCGACCAGCGCTTCAATCTCCTGATGGGACGCGGGCTGCAGGAACACTTCGGCCAGCCGGCGCAGATCGTGCTGACAATGCCGTTGCTGGAAGGCATCGACGGCGTGCAGAAGATGTCGAAGTCGCTCGGCAACTACATCGGCATCGACGAGCCAGCGATCGACATGGTCACCAAGACCATGAAGATCGGCGACGACTTGATGTGGCGCTGGTTCGAGCTGTTGAGCTTCAACGTGTCGCTGGACGAACTCGCCGCGATGAAACGCGACGTCGCCGGCGGTGCGCTGAATCCGCGCGATGCGAAATTGCGTCTCGCGCGCGAACTCGCCGCGCGCTTCCACGGCGCGGCCGAAGCGGAGAAAGCCATCGCGGGCTGGCAAGCGGTGGTGCGCGGCGAAGGCGACACCTCATCACTGCCGCTCAATGACATCACGGTTTCGTCCGCAGGCCTGCGCCTGCCCGCGCTGCTGACCGCGGCAGGCCTGACGTCCAGCAACACGGAAGCCAACCGCAAGTTGAAGGAACGCGCGGTGCGTATCGATGCGCAGGTGGTGGATGATCCGCAGCGCGTGTTCGTGGCCGGCTTCGAAGGCGTCCTGCAGGTGGGCAAACGGAATTTCGCGCGCGTGCGGCTGGTCGGCGCATGAAAAAAGCGCGGCGCCGAAGCGCCGCGCCTCGCGCGCCAGGTCGATCAATACGTGACCGGTGAATTGATGGTCTTGCGCGTGCCCGTCACGGCGCCCTTGATGGGAATGCCACCCGGAAGAATGATGTTGTAGTTCGTGTCGTACTGCGTCAGCACGAACGTGCCGGTGTACGACTGCCCGTCCTTGGCCAGCGTGATGGTTTCCTGGATGCTGGCCGGTCCCACGAATGTGTTGTCCACGTCGACGCCGTTCGCGTCCACGTTTTGCGACCACGACAGCATGAAGTGGTTGAGCGTGTAGGTGCGCGCGCCCGTCTGTGCCCAGGTGCCCATGCAGAAGTCGGCATCGGCCGCGGGCCGTCCGGAATTCATGATCTCGTTGCCGTCCGCG
>JAZKBD010000063.1:0-11699 GCA_040388785.1 Pseudomonadota bacterium
ACGAATGCGATTCCATGAGGGTGCCGCCGCAAATCAGGTCACGAGTTTAACGCAGCGCCTCAGGTACCCGCCGGCTCGATCTTCTGCTCGATGGCGCCGAAGATCGAGTTACCGTCGATGTCGTGCATGTCGATCTTCACCATATCGCCATATTTCAGGAACGGCGTGACCGCTTCGCCGTCGCGCAGCTTCTCGACGGTGCGCTGCTCGGCGAGGCACGACGCGCCGCGCGAGGTGTCCTGGTTGGCGATGGTGCCCGATCCCACGATCGTGCCGGCCGCGAGCGGACGGGTCTTCGCGAAACTGAATTGCATGTCTTCGCCGGCTTCGGCCTCGCCGAACCACTGGCCGTTGATCCAGGTGCGCATCGGCAGGTGCAGCTTGTCGTCGCGCCACGCGTCGCGCAGTTCGTCGGGCGTCACGAATACCGGCGACAGCGCCGAGCGCGGCTTGGACTGCAGGAAACCGAAGCCCTTGGCGAGTTCCCCCGGGATCAGGTTGCGCAAGCTGACGTCGTTGACCAATCCGACCAACTGGATGTGGTGCGAGGCGTGTTCGGGCGTCACCGCCATCGGCACGTCGTCAGTCACCACCACCACTTCGGCTTCGAGGTCGATGCCGTAGTCTTCGCTGGGGACGCGCACCGGATCGCGCGGCCCCAGGAAACCGCTGCTGGTGGCCTGGTACATCAGCGGATCGGTGTAGAAGGTTTCCGGCACCGTCGCGCCGCGTGCGCGGCGCACGCGCTCGACGTGCGGCAGGTATGCCGAGCCGTCGACGAATTCATACGCGCGCGGCAGCGGCGCGGCCAGCGCGCGGAAATCCAGATCGAAGGCATATTCCACCGCCTTGTGGCGATGCAGGCACAGCGCGTCGTACAACGCGTGCAGGCGCGGTGCGGCGAGTTGCCAGTCATCGAGTGCCTGCTGCAGCGTGCGCGCGATGCCGGTGGCGCGCACGCCGTGCGCGAGATCGCGGCTGACGACGATCAGCGTGCCATCGCGACCGCCTTCCTTGAGGGTTGCAAGTTTCATGTGTTGACCTTTGCGCTCAGCGTTGCGACGGATCGAAATGTTTCTGCAGGCCCTGCCAGCAGTTTTGATAATCGCGTTGGCGTTGCGGCGAATCCAGCGCCTGCTTCGTCGGGTGGATCACGCAGCGTGTTTCGAACATGAAGGCCATGGTGTCGACGACGTGCTGCGGCTTGGTCGTATCCGTTGCCAGCGCCTTTGCGTAGCTTGCGGCATCGGGGCCGTGCCCGCTCATGCAGTTGTGCAGCGACGCGCCGCCCGGTACGAAACCGCCGCCCGCGCTCGCGTCCTTGGCGTCGTACTCGCCGTGGATCAGGCCCATGAATTCGGATGCGATGTTGCGGTGGAACCACGGCGGCCGGAAGGTGTGCTCGGCCACCAGCCAGCGCGGCGGGAAGATCGCGAGGTCCATGTTCGCGGTGCCGGGCGTGTCGCTGGGCGAGGTCAGCACCGTGAAGATCGACGGATCCGGATGATCGTAGCTGATCGACCCGATGGTGTTGAAGCGGCGCAGGTCGTAACGGTACGGCACGTGCGTGCCGTGCCACGCCACGACGTCCAGCGGCGAGTGGTTGATCGGTGCGCGCCACAGGTTGCCCTGGAACTTGGCGATCAATTCGAAATCGCCTTCGACGTCTTCGAACACCGCGGCCGGCGCTTCGAAGTCGCGCGCGTTGGCGAGACAGTTGGAACCGATCGGCCCGAGTTCCGGCAGGCGTAGCGGTGCGCCGAAGTTTTCGCAGAGATAGCCACGCGCTTTTCCGTCCGGCAGATCCACGCGAAAGCGCACGCCGCGCGGAATCAGCGCGACTAGTTGCGGTTCGACGTCGAGCACGCCGAGTTCGGTCGCGATCCGCAAACGGCCCTGCTGCGGCACGATCAGCAGTTCGCCGTCGGCATCGTAGAAGAAACGTCCCTGCATCGATTGGTTGCAGACATACAGGTGGATGCCGACGCCGGTCTGCGCGGCGGCCGAACCATTGCCCGCCATCGTGAACAAGCCGTCCACGAAATCGGTCGGCACCTCCGGCAGCGCGAACGGACTCCAACGCATCTGGTCGGGCGGCGTCGGTGCTTCGTCGAAGCGGTTGTGGAACGCTGCCTGCTCGAACGACGCGAACGAACCGTGCAGCGCGGCCGGGCGAATCCGGTACAACCAGCTCCGCCGGTTGGCGTGGCGCGGCGCGGTGAACGCGGTGCCCGACAATTGTTCCGCATAAAGCCCGTACGGCACCTTCTGCGGCGAGTTCTGCCCGATGGGCAGCGCGCCTTCCAACGCCTCGCTCGCGTGCTCGTTGCCGAAACCGGTGAGATAAGCAGGTGCGTCAGACATGGTCATGTCGATACTCACATCATCCGTTCGCGCTGAGCGTAGCTTGCGAAGCAAGCGAAGTCGAAGCGCATCATGATTCGCGTTGGTGCCGGCGTTTTCCCTTGGCCAATACTCCGATCGTGCTCCAATCGCCGGCGATGTAAGCCAGCTTTTTTGCTCGGCTCCAGCCTTTCAATTTGCGTTCCATTGCCAGCGCTCATGTCGCGTCTCGAATTCTTCGACATGCAGCAGCTTCAGTGGGCGGCGCGATGCCGGGTAACTTGCGGCTCTTCCCGCGTCATGCTGCCGCATCCTTTCATCTAGATTGTCCGTATGGCCTATGTACAAGGTTCCATCGACGCACTCCAGGATGTAAAGGCTGAACGCCACGATTCAGTGCCCTTCGACTTCGCCGCTGCGCGGCTACGCTCAGGGCGAACGGAGATCATGGCAATCGACGGTCACAAAACCCCGCGCTTCATCTGGTCGCGCTCGATCGATTCGAACAGGGCCTGGAAGTTGCCCTCGCCGAAACCTTCATTGCCCTTGCGCTGGATGATCTCGAAGAAGATCGGGCCGATGCAGTTCTGGGTGAAGATCTGCAGCAGCAGTTTTCGCTTCGTCTCCATGTCGGCATCGATCAGGATCTTGTTCTTCGCCAGCCGCGGCACGTCCTCACCATGGTTCGGCACGCGCACGTCGATCACATCGAAATAGGTGTCGGGCGTATCGAGGAACTCGACGCCGGCGTTGCGCATCGCTTCCACCGTCTCGTAGATGTTGTCGGTGAACAGCGCGATGTGCTGGATGCCTTCGCCCTTGTACTGGTCCAGGTATTCGTTGATCTGCGACTTCGGATCGCTCGACTCGTTGAGTGGAATGCGCACCATGCCATCCGGCGCGGTCATGGCCTTCGAGACCAGCCCCGTCTTCGCACCCTTGATGTCGAAATACCTGATCTCTCGGAAGTTGAACAGGCGTTCGTAATAGCCCGCCCACTTCGCCATCTCGCCGAAATGAAGATTGTGCGTGAGGTGGTCGATGAAGGTCAGGCCGAAGCCCTTCGGATTGCGCTGCGCTTCCGGCACCAGCCATTCGTAATCGTCGAACGCGCTGCCCTTGTCGCCGTAGCGATCGACGAGGTACAGCATGCAGCCACCGATGCCTTCGATCACGGGCGCATCCACCGTGCGCGATGCGGCCTTGTGCGTGATTTCCTTCGCGCCGTTGGCGATAGTGGCCTGCAGCACTTCGGATGCGGGGCGGGAAAAACGGATCGCGAAACCGCACGCGCACGGACCGTGCTTCGCCACGAAATCCGACGCGAAGGAATCCGGTTGCTCGTTCACCAGGAAATTGCTGCCGCCCTGCCGATACAGCGTGACGGCCTTGTTTTTGTGCTTCGCGACGGCGGTGAAACCCAGCCGCTTGAACAAGTCGTGCAATCGTGACGGATCGGGCGCGGCGAATTCCACGAATTCGAAGCCGTCCACGCCCATCGGGTTTTCGAACGTGGTCGGTTGCATGCCGGTGTTGGGTTGGGCGCTCATGAGAACCTCCGACGGAATCTGTCTGGTGCGAGCTGTCGTGAAAAGTCAGGCCACGGAGCTCTTTGCCATGGATGGCGGCTCTATGGCCGTGGTGATGCTGGTGACCGAAAGCTTTGACGATGCCGGGAAGCTACGGCAATGCGGCAATCATGGATGATTGCATTACAATAGTTTCATTTGTAACCATTTGCAAGCCGCGCCACGACATGCCCCGACACGCCCCCATCGATCTGGAAAAATTCGTCCCGTATCAGTTGTCGATCGTGTCGAACACGGTCAGCGAGGAGATCGCGCGCGAATACCGCGAGCGCTTCGACCTCGGCACCACCGAATGGCGCGTGATGGCGGTGCTGGCGCGCTACGACGGCGCGGCTGACCGCGATGGACAAGGTGGCGATCAGCCGCGCGCTCGCGCGGCTGGTGGCGAAGGGACGCGTGCTGCGCCGCACGCACCACGGCGACAAGCGCCGCTCGGTGCTGCGATTGTCCGCCGCCGGCTGGCGCATCCACGACGTGGTGGCGCCGCGCGCGCGCCAGCACGAACGCGAGTTCCTGGAAATACTGAACGATGAGGAACGCGTTTGGCTGGCGCGCATCCTCGACAAGCTGATGCCGACGGCGCGCTAGCGAATCCCGTGCATCAACCGGTTCACCAGCGGCGATAGCAGCAACAGCAGTACGCCCGCGCCCAGCAGCAGCCAGAATCCAAACGTGAAGCCCGACTGCGCGGACGCGACGGTCATGCCGCCGCTGCCGGCGACGCGGCTGGCGAACAGGCCGGAAAGATTCCCGCCTACTGCCAGCGACAGGAACCAGCCGCCCATCGCGAAGCCGACCAGCCGCGGCGGCGCCAGCTTGGTCACCATCGACAGGCCGATCGGCGACAGGCACAACTCGCCCCAGGTCTGCAGCACGTAGCAGAGCACCAGCGGCCACAACGGGATCAAGCCATTCGCGCCGAGCAGCTTCGACAGCGCGAACATCAGCACCAGGAAACCGAGGCCGTTGAAGACCAGCCCGATGCCGAACTTGCGCGGGATCGACGGCTCCATCCGGCGCCGGTCCAGCCACGCCCACGTCAGCGTCACCAGCGGCGCGAACACGATGATCGCGAGCGGGCTCACCGACTGGAACCAGCCGACCGGGAACACCCAGCCGCCCGGCATCACGCGATCAACGATGTTTTCGGCGAGGAAATTGAACGACGTACCGAACTGGTAATAGAACATCCAGAACAGCACGTTGAACGCGAAGATGATCAGCATCGCGACGACGCGGTGCACCTGCACGCGATCGAGGCGCGCGGCTTCCATCAGCAACATCGCCGCGACGATCACGAACAGGATGCCCAGCAACCATTGCAGGCCGCCCGCGCCGATCTTCGACAGCAGCAGGTACACCAGCGGCACGGCGATCACGATGCCGAGTACCACCCATGCCACGCGCGATGGACCTTCCGCGTCCGGCGCGGGACGCCCGACATGCTTCAACTGCCGCCGACCGAACCAGAACCACACCAGGCTGATCAGCATGCCGACGCCGGCGGCCGCGAACACCAGTCGGAAGTTCTGCTGCATCGGCGTGGCGGTGAAATGCGCCGCCAGCCAGCCGGTCAGCAACGGCGCGACCAGCGCGCCCGCATTGATGCCCATGTAGAAAAGCGTAAAGCCGCGATCGCGGCGCGGGTCGTCGCGACCGTAAAGCTGTCCGACCATCGTCGAGATGTTGGGCTTGAACAGACCGTCGCCCACGATCACCAGCGCCAGGCCGAGCAGCAGCATCGCGCGCGACGGCAGCATCAGCACGAACAATCCGGCCGCCATCACCAGCGCGCCCAGCAGGATGGTGCGCTGGTAGCCGATCACGCGATCCGCGATCCAGCCGCCGAACAGGCAGGTGCCGTAGATCAGCGCGGTGTACGCGCCGAAGATGCCGCTGGCCCACGCCTGTCCCGACGGATCGCCGTGGTAGAACTGCTGCACGATGTACAGCGCCAGCGCCCAGCTCACGCTGTAGAACGCGAAGCGCTCCCAGAACTCCGTCATGAACAGCATCCACAACGGTTTCGGATGGCCGAGCCGTTGCGGGAAATCCGGCGCGTCCGGCAGCGTCCGATCTGAGAAGGTTGTGGCGTCGATGGCTTCGATCATGGCTGGTCCCTGCAAAGTCGGTTCAACGCACGCCGTGCATCAGCTTCACGATCCACGGCGCCGCGACCAGGTACGCCAGCGCGATCGCGACGCCGCCGATCAGCAGCCACGAGAACACATGTTCGTAGCCGGTGATTCCACTCTGACCGTGTGCGGTGGTAAGCGCCGCGATCTGGCCCGAGAAGTCGTAGGAAACGCCCACGCCGAAAAACCAGCCGCCCATCGCGAGCGAGGTTTCGTGCGGTGCGGCCAGCTTGCCGATCAGCGCGTAGCCGATGGGGGACAATGTCAACTCGCCGACGGTCGCGAAAAGGTAATTCACCAGCAGCGGCCACGCGGCGATCCTGCCGTCCGGCTGTTGCCCGTGCGCGATGGCCCACCACAGCACGCCATAACCCAGCGCGACCAGCAGCAGGCCGATGCCGAATTTGCGCGGCGTGGACGGATTGACCGCGCGCTTGTCCAGCCATGGCCACAACATCGCGATGAACGGCGCGAGGATCAGGATGTACAGCGGGTTCGCCGACTGGAACGAGAGATAACTCCAGCCGAGGCCCAGCAGCGTGCCCTTCCACAGCGCCGCCACGTGGTCGCGCGCGAAGAAGTTGAGCGCGCTGGCGGAGAGCAGGCTCAACGCCCAAAACACCACCAATGCAACGAACAACAGCAGCAGCGCAATGTAGCGCTGGCCTTGCACGCGATCGCCGCGGCGAATGGAGCTTGCCACGAAATACGCGATCAGCAGGCCCATCAGCACATACACGGCGACGTGCAGCACGTCGTCGTGCGACATCAGCAGCGCGGTCGGGACGAGCAATGCCAACCACGCGACGAACACTGCCGGCGTCGACCAGCGACGATGGAAGCGCGGCTTGTCGGCGGCGCCCGGCAGTTGCCGTTGGCGCCATTCGAACACCAGCGTTCCGAGCAGCATGCCGGCTGCGGCCGCGACGAAGCCCAGCCGGTATCCGTAGTGCACCCCGATCCACGCAGCGCAGACGAACGGCGCGATGAAGCCGCCGAAGTTGATCGCGAGGTAGTAAAGCGTGTAGCCGGCATCGCGCCTGGGATCATTCTTCGCGTAGTTGCGCCCGACCAGGACGGTCAGCGGAATGTTCAGGCCGGCTGCCAGCACGAACGCCGACAGCGCGATCACGAAACCTGCGCGCGTCGGCGCTGCCATGCCCAGCAACGCCGGAATCATCAGCCACAACGACAGGCGCAGTGCGCGCACTTCGCCCAATACATTGTCGGCAACCCAGCCGCCGAGGATGGTCAGCGCATACAGCAGCGTGCCGAAACCCGCGAACAACAGATTCGCCCGTTGCAGCGCCTCGGCCTGCGGAACGTTCGAGAAGAAAGCCTGCGCGGCGTACGGCGCGAGGAACGCGCGGAAACCGTAAAACGCAAAGTTGAACCAGACGGTGACGAACAGCAGCATCCACAGCAGGCGCGGATGCCCCATGAAGCTGCCGCCCTGCGGCAACGGGTAGGCGGTCTCGTCGTTCGCGTGCATCGCCGGTCCTCACATCGACCGACGGATGTCAGTCCGCGCGACGATAGCGGCGCCGGTACGTACGCGGCAAGCCGGTCAGGCTGATCGAATCTGCGTGCGCACTTCCAGCAGTTCGGGGAAGAACGTGAGGTCGAGCGCCTTCTTGAGGAACCCGACGCCCGACGATCCGCCGGTGCCCGGCCGGTGACCGATGATGCGCTCGACCGCCTTCATGTGGCGGAAGCGCCAGAGTTGGAAGTTTTCCTCGACGTCCACCAGCGTTTCGCACAGGTGGTATTCGGGCCAGAACTTTTCCGGCGCCTCGTAGATGCGCTGGAAGATCGGCAGCAGCGATTCGTCGCGTTTCCAGCCTTGGCGCACGTCGCGATCGAGGATGTTCTTCGGAATCGCGTGCCCGCGCCGTGCCAGCCAATGCAGCACGGCGTCGTACAGGCTCGGCGATTCGAGCGTCGTGCGCAGGCCTGCCTGCGCTTCTGCGTCATGCGCGAACACCGTCAGCATGTCGACATTTTTGTTGCCGAGCAGGAATTCCACCGTGCGGTATTGCAGTGACTGGAAGCCGGACGACGGTCCCAGCGCATCGCGGAACTTCAGGTACTCGTGCGGCGTCATCGTTTCCAGCACCGCCCACGCGTTGAACAACTGGTCCTGGATGCGCTTCACGCGCGCGAGCTTCTTCTGCGCCTGATCGGCACAATCGGCATCGATATCGACGATGGTCGCGCGCAGCTCGTGGATCATCAGCTTCAGCCACAACTCCGCGACATGGTGCTGCACGATGAACAGCATTTCGTCGTGATACTCGGGATCCGAGACCGGCCGCTGCGCCGACAACAGCGTGTCGAGTTGCAGATAGCTCGCATACGTCATGCGGCCGGACAGGTCGCGCTGGATGCCGGCTTCGAGTTCGCGCCGGTTGTTGTCGGTCATGGAAGGGTGTCCAGTTCGAAGCGGCTGTAGTTGAAACCAGGCCATGGATGGCCGAGTTGGTCTATCACAGCCGGGAAAGTTTGTTCTAGCCAGCCAGTTTAACGAGGCCGCGATCATGGATGATCGCAAAGGTACACAAGCCGTGATCAGGGATGATCGCACAAGCAAACATGCTGCGACGCAACATGCGCAGGCGTACTGCGGAAGGCTGCGGGCGCCGCGCCGTGCATGCGATAATGCGCGGCCCGTTCGCGCGTTTGTCGCGGGAACAGGCCACACGTTGCGTCGCTGCGCGGCCGCAGTTTCGCATCCCCCGTTTCTTGTTCCGGGAGCAACCCGTGCCCATCGCCGCCAAGTTTGAAATCGAATACCTGCAATACCTCGACGCCGAAGGCAAGCAGGTCAGGAAGGACCTGCCCGACTTCGCGCAGGACATCGACCAGATGGTCGAGCTGTACAAGTTGATGGTGTCCACGCGCGTGTTCGACACCAAGTCGATCGCGTTGCAGCGCACCGGCAAGCTCGGCACCTACGCGTCGTGCCTCGGCCACGAGGCGACCCACGTCGGCATCGGCGCCTCGATGAAGCCGGAAGACGTGTTCGCGCCCAGCTACCGCGAATACGGTGCGCAGTTGTACCGCGGCGTGCGGCCGCGCGACGTGTACATGTACTGGGGCGGCGACGAGCGCGGCAACGATTACCAGAACGAACCCGCCAAGCATGACTTCGCGTGGTCGGTGCCGATCGGCACGCAGTGCCTGCACGCGGCCGGTTCCGCGCTGGCGTTCAAGATCCGCAAGGAAAAGCGCGTCGCGGTCTGCACCATTGGCGACGGCGGTTCTTCGAAGTCCGATTTCTATGGCGCGATCAATGTGGCCGGAGCGCGCGACCTGCCGCTGATCGCGGCGATCGTCAACAACCAATGGGCGATCTCGGTGCCGCGCACGATCCAGTCCGGTGCCAAGACGCTGGCGCAGAAGGGCATCGCGGCGGGTTTGTTCTGCATCCAGGTCGACGGCAACGACATCATCGCGGTCAAGAAGGCGATGACCGACGCGATCGAGCGCGCGCGCGCCGGCAAGGGCGGCAGCGTGGTCGAGTGTGTGACGTATCGGCTCGGCGACCACACCACCGCCGATGATGCGCGCCGCTACCGCGGCAAGGGCGAAGTGGAGGACGCGTGGACGAAAGACCCGGTCAAGCGCTTGCGCACCTGGCTGGAAGGCAAGAAGGCCTGGAACAAGAAGAAGGAAGAAAAGCTGCAGGCCGAATGCGACGAATGGATGGACAACGAAGTGAATGCGTATCTCGAAACCAAGGCGCAGCCGGTGACCGCGATGTTCGATTACACCTTCGCCGAATTGCCGGCTGACTTGTTGAAGCAGCGCGACGAAGCGATCGCGCTGGAGAAGGGGGCGCACTGATGGCCGCGATCACACTCATCGAAGCCGTCACCCAGGCGCTCGCGTATGAAATGAAGCGCGACGATTCGGTCGTCGTGCTGGGCGAGGACGTCGGCATCAACGGCGGCGTGTTCCGCGCCACCGCGGGACTGTCGGACAAGTTCGGCGAATGGCGGGTGTTCGACACGCCACTGGACGAAACCACCATCGCCGGCGTCACCGTGGGTCTCGCGGCGCAAGGCATGAAACCCGTGTGCGAGGCGCAGTTCGAAGGCTTCATCTATCCGATGATGGAGCAGATCTGCTGCCACGCGGCGCGCATGCGCAACCGCACCCGCGGGCGCATCACCTGTCCCGCGGTGTTCCGCGCGCCGTGGGGCGGCGGTATCCACGCGCCCGAGCATCATTCCGAAGCCAACGAGCACCTGTTCACCAACGTGCCGGGCTTGCGCGTGGTGCTGCCGTCGTCGCCAGCACGCGCGTACGGCTTGTTGCTCGCCGCGATCCGCGATCCCGATCCGGTGGTGTTCTACGAACCCAAGCGCATCTACCGCCAGTACAAGGAAGAAGTGCCGGACGATGGCGAGGCGCTGCCGCTGGACGTGTGCTTCGTGCTGCGCGACGGCACCGACATCACGCTGGTGACCTGGGGCGCGGAAGTGAAGGAAACGCTCGAAGCCGCAGATCAACTCGCGAAGGAAGGCATCAGCGCCGAGGTGATCGACGTCGCCACGTTGACGCCGCTCGACTTCGACACCATCGCTGAATCGGTGCAGAAAACCGGCCGCTGCGTGATCGTGCAGGAGGCGCCGAAAACGGCAGGCTTCGGCGCCGAGATCGCCGCGCGCATCGCCGAGGAATGCATCTTCGATTTGCTGGCGCCGGTCGCGCGCGTCAGCGGCTGGGACGTGCACACCCCGCTGTACCGCCTCGAAATGAAACAGCTGCCCAGCACCGCGCGCATCGTGGATGCGGCGAAGCGGGTGCTGGCGGCGTCATAATCGACCGCCCGAGCAAGCTGCACAAACGTTGCACACACATTGTCGTCATTCCGGGGCCGCCGCGGCTCCACTGCGGCGGATCCCGGAATCCATTTTGATGTTGCGTCTGGACTGAACAGAAAATGGATCCCGGCCTGCGCCGGGATGACGAGCAAAAGCGAAGCTTCTGCCAGTCACGGAACCGAAATCATGGCCGACAAGAAAACATTCCATCTCCCCGACCTCGGCGAAGGCCTGCCCGACGCCACCATCGTCGAATGGCTGGTGAAGGAAGGCGACAGCGTCAAGCTGGACGCGCCGCTGGTGTCGATGGAAACCGCGAAGGCCGTGGTGGAAGTGCCTTCGCCGTTCACCGGCAAACTGCTCAAGCAGCACGGCGCGGCAGGCGACGTGATCAACACCGGCGCGGCGCTGGCCGAGTTCGAGCTCGACCCGAAGGCCAAGCAGCGCGCCGAGAACGCGGCGGGCGGCCATCACCATGCGCCTGCGGAACCTGCGAAGGGCGCGGGCGCGCCGGCGCCGGATGGCCATGGCAAGGTGATCGCGTCCGACGAAGGTGGCGAGATCAGGAAGGGCGGCGCCGCGGACCGCGAGGACGAAGGCACGGTGGTCGGTGCGGTGTCGAGCAGCAACGAGGTGCGCACCGAACAGGCGGGAAGCGTGGGCGGTGTGAAAGCCGTGCCGGCGGTGCGCGCGATGGCGCGCAAACTGAAGGTCGATCTCGCGCGCGTGCAGGCCACCGGCGCGGGCGGCGTGGTCACGATGCAGGACGTCAAGAATGCCGCGGCGAATGGCACCGCTTCGCT
>JAZKBD010000064.1:0-11283 GCA_040388785.1 Pseudomonadota bacterium
TCACCGCCAGCGTGCTGGCCGAGGCCGGCTACGATCCGACCTTCGTGATCGGCGGGCAACTGCTTTCGGCCGGCGCCAACGCGCGGTTGGGCGCGGGCACGTACCTCGTCGCCGAGGCCGACGAATCCGATGGCTCGTTCCTGAAGCTGTCGCCGGTGATCGCGGTGGTCACCAACATCGACGCCGACCATCTCGATCACTACCACGGCGATTTCGCGGAACTGAAGCAGGCCTTCGCGGATTTCCTGCATCGCCTGCCGTTCTACGGCTTGGCGGTGTTGTGCGTGGACAACCCGGAAGTCGCGGAGCTGGCGCAAAACACCGCGCGCTCGACGCTGACCTACGCGATCGATCACGCCGCCGACGTGCGCGGCGCGAACCTGCGCGCCGAGGGCGCGCGCACCCATTTCGACCTGCTGCTGCCAAGCCAGCCGGCGCTGGCGATCACGCTGAACCTGCCGGGCCGCCACAACGTGTCGAATGCGCTGGCCGCAGCCACCATCGGCTGGCACCTGGGCGTCGAACCGTACGCCATCAAGCACGCGCTGGAGCAGTTCCAGGGCGTGGGCCGGCGCTTCCACATCAACGGCGAACTGCCGATCGACCACGGCAAGGTCATGCTGGTCGATGATTACGGCCACCATCCGCGCGAACTTGCGGCGGTGATGGAGGCCGCGCGCGAAGGCTGGCCCGAGCGACGGCTGGTGATCGTGTTCCAGCCGCACCGTTACACGCGCACCCGCGACCTGCTGGACGACTTCGCGGCGGTATTGAGCGAAGCCGATGCACTGGTGCTGACCGAGGTGTATCCCGCGGGCGAAACGCCGATCACCGGTGCCGATGGGCGCTCGCTGGCGCGTGCGGTGCGCGCGCGCGGCAAGGTCGATCCGGTGTTCATCGAACACCCGCGCGAGCTAGACGAGACGCTGCCCGCGTTGTTGCGCGACGACGATCTGGTGCTGTTGCTGGGCGCCGGCGACATCGGCGCAGCCGCGGCAGAGCTGGCCGAGCGCGGCCAGCTGAAATCGGAGGGCGCCGCATGAACGACCTGACGGCCACGCGGCGAATCACCGATGCGCGCGATTTCGGCCGCGTCGCGGTGGTGATGGGTGGCAGCTCCGCCGAGCGCGAAGTGTCGTTGATGTCCGGCAAGGGCGTGCTGGATGCGCTCAAGAGCCGTGGCGTCGACGCGCACGCGATCGACGGCATTCCCGCGTTGCTGGATGCGGTGCGCGCGGGCCACTTCGCGCGCGTGTTCAACATCCTGCACGGCCAGCACGGCGGCGGCGAGGATGGCGTGCTGCAGGGCGCGCTGGATTCACTGCACATCCCGTACACCGGTTCCGGCGTGCTGGGTTCGGCGCTGTCGATGGACAAGGTGCGCAGCAAATGGGTGTGGGGATCGCTCGGTCTGCCCACGCCGATGTTCGTGCCGCTGCCGCGTGGCACGGATGTGCATGCGGCGGCGAGCAGGGTCGGTTTTCCGCTGATCGTGAAGCCGGCGTCCGAAGGTTCCAGCGTCGGCGTATCGCGCGTGTTCGATGAAAAGGATCTCGACGCGGCGGTCGCGCTGGCGCAGCGCTATCCCGGCGACCTGCTGATGGAAACGCTGATCGAAGGCGACGAACTCACGGTCTCGATCCTGAAGCGCGACGTGCTGCCCAGCATCAAGATCGTGCCCAAGGGCGCGTACTACGACTACAACGCCAAGTACATCGCCGAAGACACGCAATACCTCTGTCCCGGCCTCGATGGCGACGCGGAGGGCAATGTGCGCGCGCTTGCGCGGCAGGCGTTCGACGCGCTGGGCTGCTCGGGCTGGGGCAGGGTCGACGTGATGCGCGATCGCGACGGCCGCAATTGGCTGCTGGAAGCGAACACCGCACCGGGCATGACTTCGCACTCGCTGGTGCCGAAAGCCGCCGCCGCGGCCGGCATCGACTATCCGGAACTGTGCTGGCGCGTGCTGGAAACCTCGTTCGATCGCGAATCGGGAGACGCCGCATGAAAGGCGCGACCGGCCTGCGTTTCGCCGCCTGGCTTATCGCGATCACGCTGGTCGCATTGCCGGTGGTCGGCGTGCTGCAGGGCTGGTTTGCGTCCGAGCGCTGGCCGGTGCGCGAGCTGCAGGTGCACGCGACCTTCAGCCATGTCAGCGCGACGCAGGTGCGCACGGCGGTCGCGCCGTCGCTCGGCGCGGGCTTCTTCGCCATCGACCTCGACAAGGTGCGCGATTCCGTGGCGGCGTTGCCGTGGGTGTCGCGCGTGGAAGTGAGCAAGCACTGGCCGGACGCGCTCGACATCACCATCACCGAGATCGATCCCGTCGCGCATTGGGGCAGCGATTCGCTGCTGGGCCGCGACGGCCGCATCTTCAAGGTACCCAACGCGGGCGTGGTGAACGGGCTGCCGCAATTCAACGCGCCCGACGATCGCGTGGCCGACGTGCTGGCGTTCTATCGCGCGGCGCAGATCGACTTCGCCCCTTACAGCCTGCGCGTGACCGGCGTGGACCTGTCGGCGCGCGGCAGCTGGAGCCTCACGCTTTCCAATGACGGCCATGTGACCGTCGGCAGCGACAAGCCCGACCTGCGCCTCGCGCGCTTCGTCGCCGCGCTGCCGATCCTGATGCGCGGCCGCAGCGATGGATTCATCTACGCCGACTTGCGCTACAGCAACGGCTTCGCGGTGCGCTGGCCGGAGACGCCGGCGAACCCTGCTCCCACCAAACCTGCCAACGGGGTGACTTCCCATGTTGTTGACGGAAACGTTTAGGCCCATGAGCCGCAAGAGCGACAAGAATCTCGTCGTCGGCCTCGACATCGGCACCTCCAAGGTGATGGCGATCGTCGGCGAGTACGTGCCGGGCGAGCCGATCGAGGTGATCGGCGTCGGCAGCCACACCTCGCGCGGCATGAAGAAAGGCGTCGTGGTGGAGATCGAATCGAACGTCAATTCGATCCAGCGCGCGGTCGAGGAAGCCGGCCAGATGGCGGGCTGCGACATCCGCTCGGTGTGCGCGTCCATTTCCGGAAGCCATCTCGAAACCCACAACTCGCGCGGTACTGCGGCGATCCGCGACCGCGAAGTCGGGCCCGGCGATCTCGACCAGGTGCTGGAATCGGCCAGCGCGGTGGCGATCCCGGCCGACCGCAAGGTGCTCTACAAGGAACCGCAGGAATACCGCATCGACGGCCAGGACGGCATCCGCCATCCGGTCGGCATGAGCGGCGTGCGCCTCGAAGCCGGCGTGCATCTGGTGACCGGCGCGGCATCCGCGGTGCAGAACATCACCAAATGCATCCAGCGCTGCGGGCTCGCCGTGGACGACCTGGTGCCCTCGGCTGTCGCGTCGGCGAAAGCGGTGCTGACCGACGACGAGCGCGAGCTGGGCGTGTGCGTGGTCGACCTCGGCGCCGGCACCACCGACATCGCGATCTTCACCCACGGTTCGATCCGCTACACCAAATCGCTGCCGGTGGGCGGCGACCAGGTGACTTCGGACATTTCGCAATACGTGCAGACGCCTACCACGAACGCCGAGGAAATCAAGGTGAAGTACGGCTGCGCGCTGGCGCAACTGGCGCGCGGCGAGGAAACCATCCAGGTGCCGAGCGTGGGCGAGCGTCCTCCGCGGCGCCTGCAACGGCAAGCTCTGGCGCAGTCGATCCAGGCCCGCTACGAGGAAATCTTCGAAATGGTGCAGGACGAGATGCGCCGCTCGGGTTACGAAAACCTGCTCGCGGCCGGCGTGGTGCTGACCGGCGGCGCGGCCCGCATCGAAGGCGCGCTGTACCTGGCCGAAGAGGTATTCCACAAGATGGTGCGGCTGGGCGTGCCGCAGCACGTCACCGGCGTGACCGAAATGATCGCGACGCCTGCGAACGCCGCGGGCGTCGGCCTGCTGCTGCAGGGCTCGCATTCGCATGGCGGCGGCAGCCGGGTGATGGGCGGCGCGGTGGGCGACAGCGTGGCCGGACTCTTCGGCAAGGCAAAGGGCTGGTTGCACCGGAACTTTTAAGGACTCTGGCCGGCCCGGGAAGGGACGGCCTTGGGCGGCACCGCGGTGCCGCAAACCCCGCAAGGGGCGCCCGCCGAAACGGCGGACATCAACGGCAGCATGACAACAGAAGCATGACTTTCAGCAGCACGGAGGACGGGCAATGTTTGAACTGGTGGAACAACTCGCACCCAATGCGGTGATCAAGGTGATCGGTGTCGGCGGCGGTGGCGGAAACGCCGTCAGCCACATGGTCAATTCAGCCATCGACGGCGTGGAGTTCATCTGCGCCAACACTGACGCGCAGGCGCTGAAAAGCTCCGGCGCACGCACCACCCTGCAACTCGGCGAAACGGTGACCAAGGGTCTCGGCGCCGGCGCCAATCCGGAGATCGGCCGGCAGGCCGCGCTCGAGGATCGCGACCGGATCGTGGAGGTGCTGGACGGCGCCGACATGGTGTTCATCACCTGCGGCATGGGCGGCGGCACCGGCACCGGCGCAGCACCGGTGGTGGCGCAGCTCGCCAAGGAGAAAGGCATCCTGACGGTGGCGGTGGTGACCAAGCCGTTCCCGTTCGAGGGCCGCCGCCGCATGCAGGTGGCGTTGAAGGGCATCGAGGACCTGCAGCAGTCGGTCGATTCGCTGATCACGGTGCCGAACGAGAAGCTTTTGACCGTGCTCGGCCGCGAAGTGACCCTGTTGAATGCGTTCAAGGCGGCCAACGACGTGCTGCAAGGCGCGGTGCAGGGCATCGCCGACCTGATCACCCGTCCGGGCCTGATCAACGTCGACTTCGCCGACGTGCGCACCGTGATGAGCGAAATGGGCATGGCGATGATGGGCACCGGCACCGCCCGCGGTGACGACCGCGCGCAGGCGGCGGCCGAGGCGGCCATCAACAATCCGCTGCTGGAGAACGTGGACCTGTCCGGTGCCTGCGGCATCCTGGTCAACGTCACCGCCGGCCCCAACCTCACGATGCGCGAATTCGACGAGATCGGTCGCGTGGTCCACGACTTCGCCAGCGAGGATGCGACCGTGGTGCTGGGCACCGCGCTCGATCCGGACCTGTCCGACGACGTTCGCGTGACGGTGGTCGCCACGGGGCTCAATCGCGCAGCGAAGCCGCAGTTGCGGCCAGTCGCCAAGCCGGAGATGGTCGAAATGCCGCAGCCGCGGCGGGTGCTGCGCACCGGAACCGACAATGGCGTGGTGGGATACGCCCAGCCGGAACCGATGATGGCGACCCGCCGGGAACCGGCGCCGGCCGTGGCCGCCAAACCGGCCGCCGAGACGGCGGGAATGCCCGACTACCTGGACATCCCCGCGTTCCTGCGTCGCCAGGCGGATTGATCGCGACGATCGGTTGCAGCGCGGCGGAGGACCCGCCGCGTCGATACGTGAGCTGCCGGACTCCCGTCCCCCGGCAGTTCACGGCGCTCCGGTGGGCGTCAGCACCAGCTGAGGAGGTGGCGTCGAACCCGGCGCGCATGGATTTTTCACTTTTCGGGAACCTGAAGCTCACTCGGTGGTCAGTTTTCCCCGGGGGCCACGTTCCGCATTCCGCCCTGCAGGTGCCGGCGGCGGTACGCCGAGTAACTGAACGCACGAGTCCACTTTATTCGGACTGTCAACCGTGGTAGCATCGCCCACGTTTTAGCGTTGTTCTAACGGGATTCCAACGAAAAATGATCAAGCAGCGCACGCTCAAGAACGTGATCCGCGCGACGGGCGTGGGCTTGCACACCGGTGAAAAGGTCTACATGACCTTGCGTCCCGCTGCGGTCAACACCGGCATCGTGTTCCGCCGCACCGACTTGCCGGAACCCGTCATCATCCCTTCGCGTTGCGAATATGTCGGCGATACGCGCCTGTCCAGCACGCTGATCAAGGACGACGTGCGCGTGGGTACGGTCGAGCATTTGCTGTCGGCGATGGCCGGGCTCGGCATCGACAACGCATATGTCGATCTGTCCGCGCCGGAAGTGCCGATCATGGACGGCAGCGCCGGTCCGTTCGTGTTCCTGCTGCAGTCGGCGGGCATCGAAGAGCAGTCCGCGCCCAAGCGCTTCATCCGCATCAAGAAGCCGGTGAAGGTCGAAGACGGCGACAAGTGGGCCGAGTTCAAGCCGTTCGATGGTTTCAAGGTCGGCTTCTCGATCGAGTTCCAGCATCCGATCTTCTCACGCCGCGCATCCAAGGCCGAGATCGATTTCTCCACGACCTCGTTCGTCAAGGAAGTCAGCCGCGCGCGCACCTTCGGCTTCATGCGCGACATCGAAATGCTGCGCGAGAAGAACCTTGCGCTCGGCGGTTCGATGGACAACGCCATCGTGCTGGACGACTACCGCGTACTGAACGAAGACGGCCTGCGTTACGAGGACGAATTCGTCAAGCACAAGATCCTCGACGCCATCGGCGATTTGTACCTGTTGGGCCACAGCCTGATCGGCGCCTTCTTCGGCCACAAGTCCGGCCACCAGCTCAACAACCAGTTGCTGCGTGCCTTGCTCGCCGACAAGTCCGCGTGGGAAGAGGTTACGTTCGACGACCCCGCGCTGGCGCCGATCTCGTACGCGCATCCCGCCCAGGCGGTGTAACGTCCCCGCGCTGCCGCCCTCATCCGGCGACCCGCAAATCCGTTGAAAAAGCCATCGCGAGCTTCGCCAGCACGCGGGCGATCGAGTGCGCACGTAATGCGGCGGCTTTCCCGATTTGTGACTTTTTTCTGATTCAGGTCAGCGCTGACCGCCTGCTCCGTGTTATAACGTCCGCTTCCGCCGGTGGAACGAGGGGGCGGACCGGCCGGCGGGCATCAGCGGGTCGTCGGAGTGTCCGCCAAGGCGGCCAGTTCGAGGAACAACGCCCGCAGGTCCGGATCGGAGACGGCCATCGCCGACGCGCGGATGCTTTGCGCGGCACGCGGCGAAGGCGGTCGTACGGAGGCGGAGTCTCCGTTGGATGCCGGGATCGGCATCACCTTGGCCGTGACGGAGGTCGCGGCCAAGCCAAGGCTGCGCACGGCGGCGAGGATGCAGGATTGATCCATGCGTGCGCGGGTTGCCCATGCGGGCGACTCGACCAGCAGCAGGACGCGGTCATTGCGCAAGCCGACATGACGGACGTGCTCGCGCAGCGGAGTGGGCAGCAGCGGAACAATCCGCTGGCTCAAGTGGTCAAGTTCTCGTGCACGGGCGGCCAGATCGGCGACCGGCGCACATTGCGAAACAGGCGTCGGACCGTGGGTGTCGCGGGGCGGTAGCGGTCGGGCAGGAGACAAGGCAGATGATTCAAGGTTTTTCGACATGGGCATGATACTGGTTGCCCGTTCGCGGCGATGCGCGCTTTCGGATGCGTGGTTGCACGATCGTTGCCACGCCAACCGCCGCCTGCAGCAGCGCCTGATGCTCGGTTTCGTTGCATGTGTCGTCGCCAGTGCCGCCTTGGCGGTCTGGATCGCAAGCCCCGGCAGCCGCACGCTGGCCGAGGTCGATTCGATGCGCCAGCAGATCGCGGCGCAGAAGGCCGAATTGCGGCAGGTGCGCGACAACGCGCAACGCGACATCAGCCGCATGGCGATCAAGCTGGGTGAACTGCAGGCCGATTCGGCGCGGCTCGATGCGCTGGGCCAGCGCCTGGTGGTGGCGGGCAAGCTCGATCCTGCCGAATTCAATTTCAATCAGACGCCCGGCATGGGCGGCCCCGAACGGGATGTTCCGCCCGAGCGCTCGCTTCCGTATGACCTTTCGGTGAGCATGGAACAGCTCGCCCAGCGCTTCGACAAACAGCAGAACCAGCTCGGCGTCCTGCAATCATTGCTGACCGATCGCCAGGTCACCGCCAGCCTGATTCCTTCGGGCATGCCGGTCACCGATGGCTACATCACGTCGCCCTATGGCCGCCGCATCGATCCGTTCACCGGCCACTTCAGTTTCCATCCGGGCCTCGACATCGGCGTGCCGTTCGGATCGCAGGTGCACGCGGTGGCCGCAGGCGTCGTCACCTACTCCGGCGTGCGCGACGGCTACGGCAAGGTCGTCGAGATCGACCACGGCGACGGCTACATGACCCGCTACGCCCACAACAGCAAATTGATGGCGTACGTGGGCGAGCACGTGCGTGCGGGTGAAGTGATCTCCGATGCCGGTTCGAGCGGCCGCTCGACCGGCCCGCACGTGCATTTCGAAGTGTGGCACGACGGCAAGCTGGTGAATCCGACCGCTTACGTCAGGCGCTGAGCGGTTGAAAATCGGGCATTTCACTGCCATCTCTAGGCGTGAATGGCGTCCCCGTTTATGATGTCCGATTGAGTTTCAACCGCAGCCCGGAACCGCGAACCCAAGCCCGATGCCCAATATCCTGACGAACGTCTTCGGCAGCCGCAATGAGCGGGTGGTGAAGCAGCTTTCGAAAGCCGTGGCGCGCATCAACGCGCTCGAACCCGAAATGCAGAAACTCGACGACGTTGCCTTGCGCGGCAAGACCGCCGAGTTCAAGCAGCGCGTCGCCGGTGGCGAGAGCCTCGACAAGATCCTGCCCGAAGCCTTCGCGGTGGTGCGCGAGGCCAGCCGCCGCGTGATCGGCCTGCGCCACTACGACGTGCAGTTGATCGGCGGCATGGTGCTGCACCAGGGCAAGATCGCCGAGATGCGCACCGGCGAGGGCAAGACCCTGGTCGCGACGCTGCCGGTCTACCTCAACGCGCTCGCGGGCAAGGGCGTGCACGTCGTCACCGTCAACGACTACCTCGCCAAGCGCGACGCGGCGTGGATGGGCAAGGTCTACAACTTCCTCGACCTCACCGTCGGCGTGGTCTGGCCCGGCATGGAGATGTCCGACAAGGCCGAAGCGTACGGCGCCGACATCACCTACGGCACCAACAACGAATTCGGCTTCGATTACCTGCGCGACAACATGGCGGTTTCGAAGGAACAGCGTTTCCAGCGCGGGCTGCACTACGCGATCGTGGACGAGGTGGATTCGATCCTGATCGACGAGGCGCGCACGCCGCTGATCATCTCCGGCCCCGCCGAGGATTCGCCGGAACTCTACATCCGCGTCAACCGCATCGTGCCGCACATGACGCGGCAGAAGAGGGAGCCGCTGCCCGGCGAAACGCCCGAGCCCGGCGACTACTACGTCGACGAAAAGCAGAAGCAGGTGCACCTGTCCGAAGAGGGCATGGAACATGCCGAACAGTTGCTGCGCCAGGCCGGCATCCTCGCGGAAGATTCCACGCTGTACGACGCGCGCAATCTTGCGGTCGTGCATCATTTGAATCAGGCGCTGCGCGCGCACGCGTTGTACCAGCGCGATGTCGACTACATCGTGCGCGACGGCGAAATCATCATCGTCGACGAATTCACCGGCCGCACGCTGCCGGGTCGCCGCTGGTCGGAAGGCCTGCACCAGGCCGTCGAGGCCAAGGAAGGCGTGCCGATCCAGCGCGAAAACCAGACGATGGCCACCATCACCTTCCAGAACCTGTTCCGCATGTACGACAAGTTGTCGGGCATGACCGGCACGGCGGATACGGAAGCCTACGAATTCCAATCCATCTACGGACTGGAAGTGGTGGTGATCCCGACCCACAAGCCGATGATCCGCAAGGACAACGCCGACCTCGTGTTCCTGAAGCCCGAGGCCAAGTTCAAGGCGGTGCTGGAAGACGTGCGCGATTGCCACGAACGCGGCCAGCCGGTGCTGGTCGGCACCGCGTCCATCGACGTTTCCGAACTGGTGCACGGCTTGCTGCAGAAAGCCGGCATTCCGCACGAAGTGCTGAACGCCAAGCAGCACGCGCGCGAAGCAAAGATCGTCGAGAACGCGGGCCTGCCGGGCGCGGTCACCATTGCCACCAACATGGCCGGCCGCGGCACCGACATCGTGCTGGGCGGCAGCCTCGACGCCGCGCTGGCGGAGTTGCCCGCCGATGCGAGCGACGCCGACAAGGAACGCGTCAAGGCCGAGTGGAAAAAGCGCCACCAGCAAGTGCTGGAAGCGGGCGGCCTGCACATCGTCGGCACCGAACGCCACGAATCACGGCGCGTCGACAACCAGTTGCGCGGCCGTTCCGGCCGTCAGGGCGATCCCGGTTCCTCGCGCTTTTACCTGTCGCTGCAAGACAACCTGATGCGCATCTTCGGCGGCGAAGGGCTGGTGCGCTGGATGCAGCGCTTCGGCATGAAGGAAGACGACGCGCTGGAAGACCGCCTCGTCAGCCGCCAGATCGAAAAGGCGCAGCGCAAGGTCGAGCAGCACAACTTCGACATCCGCAAGCAGCTGCTGGAGTTCGACGACACCGCCAACGACCAGCGCAAGGTCATCTATGCGCAGCGTCGCGAGCTGCTGGAATCCGACGACGTTTCGGAAACCGTGCGCGACATCCGACATGACGTGTTCGAATCGCTGGCCACGCTGCATGTGCCGCACGACACCGTGGACGAGCAGTGGGATCTCGCCGGGTTGTCGGCCACGCTCGAATCCGAGTTCGGCATGAAGCTGGACCTGAAGCACTGGCTGGAAACCTCCGCCGAAGCCGATTCCGCGGCCATCCACCGGCATGTCATCGAAGCGTCCGACGAAATGTTCGCGGCCAAGGAACAACAGGTCGGCTCCGAAGTGATGCGCGCGCTGGAAAAGCACGTGATGCTCAGCGCGGTCGACAGCGCGTGGAAGGATCACCTCGCCAGCATGGATTACCTGCGCCAGGGCATCTACCTGCGTTCCTACGCGCAGATCGATCCCAAGCAGGAATACAAGCGCGAGGCCTACCGCCTGTTCGAGGACATGCTGGGCCGCATCAAGAAGGAACTGGTGCAGACGCTCGCGCGCGTGCGCATCCGCAGCGAAGAAGAAGTCGCCGCGATGGAAGCCGAACAGCGCCGCCAGGCCGCTGCCCGTGCGATGGATTTCCAGCACGCGCAATCCACCGGCTACGATGCGATACCGCAACCCGGCGCCGACGGCGAAGGCCAGCAAGCCGGCGCCGCCATTGCCGCAGCAGCGCCCATCGTCCGCGAAGGCCCCAAGGTCGGCCGCAACGATCCGTGCCCGTGCGGCTCAGGCAAGAAGTACAAACACTGCCACGGCGCGCTCTCGTAATTTTCCTTCCTCCGCTTGCGGGGGAAGGTGCCCGCAGGGCGGATGGGGGAGTCCCTTCGCGCTGAGCGCTCTCTCACTTTCTCGTCATCCCGGCGAAAGCCGGGATCCAGCGCCTTTTCCCTCTCTCTCCGGGAGAGGGTGCCCGAAGGGGCGGGTGAGGGTACGCTTTCGCGCATAC
>JAZKBD010000065.1:0-29032 GCA_040388785.1 Pseudomonadota bacterium
CCAGCGCCGCGCGAATTCGGCGTAAACATCCGGGCTGTCCGGCGAGAGGTTCAGGAATTCGAATGGGATGTCGTGCTCGTACAACGCGATCAACGCTTTCTGCGTGTAGGACGAAAAGAGGTGGCCGTAGAGTTGCATGGATGCTCCGGTGTTGTGCTCATGCCTGCGACGATCGGGGCTGGCCGGAATCGACACCGCGCCCGCTGCCGCCGATACACTGGCGAGGGGAAGGGGATCGTGATGGCGCAGCCCATGGCCCAGACGGCCGACATCCGCAACCAGCATCCATTGTGGGACGAACGCGACGCGGTCGGCCGGCGCGCCATGCTGACGGAAATCCTGGCGCAAGTGTCGCACGAGGCGCTGCAGGGCGACACGCTGGAAGCGGTGCTGCGCGCCATCGTGGATTGCATCACCCGGCGGCTGCCGGTCACGATCGCCAGCATCATCCTGCTCAACGAGGAGCGCACGCATTTCGTGCAGGAAGTCTGGTCGGGCCGCATCGAACTGGAATTGCCGGGCGGCATGCCGTGGCCGGTGACGCTGGGCGCGGCGGGCCGCTGCGCGCGCACCGGCGAGTGCCAGTTGATCACGGACATGCGCAACGATCCGGATTACGTGCCCGGCAACCACGACGTAAGTTCGGAATACCTGGTGCCGATCCGGCATCGGGGCCGCATGCACGGCGTGCTGAACCTGGAAAGCACGCGCGGCGATTTCTTCACGCCGGAAGTGTGCGCGGTGTTCGACGCGATCGCCGAACAGGTCGCCGGCGCCATCCATGTGGCGCGCCTGCTGCGCGAACTGGAGGCGGCGAATCGCAAGCTCCGCGACTTGTCGATGCGCGACGGCCTGACCGGCATCGCCAACCGCCGCTGCTTCGACGCGCGCATGGCGGAAGAGTGGCGGCGGCATGCGAATGACGGTGCGTCACTGGCATTGCTGATGGTGGACGTGGATTGCTTCAAGGCCCTGAACGATCGCAGCGGTCACCAGCAGGGCGACGAATGCCTGCGCGAACTGGCGCAGTTGTGCGCGGCGCGCGTGCGCGACGGCAGCGACCTCGCCGCGCGCTATGGCGGCGAGGAAATCGTGATCCTGCTGCCGCGCTGCGAACTGGCCGAGGCGATGCAGGTGGCGGAAAGCTTGCGCGGCCACGTCGAGGAACTGGCCTTGCCACATCCCGATTCACCTGCAGGTCGCTACGTGACCGTCAGCATCGGCGTGGGTGCGGCCTGTCCGCGCGACGCGGGCGCGTCGCCGGATGCGCTGGTCGCGGCCGCCGACGCCGCGATGTATGCCGCCAAGGCGCGCGGCCGCAATTGCGTGCAGGCGCAGGCCACGCCCATGGCCTGAACGCGTGCACGCGCGCGGGTTGCAAGCCGCGATGAGTGGCCTTACGTTGTGGGCATGGCCAAGGGTTTCGTCAACGACGATGCGGTGCAGGATCAGATCGACGCGACCGTCGCGGATGCCGTCGCGCGCGCGCGCAGCAAGCAGCACAAGGGTCCGAGCCTCAAGCATTGCGAAGAATGCGATGCGCCGATTCCGGAAGCGCGGCGCAAGGCCGTGCCGGGCGTGCGCCTGTGCGTGAATTGCCAGGCCGAACGCGACCGCGAAGAGGGCACGTTCAGCGGCTACAACCGGCGCGGGAGCAAGGACAGCCAGCTGCGCTGAGCGGAACTCCGTTCGTGTTGAGCGTAGCGCAGCTCCGCGAAGTCGAAACGCGGAGTTGTACGTGACCCTTCGACTTCGCGCCTGCGGCGCTACGCCCAAGGCGAACGGAATTTGACGGAGTTACTTCTCCACGAACGCTTTCAACTGCTGCAACGCGCGATCCCACTCCTGCGCGATCGCATCCAGTGCGCGTCGTGCTTCGTCGATGCGCGCAGCTTCCAGTTCCCACAAGCGTTCGCGGCCTTGCCGGATGTCGTTCAAGAGCCCCGCGCCGGCCAGCACTTCCAGGTGCTTGGTGACCGCCTGGCGGGTGATCGCGGTACCGGCGGTGAGTTGCGCAATCGACAGCGCGCCGCCCGCGCACAGCGCAGCGACAAGGCGCAGCCGCGTGGGGTCGCCAAGCGCGGCGAACACTGGCGCGGAATTCTGCAGCGCGGTTTGTTTCCGCATGGCGCGCGAAATCATGTCGGGAGAGCGAGAAATTTCCGGATCAGCTCCATCTGGTGCGTCCAGCCATCCTCGTTGGCCGCGAAGGCTTTCGCACGGCGTTCCGGTGGCAGCTTGTCGAAGCCCGATTCGGTGACGGTCAGCAATATGCCTTCGGGTGCGTCGTGCAGTTCGAACACGATCAGCGTCATCGGTTCGCTGGAATAGTCGACGGTCTTGTCGATGCCGAATGGATGCCAGCGGAAGGCGATGCGCTGCATCGGTTCGATTTTCTCGACCTGCCATTCGAAGGGCGTGCCCTCGTAAGGCGTTTGCATCGCGGCGACTTCTTCGTCCACCTGCGTGGGCGCGATCTTTCCCGTCAGCCGCTCACCCTCGACGAACGGCCCGTCGAAGCGCACGCCGAACCAGGTGCCGAACTGGTCGGCCTCGCTGAGCGCGCGCCAGACGCGTTCGCGCGGCGCCTTCAACAACACCTGCTTTTCGATGCGGTCGGTGTTCGTGTTCATCGTGTGCTCCGTCCGGGCATGTGCAACCTTAAGATTGCATGTTAAGGCCGTTCGCGAGAATACGCAACCATATGGTTGCCTACCGCGAATCACCGGCGGGTCGAGGTTGCGTTTATCCTTGGCGGATTCTTCGGGGCCACGCCAATGAAACGCATTCTGCCGCTGTTGTTGTGCCTGTTCGCGTGGCCTGCCGTGGCGGCCGCGCCCAAACCGCTGCTGCTGACCCACGTCGGCCTGATCGACGGCACCGGGTCGGCCGTGCAGCACGACATGACGATCGCGATCGAGGGCAGGCAGATCACCGCGGTCTACCCGAGCGGCAGCAAGGCAGTGCCGAAAGATGCGGACGTACGCGATCTGAACGGCAAATACGTGATCCCCGGCTTGATCGATGCGCACGTGCACATCACCGATGCCGAGCCCGACATCGCGCATTACCAGACGTTCCTGCATGCGCTGCTGCTGGGCGGCGTGACCGGCATCCGCGACATGGCGGGCGACGATCGCCTGCTGCAATTCCTCGCAAGCCAGGCGAACTCCGATGCGTTCGCGGCGCCCGACATTTTCTACGTTGCGCTGATGGCGGGACCGAGCTTTTTCAAGGAAGACGTCCGCGCGCAGGACGCCTCGAAGGGCGAACCGCTGGGCTTTGCGCCGTGGATGCAGGCAATCACGGCCAAGACCGACATTCCGCTGGCGGTTGCGGAAGCGAAGGGCACTGGCGCGACGGGCATCAAGCTGTATGCCAACCTGCCGGCCGCGCTGGTCAAGGCGATCACCGCCGAGGCGCATCGTCAGGGGCTGCGCGTCTGGACGCACGCAACGATCTTTCCGGCCAGGCCGGGCGACGCGGTGGAGGCGGGCGCCGACACGATTTCGCACAGTCCGTATCTGGTGTGGGAAGCGGCGCCGAGCGTGCCGGACGATTACAGGATGCGCGCGATGGGCGATTTCGAACACGTAAAGGCCGATGCGCCGCAGATCCTCGCGCTGTTCGACGCGATGAAACAGCGCGGCACGATTCTCGATGCGACCCTGCTGGTGTTCAAGAACGAGGCGGAACATCATCCGCAAAGCGTGGGTGCGGGCATCATGCCCTGGAGTTACGCGGTGACGCGGCTGGCGCATCAGCGCGGCGTGCAGATCGACGCAGGCACCGACGACGCTGGCTTCCCGTACGGCAAGAATGGGCCCGAACTCGATCAGATGCCGTCCGTGCATCAGGAAATGGCGCTGCTGGTCGAGCATTGCGGGTTCACGCCGCTGCAGGCGATCGAGGCTGCCACCGAAATCGGCGCCGCGGCGCTGGGGCAATCCGCGAAGCGCGGCAGCATTACGCCCGGCAAACTGGCTGATATGGTGGTGCTGGACGCCGATCCTTCGCGCGATATCCGCAACACCACGAAGATCGATTTCGTGGTGAAGAACGGGCGCATCTATCTGCGCGCCACCAAACAATGAGCGACGCGACTGAATGCCATGGAATTGTCGTCATTCCGGGGCGCCTGCGGCTTCATCGCAGGCGAACCCGGAATCCATGTTGCTGTCCGACAAAAATCAAGATGGATTCCGGGTTCCGCCCGCAAACAGCGCGGACGGCCCCGGAATGACGAGATAAAAGGGGTGCGACGCTATTGATTGACCGACGTCATCGTCCTAGTAGCTTGTGCCGCGGGGCAAGTCATAAATACAATACCCGTCGGTTTATTTATGGCCATGCCCATGCAAGATGATTTCAGCGCGCGCGGCGCGATCGCCGATCCGGTGATCGAAGTCCGCGGCCTCGACAAGACGTACGAAGGCGGCTTCAAGGCGCTGAAGGGCATCGACCTGACGGTGCGGCGCGGCGAAATCTTCGCGCTGCTCGGTCCGAACGGCGCGGGCAAGACCACGCTGATCAGCATCATCTGCGGCATCGTGAACCCGGGGCAGGGCACGGTGACCGTGGATGGCCACGACATCATCCGCGACTGGCGCAGAACGCGCACGATCATCGGGCTGGTGCCGCAGGAATTGAAGACCGACGCCTTCGAGACGGTGTGGAACACGGTGCGCTTCAGTCGCGGGCTGTTCGGCAAGGCGCCGGACGATGCCTATCTCGAACAGTTGTTGAAGGACCTGTCGCTGTGGGACAAGCGCGACGCCAGGATCCTGATGCTGTCGGGCGGCATGAAGCGGCGCGTGATGATCGCGAAAGCCTTGTCGCATCAGCCGACTGTGCTGTTCCTCGACGAACCGACCGCGGGCGTGGACGTGGAACTGCGCCGCGACATGTGGGCGATGGTGCGGCGGCTGCGCGAATCGGGCGTCACCATCATCCTGACCACGCACTACATCGAGGAAGCCGAGGACATGGCAGACCGCGTGGGCGTGATCAACAAGGGCGAGCTGATCGTAGTCGAGGAAAAGACTGCCTTGATGCAGAAGCTCGGCAAGAAACAATTGCGGCTGCAATTGCACGAGCCGATTTCCGGGTTGCCGCAAGCTCTGTCCGCGTACGCGCTTGAACTCAACGGCAAGCGCGACGAGATCACCTACACCTACGACACGCAAAGCGAACGTACCGGCATCACCGCACTGTTGAAGGATCTGGCCGCCGCCGGCATCGGCTTCAAGGACCTGAGCACGCGCCAGGACACGCTGGAGCAGATCTTCGTCGAACTCGTGAAGGAGGACGCATGAATCTGCACGGCATCCGCGCGATCTACAAGTTCGAGATGGCGCGCACCGGGCGCACGCTGATGCAGAGCGTGCTGTCGCCGGTCGTTTCCACCTCGCTGTACTTCGTGGTGTTCGGTTCGGCGATCGGCTCGCGCATCACCAGCGTGGAAGGCGTCAGCTACGCGGCCTTCATCATCCCGGGACTGGTGATGCTGTCGCTGTTGATGCAGAGCGTGTCGAACGCGTCGTTCGGCATCTACTTCCCGAAATTCGTGGGCACGATCTACGAAGTGCATTCCGCGCCGCTGTCGTATCTCGAAATCGTGACAGGCTACGTGGGCGCGGCCGCGACCAAGGCCATCGTCGTGGGCCTGATCATCCTCGCCACCGCGCGGGTGTTCGTGCACTACTCGATCGCGCATCCGGGCGTGATGGTGCTGTTCCTGGTGATGACGACGGTCGCCTTCAGCCTGTTCGGTTTCATCATCGGAATCTGGGCAGACAACTTCGAGAAGTTGCAGGTGGTGCCACTGATGATCATCACGCCATTGACGTTCCTCGGCGGCAGTTTCTATTCGATCCACATGCTGCCGCCGTTCTGGCAGAAGGTGACGCTGTTCAATCCGGTGGTGTATTTGATCTCCGGTTTCCGCTGGAGCTTCTACGGACTCGCCGACGTCAATGTCGGGATCAGCATCGTGGCGACGCTGTTTTTCCTCGCGTTGTGCCTCACCGGCGTGTGGTGGATCTTCCGCACGGGCTGGCGCCTGAAGGCCTGAGCACGAAGGACGTTCGCGGTAAACAACTGTTTCCGTGCCGCGTGTTTCCGGACGTGGCGCGCAATGCGGCGTGAACATCTGTTTCCGTATGTGGACTGCATCACACGCCGCCGCGGGTGTGGCACCGGCCTTGCTCCGTGTTGGGTGAACCACCGGAACGCTCGCGAAAATGTCCTTCGACGTACTGCCAGTCACCCATGCCCTCACGGCCGATCAGGTCCAGCGCGTCGTGCGACGTTCGCACGGCTTGCGCACCCTAGGCTTGGCACTGGGCGCGGTGATGGTCGGGACGGTGTTGTATCGGCGCGGTGTTCCCATGTCCGCATGGATGATGCTGGCGGTGTACGCGCTGGTCTGGCCGCACGTGGCGTGGCTGGCGCTGCGCCGCAGTGCCGATCCCATCGTGCTGGACCAGCGCTTCTTCATTGGCGATGCGGCGATGGGGGGCGTGTGGATTGCCCTGATGCAATTCAGTCTGCTGCCCAGCATCCTGCTGGCGACGATGTTTGCGATCACCCTGATCGCGGGCGATGGACATTGGCTGGCGCTGCGCGGGCTGTTGACCATGGCGCTGACGTGCTGCGTGGCGGCGGTGGCGAACGGCCTTACGTTCGCACCTTCGACCGATATCGTGGAGTTGCTGGCGTCGCTGCCGCTGCTGGTGGTGTTTCCGATGACGCTGGGCGCGATCATGCGCAATCTGGCGCGGCGGGTGCGCGTGCAGAACCGCCAATTGCTGCGCATCGGCAGCATCGACAGCCTGAGCGGCTTGTTGAACCGCAAGCATTGGGAGGACGCCGTCACGGCCGTGATGCTGCGCCACTGCTGCGAAGACGCGGTGATGCTGCTGATCGACATCGATCATTTCAAGCACATCAACGACCAGCACGGCCACACCGCCGGTGATGAAGTAATCCGGCAGGTCGGCAAGATCATTCGCGGCAGCCTGCGCGACGGCGATCTGGCCGGCCGCTACGGCGGTGACGAATTCGCGGTCGTGCTGTGCGGCATCGACATGCATGCGGCCGCGACGGTGGCGGAACGAATCCGTTCCGGCGTGGCCTGTTCGTTGCTCGAACGCGCGCCCGGCTTGCGCAGCACCCTGAGCATCGGGCTTGCGCGCAGCCCCGCATCGACCAACAGCACGCGCGAGTGGGTTAAGGATGCCGACGCCGCGCTTTACCGCGCGAAATTGGCCGGCCGCAACCGTTTGGTGGTGGCGAACTGATCGAGTTTGCGAAGGCCGCGCGGCACGTTTGCCGGCGGCTTTCCGGTGCTACCATCGCGCCGCGTCCCGCGCGTTTCCATTGGGTGTCCCATGGGTTCGCCTTCGTTCGAAGTGTTCGGAGACATCGCCTGCTTTTCGATCGGCGGCGAGCAGGATCTGGTGGATGGCGTACACCAGATCACCGACGCGATCCTGCGCACTAAGGCGCGCGGCCTGGGCAAACTGCTGGTGGACGTCACCGGCATCACCGGCGTCCAGCCGCCCTCGGTCGAGATGCGCTTCTGGCTGATGGGCGAGTGGGCCAAGGCAGGCCGCGGTTCGGTGCGGATGGCGCTGGTGACACGCCCCGAGTTCATTTCCGAAGACCGCTTCGGCATCGCGTTCGGCATGAACCAGGGCTTCATCAGCAACCTGTTCGAAACCCGCGAGCGCGCGCTGGCGTGGCTGTCCGGCCACGACGGAAATCGGCACTTGCCCGCGCAGCCTGCGACGGGCGAAGCGTTGTTTGACGTGATCGGGGAAGTGGCGCGGTTTCGGTTGACCGGCGAACAGGTGCTGGAAAAAGGGGTGCACCAGATTGCCGACGCGATCCATCGCACCAAGGAATCCGGTCTGGACAAGTTGCTGGTCGACATCACCGCGATCACCGGGATCAAGCCACCGGGGGTGGACGCGCGTTATTGGTTGATGGGCGAATGGGCGAGGGCGGGCAGGGGCAGTGTGCGTGTCGCCATGGTCGCGAGGCCGGAGTTCATCGAACCCGATCGCTACGCCGTCATCGCCGGCATGAACGCCGGCTTCATCAACAACGTGTTCGAAACCGAGGCGCAGGCGCTGGACTGGCTGCTCGGGCGCCGCGGCCGGACGCCGACCTCCTGACCCGACAAGCAGCCCGCGCGGAATGGGTCTTTTGGGAGCACAATGGAAGGCCCGCCCACGAGGAACACGTCATGCGAACCTTGGGTTTCACCCTGATTGCTGCGTTGGTTCTGCCCACGGCTGCGGTCGCGCAGTCTTCCGCGCCCGCGGCGTCCGGTTCCGGCGCCGCGCAGATTCCCGCCTACATTACCCGTGCGATCAACGATCCCGCGCGCGCAGCGGACAAGAAGGACGACGCGCGCCGCAAGATCGCCGACGTGATGGCGTTCGCGGGCGTCAAGCCTGGCGACAAGGTGGTGGAACTCGATCCCGGTTCGGGTTACTGGACGCGCGTCTTCAGCCGCATCGTCGGCCCGCACGGCCACGTCTATACCGTGTGGCCGGACGAGATGGCGAAGTTCTCGGCCAAGAGTTTCGCGAACTGGCAGGGCCTCGCGAAAGACACCTACAAGAACGTAAGCCTGTTGAAACAGCCGGCGGCAGCCCTGAGCGTGCCGCAGAAAGTCGACGTCGTGTTCACTTCGCAGAACTACCACGACTACCACGACCCGTTCATGGGTCCGGTGGACATGAAGAAGTTCGACAAGCAGGTTTACGACGCGCTGAAGCCGGGTGGCGTATTCATCGTGATCGACCACATCGCGCCCGCCGGTTCCGGCATCAGCGATACCGACACGCTGCACCGGATCGATCCCGAAGTGGTGAAGCAGGAAGTCGAATCCGCGGGCTTCGTGTTCGATGGTTCCAGCGATGCGCTGGTCAATCCGAAGGACCCGCTGAACATCAAGGTGTTCGATCCTTCGATCCGTGGCCATACCAGCCAGTTCATCTACCGGTTCCGCAAACCGGCGAAGTGACGCGGCCCGATCTGGCGCGGGCTAGTGCAGTCCGCGCCAGATCGCGTCGAGCAATTCGTCGGTGGGATCGAGGCTCTGTTCCCAGTACATGATGCCGCCAAGGTGGTGCGCCTTCACGAACGCGGCCTTGGCGGCGATCGATTCGGGATCGTCGTAGGTAATGAACGTGTGCGTTCCGGCGTTCCACAGCCACGCCGCGTCCGCCTGCGCATCCCAATGGTGCACGAATCCCTGCTTGCCGATGAATTCCGCCTTGAGTTTCGGCCAGGGGATTTCGCCGACGAATTTCTGGTACGGCTGGTACACGCCGTCGTGTGCAGGACTGACGCCGCCGAAAACGCGCGCGTAGAACGCCGCACCGATCACCAGTTTGCCCGAGGGCACGCCCGCTGCAAGGAACTGCCGTACCGCGCGGCCGGTGGTGCGCGCATGGGCGGGCGCAAGTTTCGATGCATGCAGGCCGGTGTGGTGGCAGGTGTCCGGTGTCAACGAATTGCAGAAGTCGTACGTCATCATGTTGAACCAGTCGACGTAGCGATTCACCGCCGCGAGGTCGACGCCGCTGACGAACGGGCCGTCGGCGACGGCGATGCTCAAGGTGTAATGGCGATGATGCGCGGCGCCGGCGACATCGAGGCTCGCGCGCACCGCCTGCAGCAGCAACGTGAAATTGCGCCGGTCGTCGGGACTGGAGGCGATACCGGACTCGTTGTGCCCCGGATATTCCCAGTCGATGTCGAGCCCGTCGGCGTCGTGTGCGACGAGCATCTGCGCGGCGCTGTCGGCGAACAGCTTGCGGCCCGCAGCCGATCGGGCCGCTTCGGAAAATCCGCCGACACTCCAGCCGCCGACCGAGACGTCCACTTTCAAGGCCGGGTCGCGCGACTTCAGCGCGATCATCCGCTGCAGTTTCTGCGCGGCCTCGGCACTCAACACCACGCGCCCCGCTTCCACTTTCGCGAACGCGAAGATCAGCGTGTCGATCTTGTGAAGATCCTTGTCCTGCGCCGGATACCAGCCTGTCGCGTAGCCGATCACGCGGTAACGGGCGGGCGGGGCACCGGCAGCCCACGCGCTGCCGATCGACATTGCACCCAGCAGCATCGCGGCAAGCGCGATGCGCGGGAATGAGATAGGGCACGTGCGATCCATGGCGAGGGTCAGCCCTTGTCGAACAGCGCCCGTACATCCTTCACAATCGCGTCGCTGGCGGCACGGACACCATCGCGAACAAAGGCTTTTGCACAGGGCTTCCCACGGAAAGCGTGCGAGCTTGGCGGTGCGCGCGGCGCATGCGATGCGCCGCGTTGCCCACGTCAGTTGCCGCTTGTACTCGCGGTCGCCGGCGTCGCTGGATTCGCGGCAGTCGCGGGAGCAGCTGGCACCGCCGGAGCTGCAGGAGCCGCTGTCGAAGCCGGTGCTGCCGCCGTGCCCGCGGGCGCGGCCTGCGACTGGTCCTGCGCGTAATGCCCGATCTGTACCGTGTATCCAGCGCGGGTGCCGGGTGGCAGAGCGGCCGGATCGGCGTAAACGCTGATCGAATAAGTCGCCGCGGTGGTCACCGGCGTGGTCCATTGGGTTGCGTTGGTGGTCGCGCTGTCGACCAGCGTCTGCCCGTTCGCGGCAACCTTGAAGTGCACCTTCGGATTCTGGGTGACCAGGTTGACCGCGAGCGTCTGGCCAGCCGCGATGTCGGCCGTGTAATCGCGTGCAGAGCCTTGGGAATCCAGCGTGCCGGACTCCTGCACCCAGGGATTGTTGGCTTCGAACGTCACGGGCGTCGCTTCGGCCTGCATGTCCGATTGGCCGTACTGGCCGATCTGCAGTGCGTACTTCGGCGTTTCATCGCGCTGCAGCGCGTCGGGCTGCACGTAGACGTGGATCGTGTAGGTCGCCGCGGCCGTCCCGGCGGGCGCCGACCAGGTGGTGGCGCCGGTCTGGTAGGTGTCGACTTCCTGCTTGCCGGTGGTCTCGTTCTTGATCTTGAAGAAGATGTTCGGGTCGCGTGTGATCAGGTTGATCTGCAGGATCTTGCCGGGCTCGATGGCGACCGAGTAATCGTGGTAGTAGTCGTAATGATTTAGCGTGTCCACTTCCTGCACCCAATGCGTGTTGGGCTGGAAGGTCACGGTGACCGGCGAACTGGCGATCGCGGGGGAGATCACGCAGGCACTGGCGACGCCGATCACGAAGGCGATGGCAATGAGAGGGACTCGGCGGTACGGTGACATGGACAATCCTCGCGCGGTGGGTTGGGCACCGGCGATGCGGTGCCATCGGCAGTCGGAACAGGGCGAACCGGAACGCTCGGCAGCATACACCCTGGGCGCCGTGACGGTCACCGCGTGCGGCGACCGTCACGTGGAATCAAACGCGCCTCAATGCGTGCGGCTATGTCCTTGCGCCATGCACACACTGCCGTCCGTCACCTGCGTGACCGCGCCCGCGGCCGCGCTCACTGTGCGGCTGTAGCACGCGCCGCGCGAGTCGGTGAACGTATAGCCCTGCGACGCCTGCTGTCCGGTCGGTCCGGTGAAGTTGCCGCTCGCGTCGAAGTTCAACGTGTCGGCCGCGTTGTCGGACTGGCTGCGGTTCGAGGCGAAGTGTCCGCCCGGGCCGCTTTCGCTGTATTGCCGCGCATAGTTCTGGCTGACGGTGGTCGCCTGGGTTTCGCTGCCGTCGTCGGCTATCTGCACGTTGATGTCCATGTCGAGCGGGAACGACCAGCCTGTCGTCGCGTCGGCGGAACTGCCGTCGTATGGACGTCCATACGAACGTTGCGAGGCCGAACTGGTTTGCGTGATGTCCTGCACGAATGCAGTGCCGCTGCTGGTCACCTGCTGGCTGTTGCTGAAGCGGACATCCTGCACCACGTTGGAGGGAACCCGTCCGTGCGGCGTGTCGAGATAGCCGCGGGTGACGAGGCTGTGGTGGGACGTGACTCCGAAGGTGTAGTGGATGCCATCGGGGTTGGCGACGTTCTGCTGCACCGGATGCACGCCGGTGTCGGCATCTTGAGTCAGCGCGCCGGTCAATTGCGTCGCCTCGTGATCCTGGTAGAGCAGCAGCGTGGCCGCGGTATCGAAGCGCTGGCTGTTGTTCTGGAACGCAGGATCGCCTGTGGTCACGCTGACGCTGACGGTATGTGGCTGGCCGTTGTCCAACAGGCCTGCGAACGGCGTCAGGTCAACACGATACGGTTCGAAATTCAGCGTTTGCACACCGGGAATCGGGCGCCACAGGTAGGGATCCACGCCGCCCGTGAACACCCAGCCCGAGATCGGCACGATGCCCGCGGCCTTGCCGTCGATCGCGACTTCCGCTTCGCGGAACGCGGTGCCGCCGCAGCCCGTGATCGACGCATAGGCATCGGGTCCGCACGAGTACCAGAACTCGTCGCCGGATTGCGGTTCGGCGGTGACCACCAGGTAGGCGCGATCGATGTTGGCCGGCAGCGTGAAGGTCTGCGACATCGGCGTCTGGTCGGTGTAAATGGAAACCGCGTTGCCGGCCGGATCGCTGCCGAGCGAGAGCACCTGGTCGGGCACGCGCGGCGCCGGATATTCCGGGGTCGCGGGGTAGAAGTCGAGCTCCGCGCTGCCGGTGATCGAACCATTGTAGGTGCTGTTGTAGATGTTGTAGACCACGGCGTTGCCGGGATGCGCGCTCGCCAGCAACGAAGACAGGTTGGTGACATCGCGCTCGACGTGCCAGCTCGGGCTGCGCGAGGCCGAGGGTTCCTGGGTCGTCCCGAAATACATGTTCACGCCGCCGATCCACACGCTGGCGGTGCGGTCGTACTGGCGCCCGGTGCTGACATTGAAGTCGGCCTTGAACACCACCTTGTTCCACGGTCCGTTGCAGCCCGCCGGCGGCGCATAGTTGAAGGGATGGGCGGAATAATCATCGAACGTCCCGGTGGGCGAATTCGCCGTGTACAGCGTGACCATGCACGGCGTTTCGGCTGGTACCGGCACCAGCGGGTCGGCCACGGCGGCGCCGGTTTCGCCGATGGCGATGGGCGGGCCGACGATGGGCTCCGCGGCCATGGCCGCTGCTGCGCCCATGGCGACCAGCAGGCTGGCGGTTAATATCAGCATCTTCCCTGGTGAACCGCTGCGCGACGATGCATGCATGGTGGCGTCCTCCGATGTGGTCGATGGTCCCCGGCAACGCTGCCCAGCCTAGCACCAAATGTGACGAAAGGTTGCACATGCGTTGCAGGGATTCATTTGTGAAACCTCCGCCGATGAAGGATACCGACCGACATGTTGTTGACCCTCGCGATCATCGCCGTCACCTGCGTCGTTTCATGGGTGGCGTTCAAGGACCGCAAGCTGATGCAGCGCCTGCTGCTGTGGCCACCCGCGGTCGCGAAGAAGCACGAGTACTGGCGGCTCTTGAGCTACGGGCTGGTGCACGCGGATTTCCAGCACCTGCTGTTCAACATGATCACGTTGTTCTTCTTCGGCAGCGCGCTGGAACGGAGCGGACTGTACGCCATGCACCTCGGTTCGCTCGGGCTGTTGTGGTTCTACCTTGGCGGTCTGCTGGTCTCGATCCTGCCGACATACATCAAGAACCGGCACAACGCGAACTACTACAGCCTCGGCGCATCCGGCGCGGTCTCGGCCGTGTTGTTCGCCTTCATTCTGTGGAAACCGTGGTCGATGATTTTCGTGTTCTTCTTTCCGGTTCCCGCAATTCTTTATGCGGTGGCGTTCGTCGCGTATTCGATCTACATGGACCACCGCGGCGGCGGCTACGTCAACCACAGCGCGCACTCGTGGGGCGCGGCCTATGGCGTGCTGTTCACCGTGATCATGGAACCGCGAGTCACCTTGGTTTTCATGCAGCAACTGCTGCATCCAACGTTCCTCGCCGGGTAAGGAATGCCAGCAGTGTTGCTTGTTCCAATAGTCGCGCACATGGATGTGCGCGGTGTTTCCCATGGACGGGTTTACAATACTCCCATGAGCGAAACGATCGGCAATGCACGCCCGGCGCCGGGCAGCAAGTTCACCAGTCCGCAGGGCACGCGCGCGGTCAAGGACGGCATCCGGCCCAGCAAGTTGAGCTACATGCCGGACGTGGCGCGCAAGCCGCCTTGGCTGCGGGTGAAACTTCCCGCCGGCGCGAAGTACGAGGAAATTCGCGACATCGTGCGCACGCACAAGCTGTCGACGGTATGCGCGGAATCCAAGTGCCCCAACATCGCCGAATGCTGGGGCCGCGGCACCGCCACATTGATGCTGATGGGTTCGGTGTGCACGCGCGCCTGCAAGTTCTGTTCGGTGTCGACCGGCAATCCGCACGGCTGGCTGGATCCGCTGGAGCCTGCCAGCGTCGCCGACGCGGTCGCGCTGATGAACCTGAAATACGTGGTGCTGACGTCGGTCGACCGTGACGACTTGCCCGACGGCGGTGCGGCGCATTACGCGGCCTGCATTCGCGCGATCCATGGCCGCACGCCGGAGACGGCGGTGGAAGCGTTGACGCCCGATTTCGCGGGGCGCCACGAACACATCGCGGCCGTGCTGGACGCTGGCCTGGCGACCTACGCGCAGAACGTCGAAACGGTCGAACGGCTGACCCATCCGGTGCGCGATGCGCGCGCGGGCTACCGGCAGACGCTGGACATCCTGAAGTTCGCCAAGGGTTACGCGCCGCAGACCGTCACCAAGACCAGCATGATGCTGGGCCTGGGCGAAACCGACGACGAGATCGAACGCGCGCTGGCCGACATCCGCGCCGCCGACGTGGACGTGGTGACGATGGGCCAATACATGCGCCCGACGCAAAACCATCTGCCGGTGGCGCGCTTCGTCACGCCAGAGCAGTTCCAGCAGTACCGTGAGCTGGCGCTCGGCATGGGCTTCCTTGAGGTAGTGTCCGGTCCGCTGGTGCGATCCAGCTATCGCGCCGAGCAGGTGCTGGAGCGCAACAACGTGGGACTGGATTCCGCGGTCATCGATAGCATTCGCGAGACTGCAGCATTGCGCTGCTGAGCTCCGCCGGTTATCCCCAAGGCTGCGCGGTCGCCAGCCAATGCCTGAGCGCGTTCTCGTCGGCCTTGGCAAGCAGTTGTTCCGCCTCATGAAAATTGGCGGTGTCCAGTGGCATGTGCAGCACTCCGCCGGCGCCGATGCGGCTGAAAATCAGCATCACGTTGCCGAAGGATGCTTCCAGCAGGGCGGCCTGCCAGTGGCCGCCGTGTTCATCGTCGAAGCTGCGCATCGGGAGTGCTTCGGGAGGGGGATCAACAGGATACACGTGCGGGAAAGGCCGGTTCATGCGATAATGTTGCAGGCCTGACGCTCGGACCAAGCGCATGACGACATGGCGTGGCGGGTGCCATTGCGGCCGGATCGCCTTCGACGTGGATGGCGAGATCGGCACCGCGATGGAGTGCAATTGCTCGCATTGCCGGCCCAAGGGTTACCTGATGTGGTTCGTGCCGCGTGCTGCGCTGAGGCTGTCCACGCCGGAAGCGGACATGAGCACTTACCGTTTCAACAAACACAAGATAGCCCACCACTTCTGCCCCGTTTGCGGGGTAGCGCCATTCGCCGATGGCGAACATGAGCGGCATCCGATGGCAGCGGTGAACGTCCGCTGCCTCGAAGGGGTCGAACCCGGCGGTCTGGAAATCCGCCCCGTCGACGGACGCAGCTTGTAGTTCGCAGCCGTCCGCCATCGAAGGCATCACAACTGGCTCGGCTCGTCACGCCTTGGCCCGCAAGGCCGAGCCTGCAACGCAACGACACGAGGAAAGCAGCAATGGCAACATCACGGAAACGCAAAACCGCAGGCAAGTCTACCAAGCCCGCAGCGCGCAAGGCGCCTGCCAAAGCCAGGCCGGCCGCCAGCAGGACATCGACGCCCGCCAAAGCTGCCAGGAAAGCTGCGAGCAAACCGGTCAAGAAACCCGCGAAGGTGGTGAAGGCACCGCCTGCCACGAGCAAAACTGCGGCCAAGCCAGTTCGCGCTGCGGAGAAGCCGGCTGCCGCTGCCAAACCCGTGGCGCGGCCGGCTTCGGTCAAAACCGCCGCCCGCGCGGTGGCCGCCGCCCGCGCCAGCGCCGCGAAGCGCCGCCCACCTTCCTACATTCCGCGTTCGCGTTTCAACGACGACTGGATGCTGGGCGGCACGGTGGAGTTGCCGCGCCAGCCGGCGCCGGCCGCGCATGCGCCGACACGCAAGCCACCCAAGCCGCGCGCGCCGAAGCCGAAGGCGATCAGCCACGAGCAGGCCGTCGCGAATCTGAAGGCGCTGCTGGAATCGCGCAAGCGCAAGGATCGCGGCGCGGCTGCGGCGAAGGGTGCTTGACGCCGGTGCGTGGCGCTTCCAGGTGACTGAATGCTTAGCGTTTAAATAACAAAACTCTTCAGTTCAGATTTAGCCTGGTGCGGTGATACTGGCGCCCACCTTGAGAAGGGGAGGTTCGCCATGCAACGCAAATCCGGTTCGATCCGCAACAAGCTGATGCTCGCCTGCGCCCTGGTCGCGGCGGCCGTGCTGGCCACGCCGGCGGCGATGGCGCACGATTATCGCGGCCATGGCGACGATTCCGGCAAGGTGCTGGGTGCGCTGGTCGTGGGCGCCGTGATCGGCGGCGTGATCGCCAGCGCCAGTCAGCACCACGACCGCTATTACGACAACGGTTACTACCCCGCGCAGAGCTATCCGCCGCAGGGCTATTACCAAAGCTATCCCGCGTATTCGTACAACGACGGCGGCTATTACAGCTACCCGGCTTACCCGAGCTACGGCAGCGTGAACGTCGGCGTGGTGTATTCGAGCGGTGGGCACGGTTACTACCGCGGCTCGCGCGGATATGACCATCGCGGCTACGGCGGTCGCGGCGGCTATCGCGGTGGTGGTGACTATCACGGCGATGGCCAAGGGCATTACTACTCACGCCACGATCATTGATTTTCGCGTTTCCAATGCAAGGCCCGGTTGTCCGCAACCGGGCCCTTTTCGTTTCCGGTTGCAAGCGCTCGGCCAACCTTTGGCACGGGGAACACGGCGCAGGTCTTGTTAGCCTGACGGGCTTCGGGCAAGGCCCGGCGATCAAACGTCATGGGTGGGGAGGAATGTCATGCTGAGTGAATTGAGCAAACGGTGGCGTTTCGCGGCGTGGGCCTTGTTGTTTGCGCCTTTGCTGGCAGGCGCGGCGGTACCCGCGGAGACGACAGCCGCGGATCGGGCATTCTCGAAGCTGGCCGACCAATACTTCGATACGTTCTACCTGCCGACCAATCCCTCCGCGGCGACCAGCTATGGCGTCCACCTCTACGACGGCAAGCTCGAGGATTATTCGAGCGCGGGGTTTGCGTCCGAAGTGAAAGCATTGAAGGGCTGGGAAGGTCGCGTCGCCGCGATCGATCCCGGATCGCTCAGCCTGTTCGTGCGCGGCGACCGTGACCTGGTGTTGAACAACATCCGCAGTTCACTGTTGACGTTGCAGGCGATCCGGCCTTGGGAAAAGAATCCGGATTTCTATTCCAGCGGCATCACGTCCAGTGCGTTCACGCTGATGGAGCGCAAGTTCGCACCGCCGGAAACGCGCCTGCGCGATTTGATTTCGCGCGAAAAACAGATGCCGGCGGCGCTGCTTGCTGCGCGCGCGAACCTCAAGAATCCGCCGAAGATCTATACCGAGATTGCGCTGGAGCAGTTGCCGGGCCTGATCGAGTTCTTCCGGCACGACGTGCCGTCGGCTTTCGGGGACGTCAGCGACGCCGCGCTGAAGAAGCAATTCGCGACGTCGAACGGGGCCGTGACCAAGGCCTTGGACGATTACCAGACGTGGCTGAAGAACGACGTGTTGCCGAAATCCCGCGGCGACTTCCGGATCGGCGCGAAGACCTTCAGTGAAAAACTGAAATACGACGAGATGGTCGACCTGCCGCTGGACAAGCTGATCGCGCTCGACGAAGCCAACATGAAGGCGAACCAGGCTGCATTCGCGAAAGTGGCCAAGGAACTCGACCCGAACAAGACGCCGCGCGAAGTGCTGGCGGAACTTGCCGCCGATCATCCGCAGCCCGACAAGCTGCTCGACACGTTCCGTGCCACGTTCGACACTTTGATCGGCTTCATCGACAGCCATCACATCATCACGATTCCGTCCACGGTGCGCCCGACGCTGGAAGAAACGCCGCCGTTCATGCGCGCGACGACGTTCGCATCGATGGACACGCCCGGACCATACGAAACGAAGGCGACCACCGCATACTTCAACGTCACGCTGCCGGAAAAGGATTGGCCGAAGCAGCGCACCGACGAGTTCATGGCGCAATTCAGCTATCCGGTGATCACCAGCGTCGCGACGCACGAGGCGTATCCCGGCCATTACATCCAGTTCCTGTGGATGCACAAGGTGAATGACCGCGTGCGCAAGCTGCTCGGGTCAGCCACCAACGCGGAAGGCTGGGCGCATTACTGCGAGCAGATGATGCTGGACGAAGGCTTGGCGCAGTACGAATTTCCGAAGGACCGCCGCCAGCAGTTGCTGCTGAGACTCGGCCAGTTGCAGGATGCGCTGCTGCGCAACGCGCGCTTTATAGTCGGCATCAAGCTGCACACGGGGCAGATGACGCTGGACCAGGCCAGGCAATTCTTCGTGGACGAGGGTTACCAGTCGCCGGCGGTGGGCGAAGTGGAAACCAAGCGCGGTACTTCCGATCCGACGTACCTGTATTACACGCTCGGCAAGCTCGAGATCCTGAAGCTGCGCGCCGACGTCGAGAAAAAGGAAGGCAAGGATTTCAATCTCGAGCAATTCCACGACGCCTTCATGCAGCACGGCTTCGCGCCGATCGCGATCGTGCGCCGCGAGATGCTGCACGACGATTCGCCGGTGTTGTAAACCCAAGCTGCTGCGCCGCGTTCAATGCGCGGCACGGTAGGCTTCGCGCAGCAATTCGTGGAAGTGATGCACGCCGTTTTCGCGCCTGGGATTCAGCCGGCCCGCGCGATAGGAGCCGGATTCGAGGCCGCGCTGCACGGTTTCGCACATGTCCACGTCCTGGCGCTGCACGAGGTCGCTGAAGGCGTGGTCGCTGGCGTGGCGTGACCCGATGTCGGGCGTGTCCGGCGGATAGAAATAGTCGAACGTCACGCGGCATCGCCCCGGCGCCAGCGGAATCACGCGATTCGTCTGCATCCGGTCGGGCAGCACGTTGAGCAGCGTGTTGGGCCACACGAACCAGTACAGCGCCTCGCCGTCGCCGTAAAGCGCGGCATCGCTTGCGAGCGGACTGTGCTGCAGTGAATGCCAGCGCGCCGTTTCGACCACGTAGTCGCGGTAATCCAGCATCCGGTTCAATTCCGGATGGATGTGCGGCACGTGATAGCCCTCGAGGTAATTGTCGATGTAGGTCTTCCAGTCGCAGGCGATGTCATAGGCGTAATGACGATGGAAGACGTAGCGGTCGAGGGGTCGTTCGCCGAGTCTCGCATCGACGCCCCCCATCACGTCTGCAAATGGCACGACGGGATCGAGCGCGGCGAACACCAGGCCGCGCCATTCGGCCATGTGCGCTTGCGGCAACCGCACCGAGGCCGCGTCGAAATCGCAGGCATCCTCCATTTCGGTTGCGCTGAGCAGGCGTCCGTCCAGCGCGTAACTCCAGCCGTGGTAGTGGCAGCGCAGGCGTTTGGCGCCGCGGCCGTCATAGGTCGCCAATGGCCCGGCACGATGACGGCAGACATTGTGCAGCGCGCGCAGTGCGCCATCGTCACCGCGCACCATCAGCAGCGGCACGCCCGCAATGTCTGCGACCACGTGATCGCCCGCCGCGGTCAGCTGATCGGCGCGCGCCAGCCACTGCCAGCCATGCGCAAACACGGCCCGACGATCGCGTTCGACGCTTTCGGCGCCGACATAGAAATGCGCGGGCAGCGCGGATGCGTGTTCCAGCCTTTGCGGCGCGATGTCAGGATCGTCGATGGGAACGGGTTGCTTCATTTCGTCTCGCATTGCGGCATGAACCGTCACACGGGCTGAACGGATGGACTGTTCCAATTAAGGCTTGCGCGCGTAGGGTAGCCGACACCGCGCCCCATCGAGGTGATCCTCGCATGTCCGCACAGCCCAGGCCGGATGACTATCGCCACGAATCCGGGGACATCGGTTCGAATTACCGGCGCGTGCGCGGCGCGACGCAGGCGCTGTGCGCCACGCTGGCGCCCGAGGACACGGTCGCACAATCGATGCCGGACGCAAGCCCCGCGAAATGGCATCTCGCGCACACGACATGGTTTTTCGAAACATTCCTGCTGGCGCATTTCGAACCGCGTTATCGGCGTTTTCGCGATGGCTGGGATTTCCTGTTCAATTCCTACTACCAAAGCGTCGGGCCGATGCATGCGCGGCCCCGACGCGGGCTGTTGACCCGGCCGACGCTGGACGAAGTGGTTGCCTGGCGCGCCTACGTCGACGACGCGATGCTCGAGTTGCTGCGTCGCCGCGGCGACGATCGTGACGTGATGGCGCGCGTCATCCTCGGGCTCAATCACGAACAGCAGCACCAGGAACTCTTGCTGACGGACATCCTGCACCTGTTCTCGTTGAATCCGCTGCAGCCGGTGTATCGCGAGGCGCCGCCGACTCCGAGGCTGGAAACCGTGCCGCTGCACTTCATCGCCGGACAACACGGCATCGTCGAGATCGGCCATGCCGGAGAAGGGTTCGCCTACGACAACGAGTCGCCGCGGCATCGCGCGTTGCTGCATCCGCATGCGATCGCCAATCGCTGCGCGACCAATGCCGAATTCCGCGAATTCATCGACGATGGCGGCTACCGCGATCCCGCGCTGTGGCTGTCGGAAGGCTGGGATCTCGTCCGGCACGAAGGCTGGTCGCATCCGCTCTACTGGGACGATGCGCTGGAAACGAGCTTCGGTTTGGGCGGACGCCAGGCGCTCGATCCGGCCGCTCCGGTCTGCCACGTGGGTTTTTTCGAAGCAGACGCCTTCGCGCGTTGGGCGGGCGCGCGCTTGCCGACGGAGTTCGAATGGGAAGCGATGGCGCACGATATTCCCATCGAGGGCAATTTCGTCGATTCCGGCGCGTTGCGTCCCTGGCCCGCACACGGGGATCGCGCGCGTCCGCTGCAGATGTTCGGCGACGTGTGGGAATGCACGTCCAGTCCTTACGTCGGCTATCCGGGATATCGGCCTGCATCCGGTGCGCTCGGCGAATACAACGGCAAGTTCATGTGCGGGCAATGGGTGCTGCGCGGCGGTTCGTGCGCGACGCCGGCCGGACACGTGCGCGCGAGCTACCGCAATTTCTTCTATCCGGCGGCGCGCTGGCAGTTCAGCGGCATCCGCCTGGCGAGGGACGCATGAAATCGAATTCGCTGCGCGCGTACCGTCTGGACGACCATCAACCCGGCGAAGGTCTGTTGGCCGATGCGCTGGCCGGCCTTTCGGCATCTCCGAAAAAGTTGTCGTCGAAATACTTTTACGACGCGCGCGGTTCGGCGCTGTTCGAACGCATCTGCGAACAGCCCGAGTATTACCCGACGCGGGTCGAGCTTTCGATCATGCGCGAACACGTCGGCGCGATCGCCGCGGCGTTGGGTCCGGATGTGCGCCTGGTGGAATACGGCAGCGGCAGCGGCCTGAAGACGCGCTTGCTGCTGCGGAACCTCGTGTCGCCGGTAGCCTACGTTCCGGTCGAAATCTCGCGCAGCGCGCTGGCGGAAAGCGTTGGCGAACTCGAACGCGAGTTCCCGCGCATCGAAATGCTGCCCGTGTGCGCGGACTTCACCCGGCCGATCAAGCTGCCGCGTGCGGCGCGCGCGCCGCGGCAGACGGTCGTGTATTTCCCGGGTTCGACACTCGGCAATTTCGGATCGGATGACGCGCTGCGCCTGCTGCGGCAGATGCGCGACGAGGCCGGGCAGGGCGGCGGCGTGTTGGACGGCGGTGTGCTGATCGGCATCGATCTCGTCAAGGACAAGGCTGCGTTGGAAGCCGCCTATAACGATGACGCGAACGTCACCGCGGAATTCACGCTCAACCTGCTGGTGCGGATGAACAGGGAACTGGGTGCGGATTTCGACCTGGCCGGTTTCCGCCATCGTGCGCGCTGGCATCCGTTGGCGGAACGGATCGAAACCCACATCGTCAGCCGGCGCGGGCAGGACGTGCACCTCGACGGCCGCACCTTCCGTTTCGTGGAAGGCGAGGCGATGCTGGTCGAGTACAGTTGCAAGTACACGCTGGATGGGTTCGCCCGGTTCGCGGCGCGCGCCGGCTTGCAGGTCGCGGAAGTCTGGACCGATCCGGCCCGGCAATTCAGCGTGCACTGGCTGACCTGCGATTGAGACGATTCGTCCGGCCACAACCCACCATGTCTTTCGACACCCCCGCCGCGCGCTGATTTTGGCTACGCTTCGGAATTGAACCGTGGCGGGAGTGGGGACATGCGTTGCATGCGTTTGGGTCTGGCGTGGCTGGCGTTGGCGATGTGCGGCACGGCGCTCGCTGCCGCAAACAATCCGTATGCGCGCGCTCCGGACCAGCCGGTCGATCAGGCGTACACCGCGAAAATCGCGAAGTACACCACCCAGGCCGATTTCAACACGTTGTTGACCGATTACCTGCCGGCATCGCAAACGGTGCCGACGCCGGAAGCGGTGCTGGGCGATGTCGCGGGCGCGCCCAACATGCTGCCGTATGCGGAAGACGTGTACCGCTATTTCCGGATGCTGGCCAAGATCACACCGCGGGTGAAGGTCTTCACGATCGGCAAGACCGAGGAAGGCCGCGAGATGATCGCGGTGGCGATCGCCGACGAATCGCTGATGAAGGATCTGGACGCCAACAAGGCGCGGCTCGCGCAACTGGCCGATCCGCGCAAGCTCGGCATGGACGACGCCAAGGCCGCGGCGCTCATCAAGCAGTCGGTACCGGTCTACTACATCACCGGCACCATTCATTCGACCGAGACCGGCGCGCCGACGGCGCTGATGGAGCTGGGGTATCGGCTTGCGGTCGACGACGCGCCGTACATCCAGTACATCCGCTCGCACATGATCACCCTGATCACGCCGGTGGTCGAGGTGGATGGCCGCGACCGCATGGTCGACCTCTACAGGTGGCATCGCGCGCATCCGGGTGAAAACTACCCTCACCTGATTTACTGGGGCCACTACGTCGCGCACGACAACAACCGCGACGCGATGGGCGTGACGCTGGATCTCACCAAGAACGTGTTGAACACCTATGTCGATTGGCACGCGCAGGTGTTGCACGACCTGCACGAATCGGTGCCGTTCCTGTACGACAACACGGTAGGCGACGGGCCATACAACGCATGGATCGATCCGATCCTCACCAGCGAATGGCAGCAGATCGGCTGGAACAACGTCGAGCAGTTGACCAAATTGGGTCTGCCCGGTGTGTTCACGCACGGCAATTTCGATACCTGGAGTCCGGGCTATCTGATGTTCATCGCGGCGATGCACAACGGCATCAGCCGGCTCTACGAGACTTTCGGCAACGGCGGCGCCGATACCGAAGAGCGCATCCTCGATCCCGACGACTACGCGCGCACCTGGTACAAACCCAATCCGCCGCTGCCCAGGGTGTTGTGGTCGCAGCGCGACAACAACAACTACGAACAGTCCGGCTTATTGACGGGGCTTTATTACTTCGCGCAGAACGGCCAGCATTTCCTCGATAATTTCTGGCAGAAATCGAAACGCTCGATCGAGAAACCCCGGTTGGCCGGTCCGGCCGCCTACGTGCTCACCGGCAGCGAGAAAGACAAGGGCGCGCAGATGCATCTGCTGCACGCGTTGCACCTGCAGCATGTCGAGATCAGCCGCGCGGGTGCGCCGTTCACCGTCGAAGTCGCGGACGACACGGAGAGCAGCGACGACGGCAAGTCGAAGGACAAGACCACCGATTCCAACGTGCCACCCAAAGTCGCAACGACCAGGCACACTTTCCCGGCGGGAAGCTGGATCATCCGCATGGACCAGCCGTATTCGCGCATCGCCGACACCTTACTGGATCGCCAGTACTGGTCGCCCGACGATCCGCAGAAGCATCCGTACGACGATACCGGCTGGTCGTTCGGCGATTTGTTCGGCGTGGACGTCGCGCGCGTCCTCGACACGTCCGTCCTGAAGGTGTCGATGCAGGAAGTGCAGGGCGATTTCGACCAGCCGGGCCTCTCGCTGCCGTCGTTGGGCGTGACGGGCCGCGTGCCGCGCATCGCGCTGATGCACACCTGGCTTTCGACCCAGACGGAAGGCTGGTGGCGGATGGCGCTGGACAAGCTGCACGTGCCGTACACCTACATCAGCACGCAGGATGTTTCGCGCGAGCCGAACCTGCGCAGCAAGTACGACGTGATCCTGTTCGGCCCGGTCGGTTACGCCAACACCAAGTTGATCGTCGATGGCCTGCCGATGTACGGCAATCCGATGCCGTGGCAGAAAACCGGACTCACGCCCAACCTCGGGCGCATCGATTCGACACCGGACATTCGTCCGGGCCTGGGTGAAACGGGTGTCGCGAACCTGAAACGGTTCGTGGCCGAAGGCGGGTTGCTGATCACCTCGGAAGACACCGCGCGTTTCGCCATCGACGTTGGACTTGCGCCGGGCGTTTCGGAAAACAAGGCCGGGGATCTGCGCGTGGTCGGCAGCGTGCTGCGCGCGAATCTGGTGGACAAGGACAGTCCGATCGCGGCCGGCTACGACAGCTCCTTCGCGCTCTACAGTTCCGGCGGCATGTCCTTCAATGTCGCCGACCAGACCATCGGCAACCGCGGGCTGGTGACGGCCAAGGACTACTCGCGCCCGACCGGCCGCGGCGGCCCCGATGATGCCGACGTGCCGGAAGGCCGCCCGTACCAGGCGCCGCCGGAATTGCCCGACGTGAAACCGTGGCAGGCCGTCCCATTGAATGCCGAGCAGGCGCGCAACAATCCATTCGTGATTCCGAAGAGCGATCGGCCGGCCGTGATCGCGCGCTGGGCCAACGCGGACGACCTGCTGATTTCGGGCCTGCTGGAAAACGGCGGCGCGATGGGCGGACACGCCGTGGTGGTCGACGCGCGCTACGGCAAAGGGCACGTGCTGCTGTTCGCCAACAACCCGATCTGGCGCGGTGAAACCATCGGCAGCTATCGAATGTTTTTCAATGCGGTGACGCATTACGATGGATTGTGATCAATCGGAGAATCGATCTTGGAACCACGCCGCTGGCTGCCGTATCGAAACCTGCAAACCCGCCACCTCGGACTCGCGCTCGCCACCGCGCGGGTGATCGCGTGGATCGGCATCCTGCTGATCGCCGCCAGCGTCGCCTACGGAATCACCGCCGCGGTTTCGCACGCAGCCCCCGTGCCGCTGGCGCTGGGGACGGTGCTGGGGCTGATCGGTTATGGCTTGGCTGCGCTGGTTCTGAGCGGCGGGCTGGCGGCGCTGGTCGGCATCGAGGAGGCTTTGCGGCGCCGAAACGGGGTCGAATGACGCGAGCGAGTTTCGGAGGCGCTCGGCAGCCGCCGCACTGGCATTTTGGGGGACAACTGCTGTACGATCGCGCCGCTGAGTTAGCCAAGCCATTCGGGGATGGTTTGTTTGGGGCCGGTTGCTGACCGTTCGACGATCGCATCGCTGTCTTCACTCTCGCTAGTCAGTGCTTCAAGTTGTGCATGCAAGTGCGCTGTTTTTCAACCAATCGAGTAGTAAGGAGTCAGTTATGTCGGAGCGTCAGACCGGCACCGTGAAATGGTTCAACGATGCCAAGGGCTTCGGTTTCATCAGCCGCGAAAATGGTGAAGACGTGTTCGTGCATTTCCGCGCGATCGTCGGCACCGGCTTCAAGTCCCTGCAGGAAGGCCAGAAGGTGACCTTCAATGTCGTGCAGGGCCCGAAGGGCCTGCAGGCCGACCAGGTGCAGCCCGCCTGAGTCATCGTTGCCAAGGCAACACGAAAAACCCCGCAGCGATGCGGGGTTTTTCGTTTTTTTGTGCGATCATCCTTGATCGCTGCCATATTGAAGTCCCACATGGCTTGTTTGGATTTCGCGACGATGAGTTCCACCACGGCCGTTACAGCCGCCATCCATGGCCAAGAGCTCCGTGGCCTGACTCTCCACAACAGCCGCTTCGTGTGAAGTCGAACAAGACAAGCGAGTGCTTGGGATGCAACGAGGCATGTACGCGAGCTTTCGCGAGTTCTATCCGTTCTATCTCGGCGAGCATACCGACCGCCGCTGTCGGCGCCTGCATTTTCTCGGCTCGTGGCTGGTCATCGCGTCGATAATCATCGCGATCGCGACGCGCAATTCTTGGTGGCTGATCGGCGCGCCCGTCTGCGGTTATGGCTGCGCATGGATCGGACATTTCGCGTTCGAGAAGAACAGGCCGGCGACGTTTCGGCATCCGGTTTACAGCCTAATGGGCGACTGGGCGATGTTCGCGGATGTCCTGCGCGGGCGGGTGCGCATCTGACCGGCCGGCCCTGATCGTAATTATCATGGGCGAATGACAGATTCCCGTTTTGCCGGCATCGAACGGTTGTACGGCGCCGGCAGCGTGGCGCGCCTTGCCGCTGCGCGCGTCGCGATCGTCGGCGTGGGTGGCGTGGGTTCGTGGGCTGCGGAGGCATTGGCGCGAAGCGGCGTCGGCAAGCTGACGCTGATCGATGCCGACGAGGTGTGCATCTCCAACGCCAATCGCCAACTGCATACGCTCACCGATACGCTCGGCAAAGCCAAGGTGGCGGTAATGGCCGAACGGTTGCGGCGCATCAATCCGGCGCTCGAAGTCGAACCGGTCGAACGCTTCGTGACGCCTGCGACGCTCGGCGACTTGCTGGATCGCGGTTTCGACCTGGTGCTGGATGCCTGCGACGCGTTCCGCGTAAAAGTGGAAATGACGGCATGGTGCCGGCGCCGCAAGCTTCCGCTGATCGTGTGTGGTTCGGCCGGTGGACGCACCGATCCCACATTGATCCGCGTGCGCGATCTCTCGCGCACCGAACACGACGCGCTGCTCGGCCTGATGCGGCGCAAGCTGCGCCACGAGTTCCATTTTCCATCGAATCGCGATCGCTACTTCGGCGTGCCGGCGGTGTATTCGCTGGAAAACGTGCGCTATCCGCAGGCCGACGGCAGCGTGTGCGGCACGCGTCCGGAAGGCGTCGATTCGCTGAAGCTGGATTGTGGCGGCGGATTCGGCGCGGCCACGCACGTCACGGGCGCGTTCGCGTTTGCGGCGGCCGGGCGTGCCCTGGAAATCCTGCTGAAGCCGAAACCCTGACGTTCACGCGCAGCGAAACAGGCGGCGTGCGTTGGCGGTCGTCTGGCGCGCGAGTTCATCGGGATCATCGCCGCGCAATGCAGCCACGCAATCCAGCACTTCGCGCAGGAACGCCGGTTCGTTGCGCTGGCCCAGGTGGCGAGCGCCTGGTTGATCGGGCGCATCGGTTTCCAGCAGCAAGCTTTCGGCCGGCAACACCGCGACAGTCGCGTGCAGCCGCCGCGCGCGCGCGTGGGTCACCGGTCCGCCGATGCCGACATGAAAGCCGAGCTTCCACAACTGCTCTGCTTGCTCCGCGCTGCCGGAAAAACTGTGCACCACGCCGTGCAGCGGCTTGCCGAACCTGCGCAGTTCCAGGATCACGGCTTCAAATGCGCGGCGCGCGTGCAGCACCAGCGGCAGGTCGAATCGATGTGCGATTTCGAATTGGCCGCGCAGGAAGTGCAACTGGCGTTCGCGGCCGGGCTGCATGCCATCGAGGCCGCATTCCCCGACAGCCACGGCCGGATGTGTGTGCAGGCATACTTCGAGCGCGGCGAGATCCTGATCGGAATGCTGCTCCAGGTAACACGGATGCAGGCCGTACGCGGGATGCAACCCCGGCCCGGATGCGCAAAGCGCCCGCAGCTTCGGCCAACTCGCCGCAGTCACGGCGGGGATCAGCATTTCCGCAACGCCCGCCGCGCGCGCGTCGCGCAGCACCCGCGCGCGATCGCCATCGAATTCCGGCGCGTCCAGATGCACGTGGCTGTCGAAGAGAGCAGCGTGTGGGCAAACTTCCGTCATTGCGGTACGCTGGAGCCAAACATGAACCGATCGGCTGCGTTGATGAACGGTTCATTGTCGGGTTGTTTGAATCGAAATGTCATCAGGGGCCGTGAGGCCGGGAGAGCACGATGAGGCATGAGTCGAGATTGACACGCGCAATAACCGCTTCGTTCGGTGTCGTTGCCATGGCCGCGCTGGCGGGCTGTGGAAACGCAGGCAATCAGCAGGCCCAGGTTACCCCGGCCAACATGACCACGGCCACTTCCGCAGCGACGGCCGCGCTGCCGCCTGGGCAGGACCCCAACGTGACGGCGGCACAGGCCCCGCTAGCCGCGCCGGCGGCCCCGCAATTCGCGCAGGTGGTGGCGGTGCAACCGATCACCGAATCCGCCACGACCAGCAAGCCGCGGCAGGTGTGCCGCGACGAGCAGGTTGCCGTTCCGGAAACCTACAAGGACAGGCACCAGGTCGGCGGCGCCGTGGTCGGCGGGCTGGTCGGTGCCTTGGCGGGCCATCAAATCGGCGGCGGCAAGGGCAAGACGCTCGCGACGGTGGGCGGCGCGGCGGCGGGCGCGTTCGCCGGCCACGAGATCCAGAAGAACCATCAGCAAAACAATGCGACCCGGACGGAAACCCGCAACGTCTGCCGCACGGTCACGGACAAGACCACATCCACCAGGACGGTCGGCTATGACGTCACCTACACATTGAACGGCGAAGCCGGGCATGTCCGCATGGACCACAACCCGGGCGTCGGCACGGGACTACCCGTGCGCAATGGCGTAGTCGTTGCCAGCGACAAGCAAGGTGGCAGCTACTACCGGTGAGCGTCATGACGGCCACGCACGAAGGAGCAAAGACATGTCGAAACCATCGTTCGTGAAAATCCCCCACGCTTTGCGGCGTGCATCCCTGCTGGCGTGCGC
>JAZKBD010000065.1:29042-31407 GCA_040388785.1 Pseudomonadota bacterium
CAGCCATGCTCGCGGGCTGCGAGCCCACCTACAACACGCGTCCGGCTTATGGCCAACCACCGCCGCCGGGCGGCTATTACGGTGGCGGCCACCAGTGTTACCAAGGTTGCGGTTACGTGCGTGACATCCGCCAGGTGCAGTTGGGCAACAGCAATGGCGCTGCGGTGGGCACGGTAATCGGCGCGGTCGTCGGTGGTCTGCTCGGCCACCAGGTCGGCAAGGGCAACGGCAGGACCGCGGCGACGGTCGCCGGCGCGGTAGGTGGCGGCTTCGCCGGCCACGCGATCGGTTCCCGTTCCGGAAACGGCGACTACGGCTGGCAGGTCGTCGTGCAGCTTCAGGACGGCCAATACGCAACCGTCACGCAGCGCAATCCGCCGCAGGTGCAGGTGGGCGATTACGTGATGATCCACGGCGATCAGGTCTATCGGTACTGATCCGCTGACCGATGAAGCGAAAAGGCCCTCTCAGCGAGGGCCTTTTCTTTGCTGATCCCGCTGCGTCAGTCGACCACGTAGAACTCGTGGTCGCCAATCTTCGCCACCGGGTTTTTCGCCCAGGTCGCGGTGGAACCGAGGCGGATGAAATGATTGGCGTGCGGCACCACCAGCTTGCGATCCGAGACGGGTTCGGACCAGATCGCGATCGCCTGACCCGCGACCTGCCACGCCTTGTTCCATGCCGCAGTGTTGTCGAACGTGAAGTCTTTTGGCGTGGTGGTCAGCGCGAACTGGTGGGGCGACATCACGACGTCGCAGATGGTATTGCCATAGCGACCCATGTCGAGCCGGTCGAGCGCAACCTCCGCGACGGCCAGTTGGCCGCGGGTCGGCTGGCTGCGCGCCTCCATGTACACGGTAGCTGCCAGACAGGTTTGGTCGGCAACCGGCCGTGGAAGCAGCGCGATCATTCCGAGCAACAGGCCCAAGGTCATCGGGTCGTTCTCCTATGAGGGCACCACATGCCGGATCAGGCCGGCACCTGGCTTGGATCACGGCGCGCCCGCAGGCGTTGCCGCAAGTGGATGGATAACTGGCCCGGGCCTGGAAGCGATCGCCGGCAAAGGGGCCGGGGCTGGCAGGTTCCGCATTGCGCCAATACGTTTGTGCAATCGGCGAACGTCGCCGTCTGGACGTGATGCAGATCTTCCGGACCGCATCCAGACCGGGTCACGCGTCAAACCCGGCTTGCGAAGCTGCGCGAAGGGTAGGGGCGGCCTCGCGACCGCGCAAGTGCCAGAATGTAAAAAAGCCGTAAGGGCTTTGCGGGCGTTTAGATCACGTTACGCGTCATATCTCGATATGACATCGAATGGGTGACCCAAGATGCTGATGGTGCTTGAATCCGACTTGGGAATGACTGCCAAGGCTTCGACTGAATCGTTCGCCTTCGCGCAATCCAGCACCCGGACAGGATCGGGGCCATCGGCGTCGAGGGAGCTTCTGCGCTCCAGCCAGAACTGCCCACGCACGTGGCCGAGGCCGAACTTGTGGCCACCGCGGTAGTGCAGTCGGGCCACGATCTCCTGTCCGGGATAGCAGCCTTTGTCGAGCGACACCGCGCCCAGTCTTTCCAGCCCCAGGGCCGGCGGCAGGAAAAGTGCGTCGCCTGCCGGCAAGCTGGGCCAGCCCGCGCGGATGTCCGCCAGCCGCCACGCGTTCGCGGCCTGCGGATCGGCAACGGCGCCGGGTGATACCAGCCTGAGGCTGCGATCGCCGTAACCGAACACGATCGCGCCCTGCGCGTCCGCGTTGACTTGCCCCGCCGGCACTGCATCGCCGGCAATGGCGGAGAACACGCGCGTTGTCACGGTGGCTTTCGAGCGCAGCAAATAGCGATTGAGACCGGCGCGCAATTCTTCGGCATCGCCGCCGCGCAGGATCGCCAGGAATCGATCGTCGCCCATGCGGGCGAGGTGCATCAATGCCTGCACGCGCCCGCGCGCATCGAGCCACGCATTCCACTGCCATTGTCCTGGTGCAAGGGATTCCACATTGCCGGAAAACTGCGCCTGCGCGAAGCGACGCGCGTCGGGGCCTTCGATGGCGATGCAGTGGAGTTCGGGCAGAACGACGGGCGACATGATGCGGCAAGAAGATGCGTGATGCACAAGATAGCAGTGGCGCACATGCATCGATGGCGGTGCGACAATGTATACAACTCGTTCGACGAACCGCAGTGATGGCAGACGAGCACCACGAATACCCGCACACGCAATCTGATCCCGGCGTCGCGCCTGCCGCGCCGCCCGGCACCGCACCGCGCGAACGTCCCACGCCCGAAGGCGACGCGCTCGACCCGACGCGCTACGGCGATTGGGAAAAGAACGGCCGCTGCATAGATTTTTGATCGCCGCGTGCTCGCT
>JAZKBD010000065.1:31417-56064 GCA_040388785.1 Pseudomonadota bacterium
ACGCGTTCGTGCGAGAATGGTGGGTGATCGTCGGCCGTCGTGCCGGCGTGGGGGCAGCATTCGCAAGCCGTGACTAGGAATCCGTCCATGCCCAATATCCGCCCGACTTCCCCGCATCTCGGCATCTATCGCTGGCGTATCAACATGCTGCAGTCGACGCTGCACCGGTTGACCGGGCTGTTCCTCTGCCTCGGTGCATTGCTGGTGGCGTGGGGACTGATCGCGGCGGCTTCCAGCGGTGCGGCATGGAACGCGTTCGCGTGGTTTTGCGGCAGCCTGATCGGAATGATCCTGCTGTTCCTCTGGACGTGGTCGCTGCTTTTCCATCTCTGCCACGGCATCTACCACTTGCTGCACGACGTCGGGCAGGGCTATGGCCCCGCGAACCGCGATCGCGAGTTCGCGCCGGTTTACTGGAAAGTAGGTTGGGGCATCCTCGCGCTCAGCGTGGTGCTGACCGTGCTGGTCTGGATCTTGTTGATCGTGCGCATGGGCGGAGGTGCGGCATGAGCACTTATCCCGGGCAGGACGGCCTGCGCACGCCGCTCAAGGTGGCGCGTGGCAATGGTGCATCCGGCACCGGCGTCCATCATTGGTGGCTCGAGCGCGTCACCGCGATCGCGCTGATCCCGCTGTCGATCTGGTTCCTGTTCCTCGTGGGCGGCTTGCTGCATGCCACCTATCCGGAAGTGCTGGCGTCGATCGCGCAGCCGGTGCACGCGATCTTCCTGATCGTGTTGAGCGTGTGCCTGTTCTGGCACGGCGCGCTCGGGCTGCAGGTGATCATCGAGGATTACGTGCACACGCGCTGGCTGGAAGTGACCTTGCAGATCGCGCTGCGCTTCGGCGCCGTGCTGGCGGCGCTGGCCAGCGTGATGGCCGTGCTGTCAGTGTGGCTCACCGGCACCGGTTACTACTGATTGGATCCCGGAAAAGGGACGGACATGCCTTCTGAAAGTTACAAGGTCGAAACGCATCAATACGACGTAGTGGTGGTCGGTGCCGGCGGCGCAGGCTTGCGCGCGACGATGGGACTTGCCGCGAAAGGCCTTTCCGCAGCCTGCGTGACCAAGGTGTTCCCGACCCGCTCGCACACGGTCGCGGCACAGGGCGGCGTGGCCGCGGCGCTCGGCAACATGGGCGAGGACGACTGGCGCTACCACTTCTACGACACCGTGAAGGGCGGCGACTGGCTGGGCGACCAGGACGCGATCGAATACATGTGCCGCGAAGCGATTCCGGCGATCATCGAACTCGAACACTTCGGCGTGCCGTTTTCGCGCACGCCCGAAGGCAAGATCTACCAGCGTCCGTTCGGCGGCATGACCACGCGTTACGGCGAAGGCGTCGCGCAGCGCACCTGCGCCGCGGCCGACCGCACTGGCCATGCGATCCTGCACACGCTGTACACGCAGGCGCTGAAACACGACGCGAAGTTCTTCGTCGAATATTTCGCGACGGACTTGGTGAAGGACCCGCGCAGCGGGCGCATCACCGGCGTGCTCGCGATCGACTTGAACGAAGGCACACTGCACCTGTTCCAGGGCCACGCTATCGTACTTGCGACGGGCGGTTACGGCCGCGCGTATTTCAGCGCGACATCCGCGCATACCTGCACCGGGGATGGTGGCGGCATGGCGTTGCGCGCGGGCCTCGCGCTGCAGGACATGGAATTCGTGCAGTTCCATCCGACCGGCATCTATGGTTCGGGTTGCCTGATCACCGAGGGTTCGCGCGGCGAGGGCGGCTATCTCACCAATTCGAAGGGCGAGCGCTTCATGGAGCGCTACGCGCCGAACGCGAAGGACCTCGCCTCGCGCGATGTCGTGAGCCGCGCGATCACCATGGAAATCCGCGAAGGCCGCGGCGTCGGCGACAACGCCGACCACGTGCATTTGAACCTCGCGCACCTCGGCGCCGACGTGCTGAAGGAACGTTTGCCCGGCATTTCCGAAACCGCGCGCATCTTCGCGGGCGTCGACGTGACGAAGGAGCCAATTCCGGTGCTGCCGACCGTGCACTACAACATGGGCGGCATCCCGACCAATTACCACGGCGAAGTGGTGCAGAAGGTCGGCGACGATCCCGACGTGGTTGTGCCAGGACTGTTCGCGATCGGCGAAGCCGCGTGCGTGTCGGTGCACGGCGCCAACCGCCTGGGTTCGAACTCGCTGCTGGACCTGGTGGTGTTCGGCCGCGCGGTCGCCAACCGCTGCGCCGAAGTGGTCACACCCGATACACCGCACCGCGACCTGCCTTCCGACGCGCTGGAACCCGCATTGACGCGGCTCGACAAGCTGCGCCACGCCAACGGCGGCACGCCGACCGCCGAGCTGCGCCTGAAGATGCAGAAGACCATGCAGGCCGACGCGGCGGTGTTCCGTACCGCAGAAACGCTGCAGCAGGGCTGCGCGAAAATCGACGAGGTGTACGCGGGCTTTGCCGACATCCGGGTCACGGATCGTTCGCTGATCTGGAATTCCGATCTCGTCGAAACGTTCGAGTTGTCCAACCTGCTCGGCCAGGCCGTGGCCACGATGCATTCGGCCGAGCAGCGCACGGAAAGCCGCGGCGCGCACGCGCGCGAGGACTATCCCGAACGCAACGATGCCGAGTGGATGAAGCACACGATGGTAGCCATCGACGACAACGGCCGCTGCGCGTTCGATTACCGGCCGGTGCATTCGAACACGATGGACGACGAAGTGGCGAGCGTGCCGCCGAAGAAGCGGGTGTATTGAGAGCAGTGAAGGGCAAGTCGGGTGCTGCGCGCCCTGTAAAGCGTAAAGGGAAGAGCCACGGGACGGCGGTTCCTCTTGGCCATTTGCAGCGCCGCAGGCGCGACTTGCAACGAGCGTAGCGAGCGACTTTCCTCACTCAAAAAAAGTTTCAACGAACACGGAACCCAAGATGGCCGAATTCACATTGCCGCAGATGTCGAAGGTGCAGAAGGGCAGGCATTTCGCCGCGAAGCCCGGCGCCAAGAAGGTGCGCACCTTCAAGGTGTATCGCTGGGACCCGGACGTCGGCGGCAACCCGCGCGTGGACACCTACGAGGTGGATGTCACCGGCATGGCGATGGTCCTGGACGTCCTGCTGAAGATCAAGAACGAGATCGATCCCACGCTCACGCTGCGCCGCTCCTGCCGCGAAGGCGTGTGCGGTTCCTGCGCGATGAACATCGACGGCGAGAACACGCTGGCCTGCACCAAGGGGCTGGACGAGTTGCCGGAGGGCGCGGTCAGCATCTATCCGTTGCCGCACATGCCGGTGGTGAAGGACCTGGTGCCGGACACGACGCACTTCTATGCGCAGTACGCGTCGATCGAGCCGTGGCTGCAAACCGCCAGCGCGCCAGGTTCGCGCGAACGCCTGCAATCGCCGGAAGACCGCAAGAAACTCGACGGCCTGTACGAGTGCATCCTGTGCGCGTGCTGTTCCACCTCGTGTCCGAGTTACTGGTGGAACCCCGAGCGCTTCCTCGGTCCGGCGGCGTTGCTGCAGGCGTATCGCTGGATCATCGATTCGCGCGACGAAGCCACCGGCGAACGCCTGGACAACCTGGATGATCCGTTCAAGCTGTACCGCTGCCACACCATCATGAATTGCACCAACACCTGTCCGAAGGGTTTGAATCCGGCCAAGGCGATCGCCGGGATCAAGTTGATGCTGGTCAACCGCACCGTTTGACGGCGCGGATTCCACGGGGAGCAGGATTCGTGCCGGTGACCGACGCGCGCCTGAAGCGCATGCAGTGGCGTTGCCGGCGCGGGACGCGCGAGCTGGACGCGCTGTTGGGCGGCTGGCTGGAAGCGCACGCTGCATCCATGGACGAAGCGCAGTTCGCCATGTTCGATGCGCTGCTCGATCGGCAGGATCCGGAACTCTGGGACTGGTTGATGGGACACGCCGAACCGCCGCGCGCGGAATGGCGCGCGATCGTCACTGACATCCGCCGTCGCGCCGGACTGGCGCCGTGAAGCAGGCGCCGGCGATCGGGTTCAACTGCCGCGTGTCGTGGTTGCTGGTGGCCGCGACGCTCGTGGTCGGCCTGCTCGCGCTGGTGGCCGTGCAGCTCATGCGCGGGCCCGCCTGGCTGCATCACGGCCTGCACCTCGCGACCGTGGTTTATCTCGCGACCATCATCGCGGGCATGTTGCGACCGCGGGTCAAGGCCGTGGTCTGGCGCGAAGACGGAACCGCCGACATCACGTTGCGCGATGGCATCGTCGAGGCAAGCCGGACAGTGCAGGGCGCCATCGGCAACGCGCGCGTGCTCGGGCCGCTGATCGTGCTGACGCTGCGCTGGCCGCCGCGTGGACGCGTGCACCTGTGGCTGCTGCCCGACAACCTCGATGTGGATACCCGGCGCAGGTTGCGGATGCGGCTGGGTGCGGAAGGCGCCGGCACCGCCGCGTCAGGGAACGCCGACAGCCATTGATGGTCTGAACCGCTTGCCCGCGCATGATGGTTCCATCACGCTTGCGCGTCACATCCCGTTCGTCCTTGGCGCAGGTCCCATCTTGGACAAAGATGGGACCAAAGCGGAAGGACGGCGGTGCTTCGACTTCGTTCGCGATGCTCATTACGCTCAGCGCGAACGGAGTCTGGTTACCACTCAGGTCCGGTTGCCTCGCATGTTCCGTCCCCTCGAACTCTACATCGGCACCCGCTACATCCGCGCCAAGCGGCGCAACCACTTCATTTCCTTCATCAGCATCGTGTCGATGCTGGGGCTGGTGATCGGGCTCACCGCGTTGATCACGGTGATTTCGGTAATGAACGGGTTCGATGGCGAACTGCGTTCGCGCACGCTGGCGATGGTGTCGCAGGCCACCATCAGCGGCGTCGGCAACAGCATGTCGAACTGGCAACAGGCGCTCGCGATCGCGGAGCAGAATCCGCACGTACGCGGCGCCGCGCCCTATGTGGAGCAGGGCAGCTATCTGGTCGGCAACGCAGCGAATGCGGGTGCGTTCATCCGCGGAATCCTGCCTGACCAGGAACCCAAGGTTGCCGACATCGGCTCCAAGATGATCGCTGGCACACTTTCGTCGCTCACGCCCGGATCTTGGAAAGTCGTCCTGGGCCGCGACCTGGCCTTGCAGCTCGGGGTGAACATCGGCGACAAGGTCGTCGTGTATGCACCAGGAGCAAGCGTGTCGCCGATCGGCGTACTTCCACGGCTGCGCCGGTTCACCGTCGCCGGCATCTTCGAAGCGGGCCTGCAGCAGTACGACTCCGGCCTCGCGATCGTCAACCTGCACGACGCCGAAAAGCTGTACCAGATGAGTGGCCCCAGCGGCATACGCCTGAAGCTGGACGACGTGTTCGCGGCCAACAAGGTCGCGACCACGCTGGCCAACAAGCTCGGCGACGCCTACCGCGTGCAGGGCTGGATGCAGCAATACGCCAACATCTTCACCGCGCTCGCGATGGAGAAGATCGTGATGTTCATCATCCTGTCGCTGATCGTCGCGGTGGCCGCGTTCAACCTGGTGTCGTCGCTGGTGATGCTGGTCACCGACAAGCAATCGGACATCGCGATCCTGCGCACGCTGGGCGCGACCCCGCGCAGCATCATGGGCGTGTTCATGATCCAGGGCATGCTGATCGGCTTGATGGGCATCGTGGTCGGCGGCGTCTGCGGCGTGCTGCTGGCGACCTACCTGCCCGCGATCGCGAACGGCATCCAGAATCTCACCGGCTACCAGTTCCTGCCCGAGTCGGTCTATTACATCAACAGCGTCCCGAGCCAATTGCGCTGGGGCGACGTCGGCTGGATCACCGGCATGGCGTTCCTGTTCTCGCTGCTGGCGACGATCTATCCCGCATGGCGCGCATCGCGCACGCAGCCGGCCGAGGCCTTGCGCTATGAATAGCCGGGACGCGGGACTCGGGACGCGGGACTCGACGAACGGCACCGTTCTCCGGGTGAGCCACATCGCGAAAACGTACAAGGAAGGCAAGCTGCGCACGCCGGTGCTGCACGACGCGAGTTTCGACGTGGCGCGCGGCGAGACCTTGGCGATCGTCGGCGCTTCGGGTTCCGGCAAGAGCACGCTGCTGCACATCGTCGGCGGGCTGGACACGCCGAGCAAGGGTTCGGTGGAGTTGCAGGGCCAGGAATTGTCGAAGCTGCCCGACGCCGAACGCGGACGCGTGCGCAACCGGGCGCTGGGTTTTGTCTACCAGTTCCATCACCTGCTGCCGGAGTTCAGTGCGCTGGAAAATGTCGCGATGCCGCTGCTGATCCGCGGCGCGGCGATTCCGGAAGCGCGCACGCAGTCGCAGGCGCTGCTCGAACGCGTTGGACTGGGCCATCGCCTCGAACACAAGCCCAGCGAGCTTTCCGGCGGCGAACGCCAGCGCTGCGCGATGGCGCGCGCGCTGGTGACGCGTCCCGCGTGCGTGCTGGCGGACGAACCGACCGGCAACCTCGATGAGCAGAATGCGTCGGCGCTGTACGAACTGATGCTGGAACTCAACCGCGAAATCGGCACCGCGATCGTGCTGGTCACGCATGACCACAACCTGGCGCGGCGCATGAACCGCGTGCTGGAACTGACGGGCGGCGCATTGCAGCCCATGCCGCACGACGGCTGACCTCAACATGGACGCGCGCACGGAATGCCGCGCAATCCGAAGCCGGCCGGGGATGCTGAGTGGCGCGCTGGCGATTCTTGCCGGTGCGGTGCTGGTGCAGGGATTGCCGGTGCTGCCGCCACGTTGGCTCGACACCGTGCTTGCGGTGTCCGCGTTGGCCGGCCTTCTTGCATGTCTGCTCTGGCGAAAGTTCGCCTGGTTGTGGCTGTTTACGCTCGTGGTGGGCGCATTCGCCTGGACCGCATGGCGCGCTGACATCGCCATGCAGGCGCGCCTGCCGCACGCGCTGGAAAAGCAGGACATCCTGGTGACCGGCACGGTGACGGACCTGCCGCAGGCGCAGGACGGTTCGACGCGTTTCGACTTCGATGTCGCGCACGCTTCGTTCGAGGATCGCCGGGTGCCCGTGCAAGGCCATGTGCGCCTGTCATGGTATGCGTCGCGCCAGCATGACGTGCCGGTGATCCGGCCTTGTTCGACGTGGCGCCTGCGGGTGCGGATGAAGCGGCCGCACGGATTGGTCAATCCTGGCGGCATGGATTTCGAGCGCTCGGCGTTGCAGAAGGGCATCATCGCGACGGGTTATGTGCGCGAGGATCCGGCCAACGCCTTGCTCGAAGAAGGCGCGTGCGTGGACGGTCTCCGCGCGCGCATCGCCGCGGCGATCGAAGCGGCGCTGACCGACGACGCGCACGCCGCACGTCTGCTGCGTGCGCTCAGCGTCGGCGACGAACGCGCGCTCGACGAGCACGACTGGCAGGTGGTGCGCGCCACCGGCATCAGTCACCTGATCGCGATCTCGGGCTTCCACGTCGGCCTCGCGGCCGTGTTCGGCGCTTGGCTGGTGCGGCTGGTGTGGTGGCTATTTCCCGCGCTGGGGTTGCGTCTCGCACGGCCCTTGGCGGAAGCCGCGGTGGCGTTTCCGGCGGCGCTCGCGTACGGCGCGCTCGCGGGATTCGGGCTGCCGACCACGCGCACGCTCCTGATGATCGCGGTGATCGCAGGCTGGCGACTGCTGCGGCGCGGCGGCGGTTTCGGCGAAGGCTTTGGCCTGGCGCTCATCGCCATTCTGGTCATCGATCCGCTGTCGGTGTTGTCGGCGGGCTTCTGGTTGTCCTTCGCGGGCGTCGCGCTGCTGGCGTGGACGCTGGCGCGCGACAGCGGCTGGCGCGGGCACTTGAAGGAGATCGGCCTCGCGCCATTGCTGATGACGCTCGCGTTGCTGCCGCTGACCGTGTGGTTCTTCGGGCAGGCATCGCTGGTCGCGCCGCTTGCGAACCTCGTGGCCGTACCGTTCGTGAGTTTCGTGATCGTGCCGATCGATCTCGCGGCGTGCGCGCTGTTGTTCGCGTGGCCGTGGGCGGGGCGAGCGCTGCTGCACCTTTGCGCGCATCTCGTCGATGCCTTGTGGTGGCTGCTGCTGCATCTCGCATCCTGGCCGGCCGCGATGCAATACCTGCCGGAAACGTCATTGCTTGCATTCGTGCTGGCCTGCATCGGTTCGGTGTGGCTGCTCGCGCCGCGCGGCGTGCCGGCGCGTGCGCTGGGGGCGCTGGCGCTATTGCCGTTGTGCTGGCCGCGCACCACATTGCCGATCGACGGCGCGTTCCGCGCGACCGTGATCGACGTGGGCCAAGGGTTGTCGGTACTGGTGCGGACGCGTTCGCATGCGCTGCTGGTCGATGCCGGCGCGCGTTATCCCTCCGGTTTCGATCTCGGCGAAGCCGCGGTGGTGCCGAGCCTGCACGCACTCGATGTGACGCATCTCGACGGCCTGATCATCAGCCACGGCGACAACGATCATTCGGGTGGCGCGGTGTCGGTGCTGTCGGCGTATCCGGGCACGCCGGTGTGGGGCGGCGAACCGGCACGCGGCCCGGTGCCGATGCGGCAGTGCGATGCGGGCCAGCATTGGCGCTGGGACGGTGTCGACTTTCGCATGTTGCGTCCGCCCGCGCCGGCGACGGTGCAAGGCAACGACGCCGGTTGCGTGTTGCTGGTCAGCGGCGGCAGCGGACGGCTGCTGCTTCCCGCCGACACCTCATCGGAGGTCGAATCCGACATTGCGCGCGCGGTGCCGCCCGGGCCGCCGCTGGTGCTGGTGGCGCCGCATCACGGCAGCAAGACGTCGTCCAGCCTCGCGTACCTGCAGGCGCTGCATCCGCAGCTCGCGATCGCTTCGACCGGCTACTTGAACGGTTATCACCATCCGGCGCCGGAAGTGATCACGCGTTACGCCGATCTGGATATTCCGCTCCTGAACACGCCGGACACCGGTGCGGTGCGGGTCGCGTTTCCCATCGACATGCCGCCGCGCGTCCTTTCCGAGGAGCGAATCCGCCAAGCCCGATACTGGCGCGAACACGGCACGGCATCACGCTGAAGCGTGCGGCCGCACTGCTATCATCCTGCGCGAATCCACCGGTTGGCGGAGCTTCACGTGTTCGAAATCCTGAAGGCGGGCGGCTGGGGCATGCTGCCCATCCTCATCTGCTCGGCGGTTGGCCTTGCGATCGTGCTGGAGCGTTTCTGGACGTTGCGTCGCAGCGCGGTGCTGCCGCCCGGCCTTGGCGAACAGGTGCGCGGCTGGGCGCACTCGCAGCAGTTGAACCCGTCGCACATCCAGGCGCTGCGCGAGAACTCGCCGCTAGGCGAGGTGCTGGCCGCCGCACTCGACGTGCGCAACCGTTCGCGCGCGGAAATCAAGGAACGCATCGAGGACACTGGCCGCCACGTGGTGCACGGGCTGGAGCGCTACCTCAACACGCTCGGCACGATCGCGCTGATCGGACCGCTGCTGGGGCTGCTCGGCACGGTATTCGGCCTGATCCGGATGGTCCTGGCGGTGATGGTGTCCGGCGTCGGTGATCCGATGAAAATGGCCGGTGGCATTGGCGAGGCGCTGGTGTGCACTGCGTCGGGCCTGGTCGTTGCGATTCCCGCGTACGTGCTGCACCGCTATTTCCGTTCGCGCGTGCGCGGCTACGTGGTGCAGATGGAAAAGCAGGCGACAGCATTGCTGGACGAGCTTTCGGTCACGCGCCAGCCGCTCGTCGAGACGCGCCCCGCGGCCGCCGCGGCCAGTGCGCCGCGCGTGGCGCGCGCGACGATCTGACATGCGCATCGGCAACGACAACGCCGACGAATTCGAAATCAACGTGGTCAGCCTGATCGACGTGCTGCTGACCCTGTTGATGTTCTTCGTGCTGACCACCACCTTCGTGCAGCAGGGCCACCTCAAGGTGTCGCTGCCGCAGGCCAGCGACAAACCCGCGGCGCCCGTCGCGGATACGCTGGTGATCGTGATCGACAAGCAGGGGCACTTCTTCGTGGCCAATAACCAGGTTTTGGGTGATGACGAGTCGACGCTGTCGCGCGCCATCCAGGCCGTGGCCGGCAGCGATCACGAACGTCCGGTGCTGCTGCGCGCCGACGGGATGACGCCGCACCAGGCCGTGGTCACCGCGATGGATGCGTTGGGCCGGCTCGGCTTCACGCACCTGTCGATCGCGACGACGCCGGCTTCGGGCGCGCCGGCATCATGAGCGACGCGGCTTCCGACGCAACGACGTATCGGCGCCTGCTGGGCTTGCTGCGTCCGTACCGGTGGGTGGTGCTCATCACCATCCTGGCGATGGTGGCCGATGCGGTGTGCATGACGCTGTTCGCGAAGGAGGTCAAACCGCTGGTCGACAAGCTGTTCGTGAACCGCGACCCGAACATGATCTTCTGGATGCCGATCATCATCGTCAGCATCTTCTTCGTGCGCAGCATCGCGGTCTACATCGAGAGCTACGGCAGCGCCTACGTCGGGCGCAGCGTGGTGCAGGACATGCGCCGCCGCATCTTCGACAAATACCTGCGCATGCCGACCACGTTCTTCGACCGCGAATCGTCGGGCCAGCAGATTTCGCGGATCACTTACACCAGCGAACAGGTCGCGCAGGCCACCACAGATTCCGCCAAGATCGCGATCGTGGACGGCCTGACAGTGGCCGGCCTGGTCGCGATGATGTTGTGGACGAGCTGGTTGCTGACGCTCGCGCTGCTGGTGATGGTGCCGTCGATCGGGATCCTCGTAACCTACGTCAGCCGGCGCTACCGCCGCATCAACGTCACCATCCAGGACGTGGTTGGCCGCGTCACCAGTGTGGTCGAGGAAGTGGTCGGCGCGCACCGCGAGGTGAAGGTGTTCGGCGGCCAGGATTACGAAGCGAAGCGCTTCGACGACGTGACCGATCGCACCCGCAAGTTGAACATCAAGGTGGCCGCCACCAACGGATTGTCCACCGCGTTCGTGCAGCTCGCCGCCGCGATCGCGCTGGCCCTGATCGTGTTCTTCGCCACGCGGCCGTTCATGGCGCACCGGGGTTTGACGGCGGGCGGCTTCATGCGCCTGTTCATGTGCATGGGCGGCATCCTGCCTTCGCTGAAGCGCCTGACCACGGTGCAGGCGAACATCCAGCGCGGGCTCGCTGCGGCGCAGGAGTTGTTCGGCATCATCGACGCGCCGGTCGAGCGTGACGACGGCACGCGCGCGATCGAGCGTTGCCGCGGCGACATCGAATATCGTGACGTGCACCTGACCTATGCCGGCGCCAGTACGGCGGCGCTGCGCGGCATTTCACTCGATTGTCCGCGCGGCTCGATCACGGCGCTGGTCGGGCGTTCCGGCAGCGGCAAGTCGAGTCTCGCCAGCCTGATTCCGCGTTTCTACGAACCGACCTCGGGCGAAGTGTTGCTGGATGGTCATCCGCTGGGCGAATACAGCTTGCGCAGCCTGCGCGCGCAGATCGCGTGGGTCGGGCAGGACGTGGTGTTGTTCGACGACACCATCGCGAAGAACATCGCCTACGGCGCGTTGGCGAATGCCGGCGAAGCCGAGATCATCGCGGCGGCCGAAGCCGCGAACGCGATGGAGTTCATCCGCGAACTGCCCCACGGCATCCACAGCCGGGTGGGCGAGGGCGGCGCGCTGTTGTCCGGCGGACAGCGCCAGCGCATCGCCGTGGCGCGCGCGTTGCTGAAGAATGCTCCCATCCTGGTGCTGGACGAGGCCACCAGCGCGCTCGATACCGAATCGGAACGGCTGATCCAGGACGCGCTGTCGCGCCTGATGAAGAACCGCACCACGCTGGTGATCGCGCATCGCCTGTCGACCGTGGAGCACGCCGACCAGATCGTCGTGCTTGACCAGGGTCACCTCGTCGAGCGCGGTACCCACGCCGAATTGCTCGCCCGCGGCGGCAAGTACGCCGCCCTGCATCATCTGCAGTTCCGCGACGCGGCAACGGCCGCGGCCTGAGCGCGCGCCGTGGCTATCGCGGACGACTTGCAGGATTGCTGGTACGGGAACCGTCCATCGCCGTGGTGGACGCGGCCACTGGCGCAATTGTACGGAGGCGTGACCGCTGCGCGCCGCGCGATGTATCGTCGTGGCTGGTTGCACAGCACACGGCTGCCGGTGCCGGTGATCGTCGTCGGCAATCTCGTCGCGGGTGGCGCCGGCAAGACGCCGCTGACGATCGCGCTGGTGGAGGCATTGCGCGCGCAGGGCTTCAGACCCGGCATGGTCAGCCGTGGTTACGGCGGCTCGGCACGTGCGCCGATGTTGCTCGACGCGCAACCCGATCCCGCAGTGGTGGGCGACGAACCTGCATTGATCCGCATGCGTACTGACGCACCCGTCGCGATCGGCGCGAAACGCGCCGAGGCCGCGCGGCTGCTGTTGCCCGCAGGCGTAGATGACGTTATCGCCGATGACGGCCTGCAGCATTACGCACTTGCCCGCGACATCGAAATTTGCGTGGTCGACGGGATGCGCCGCTTCGGCAATGGGCGCCTGCTGCCGGCGGGTCCATTGCGCGAACCGGAGTCGCGTTTGCGCGCTGTCGATTTCGTGGTCTGCAACGGTGGTGTTGCGCGCGATGGCGAAGTCCCGATGCAGCTCGTGCTTTCGAATGCCTGCGCACTCGTCGATCCCGCGCGTACGTCGCCGCTCGCAGCTTTCGCGGGCACGCGCGTGCACGCTATCGCCGGCATCGGCAACCCTAGGCGTTTCTTTGACTCGCTGCGCGAGAACGGCGTCGATCCGATCGAACACCCGTTCCCCGATCACCATCGCTACGCGCCAGCCGATCTCGCCTTCGGCGATGGCTTGCCCGTCCTGATGACCGAAAAGGACGCGGTCAAGTGCCGCACGTTCGCGAACGAACATGCGTGGACGGTGCCCGTGACGGCCGAATTGCCGGCGTCATTTTTCGACGCGGTCGCTGCGCGCCTGGCAGTTGCCGCGCCACGCGCAAAACCGGCGCACTGACTCCACTCGCCGCGCCGGCACAGCGCTACCCCTTTTCGCACTGTAGCAGTTGCATGGCTGCCCGGTCGAGATCTGCAGGCGTGTCGATATCGGGTGGAAGATCCACCACAAAGGTTTCGAGCCGCAGAGCTTCACGGCGCAGCATCGCCTGCGCGCCTGCATGGCCGGACCATTCCGCCAGTTCGGCAAAGCAGTCGCGTGGGAACAACACGGGCGGACCGGCAATGCCGTCATGCGCGACGGCGAGTAGCCGGTCGGTCGCTTGCGCATGACGGTGCAACATCCGAATGGGCAATGTCGAATCGAGCAGCGGTTGGTCGGCCAGACAAAGCAACGCGCCGGTGACGGTGTCGAAGTGTTCGAGCAGATGGCGAAAGCCCGCGGCGAGTGACGTGCCCATGCCCTCCTGCCACGCGTTGTTGCGAACCCGGTGCACGGAGAGGTCGTCGAGCGCGGCTTTCACTTCCTTGGCGTGCGCGCCGGTGACCACGATCAAGGGTGCGCCGGTTTCCAGCAGCAGGCGCGCGGCACGATGCACAATCGGCTCGCCGGCCAGCATCGCCAGTTGCTTGATGCCACCGAAACGGCGGCCTTTGCCCGCGGCCAGCAGCACGATCGCGGCATCACTGTATTGCATGCGTCGCAATTTCCGATCCGGTTGAACGGATGTTGCCGTTGCGATTGCACAACGGTCCGCCGCTGCGGCGATTGAGCGCGGCCGTGATTTCCGCGGCGATCGCGAGCGCGATTTGCGCGGGCGTTTCCGAACCTATGTCGAGTCCCGCAGGCGCATGCACTTCGCAGCCGTCCAGCGCATCACGGATGCGGGCGGCGCGCTCGGGTGAGCCCAGCGCGCCGAGGTACGCCACGGGTACGTCGCGCAAGGCCGCGAGATAAGCGATGTCCTGTTCGATGTTGTGGGTCATCGCCATCACTGAGCCGTTGGTGTCCAGCACGAGCTTCGCGCGTATTTCGTGCGGACCCGCGCATATCGTGCGTATTTCCCTTGGCAAGCCAGCCGCGCGCAGGTGTTGCGGGTCGCCGTCCACCAGCGTGACTTGCCATCCCAGTGTCTCGGCGACCGGCAACAAGGCCAGCGCGGTGGCGCTGCAACCGATGATCGTCAGCGCGTGCGGCGGAGCCACCGGTTCGAGCAGCACGTCGGCGATGCCGCTGGAAGAGGGCAGGCGCAAGGTTTGTGATCGCTCCGGCTGTTCGCCGACCGCTTCCAGTATGGATTGCCGCAGCAACGGATCGCCGATGGCGTCATGACTGATGCGGTCGCCATCGATCACCAGCCGGCGCGGCGTAACGACCGCGCGCTCATCGGCGAACCAGGTCGCCAGCCATGCCTTGCGGCGTTCGTCGAGGCAGCGCTGCAGTGCTTCGGCAATAGCGCCCACGTCAGCACCGCCAAGCGGTTCGATCAGCACCTCCAGCTCCCCACCGCAGCCCATTTCCATCAACAGGTCGAGACCGGATTCGGCGTTGTAGTTCACCAGCCGCGGTTGCCGGGTAGCGATTACCTCCAGCGCACGCTGCACGATGTCGCGCTGCGGGCAGCCGCCGGAAAGTTCGCATACCACTTCACCATTGCTGCGTACCAGCATGTGCGTGCCGGCATGGCGAAAGGTCGAGCCACGGGTGCGGGTGATCGTCGCCAGGGCCGCGCGTTGGTCGACATTGCGATGCAGATCGCGCAGTGTTGCAAGCAACAGGCGAAGTTCTTTTCCCGAGTTCATGACCAATATGGTGTCGTCATTCCGGACGACGCGAAGCGGCGATCCGGAATCCAGTGACTTTGCTTTACAAGAGATAAACACTGGATTCCCGCTTTCGCGGGAATGACGAAAATATCTTTCATGCCACCTTCGACGCCAACAGATCCTCGATGTGGATCGGCAGATCGCGCACGCGCACGCCGGTGGCGTGATGCACGGCGTTCGCGATGGCTGCGGCCACGCCGGCCAGTCCGATTTCGCCGATGCCGCGCGCGCCCATTTCATTGAGGTGGGTGTCGGGATAATCGAGGAAGATCACTTCCATCGGCGGTGCGTCCGCATGCGTGGTCATGACGTAGTCGGCAAGATTGCTGTTGATCGGCATGCCATTGCGCGGGTCGTAGCGGGTTTCCTCGAACAGCGCCATGCCGATGCCCATCGCGACCGCGCCTTCGATCTGGTTGGCGCCGGTGAGCGGATTGATGATGCGCCCGCCGTCGATCACGGTGAGCGTGCGGCTGACGCGCAGGCGCGCGATCTCCGGCTGCCAGCCGACTTCCACGAAATGCGCGCCGAAGGAATGCATCGAGAACTTCGGATTCTTCTGGCCGAAGGTACCTTCCGACTTGCCGCGCCCCTCGACGTGGCCGCGCCGCGCCGCGGCCAGCACTTCTTCGAAGGAACGGCCGGTCTCGGGCGACTGGCCCTTGCGGTGCACGCGCCCGTCGTGGAAATCGAGTTTTCCCACCGGCGCTTTTTCGAAGTGGCTGTCGCCTTCGCTGGCCGCGGCCAACAGTTGCTTGATCGCTTCGCGCGCGGCCTGCGCCACCGCGGGCACCAGCGAACCGGTCGCCATCGAGCCGCCCGAAATCGGTCCGGGCGGCAGGCTGCTGTCGCCGATCACCACCTTTATTTTCGATATGTCCACGCCGGTCAACTGCGAGGCCATTTGCGCCAGCACGGTATAGGTGCCGGTGCCGATGTCCTGGGTGCCGCTGGCCACGCGCAGCGTGCCATTGGCATTGAACATCACGCTAACCTGCGACGGCCAGCGCGCGGCCATCCACGTGCACGCCGCCATGCCCCAGCCCAGAATCCTGTCGCCGTCGCGCATCGAGCCGATCGCTGGATTGCGGTGAGACCAGCCGAATTTTTCGGCGCCGGTGGTCAGGCACTCCTTCAGGTGGCGCGAGGAGAACGGGATGTTCTTGCTCTCGTCGGTGAGCGTGTCGTTCCTGAGGCGCAGCTCGACTGGATCCATCTTCAGCGCTACGGCCAGTTCGTCCATGCCCGATTCCAAGGCATGCAGGCCCGGTACCGCGCCGGGTCCGCGCATCGAAGTGGGGACGCCGACGTTGCGGGTCGCGTGCGCTTCGGTGACGCGCAAGTTGGGCGTCGAATACAGGAAGCCCGAGGACTCGCCGCAATCCTCCTCGTAGTCGCACTCGAGCGCGCGGGAATAGATGTAATCGTGCCGCAACGACACCAGCTTGCCGTCACGGTCGGCGCCGAGGCGGATGCGCTGCCGCGTATGCGGACGATGGCCGGTGGACTCGAAATCCGTCTTCCGCGTCACCACCAGCTTGACCGGCTTGCGCAGGTCGCGCGCCGCCGTGGCGGCCAGCGGCGATTGCGGCCACGGCCACAGCTTGCCGCCGAAGCCGGTGCCGAGAAATTCGGTGACGACGCGGACGTTTTCCTTCGGCACGCCCAGCATCTCCGCCAGCACGCCGTGGAAATTCGTCACCGCCTGCGTGGTTTCGTACAAGGTGTAATGGGTGCCATCGAAGGTCGCGACGCTGGCGTGCAACTCGATCGACGAGTGCGTCTCGATCGGTGTGTTGTAGACGTGGTCGATCTTCACCGGCGCGGAGGCGAACGCCGCGTCGGGATCGCCACGCTCGGTTTCGACCTTGGACAGTGCGACGTTCCACTCGTCGGGATTGCCGTGCCTGGTTTCGGCTTTGGGTGAGCCGTCGGGCTGGAGCACGGTCGAGACATCGGGCTTCTTCGCGTCGTAGCTGGCCTTGACCTTGCGCGCGGCCGCGGTCGCGTGCTCGAAGGTGTCGGCCACCACCAGCGCGATGTACTGGCCGTAGTAGCGGATCGTGTCGTCCTCGAACGGCGGGCGGCGTTCATCCACCAGCACCTTGGCCGACGAAGGCACGCGGTAAAGCTTGCCGAGGTTCTGCCGTGTGTACACCTTGCGCACGCCCGGCATCGCTTCGGCGGCTTGCGTGTCGATCGACTTCACGGTGCCGCTGGCGATGGTGGCGCCGACCGGCACGGCGTACAGCATGTCCGCAAAGTGGTAATCCGAGGTGTAGCACGCAGCGCCGCTGACCTTCAGCGGACCGTCCACGCGAATGGTTGCGCGGCCGACCGGTTGCGTTGTTGCGGAAGGGGCATTGGGGGACATGCGTGGCTCCTTCAGGCGTTTGCGACGGTGGTGAGCGCGCTGATCACGCAGCGCTTCGCCAGTTCGATCTTGAAGCTGTTCTGGCTCTGCGGTTTCGCGTCGCGCATTGCGGCGTCGGCCGCCGCAGCGAAGGTTGCACGATTCGCGGATTTTCCGATCAACGCCTGTTCCGCTTCCGGCGAACGCCATGGCTTGGTGCCGACGCCGCCCAGCGCCACCCGCGCGTAGCGGATCGTTCCGCCGTCGCTGGCGACCAAGACCGCAGCCGACGCCAGCGCGAATTCATACGACGCGCGATCGCGCAGCTTCAGGTAGTGCGAGCGCGCGCCCGGTTGCGGTGGCGGCAGCAGCACGTGGGTGATCAGGTCGCCCGGTTGCATCACCGTTTCGTGTTGCGGGGTGTCGCCCGGCAGCAGGAAGAATTCGCCGATCGGCACCTTGCGCTCGCCTTTCGCTCCGCGGATCACGATGGTAGCCTGCAACGCGGTCAGTGCCACGTTCATGTCGGAAGGATTGCTGGCGATGCAGTGCCCGCTGGTGCCGAGCACCGCCAGGTTGCGGTTGTAGCCGTCGATGGCCGAGCAGCCGCTGCCGGGTTCGCGCTTGTTGCAGGGCGTGGCGGTATCGCGGAAATACACGCAGCGCGTGCGCTGCAACAGATTGCCGCCGGTGGTCGCCATGTTGCGCAACTGGCCCGACGCGCCAGCCAGCAACGCCTGCGACAACACCGGGTAATCGCGTTGCACGTCCGCATGGTTGGCCAGATCGGAATTGCGCACCAGAGCGCCGATCTTCAAACCGCCGTCGGGCGTGCGCTCGACCTCGGCCAGCGGAAGGTGATTGATGTCGACGACGCGCGAGGGCATTTCGACATCGAGTTTCATCAGGTCGATCAGCGTGGTGCCGCCGGCCACGAAGCGAACCTCGGCACCTTGCTGCGCGGTGGATGCCGCGGCGGCCACCTTGATGGCCTGGGCGGGATCGGTGGCGCGCGAAAAAGCGAACGGTTCCATGGGAAATCCTCAGGCTTTGCGCACCTGCCTGATCGCGGCCAGGATGTTCTTGTACGCGCCGCAGCGACAGATGTTGCCGCTCATTGCTTCCTTGATCTCGGCGTCGCCGTTGCCCCACGGTTCCTTCAGGATCGCCACGGCGGACATGATCTGGCCGGAGGTGCAGTAGCCGCACTGATAGCCATCGTGTTCCAAAAAGGCCCGTTGCATCGGATGCAGGTGATCGGGTGAACCCAAGCCCTCGATCGTGGTGACTTCGTCGCCTTCGTGCATCGCCAGAAGGCTGAGGCACGCATTCACGCGCCGCCCGTTGACGTGCACCGTGCAGGCGCCGCACTGACCATGATCGCAACCCTTCTTGGTGCCGGTGAGTTGCAGGTGTTCGCGCAGCGCATCGAGCAGGGTGGTGCGCGGGTCGGCGTACACGCTCTGCTTGCGGCCATTGATCGTGAGCGTGGTGGTGATGCATTGGTCGGATGGGCCGCTTGCATCCGCGCCGGCCGCGGTCGCCGCGAACGCACCCGCTTGCGCGGCCAACGGCAAACCCACGCCCGACGCGACGCTCGTCACCCCGAGCGCTTTCAGGAACGAGCGCCGGCTGAGTGCCGGCAGGCCAGCGCTGCTCGACGGGTCGCGCTGTTCGTCGTGGTTCTTCGCGGACATGCTGGACCTCCGGAAGTTGCGACTGTCCGATAGTCGGCGACAAGACAGCGTGAAGGCGCGTCGGACATCGAACACGGCGCGCATTGTCACTCACGCGCGTGCGCGGGATTGATGAGTCGGTTTGTGGAGCCATGCAGGATTTCGCAGCAATCGCGTATCGTTTTCTGCGCTAGGTTGGCGTGTGTGCTCCATCCATTGGATGTGGCGAACGCTTCCCGAACGGGATGGGTTGCCATCCGTTCCCACTGAGCCTGTCGGAGCGCGCCCAGCAGATCGCCATTGAGGAAAGAGCAATGCAAACGGTGACTTTGAACAACGATCTACGGATGCCAATGCTCGGTTTCGGCGTTTTCCAGACACCGCCCGATGTCACAACTGCCGCAGTGCAGGAGGCTTTGCATGTGGGCTATCGCCTCATCGATACGGCTGCCTCTTATGGCAACGAGCGCGAGGTTGGCCAAGGCATCCGCAGCTCGGGCATCGGCCGCGACGAAGTGTTCATTGAGACCAAGGTGTGGATCAGCGACTACGGCTACGACGCCACGCAGCATGCTTTCGACAAAAGCGCAGGCAAGCTGGGTGTTGAGCGCATCGACCTGCTGCTCCTGCATCAACCGCTGACGAGCCGCTTCGACCTCACGCTAGCTGCCTGGCGGGCACTTGAGAAACTGCTCGCCGACGGCAAGGTGCGTGCGATCGGCGTCAGCAATTTCATACCGGAGATGCTGGATCGACTGCTGGCGGAAGCGTTGGTGGTACCCGCAGTGAACCAGATCGAGGTCCATCCGTACTTCCAGCAGAAGCCACTGCAAAGCCTTCACGCCCGACTCGGCATTCTGACTCAGGCGTGGTCGCCCATCGGCGGGATCACGTCATACCGGGGAGGCAGGAAGAGCACGTTCGACGACCCCACGCTGCTGCAGATCGCGCATGAGCACGGCAAGTCGGCGGCGCAAGTCATGCTGCGCTGGCACCTGCAAGAGGGTCGTTCGGCCATCCCGAAATCGACCAGGCCCGCGCGCATTGCCGAGAACTTCGACTTTTTCGATTTCGAACTCACCAGTCAGCAGCTTGCCGCGATCGATACGCTCGATACAGGCGTACGCGGCGGTCCAGAGCCCGATAGCGTGACGCTCGAGAATTACGGCAGGTCGATACCCGAAGCGTGATGCGCAAGCAAGGCGCCCGATACGGCATTCCATCTGAAACAGGACACAATCATGAGCACCATCCAACGCAATGGATCGCAAGCTTCCAGCAAGGGACCGGCGGAATATTTCACCAGCAGCGTGCGGATCGATCCGCTGTTCCAGTCGCCGGGCCCTGCACCTGTCAGCGGGGCGTGCGTCACCTTCGAACCCGGCGCACGCTCGGCGTGGCATACGCATCCCTGCGGGCAAACAACCCTGATCGTCACGGCGGGCCTCGGCTGGACGCAATGCGAGGGCGAACCGAAGCAGGAAATCCGTCCCGGCGACGTCGTCACCTGTCCGCCCGGCAGGAAACACTGGCGCGGTGCGACCGACAAGACCGCAATGACGCACATCGCAATCCAGGAATCCAGGGACGGCAAGGCCGTCGAGTGGCTGGAAAAAGTCACGGATGCGCAGTACCTGGGCTGACCTTCACGCGAGGCAAAAGGAGACCATCCATGGCCGATGAACCCGCTGTTCCACGCAAGAATCCTTTCGCCGACATTGCGCCTGCGCTTGCCGGTTATACCGATGGTGTGTTGTTCGGCGACGTATGGAACCGCACCGAACTTTCGCCGCGCGACCGCAGCCTCGTAACCGTGGCCTGTCTCGTTTCGCTGTACCGCACCAACGAAATGCCATTCCATTTCAAGCGTGCGCTGGACAATGGCCTGACGCGCGACGAACTGATCGAGGCGATCACGCATCTTGCGTTCTACGCCGGCTGGCCGGTCGCGAGCACGGCACTGGGGATCGCAAGGCAGGTGTTCGAGGAAACCGGGGAATCCGGAAGGTAACTCGTCATGCGGACGCCCGGACCAGCGTTTGTCCTCGCGTCCATGGGTGAATCCGCGCCGTTACCCCAGCCGTTCTCCCGAAGGGAGCGGGGTTGATTGTTCCAGCAGCAACGCCAAGAACGGCGGCGCGATGATGGACGTCAGCAGCGACATCGCGATGATCACCGCGTAAAGCAAATCGCCGAATACGCCGGCAGACAAGCCCAGCGCCGCGACCACGATGCCGACTTCGCCGCGCGGAATCATGCCGACGCCGACGATCAGCGCGCTGCGCGGGCCCAGCCGCAACGCGCCCAGCCAGCCGCCGACGAGCTTGGTGACGAGTGCCAGCACCGTCGCGACCAGCAGCAGCCACAGCGCTTCGCCGCTGGCGAGTTTCGCAAGATCCACCTTCGCGCCGGTCAGGACGAAGAAGAACGGCGTGAGCAAGGCCAGCAGCGGTTGCATCTGTTCTTCCAGTTGCACGCGTTGCCGCGTTTCCGATGCAATCATGCCCGCAAGGAATGCGCCGATGATCGCGGCCAGGCCGAAGCGTGTCGCCACCCACGCGAGTCCGAGGCACAGCACCAGCACGACCAGCAACGGCGACAGCGGATTGCGCGAGCGTTCCAGCCATTTCGAACCGCGCCGCATCATCAGCGTGCCCAGCCAGCCCACCACCAGCACGAAGCCCAGCGCTTCGCCGGCGACCGCGAGCAGGCTGCCGACGCGTAGCGAGCCGCCGGCCTGGATCGCCACCACCACGCCCAGCAGCAGCATTGCCAGGATGTCGTCGATCACCGCCGCGCCGAGGATCACGCGACTCTCGGTGCGGCGCAGGGCGCCGAGTTGCTTCAGCACGGCAGCGGTGATGCCCGCGGATGTCGCCACGAACGCCGCGGCCACGAACAACGAACGCGGCCAGTCGGGACCGATGGAATGCGCCCAGAACGTGCCGCACACGAACGGAATGATCACGCCGATCACGCCGACGGCGAACGCGCTGCCGCCCACGCGCTTCACGTCCTCGATCCGCGTTTCCAGCCCGACCGAAAACAATAGCAACACCACGCCGATTTCGGAAAGCACCTCCAGCGGTTCGCTGGGCGTGATCCAGCCGAACAGCGAAGGCCCGATGACGCAGCCGATGACGATCTGTCCGACCACGTCCGGCAGGCGAACCCAGCGCGCCGCGATGCTGCCGGCCTGCGCGGCAGCGAAGATGATGAAGACCTCCAGCAGGATCGCGGTGGTATCGGCCATCGCGCGATGCTACATGACGACCCGAGCGGGCGCGCTGTTCTCCCTCTCCCCCAAACAGTCCATCGTTCGGGGGAGAGGGCTTGAATCACGCCGCGGTCTCGGGCGTCGTGATCGACCTTCGCAGCGGCCGGTCGTGACGCAAGCGCGTGAACACGTACACGGCAACCAGCGACAGCGCGGCCATCACCAGCACCGCGGCGCGGAAACCGCGCACGTAGGCGCCGGGATCGTGGTGGTGGCCGCTGAGGAAGATCGCCAGCAGCCACGACGACAGCGCGATGCCGAAACTGATCACAAGATATTGCACCGCCGATGTCACCGACGACGCCTGCGCCGCGCGCTCGGGCGCCAGGTCGACGAAGGCGAGCGTATTCATCGCGGTGTATTGCAGGCTCATCACGAAGCCGTAGGCGAACATCAGCGACGCGATCATCCACCACGGCGTGGTGGCGTTGAACAGTGCGAAACAGGCCAGCAGCACGGTTGCGATCGCGGTGTTCACGAACAGCGTGCGCCGGTAGCCATGCCGTTTCAGGATGCGATCGATCAGGAATTTCATCAGCACCATCGCGATCGCCTGCGGCACGATCATCATGCCCGCCGCGGTCGGGCTCCAGCCGCAGCCCACCTGCAGGAACAGCATCAGGATGAACGACAAGCCCGCGGTGCCGAGCCGCGTGCACATGCCGCCGCCCAACGCGATCGAAAAGCTGCGCACCTTCAGCAGCGTCAGGTCGACGACCGGATGCCGCGCGCGCCGGCCGTAATGCCAATAGGCAAAGCCGCAGGCGAGGCCGACCAGCGCCGCGATGCCGGCGTTGCGGTAGTCACCGTCGCCGGCGGTTTCCGCGGCGATCAGCAGCATGCCCGACGCCAGCGCGAACAACGCGAAGCCGATCCAGTCGAACGGGCGACGCTCACCCCTGAAGTCCGGCATTTCACGCCGATTGAGCCACAAGCCGACGATGCCGACCGGTACGTTCACCAAGAAGATCCATCGCCACGACGCGTATTGCGACAGGACGCCGCCCAGCAACGGCCCGAGCACGGGACCGAGCAGACCCGGAATCCCGGCCGTACTCATCGCGGCCACGAAATCCTTCGGCCCGAACGCGCGCACCAGCACGTAGCGCCCGATCGGCATCAGCAACGCGCCGCCGACGCCCTGCAACACGCGCGCGGCGACCAGTTGCGTGAGGTTCTGCGACACGCCGCAGGCCAGCGAACCGAGCGTGAATATCCAGATGGATGCAGCGAACACGCGGCGCGTGCCGAAGCGATCGGACAGCCACGCGCTCGCCGGAATGCAGATCGCGAGCGTCAGCACGTAACTGGTCAGCGCGGTCTTCAGCGCGATCGGCGGCACCGCCAGCGCGTGCGCGATGCTCGGCACGGCGGTGTTGACGATGGTCGAATCCAGCGTCTGCATGAAGAACGCGGCCGCGACCAGCCAGATCAGGCCGCGCATGCGCGCCGTGCCTTCGGGAGCACTCGCTTCGGACATCGGTAGGGTTTGAGCGGCCCGGTGCGTCGAAAAGAATCGGCTAGTTTAGCGGCTGCTAGTCCCAGACCCGCATTCGAGGCGGCTGTTGTGAGAAGTCAGGCCAGGGATGGCCGAGGTGGCCTGTCACCAAACTTGTGTGGTTCGGCGACGAATGAGCAACGGGGCGCAGCGATCATGGACGATCGCACAGGTAAACCCATGGATGGCCGAGGTGGTGTCTCGTCGGGCTTGGTAGTGGCTTGCTTGCGAGAGAGGCGGGTAGTGCAGCGATCATGGAGGATCGCACAAACAAAGCGCCCGGCCTGCGTCACCGGGGAGGGGTTCGACGCAGGCCAGGCGCGGGGGTGAGACCATGAACAGCCGGTAGCACGAGGGTTGCTCCAAAACTGCTCACTGACAAAGAGTGACCGCAACCTCACCCGCCGCCGATACTGCGCCAGCAACCTTTCCGGTACCTTTCGTTGCGGGGTTCCTTGTGTGCGGAAGCGCACGAAACGGGTGTGCCGGAGCGCGGGTTAAACTTGGCCGATCCACCGGACCAACCTGCAACGTGGCCAAGGCATCCATGACCCAGCAAACTGCCGCGGCGCGCCAGGCCGCAGCCCTGCGCAGCGCGATCGACGACGCCAACCACCGCTATTACGTGCTCGACGATCCATCCATTCCGGACGCCGAGTACGACCGCCTGATGCGCAAGCTGGAGGCGCTGGAAGCGGCGCACCCGGAACTTGCCACGCCCGATTCGCCCACGCGCCACGTCGGCGCCCGCGCGAGCGGCGGTTTCGCGGAAGTGCAGCACGCGCTGCCCATGCTTTCGCTGTCCAACGCATTCACCGACGAGGAAGTGGCCGCGTTCGTGCGCCGGATCGCGCAGACGCTCGGCCGCGAGGAATCGAAACTGGTGTTTTCGGCCGAACCCAAGCTCGACGGTCTGGCGACCAGCCTGCGTTACGAAGACGGCGTGTTCGTGCAGGGCGCGACGCGCGGCGACGGTGCGGTGGGCGAAGACGTCACCGCCAACCTGCGCACGGTCAAGGCGATCCCGCTGAAGCTGCGCGGCAAGGATTGGCCGGGCGTGCTGGAAGTGCGCGGCGAGGTGTACATGCCCAAGGCCGCGTTCGACGCCTTCAACGAACGCGCACGCGCGCGCGGCGAACGCACGCTGGCCAA
>JAZKBD010000065.1:56074-57680 GCA_040388785.1 Pseudomonadota bacterium
GCGCAACGGTGCCGCGGGTTCGCTGCGCCAGCTCGATCCCGCCGTCACGGCTTCGCGGCCGCTGGCGTTTTATGCGTACGCGATAGGCGAGGTGCGCAACGGCAAGCTGCCGCCAAGTCATCTGGAAACGCTGCAACAGTTGCGCTCGTGGGGCTTGCCGGTGAGCCCGCAGGTGGAGCGTGCGGAAGGCCTGGCCGGCCTGCTCGACTACTACAGGCGCATGGGTGCGCAGCGCGACGCATTGCCGTACGCCATCGATGGCGTGGTGTACAAGCTGGATCGCTACGACCAGCAGAACGAGATGGGCTACGTCTCGCGTGCGCCAAGATGGGCGCTGGCGCACAAGTATCCGGCACAGGAAAAGGACACCGTCGTCGAATCGATCGAAATCAACATCGGCCGCACCGGCGCCGCCACGCCGTTCGCAGTGATGCAACCGGTGCAGGTCGGCGGCGTCACCGTCACCAAGGCAACCCTGCACAACATGGATCAGGTGGCGCGGCTGGACGTGCGCACGGGCGACACGGTGATCGTGCGGCGCGCCGGCGACGTGATTCCCGAAGTGGTGCGGGTGAACCTGGAACGCCGGCCGCCGGGCGCGAAACCGTGGCGCATGCCGAAGCACTGCCCGGTGTGCGGTTCGGCGATCGTGCGCGAAGAAGGCGAGGTCGTCGCGCGTTGCACGGGTGGCCTGGTGTGCGCCGCGCAGCGCACGCAGTCGGTGTTCCATTTCGCCAGCCGCCGCGCGATGGACATCGACGGACTCGGCGAGCGCTACATCGAGGATCTGATCGCGTTCGATTACCTGCATTCGCCCGCCGATCTCTACAAGCTGACGCTGGACGATCTGCTGGCGATGAAACGCCGTGGCGAGGAGCGCGACGGCGTCGTTCCGGAAACCGTGAGGGCCGGCAAGATCGCTACCCGCTGGGCGGAAAACCTCATCGAGGCGATCGACGCCAGCAAGACCACCACGCTCGAACGTTTTCTGTACGCGCTCGGCATTCCCGAAGTCGGCGAAGCGACCGCGAAAACGCTGGCCCGGCATTTCGGTTCGCTGGACGCGCTGATGCACGCCAGCGAAGCCGAACTCACCGAGGTGAGCGACGTCGGCCCGATCATGGCCGCGCACATCGCAGCGTTCTTCGCCGAGCCGCGCAACCGCAGCGTGATCGCCGCGTTGCAGAAAGCCGGCGTGCACTGGAAGGAATCCGCGCCGCAGCGAAAAGCGGAAGGTCCGTTGGCGGGAAAAATCGTGGTGCTGACCGGTGGCCTGTCATCCCTCACGCGCGACGAGGCGAAGGACAAGCTGGAAGCGCTGGGCGCCAAGGTCGCGGGCTCGGTGTCGAAGAAGACCTCGTTCGTGGTCGCGGGCGAAGCCGCCGGCTCCAAGCTCGAAAAAGCCGAAGCGCTGGGCGTTGAAGTCTGGGACGAAGCGCGGTTGCTGTCATTGTTCGACAAACATGTAACGAAGCCATGAAGGATGCTGAGAGGCGCGTTGCAATAATTGCGCGGCTTTTGCTTTTACTCCCTCTCCCCCAAACGACTGTTTGGGGGAGAGGGCTGGGGTGAGGGGGGAGGAAGTGACGGATCACGTAAAAAGCCT
>JAZKBD010000065.1:57690-60289 GCA_040388785.1 Pseudomonadota bacterium
AATCGCAAACCGATGCAGAAGCGTTGCTTTGGCATCACCTGCGCAATGCACAACTCGGCGTGAAGTTTCGCCGCCAGCACCGGATGGCGGGCTACATTCTCGATTTCGTTTGTCTGGAGCACCGCTTGGTCATCGAACTCGATGGCAGCCAGCATTTCGATCAGGGCGCTTATGACGAACGCCGCACCGCGTCGCTCGAGGCGCCGGGATTTCGGGTGCTTCGATTCTGGAACAACGAGGTCCTTAGGCGAACTGATGATGTTCTTCAATCGATAGTTGTTGCGTTGAACGAACCTTTGCCCCCTCACCCCAACCCTCTCCCCCGACGGCGTCGGGGGAGAGGGAGCAGAAGCATTGCACTTCGCAACCCTCTCCCCCAAGCGGTTTCATCGCTTGGGGGAGAGGGCAGGGTGAGGGGGCAAGTGTCGCATTCTCGAATCGGCAACGAGAACGGTGCGGAATCGCGGCACGAAGCGTTGCATTTGCGTGCGCGCCTCTACACGTTGTTACGCGGTTTCTTCGCCGAGCGCGGCGTGACAGAGGTCGAGACGCCGATCCTGTCGGCGGCGGGCAATACCGAACCCAATATCGAAGGCTTTTCGACCGCGTTCGCCGGGCCGATCGGCGCGGGCGCGCGTGAACGTTTCCTGCGCACCTCGCCTGAACATCCGCTCAAGCGCCTGCTCGCCACTGGCTTCGGCGACTGCTACGAGCTCGGCCGCGTGTTCCGCAACGGCGAGGCCGGTTCGTCGCACAATCCCGAATTCACGATGCTGGAGTGGTATCGCACGGGCTTCGATCACCGTCGCCTGATGCTGGAATGCGCACAACTCGTGCGCACCGCGCTGGCGCTGGTGCAATGCGATGCGAGCGTCACGACGACGAGCTACCGCGACTGGTTTCGCGATGGCCTGCGGATCGATCCGTTCGGCGCCGACGTGAGCGAACTGCGTGTGCCGTTGCGCGACTTTTCGATCAATCCCGACGGGCTGACCCGCGACGATTGGCTCGATCTGCTGGTGACGCATCGCCTGCAACCGGCGTTGCCGCGCGACGCGATCACGATCGTGTACGACTTTCCCGCTTCGCAATGCTCGCTCGCCCGCATCCGGCACGGGCAGCCGCCGGTCGCCGAGCGATTCGAGCTGTATCTCGGCCAGCGGGAACTCGCCAACGGCTATCACGAGTTGAACGATTCAACCGAACAACGCGCGCGTTTCGATTACGACAACGCGCGTCGCCGCGAACGCGGCCAGCGCGAATTGCCGATCGACGGAAACCTGCTGGCGGTGCTGGACCGGTTGCCCGACTGCGCCGGCGTTGCACTGGGCGTCGACCGATTGCTGATGCACCTGCTCGACACCGACGACATCCGCGACGTGCTGGCGTTCGCGTTCGCCGAGGCGTGATGACGTGGCGCGCGACGCGCCACCACGCCATCGATGCATCAGGCAGCGTCGCCCACGATGTCGGGCCGGGCGGACTGTTCGCTGCCGAGGTAGCGATAGATCAGCCCGCCGACGATGCCGCCGATGATCGGCATCACCCAGAAGAACCACAACTGGTCGACGGCCCAGCCGTGCTGGAACAGCGCCACGGCCGTCGAACGCGCCGGGTTCACCGACGTGTTGGTGACGGGAATGCTGATCAAGTGGATCAGCGTGAGGCACAGGCCGATCGCGATGCCGGCAAAGCCGACCGGCGCGCTTTTGTGGGTCGCGCCCATGATGACGAAGATGAAGAAGCCCGTCATCACCAGTTCGGAAATCGCGGCGGCGCCCATCGAATAACCCTGCGGCGAATGCGCGCCGAAGCCGTTGGAGGCGAAGCCGCTGGCGGTCGCGTCGAAGCCCGGTTTGCCGGACGCGATCAGATACAGCACGCCGCCCGCGACGATGCCGCCGATCACCTGCGCGGCGACGTACGGAATCACTTCCTTCACCGGGAACCGGCCGCCGGCCGCGAGTCCGCACGTCACCGCGGGATTGATGTGGCAGCCCGAGATGTGCCCGATCGCGTAGCACATCGTCAGCAGCGTCAGCCCGAAGGCCAGCGCCACGCCCGCGTAGCCCACGCCGAACTGCGGCACCGCGGCGGCCAGCACCGCCGTACCGCAACCGCCCATCACCAGCCAGAACGTGCCGAAGAACTCGGCCGCACAACGCTTGCCAAGATTCATGACGGATGTCTCCTGCAAGATGGTATGTCGGAACGTTGCTCCGCTCCGCGCCCGTCGCGCCGCGCCCCCGCGCAACGGCGGCAGGATAGACGTGGGCGGTGGTCCGCGCGGTTGCGGTGCAGCATCGTGACCGCTGGCCGTTAGACATCCTGTCTTTTTCCGCGCCCCTCCCGAGGGCGCGGGTGACTTTCTCTTGCGTGGCCAAGTGAAAGTCACCAAAGAGAAGGCGACCCCGCGAACACGTCCTGAGCACATCCCTGTGCTCAGGATGCACGAGCGGCCGCCGGGGTTCGTCGAAGGCACATCCGTGTGCCTGCGGCGAACTGGCGCGCTTCCTGCACGCACGTGCTGGCGAAGCAAGCAAATGAGTCTTGCTCCGAAGGAGGCCATGGACGGCCGAAGCCGTCGTGCCGAGCGCAT
>JAZKBD010000065.1:60299-94482 GCA_040388785.1 Pseudomonadota bacterium
CAATGCGAGCCCGCCGAAGGCGAGCGAAACCGCTCTTGGCGAGACGCGCAAAAAAACAGGGGTGTCGATATCCAACTACATGCGGTTTCGACATGCGTCCGAACGATTGCCCAGATCAGAACTCCAGGTTCTGCGCGGCGCACAGGTAATCGACCAGTGGCGCCATCCGCTTGAAGTGATCGACGACGAACGGGAACAGTTTCGGCGAGCACGCCAGTGCTTCATCGAAGCCGACGCCGGCGGCGTAGCTTTTGCGCTTCAAGTCTTCCAGCAATGGATGGTCGGCCGGGAAACCTTGCGGCGCGCGGCTCAGGCTTTCGCCCCAGAATTCGTAGTGTTCGCGGAACGCGCGGCCGTGCACGGCGCGTTTCCATGCGGCGGGGTTGTCGGCAATGAAGCCGCGGATCCTGCGCAGCGTGTGGTTTTCCGGATGCCAAAGTCCTGCACCGACGAAACAATCGCCGGGCTTGATGTGCAGGTAGAACGACGGCGCGGCGATCTCGCGGCGGCGTTCGTGGAAGATGCGCGCGCCGGCCCAGGTCTTGTACGGCGCCTTGTCGCCGGAGAAGCGCGTGTCGCGCTGGATGCGGAACAGCGAACCGCCGACCTTGCGCGGGTCGGCGCGGTAATGCGAACTGATCTTCGCGACCGGCGCCTGCAGGTCCGCGATCAATTGCAGGTAAGGCCCGCGCACATGCGTTTCGTAATCGTCCTGGTGCGCCTTGAACCACGTGCGGTTGTTGTGGCGCTCGAGTGCACGCAGGAATTTGAACGTGGCGGGCGAGAAATACGCGTGCGGCATGTCAGAGTTCCGTAGCTGTAGGCCATTCGCGTTGGGCGCCAGCATCAGTAAACCAGGAGCGGCACCACTACTCCCTCTCCCCCGAGCGATTTTTGCTCGGGGGAGAGGGTTGGGGTGAGGGGGCTGAGGTCTCGTGTTGCAGAAGCATCTCGCTAGTGCGATGCGCTTTCCCCCTCACCCTAGCCCTCTCCCCCCAACAGTGAAGCCGTTTGGGGGAGAGGGGATGTTTCGAATCCGAATTCGGCGCGAACGGACTCGCCCCAGGCTTGCAGGCGATCCAGCAGTGCGTGCTGCGGGCCGGGCGGGATGTCGGCGCGCAGGCGTGCGATGGTTGCGAAGTACTGTTCGAGGGTCAGTCCAGCCACGCCCGATTCGCGGCTCAGCTTGTCGCGCGCGAACGCACGCCAATGCTCGCGCTCGGCCGCACCCAGCAAATCCGGCCAGTTGCGTGCGCGGTAGCGGAACAGCAGTTCGGCATAGCGCGGATCGCCGAACCGGAAATCGGTGGCGCCGAGCTGTGCGGGCGGCGTGGCGCGCACCTCGCCGAAGCGCTTGCGGTCGGCGTCCGACGCGAAACCTGCATACAGCATGAGGTCCGGATCTTCGCCGTTCGCGCGGCGCGGTTCGCGCGACGCGAAGGCATGGCGCACGCGTTCGGCCAAGCCTTCGCTGGCGCGGACGTGTTTCAGGTGTTCGAGGCAGCGGTCGGGATCGAGCGCGATGCGCCGCGTGTCCACATCGCGCAGCGTTTCGACCGGCGCCAGGAACGGCGAACTATTGGCGTGCACTTCCTTGAGCGGCGGGCGTTCGATGTCCTCGGGAAGATCGGCGCGCCGGGTGAACATGCGCTCCGTCAGATCCTCGGGATCGAGCGCGGTCCACGCATCGGGATCGACATCGAGATCGGCGACGATGAAGGTGCCCTCGCGCGTCGGGTGTTCGGCAAGCGGCACGACCATCGCAAGACAGCCGCGCTGCGCGGCGTACTTGTGCGAGACGTGCAGCAGCGGACGCCGGTCGGCGAGCGCGCCGGCAAGTTGCGGTATCACGGCGCGCTTGTGGCGCAGCGCAAAGCACCAGTCGTACAGCCGCGGCTGGTGCTCGCGCAGCAGGCGCGCGAGTGCGAGCGTGGCGATCACGTCGGACGTGGCGTCGTGCGCGCGCGCCTGTTCCAGCTTGTTGGTCTGCGCCAGGTGTTCCAGCTTGAACGACGGCGAGCCGTCGTCACGATTGGGCCACTCGATGCCATCCGGGCGCAGCGCATAGCAGGCGCGCGCGAGATCCATGATGTCCCAGCGCGCGTTGCCGTTCTTCCAGCAGTGCTCGTAGGGGTCGAAGAAGTTGCGGTAGAAGAGGTTGCGGTTGACCTCATCGTCGAAGCGGATCGAGTTGTAGCCGGCCGAGCAGGTGCCGGGTTCGGCGAGGAGTTCGTGCACGCGGCCGGCGAACTCGGCTTCCGCGACGCCATCGCGCGCGGCATCCTGCGGCGTGATGCCGGTGATCAGGCAGGCTTCCGGATGCGGCAGCACGTCGGGCGCCGGCGCGCAGTACAAGGTGACGGGTTCGCCCACCGGCTGCAGCGCCATGTCGGTGCGCAGCGCGGCGAATTGCGCGGGGCGGTCGCGCACCGGATCGGTGCCGGTGGTTTCGTAGTCGTACCACAGCATGGTCGGCGTGGGCATCGCGCGAGCGTAGGGCGTGCGCGCGGGCGTGGCAATCCGTGCGCGGCCGGGTTGTTGCTAGACTTGGCGACCGGAGGATGAAATGACCGCATGCGCTGACGACAACCTGGTCTGGATCGACCTCGAGATGACGGGCCTGTGCCCCGATACCGATTCGATCATCGAAATCGCCACCGTGGTCACCGATCGCAATCTGGGGATACTCGCCGAAGGGCCGCAATTCGCGATCCGCCACGGGGAAGCGCGACTGCTGGCGATGGACGACTGGAATCGCCACCAGCATGGCAAGTCCGGTTTGTGGCAACGCGTGCTGGAATCGGGCATCGAGCACGCGCAGGCGGAAGCCGAAACGCTGGCGTTCCTGCAGCAGTGGGTGCCACCCGGCAAGTCACCGATGTGCGGCAATTCGATCTGCCAGGATCGCCGATTCATGCATCGGCAGATGCCGCGGCTCGAACGGTTCTTCCATTACCGCAACCTCGACGTGTCCACGCTCAAGGAACTCGCGCGCCGCTGGGCGCCCGCGGTGTACAAGGGCTTCAGCAAGGATTCGGCACACACCGCGTTGTCGGACATCCGCGATTCGATCGAGGAGTTGCGCTATTACCGCGCACACATGGGCGAGTTGGCGGGGCTGCCTGCTTCGAGGTAAGGGCCGGGCGGCGTTGCGGAAGGTAGTGTCGAATGGCCGGTGCCATTGAATGGGGGCACTAGGCCCGTTTGCTTGCGGCGCACGATCACCGCTATCGGCCACAAGCGGACATTCCCTGCTTTTAAAAGAGCCGGTCGTTTCACGCAGGCGCGAAAGCGTTCCAACGTTCCCGCGTTGATCGTCGATCGGAGATCTAATTCATCTCTTGAGTTCGGCGATAGTCACGAATTCCTGAATGATAACTCTCAGATCCTGCACAATTTTGTCGATGTCTTTCCGCTGAGCAATGTAGCGGCGGCTGTGAGCGGAGAGGTCGCCCACGTCCTTCAGGCGCGGAAGCGCTTGTTTGGTATTTCTGCTCAGATTCCAAGAGGTCTCCGCCAGCGTGACGGTTATTAGGTCCCGCAAGAACAGAAAATCGCCGCTTGTTCCCTTGATCCTGTCCGAGATTCCATGCTTTTCGAACGATTCGATGATGAGCGTTTCGATGAGGCGGCGAATCATCACTGCGCATGCGTCGTACCAGCCGCTGGTGTACGCCCCATTGATCTGGTGTACGACGCGCTCTATGTACCCGCGGGTGTTTCTGACCAGCGAGAAGATGACGACAGCGTCATCGGGGCTCGGGGCTCCCTCCTCGGGGGGAGGATTCCTCTTTCGGACTTCGTCCCGCAACTGCTTGACCTCGCGCAGCGCGCTCGCAATGTCCATTCACCTTACCCCTTCAAAGGTAGGTGCTTTGCCATGCTTTCGAAGATCTTATCGATCTGCTCAGGGCTGCTGTCAGGCGAAATGTGAATCTGAATGTCGACGTGCAGCTTCGGACTGAACGTCGATTTTCCCCCGGTACCCGGCGTCTCGGCCTCGTGTGATGTCTCTTGGCCTTCTGCCCTCTTAGTCGCACGAGAAGCTGCTGCCTTCTGCGCTGGCGGCTTTACAGCCTTCCTCTCTGCTTTGCCATTCTGTTTGGACGATTTAGGTTCTTTAGCTGCTTTCGCTTTCAACAGATCGGCTTCTAGGAGCATCATGTAGGCTGCCGCGGACTTCTTGGCAGCAGCCTCACCAGACTTTGTTTGCCTGGCGAACCAAGACTCGATCCCCTTTACGTTGATGTCGGCCGGGTCGTGAAAGATATCCCTGAGCTCTTGAGGATACACGCTCTCAAAATCGTTTTACAAACCTCCGGGTACTTTTCATCGTCACGCCATTCAAATGCGAGATCGGTCGGCTTGCCATCGTCGTCAATCAAACCAAATGTCTTAAGCGGCGGGATGATGTTGGCGCTGGCAGATGCCTCGCTCATCCCCAAAGCAGTAGCCACGTAGCTGGGCGAGACCTTCTCTGGTGTTCGCTGTTTAAACTTATCCCGCAGCAGAAACCAATTGTTGCGCGGAATCTTTGGATAGCTCTTCTTGTCTGCCATTCTTCGCCCCCTACGTCGTTGGTCAACTCTGTCCGTGGATTACTATTTTTACCATGCCAGCAGACTGCGCGCAGGGAAATCTTAACCCCTGAGAAGATATGAATCAGCCGATTTTTCGTAGAAAAACCAAGTTCCGCTTCGGGTCGGAAGCGAAAGTTGAGCCGTGCCGTCAGCTTGACGCCGCAGCATCAAGCAGCACATCCACGCCTGATTCCGGCGCGATCGACGCTGCGGGAATCGCATCGCAGCGTTTCCATGCCGCCACCGCGTCGCGCTTGCCGGCGCCTTCGACGAGGAACAGCACGTGCCGCGCACGAGACAGGCGCTGCGCGCTCAAGCTGACGCGTTCCGGTGGCGGCTTCGGCGCATCGAACACCGCGAGCACGTCCGGCGAATCGGTATGCGCGCCCCACGCATGGCCGGGAAACAGGCTGGCGGTGTGGCCGTCTTCGCCGAGCCCAAGCAAAACGAGATCGAACGCGTCGACGCCGCGCAGTTCGCGCGCGTAAAGCACCGCGGCATCGCGCGCGCCGGATTTGGCCGGAATCGGGTGCACGTTGGCGGCCGGCATCGCGACGTGGTCGAGCCATTCGTCACGCGCCATCCGGCTGTTGCGTTCGGGATCATCGGGCGGCGCGCAGCGTTCGTCGCCAAACCAGGCGTGCCAGCGGGTCCAGTCGGTGTCGGCATGGCGCAGAGCGCGATACAGCTTGCGCGGGGTGTTGCCGCCCGCAAGCACGATATCAAACGCGCCGTGTTGCGCGATGGCGTCGCGCGATGCCGCCATCACCCGTGCCAGTGCATTGGCGAGCAGCGAAGCGTCGTCCGGGAACTTATGCCAGCGCACGGTCTGCACGGGCAGGGCGGCCGGTACGCGGATCATTCCTTCTTCATCGCGTGGCCGCCGAATTCGTTGCGCATCGCCGACAGCAGCTTGTCGGTGAACGAATCGCTGTCGCGCGAACGCAGGCGTTCGATCAACGAAGCCGTGATGATCGGCGCGGGCACGTCGAGGTCGATGGCTTCGGCGACCGTCCAGCGGCCCTCGCCGGAATCGACCACGTAGGGCGCGATGCCCTGCATGTCCGGGTTGCGCTGCAACGCGTCGGCGGTCAGGTCGAGCAGCCACGAGCGCACCACCGAACCGTAGCGCCAGATCTCGGCGACCTGGCCGAGCTCGAGTTCGAATTCGTCCTTGTGCTTGAGGATCGCGAAGCCTTCGGCGTACGCCTGCATCATTCCGTATTCGATGCCGTTGTGGACCATCTTGACGAAATGTCCCGAGCCGACCGGGCCGACGCGGCCCCAGCCCTTGTCCTTGGCCGGCGCCAGCGCTTCGAAGATGGATTTAAGGCGATCGACGACTTTCTCGTCGCCGCCGACCATCATGCTGTAGCCTTCCTTGAGGCCCCACACGCCGCCGCTGGTGCCGCAATCGACGTAGTCGATTCCTTTCGGCTTGAGCTCTGCGGCGTGGCGCTGGTCATCCTTGTAATTGGAGTTGCCGCCGTCGATCACGACGTCGCCCCTGGCGAGTTTTTCTTTCAACGCCGCGACGGTTTCATCAACGATCTTGCCCGCCGGCACCATTACCCATACCGCACGCGGCGGCTGCAGAGCCTCGACCAGCTTGTCCAGCGAGTCGACCGACTTGCCGCCGGCTTCGCCCAATGCCTTGCGCGCGTCGCCACTGGGATCGAATCCGATCACGTCGTGGCCGGCCTTCATCAGCCGTTGCGCCATGAAGTTGCCCATCTTGCCTAGGCCGATCATTCCGAGTTGCATGCGGGTCTCCTTGTGGAAGCGTGCGCGCGACGGGATGCGTCGCAATCGGCGATGGTAGCGCCGGGCGAATGGGTGTGCAGGTTTTTCTGCAATACTCACGGCGTCGACAGGGGAGGCGCCGATGACCGATCAAGCATCCGCGACATTGTCCCGCGAAGCCCGCGGCTTCATCGTCCTGGTTTCGCTGGTGCAGGCCTTGCTGTTGTACCTGGCGTGGTTCGGGCACGAACGCCTGTGGTGGTGGCTTTCGCCGTACACGCCGCAGGTGTACTGGTACACGCTGATCCTTGCGGTGCCGACGACGATGACACTGTCGGTACACCGGCTCGACGACCGCCGTTTCTGGCAAAACGCTTTGGGCGTCGCGATCGTGTACGCGCTGCTGGCGAGCTGGGCGGCGTGGAGCGTCACCGACGCGCCGGGCATCAACATTGCATCGGTGCTGGCGCCGTTCGCGATCACGATCGGCGGTGCGCTGTTCGTGGCGTGGCCGTTCCTGCAGTGCCGCCAGGAGAACGGCCACTGGCGCGCCGCCTATCCGGAATTGTTCGACCACGCCTGGCAGAACGGATTGACGCTGGTGGTGGCGTTCCTGTTCACGGGCGTGTGCTGGGTGGTGCTGAGGCTGTGGGCGGAATTGTTCGCGCTGGTGCACATCCATTTCTTCAAAGACCTGTTTTTCGACAGCCGGCCGTTCGCGTATCTCGCCAGCGGGTTGTTCGCGGGGCTCGGCATCCTGATCGGGCGTACGCAACAACATCCGTTGCGCGTGGCGCGCCAGATCCTGTTCGCGGTATGCCGCGGGCTGCTGCCGCTGCTGGCGCTGATCGCGCTGATGTTTCTCGTGAGCCTGCCGTTCACGGGCCTGGCGCCGTTGTGGGCGACGCGTTCGGCCGCCAGCCTGTTGCTGGGCCTGCTGCTGTTGCTGGTGGTGTTCGTGAACGCGGTGTGGCAGGACGGCGTCGGCGTGAAGCCATATCCGCGCGCCTTGCGATGGCTGATCGACGCGGCGTTGGTGCTGTCGCCGATCTATGCGGCGCTGGCCCTGTACGCACTTGCGTTGCGCATCGGCCAATACGGCTGGACGGATCAACGTTTCTGGGCCGTGCTGGTGGCGGTGGTGCTGGCCTGCCACGCGGTCGGTTATGCGTTGGCGGCGTTGCGTGTGAAGGACGAATGGCTGAAGTGGTTGCCGCGCGTCAATGTGGCGTTGGCGGGCGTGGTGATCGTTCTCGCGATCCTGGCCAACTCGCCCGCGCTGGATCCGTATCGCATCAGCGTGGCCAGCCAGGTCGCGCGCCTGCACGCCGGTCGCATCGCGCCCGGGAAACTCGATCTCGTCGAATTGCGTTTCGACAGTGGGCGGCGCGGTTATCGGGCTGCGGTCGCGCTGCAACACGATCCCGCGATGCGCGCCGACTCCGCGGCATTGGCGAAGCTGACGCACATCGTTGCGCGCCAGCAACAGCAACAATGGCTGACGGATGCACAGCAGAAGCAGCTTGCCGTTCCCACGGTCGCCGCCTTGCGTGCGCAGATCACTCTTGCGCCCGGAGCCGTGGCGCCGGACGACACGTGGTACGGCATGATGCTGGCGAGCAAGCTGGCGATCGCCACCGGATGCGCAGTGCGCGGCGCGGATTGCGTGGTATTGACGCCGGATTTGCGCGGCGACGGGCGGCATCAAGTCCTGCTGTGCAACCTCGATTCGCAGGCGTTCGTGACGACGTGCGAGTTGTTCGCGCGCGATGCGCGGGCACAATGGAAGTCGGTTGAATCGCTGACGTTTCCGCCGCTGCATCCCGGCACCAACGATACCGTTCGCGCGGACCTGCGTTCCGGGCGCTTGCAAACCGAGTGGCCGTACTGGCCCAACGTGAAGGTCGCGGGCATCAAGGCCGACGCCGGTTCGACGTGGAAGTTCGATCCGCCGTCCGCATCTTCATCGACACCATCGGCGCCAGTGAGCCATTGATCCCGCGCTATTCGACCGGCTTCAGTCTCCGCTTGTTGACGTGGAACGGCGCGTCGCCGTCGAGCGCCTTGCCCTGGAAATAGCCACGCTGCCATTTCCGCGCGACCGTCGCGGGATCGCCTTCATGCAGCAGCTTGTTGAACTCGGCGCGCGACTTGTCCCATTCGATGTAGTCGGCCATCAGCTTCGGATTTTCCTCGATGCTCGCGCGCCGCGGCGCGACGTCGTCCATCAGCGTGTGCGGACAAAACGTGATGAAGCAGAACGGGTCGCCTTTTTCGAAGCGCACCGTGCACGGGCGCGTGAAACGCCAGTTCATCGTGAAGGGGAACGGCAGCCAGTCGGTTTCGACCATGCCGTCCAGCGCGTGGATGCCGTCCTTCGCGTAGTTGGGCGCGCCGCGCACCCACAGCCCCCAGCCCGGCGAAGTGCGGAACAGCCAGCCGGTGTGGAAGGTCAGCACGCCGTGGCCGAAGTGCGAGGTGATGAGCGCGCGCAACGCGTTCGGATCGACGCCCGGCGCGCGCGCGGTGATCGCGTCGATGCCCTGGCCACCATTCCAGGTGACTTCGAAATCCAGCGGCGAGGTGATTTCCCAGCCGCTGCTGTTGGCCATCGACAGCGGCAGGCAGCGGTAGGCGTAGTGATCGTTGGTCTGGTCCATCCACGTGCGATCGCGGCGGCCGGGAATGATCGGCGCTGCGCGCGGATCGAGCCGGTAGCACGTGAGTTGCGGCGCGGCGCTGGCCGGCAGCGGTTCCGGCTTGGCCACGTCCATGGCGTGCATGGGGCACGCGCCTGCCTTGCTCGCGATCTCGGACATCGGGTGCCTCCGGCATGCGGCGATCAAATGCCGCATCCTGTGCCTGTGCATGGGCCCCGTCAAGCTGCACCGCGGCATGCTTTCACGAACGATTGAACTGGGTCCGCGCATACTGGAGCGCGTTGTGCGACCGCGCACGTCAGGGAAACCTCCGGCCATGCCTGCCGATGCCGCCATTGCTCGCACCTCGGCCCACCTGCTGGGCCGCGACGGTTACACCGTGATGCTCGACGCGTCGGGCGCCGGCTACAGCCGCTGGAATGGATTGGCGGTTTCGCGCTGGCATGCGGCGGACCGATCGCCGGCGGGCGGCTACGTTTACCTGCGCGACAAGGCGAATGGGAAAGCGTGGTCGGCCTCCGCAGCGCCGTGCGGCGGTTCGGTTCATCGCCGGTGTGACGAGGCCATGGTGCGTTTCGCGCGTCGCGACGGCGCGCTGGTCACCACGCTCGAAGTGGCGGTCGATCCCAAACATCCAGTCGAAGTGCGCGGCGTCGGCTTGCGCAACGAGGGTCCGGTCGAACGCGAGATCGAACTGACGTCGTATCTCGAACTCGTGCTGGGCTCGCAACAGGGTGACGATGCCCACCCCGCATATTCGAAGATGTTCGTGCAGACCGCCATCGAGCAGGGCGTGCTGCTGGCTTGGCGACGCAAGAAGGATCCGGCCGAACCGGATATCTGGGCTGCGCATGCGCTGGTCGTCGACGGCGATGAACGCGGCGCGCGCGAATGGGAAACCGATCGCATGCGCTTCATCGGCCGCGATGGCTCGCTGGCGGCGCCTGCCGCATTGCGCGATGCGCAAGCCCTGTCGGGAACGGTCGGCGCGGTGCTGGACCCGGTCTTCAGCTTGCGCACGTCCGTCGTGGTCGGGCCGGGGCAGACGCGCCGCGCGGCGGTCGTCACCGCGGTGGCGGCATCGCGCGATGAGGTGCTCGCGCTAATCCGGAATTGTCTTTCGCCGGATGCGTGCGCGACAGTGTTCGCACGCGCTGCCGCTTCGCGCGACGGCGAAGCAGCCGATGCACTCCAGTGCCTCGCTGGTGCATTGATTGGCAGCGATCGAAGCTGGCGCGCCGACGCGGCGACCGTCGCGCGAGCCGAGGGCGGCGCGCCCGTGTTGTGGGCCAAGGGGATCTCCGGCGATCTGCCGATCGTACTGTTGCGCCTCGACGCTCTCGCGCAGGCGGCCATCGCGAAGGAACTGCTCGACGCGCAGCGCTGGTGGCGCGCGCACCAGTTGCCCGCCGACCTCGTGGTCGTGAATGCGGCGCCGGGCGCCGACGGTGATGCAGCGGAAGCCGCATTGAAGGAACTCGCGGGCGCGGAGCAGGGCGACAAGTCGCAAGGCTCGCTGTTCGTGCTGCGCGACGGCGATCTCGACGAGCGCCTGCGCAACGGCTTGCGCGCGGCGGCGTGCGTCGTGCTGGACGGTCGTGATGGCAGTTTGTCGGCGCAAATCGCGCGTCGCGCGGGAAATGGCAATCCATCGCTGGTCACGCTCGCTGTGCCGGATGCGCCGAAGGTGCGCGGGGGTCAGCCCACTTCGATGCCCGCGAAAAAAGACCTGGATTTCTGGAACGGCCTCGGCGGCTTCGCGATGGACGGCCGCGAGTACGTCACGATCCTGCGCGACGGCGCGCACACGCCCGCGCCGTGGTCGCACCTCGTCGCCAGTCCCGATTTCGGATTTCTGGTCACCGCTACCGGCGGCGGTTATACGTGGGCGATCAACAGCCAGCAGAACCAGATCACCGCGTGGTCGAACGACGCGGTGCGCGATCCGCCGGGCGAAGTGTTCCTGTTGCGCGACGCGGACGATGGCGCCGAGTGGAGCGCCACCGCGTCGCCGATCCGCGCTGGCGGCGCGGCGTACGTCGCGCGCTTCGGGCCGGGGTACGCGCGCTTCGACGCCAACGTGCACGGCATCGAATCCGAATTGACGCAGTGCGTGGCCGCCGCCGATCCGGTGAAGGTTTCGCGGCTGCGCCTGCACAACCGCAGCGGGCGAACACGGCGGATTGCGATCGCGCAAATGGTTGCATGGATGCTTGGCCCGATCGGCAGCGATCCGCACGCCACCACGCAGGTCGAATCCGATGCCGCGCGCCGCGCAGTGTTCGCACGCAACACGTGGCGCGAGGAGTTCACGCAGGCCGTGGCGTTCATCGCCTGCGGCGTGAGAGGCGCGAAGCCGGGCAGCGATGCCGGCCCGCGCAGTGCGGTCGTCGCGACCGTCGAACTTGCGCCGGACGCGAGCAGCGAAATCATTTTCGTGCTGGGTGAAGGGGCGGACCGCAAAGTTGCGCAAGCGCTCGTCGACCGCTGGCGCCGCATCGACTTCGAGGGCTTGCTCGAAGACACGCGCGCGTTGTGGGACGGCGTGCTGCAACCGCTGCAAATCGAAACGCCGCAGCGTTCGGTCGACCTGCTCGCGAATCGCTGCCTTCCGTACCAGGTGCTCGCGTGCAGGTTGTGGGCGCGCACTGCGTTCTACCAGGCCAGCGGTGCTTTCGGTTTCCGCGACCAGTTGCAGGATGTCGCGGCACTGTGCATCGCGCGGCCCGATCTCGCGCGCGAACACATCCTCCTCTCCGCGTCGCGCCAGTTCGAGGAAGGCGACGCGCAGCACTGGTGGCTGCCCCCTTCGGGCAAGGGTGTGCGCACGCGCATCGTCGATGACCGGCTGTGGCTGCCGTTCGTGGCCGCGCATTACATCCGGACGACAGGCGATGCCGCAATCCTGGAAACGCGGGTGCCGTTCCTGCGCGGCGATGCCTTGAAGCCGGAGCAATTGGATTCGTTCTTCAAACCGGACGTTTCATCGCAAGCCGGGAATCTGTTCGAGCATTGCGCGCGCGCCATCGACGCGAGCCTTGGCACCGGCGTGCATGGCCTGCCGCTGATGGGTACCGGCGACTGGAATGACGGCATGAACCGCGTCGGAGTAGGCGGCAAGGGCGAGAGCGCGTGGATGGGCTGGTTCCTGATCAAGGTGGTCGGCGATTTCGCGCCGTTCGCCGAGGCTCGCCGCGACGCGCGCGCGGCGCGCTGGCGCGACTTCGCACGCGCGCAGGAACTGGCGCTCGAAACCAAGGCCTGGGATGGCGACTGGTATCGGCGCGCGTTCTACGACGACGGCACGCCGCTCGGCACGTCGGCCGACACGGAATGCCGCATCGAGTCGATGGCGCAGTCGTGGGCGGTGATCAGCGGCGGTGGCGACGCCGGGCGCGCCGAACGCGCCATGCGTGCCGTCAACGAAAACCTGGTGCGGCCGAGCGAGGGCTTCGTCGCGCTGTTTTCCGAACCGTTCGACAAGACCATGCACGATCCCGGCTACATCAAGGGCTATCCGCCTGGCCTGCGCGAAAACGGCGGCCAGTACACGCACGGCTCGATCTGGTCACTGATCGCGTTCGCGATGCTGGGCGACGGCGACAAGGCCGGCGAACTGCTGGAGATCTTCGATCCGATCCGCAAGTCCGACACACCGGAAAAACTGCAGCGCTACAAGGTCGAGCCTTACGTCGAATGCGCGGACGTCTATTCGGTCGCGCCGTACGCGGGCCGCGGCGGCTGGACCTGGTACTCGGGCTCGGCCGGCTGGCTGTACCGCGCGATCGTGGAATGGGTGCTCGGCTTCCGCCTGCACGGCGACAGGCTGCGGATCGAGCCGTGCATTCCGCGCAAGTGGAAGGGCTTCGCAATGACCTACCGCCGCGGCGAGACCGCGTACCGGATCGAAGTCGAAAACCCCGGCCACGCCTGCCGCGGAGTCGCCGCGATCGAATTGGATGGTGTAACGTTGCAGGTTTCAGGCGCCGGCATTCCGCTTGCGGACGACGGCGTCGCCCACCACGTTCGCGTCCTCATGCAGAAGGAACCGAGTTGATGCCCACCGCCACGTCCGATGCCTTCGTGTTTTTCGGTGCCACCGGTGATCTTGCGTACAAGCAGATCTTTCCGGCCCTGCAGGCGCTGATCAAGGACGGCAAGCTGGACATGCCGGTGATCGGCATCGCGCGTTCGGGCTGGGATGTCGACAAGCTGCGCAAGCGCGCCGAGGACAGCCTCAAGGAACACGGCGGCATCGACAAGGCCGCGTTCGCGAAATTGTCGAAGCAGATGCAATACCTCGACGGCGACTACGGCGACGCCTCGACCTACGAGAAGCTCCGCAAGGCGCTCGGCGACGCCGAGCACCCGCTGCACTACCTCGCGATCCCGCCCAGCATGTTCGTGCCGGTGGTGAAGGGACTCGCGGCGTCAGGCTGCTCGCAGGGCGCGCGGGTGATCGTGGAAAAGCCGTTCGGCCGCGACCTGAAATCCGCGCGCGCGCTGAACCGCACGCTGCATCGTTTCTTCCGCGAGCACGACATCTTCCGCATCGACCATTACCTCGGCAAGGAACCGGTGCAGAACCTGCTGTATTTCCGTTTCGCCAACGCGCTGCTGGAGCCGATCTGGAACCGTGACCACATCGCCAGCATGCAGATCACCATGGCCGAGGATTTCGGCGTGCAGGGCCGCGGCCGCTTCTACGACGAAGTCGGTGCGATCCGCGACGTGGTGCAGAACCACATGTTCCAGGTGCTGGCGTTGCTGGCGATGGGGCCGCCGGCCAACCGCAGCGCCGACGCGATGCGCGACGAGAAGCTGCGCCTGTTCCGTTCGATGCGTCCGCTGAAACCCGAGGACATCGTGCGCGGGCAGTTCGACGGCTACCTGAAAGAACCGGGCGTTGCGAAGAAATCCACCGTCGAAACCTTCGCGGCCCTGCGCATCCACATGGACACCTGGCGCTGGGCCGGCGTGCCGTTCTTCATCCGCGCGGGCAAGCAGTTGCCGGTGAAGTGCACCGAGGTGCTGGTGCGGCTGAAGAACCCACCGCAACAGGTGTTCGATGATCCGTCGAACGGCGCGGTCAACCATTTCCGCTTTCGCCTGAGTCCCGACGTGATCATCTCGATCGGCGCGCGGGTCAAGGAACCGGGTGAGGCCATGAAGGGCCATCCGGTGGAACTGGTCGCGCATCGACACATCCGCACGGGCATGATGCCGTACGAACGCCTGCTGGGCGACGCGATCGACGGCGATTCGGCGCTGTTCACCCGCGACGATTGCGTGGAAGAAGCGTGGCGCGTGCTCGATCCGATCATCGGCGACAAGGTGCCCGTGCACAAATACAAACCCGGCACGTGGGGCCCGAAGCAGGCCGATGCGCTGATCGCGGAAGCGGGCGGCTGGAACGATCCCAAAGTCGACGCCGCCATCAAGGCCGAGCAATGAACGCGGTCGCACCCGTGGTGTTCCTGCTCGATGTCGACAATACCTTGCTCGACAACGACCAGGTGCAGGCGGACCTCGATGCGCACATCGCCAAACTGTTTGGTGCGGACGCGGCGAAGACGTACTGGAACCTCTACGAAACCTTGCGCGAAAAGCTCGGCTACGCCGATTACCTTGGCGCGATCCAGCAATTCCGCCTGGCGTGCGACGACGAAGTGCGCGCGCAGGATCTCGCCGCGTGGCTGCTCAACTATCCGTTTGCCGAGCGCCTGTATCCGGGCGCGCTCGATGCGGTCGCGCACCTGGCGCAATTCGGCGAGTGCGTGGTGCTCTCCGATGGCGACGTGGTGCTGCAGCCGCGCAAGATCGAAGCCTCCGGCATCGCCCGCGCGGTGCAGGACCGGGTCTTGATCTACGTGCACAAGGAGCGCATGTTGGATGACGTGGCCCGGCGTTTTCCCGCCCAGCGTTACGTGATGGTCGAGGACAAGCTGCGCGTGCTGGATGGCATGAAGCGCCGCTGGCGCGAACGCCTCACCACCGTGTTCGTGCGCCAGGGCCATTACGCGAACGATCCCGCCGCGCGCAAGGAATATCCGCCCGCACAAATCGAACTAGGCGGCATCGGCGAGCTTTGCGACCTGGATGCCGGCGCCTTTGTTTCCCCATCCGAACCGGCTACCGCCACGGAGCACCCATGAACGCAACGAAGCAACTGCACGACCTCGGCCAGAGCCTCTGGCTGGACAACATCACCCGCGGGATGCTGGACGACGGCACGCTGGCGAAATACATCGCCGACCACGACGTGACGGGGCTGACGTCCAACCCTTCGATCTTCGACAAGGCCATCTCCGGCGGACACGACTACGACGGCGCGATCGCCGACTTGCTTGCCGACGGGCAGCACGGCGAAGACCTGTTCTTCTCGCTGGCGCTGCAGGACCTCACCCGCGCCGCCGACCTGTTCAAGCCGGCGTTCCACGCCAGCGACGGCGTGGACGGATTCGTCTCGCTGGAAGTTTCGCCGCTGCTTGCGGATGACACCGAGGCCACGATCCGGTCGGCGGCCACGCTGCACGGCAAGGCGCGGCGCGACAACCTGTTCATCAAGATTCCCGGCACGCCGGCCGGCATTCCGGCGATCGAGGAATCGATCTATCGCGGCGTGCCGATCAACGTCACGCTGCTGTTCTCGCGCGAGCAATATCTCGCCGCGGCCGAAGCCTGGATGCGCGGCATCGAGCGCCGCATCGCCGAAGGCAAGTCGCCCAGCGTCGATTCGGTGGCGTCGGTGTTCATCAGCCGCTGGGACGTGGCGGTCACCGACAAGGTGCCCGCGGAACTGAAGGATCGCCTTGGCATCGCGATCGGCCAGCGCATCTACAAGGCCTACTGCGAGCTGCGCGAAACGCCGCGCTGGAAGAAAATCCTCGCCGCCGGCGTGCATCCGCAACGCCTGCTGTGGGCCAGCACCGGCACCAAGGATCCGAAGGCGCCGGACACGCTGTATGTCGAGGCGCTGGCCGCGCCCGACACCATCAACACGATGCCCGACAAGACCCTGCTGGCTTTCGCCGACCACGGCAAGCTGCACGGTGCGATGGCGAAGGACGGCGGCGATTGCGAGCAGGTGATCGCGCAGTTCAGGGCCGCCGGCATCGACGATGCAGCGCTCGCGGGGCAGTTGCAGCGCGAGGGCGCGGCGTCGTTCGTGAAATCCTGGAACGACCTGCTGGAACGCATCACGCAGAAAAGCTCGGCGGTGGAATCGAAGGCCGCGGGGCAGGGGGCGCGCACATGAGTGCGCCGTCCTTGCGTTCGTCGCCCGAGTGGAAGGCGCTCGCAAAGCATTGGCAGTCGCTGCGCGGCACGACGCTGCAGCAGCTGTTCGACGCCGATGGCGAGCGCGGCACGCGGCTGACGGCGGAAGGCGCCGGGCTGTACCTCGACTATTCCAAGAACCTCGTCACCGGCGAAACCTTGCGCCTGCTGCAAAGGCTGGCGAAGGCGCGCGGTGTGTTCGCGCGGCGCGATGCGATGTTCCGTGGCGACAAGATCAACGAAACCGAGAAGCGCGCGGTGCTGCACGTGGCGCTGCGCGCGCCGCGCGGTGAACGGATTTTCGTCGACGGCAAGGACGTGGTTCCCGAAGTGCACGAAGTGCTCGACCGCATGGCTGCCTTCAGCGACAAGCTGCGTTCGGGTGAATGGCGCGGGCACACCGGCAAGCCCATCTGCAACGTCATCAGCATCGGCATCGGCGGTTCCGACCTCGGGCCCGTGATGGCCTACGAGGCGCTGAAGCATTACAGCCGCCGCGACATGACGTTCCGTTTCGTGTCCAACGTCGATCCCACCGATTTCGTGGAAGCGACGCGCGACCTCGACGCCGAAGAAACGCTGTTCATCATCTGCTCCAAGACGTTTACGACGCTGGAGACGCTGACCAATGCGCACGCGGCGCGCGACTGGTGCCTGCAAAAGCTCGGTGGCGATCAGTCGGCAGTCGCCAAACACTTTGTCGCGGTTTCCACCAACGCGGAAGAAGTCGAAAAGTTCGGCATCGACACCGCCAACGTGGTCGGCTTCTGGGATTGGGTCGGCGGTCGCTATTCGATGGATTCGGCGATCGGCCTGTCCACCATGCTCGCGATCGGGCCCGAAGCGTTCCGCGAAATGCTGGCGGGCTTCCACGCGATGGACGTGCATTTCAGGAACACGCCGGCGGAACGGAACCTGCCGCTGCTGATGGGGCTGCTTTCGACATGGTACAACGATTTTTTCGGCGCCCAGACCGTCGCGGTGCTGCCGTACGCGCAATACCTGAAGCGTTTTCCCGCGTACCTGCAGCAGTTGACGATGGAGTCCAACGGCAAGCACGTGATGTTGTCCGGCGAGCACGTCGATTACGCGACCGGCCCGATCTACTGGGGCGAGCCCGGCACCAACGGCCAGCATTCGTTCTACCAGTTGATCCACCAGGGCACGCGCCTGATCCCATGTGATTTCATCGGGTTCATGCATTCGCTGAATCCGCTCGGCGGCCAGCACGATCTGCTGATGGCCAACCTGCTCGCGCAAACCGAAGCGCTGGCGTTCGGCAAGACGCCTGGGCAAGTGCGCGCGGAAGGCACGCCGGAGTGGCTGGTGCCGCACCGGGTCTGCGAAGGCAATCGGCCCACCAATACCATCCTCGTCGAAGACCTGACGCCGCATTCGCTGGGTGCGCTGGTCGCGCTGTACGAACACAGCGTGTTCACCCAGGGTGCCATCTGGCACATCGATTCGTTCGACCAGTGGGGCGTTGAGCTGGGCAAGCAGCTCGCGAACAAGGTGATCCCGCAGTTGCAGGATGCCGGCGAGCCGAAACTCGAACACGACAGCTCGACCAATGCACTGATCCGCCGTTATCGCGCCGCGCGCAGGAGCGGAGCATGATGCTGAGCTGCACCTTTCTCCCTCTCCTCCAAGCAACGCTTGGGGGAGAGGGTTGGGGTGAGGGGGCGGACGTTTCGTATTGCAGGAATGATTCGGTGGCGCGAGATTGTTCCCCCTCACCTCGGCCCTCTCCCCCAAACGAAGAAGCCGCTTGGGGGAGAGGGAGAACGAGTGTTCTTCCTGTTGCAGGAATGATCTTTGACGGATCGGTGCAATGAGCGGCGAAAAGATCAGTCCGCTCGCGGGCAAGCCGGCGCCCAGGGACATCCTTGTCGACATCGACAAGCTTCTGGCCGCTTATGCGGATATACGTCCGGATCCGGCCAATCCCGCGCAGCGCGTCGCGTTCGGCACCTCCGGTCATCGCGGCTCCTCGCTGGATGGGAGCTTCAACGAGTGGCACATCCTCGCGATCACGCAGGCGATTTGCGACTACCGCGCGAAGGAGTCGGTCACCGGGCCGCTGTTCATCGGTTTCGATACGCATGCACTCTCGAAACCTGCTTTCAAGTCCGCGCTGGAAGTGCTGGCGGCGAACGGTGTCGAAGTGATGACCTCGAAGGGCGGCGAGTTCACCCCGACGCCCGCGATCTCGCACGCGATCCTGGTGCACAACCACGGCCGCGAGTCGGGGTTGGCCGACGGCATCGTGATCACCCCTTCGCACAATCCACCCGACAACGGCGGCTTCAAGTACAACCCGGTCAATGGCGGACCGGCAGGCACGGAAATCACCGGCTGGGTGCAGAAGCTGGCCAACCAGTACCTTGAAAACAAGCTGGCCGGCGTCAAGCGCGTGCCGTTCGCGCAAGCCTGCGCAGCGTCCACGACCCGCACGCACGATTACCTCGATGCCTACGTTGCGGACCTGGTGCACATGATCGACTTCGACGCGATTCGCGGTTCCGGGCTCAAGTTGGCGGTCGACCCGCTGGGCGGCGCCGGCGTGCACTACTGGGCGCCGATCGCCGCGCGCTACAAGCTCGACCTGACCGTCGTCAGCGAGGAAGTCGATCCGCGCTTCGCGTTCATGACCGTGGATTGGGATGGACAGATTCGCATGGATCCGTCGTCCGAATACGCGATGCAGCGCTTGCTGGCGCTGAAGGACAAGTACGACGTGGCGTTCGCGTGCGACACCGACCACGACCGCCATGGCGTGGTGACGCGTTCGTCGGGGTTGCTCAATGCCAACCACTACCTCACGGTGATGATCGACTACCTGTTCCGCGAACGGAAGCGCTGGCCCGCTGTCGCCGCCGTCGGCAAGACGGTGGTCAGCACCGCGCTGATCGACCGGGTGGTGAGGAAGGCCGGGCGCAAGCTGTTCGAAGTGCCGGTCGGCTTCAAGTGGTTCGCGCCGGGATTGTTCGACGGTTCGCTCGGGTTCGGCGGCGAAGAAAGCGCGGGTGCTTCGTTCCTGCGCATCGACGGCTCGGTCTGGACCACTGACAAGGATGGCATCGTGCCCGCCTTGCTGTCCGCCGAGATCACGGCCAGGGCCGGGCGCGATCCGGGCGAGGTATATGCGGCGCTCGCCGGCGAGCTTGGCCGGCCGTTTGCCGATCGTGTCCAGGCAGCTGCCAATTCATCGCAGAAACAAAAGCTTTCAAGGCTTTCCGCGAGTGAAATCGAGCTTGAAACCCTGGGTGGTGACACGGTCGAAGCGGTGCTGGACAAGGCGCCCGGCAACGACGCGCCGATCGGCGGCGTCAAGGTGGTCGCGGAGCACGGCTGGTTCGCTGCAAGACCGTCGGGCACGGAAGACATCTACAAGATCTACGCCGAGAGTTTCCGCGACGAAGCACACCTGCAATCGATCCTCGCCGAGGCGCAGCAGGTCGTGGACAAGGCGATCGCCTGATCCGCAAACGTTTCCGCTGCGCGGAAAAGATTTCAGGCAGCCGCCGCGACGCGTTGCCCGCACTGCACGTCGGAACTCGGCGGCTTGATCTGCGGACGTGTTGCAATGCGCGGCTCGCGTCTCACGCCGGCTTCGCGTACTGGTCCACCGCGCCGGCCATTTCGACCAGCGTCTGCTCCATCGATTTCACGCCGTAGGGATAGAACCCGGCTTTGTCGCCGGCATCCCATTTGCGCTTCAAGCCATCGGCGTAGAGGTCCCAGTCCGGCCGGATGTCGCGCGTGAGTTCGCGCAACTCCGCGTGCAGCTCCGCCACCGATGGGCGGCCCCAGTAGTAGTAGCCGTTCCACACTTTGTGGATGCGCAGACCCGGACCCAGCAGGAAGGTGTGCGGGATCATCGGCTCGTGCTGCGTGTCGGTGTATTCGAGGATGCCGAGTTCGTCGCGCACGCGTTTCTCCTCGTCATAGAGGAACGGATAGCAGGCGCCGAGTTGCTGGCGCAGGTTGTTGGTGGTGTGCCAGTCGTCGGTGGTGATCACCACCAGATGGCAACTGCCGACCACGAGTTGCGGATGGAAGCGCGTCAGTTCCTTCAACTGCTCGCGATCCTTCGGACAGAAGAAGCCGCGGATCAGCACCACCAGCATGGGGTCCTGCTTGCCTTGCAGGCTGGACAGACGGCGCTTCACCTTGGTATGGTCCGGCAACTCGAAATCCGGAAAGGTCTGGCCGGCAGCAATCTTGCTGTTCATGTGCACCTCCGTGTGCATGTTTGACGAGCCGCGTGCGCGTCGGTCAGGTCAGGCTAGGACGCGATGCCGCGTTCCGCAACCGCCGGTCATGGATGGTTGGCGGCGAATGCCCACGCGAAGGGACACGCCAACACGCCGCGTCGACACATCGCTTCGCGATCGCTGGCATCCTCTCGAGGTGTCTGCGTGAGGGAACACGGATGTTCGGGACGACATGGCGCACCTTGAAGGCGATCGCCGACGGCTTTTTCGGGAACAAGCCGTTCCAGCTTGCCGCCGCCCTGAGCTACTACACGCTGCTCTCGATGGCGCCGCTGCTCCTGCTGTTGACCGGACTGGCCGGACTCGTTTTCGGCGAAGCCACGGCGCGTGCGCAACTGCTGCAATACGTCGACGCGATGGTCGGCTCACAGGAGGCCGACGTGGTGCGCGCGCTGATGACGCAGGCCGGCAATCACCATGCCGGCGTGATTTCCACGCTGATCGGCACCGCGGTGCTGGTGGTTGGCGCCACCACCGTATTCGCGCACCTGCAGACCGCGCTCAACCAGATCTGGGATGTGCGTGCCGCCCCCGCGCGCAACATGGTTTGGCGGTTGCTCGGTTCGCGACTGCTCGCGCTGGCGATCGTGCTGGGCATGGCTTTCGTGCTGCTGGTGTCGATGGCCTTGAGCGTCGCGCTGGCGGGAGCGCAGGATTACCTGTCGCACCTGTTCCCGGGCGCCGACATCGCGATCCGCGTGGCGGGCGGGCTGGTTTCGTTCGGCATCCTGGTCGCGCTGATCGCATTGTTGTTCAAGTACGTGCCCGATGCGGAAATCGCCTGGCACGAAGTATTCGCCGGCGCGCTGATCACGGCGGCGCTGCTGACCGCCGGAAAGTTCGTGCTGGGCGTCTATCTCGCGCGCTTGCGTTACAGCTCCGCGGGCGCGGCGGGCTCGCTCATCCTGATCGTCGTGTGGGTCTACTACAGCGCGCTGATCCTGTTCCTCGGCGCGCAAATCACCCAGGTCGTTGCCTGCCGGTTCGGCAAGCCGATCCGGCCGAAGGCACACGCCCGGCGCGCCACGCAGAACCCGTAGTCACCCGCGCGCAGTGGTCGCTGCCGTGACGTGGCATTCACAACCGGCTGCATAAGCTTTGCCTGCCCGCAAGGACGCGGGTGCAAGGAAAGGGAGTTCCGTCATGCTGCAGCAATCCACGATTGCCCTCGAAGACGCGCGCCGGATGATCGTTGGCGCCCAGGCCAAGGCGCGCGATATCGGCCAGCCGATGAACATCGCCGTCGTCGACAACGGCGGCAATCTGGTTGCGTTCGTACACATGGATGGCGCGTGGAAGGGCAGCGTCGACATCGCGATCGACAAGGCGTTCACGTCGGCGATGTTCGAACTGCCGACCAAGGGGCTGGCCGAGAAGGCGCAACCGGACAAGCCTTTCTACGGCATCCAGGTTTCCAACCACGGTCGCGTGATGATTTTCCCCGGCGGCATCCCGCTGAAGCAGGACAGCCAGTGCGTGGGCGCGGTCGGCGTCAGCGGCGGCGACAACGCCCAGGACCAGGCTGTCGCCGAAGCCGCGGTGGCGGCGCTTTGAAACGCATGGACATCCATCGCGCAGCGGGCGCACGCAACATGTCGCAGCTTGGGCGGCACGCATCAGTTACTGCATGAAGGTTGTTTCAACCCAACACCACGGGCACGGAGGCTCGCCATGAAAACCTGGATTTGTCTGCTCTCGGTTCTTTTCTTTCTTCCGGTCACGGCCGCGCTGGCCGCGCCGCCGCAAGGCACGTCGCAGGATGGCAGTTGGCTGATCGCCACGCACCAGACCAACCTGTCGGAAATCGCGTCCGGCCAGCTCGCCGCGCAGAGCGGGCATTCGGAAGCCGTGCGCAACGCCGGGCAGATGCTGGCGTCCGATCACCAGTCTCTGGATGCGAAATTGAAGCCGGTTGCCGCACAGCTTGGCGTGACGCTTCCGAACGAACCCAACATGGAACAGCGTGACGAGATGAAGCATTTCAAGAGCCTCTCCGGCATGAATTTCGATCGCGACTGGGCAAAGACCGAAGCCGACGGCCACGTGAAATCGATCGAAGCAACCGAGCGCGAAATCCAGCACGGCTCGTCGCTGCAGGTGAAGCAGCTCGCGCAGTCGGCGTTGCCGGTGCTGAAAAAGCATCTGCGCACCCTGAAGGCGGCGTCGTCCAAGCTGAGCGGCAGCATGTAGTCGCGCGGGCAGGCCGGCAGGAAGGCCGGCTGCGAACGCCAGGAGGGCGCCATGAAGAAAGTCGCATTGACGATCGCGGTCGCCTGCTCGGCCGCCGCGCACGCGCAGACGCCGTCCGCCAAGCCATCGGCATCCGGCGCAGCCGCTGCGCCGCCGACGGGCAACGTCGAACAGTTGGCGCACGACCCCGCCGACTGGCCGATGCCCGGCAAGAACTACGCCGGAACGCGTTTCAGCAGGCTCGACCAGATCAATACGCAGGACGTGAAGAACCTCTCGGTCGCGTGGACGTTTTCCACCGGCGTGCTGCGCGGCCACGAAGCTGCGCCGATCGTGGTCGGCGACACGATGTACGTGATCACGCCGTGGCCGAACATCGTGTATGCGCTGGATCTGTCGAAGGACGGCGCGATCAAGTGGGTGTTCAAGCCGCATCCCGACCCGGCCTCGCAGGGCGTGGCCTGCTGCGACGTGATCAATCGCGGCGTCGCGTACGAAGACGGCAAGGTCTTCTTCAACACGCTGGATGACCACACGATCGCGCTCGATGCGAAGACCGGCAAGCAGCTCTGGAACACCAAGGTCGGCGAGATCAACCACGGCGACACCATGACGATGGCGCCGCTGGTGGTGAAGAACCACGTGCTGGTGGGCGTCAGCGGCGGCGAACTCGGCGTGCGCGGCTGGCTGAAATCACTGGACACCGGCACCGGCAAGGTGCAGTGGACCGCGTATTCGACCGGTCCGGACAAGGACGTGCTGATCGGCAACGATTTCAATCCGCCGTATCCCGAAGACAAGGGACCGAACCTCGGCGAAACCAGTTGGCCGAACAAGGCCGCATGGGAAATCGGGGGCGGGCCGGTATGGGGCTGGATCACCTACGACCCGAAGTTGAACCTCATCTACTACGGCACCGGCAATCCCGGTCCGTGGAATCCGTACCAGCGGCCCGGTCTCAACTTCTGGACCTGCACGCTGTTCGCGCGCGATCCCGACACCGGCATGGCGAAATGGGCGGTGCAGTGGAATCCGCACGACGAACACGACTACGACGGCGTCAATGAAAACGTGCTGGCCAACATCACGATCGATGGCCAAGCGCGCGAGGTGCTGATGCACCCCGACCGCAACGGTTTCATGTACGTGCAGGACCGCACCACCGGCAAGATCATTTCCGCGCAAAAATTCATGCCCGGCGCCAACACGATCGAGCGCATCAACCTCGTGACCGGCGCGCCAGTGGTGAACCCGGCCAAGAATCCGCAACTCAACAAGACCGTCAACGACATGTGCCCGGCCGCGACCGGCGGCAAGGACTGGCAACCGAGCGCGTATTCGCCGGAGACCGGCTTGCTGTACATCCCGCACAACAATATCTGCCAGGACGAGGAAGTCTCCCAGGTCGGTTATATCGAAGGCACGCCGTACCTTGGCGCCAAGGTCGCAATGAAGGCCGGCCCCGGCGGCTATCGCGGCGCGTTCACTGCATACGATCCGGTGCACGCGAAGATCGTCTGGTCGGATCATGAGAACTTCCCGGTGTGGAGCGGCGCGCTGGTGACCGCTGGCGGCGTCGCGTTCTACGGGACGATGGATCGCTGGTTCAAGGCGGTCGACGCGAAGACCGGCAAGCTGCTGTGGAAATTCCGCGTGGGCTCCGGCATCAGCGGCCAGCCGGTCACCTACAAGGGACCGGACGGACGCCAATACGTGGCGGTACTCGCAGGCGTCGGCGGCTGGTCGGGCGCGGTGGTGGCGGGTGACCTCGATCCGCGCAATCCCTATGGCGCGCTGGGTTTCGTCGGTGCGACGCAGGATCTTCCCGACTACACCGCGAAGGGCGGCGTGCTCTACGTGTTTGCATTGCCGAAGGCGGGAGGCTCGCCGTGAAACGCACGCCTTGTTCCGGCACGCGCATCGCTGCTTTTCTCCTCCCCCTTCAAGGGGGAGGCCGGGAGGGGGATGGGATGGTTTTGCACGTCAAGCAACCCATCCCCACCAGCGCTACGCGCTCGGCCTGCGGCCGCCTCCCCTTGAAGGGGAGGGTTCTTGCCCCGCGGCTCTTGTTGATGCTGATCGCGTGGGCTGCATTCGTACCGGCGGTGGCGCTGGCGCAAGCGACGCATACGCAATACCCCGACAAGAAACCGGCGACCGAAGGCACGCAACTGCGCGTGTGCGCCGATCCCAACAACCTGCCGTTCTCGAACCAGGCCGGGCAGGGCTTCGAAAACGAGCTCGCCGGCATGCTGGCGAAATCGCTGGGCAAGACCGTCGAGTACACGTGGCAGGTGCAGCAGAAGCAGTTCCTGCGCGACACCCTGGACGCGGACAAATGCGACGTGGTGATCGGACTGCCGACCGATGATCACGCCGACGGCGTGCTCACCACGCAACCGTACTACCGCTCCACCTACGCACTGGTATATCGCGCCGACGCGCCATACAAGCTGACGTCGCTGGATGATCCGCGCCTGCACAAGCTCAGCATCGGCGTGCATTCCATCGGCGACGACTGGGCGGACCTGCCGGGCGGCGCGGTGCTGGCGTACCGCGGCATCGTCGACAACGTGCACGTGTACAAGATGTTCGCCGATTTCTCGCGCCCGAATCCTTCCGCGGATCTGATCGAAGCGGTGGCGAAGGGTGACGTGGACGTCGCGATCGCGTGGGGTCCGCTGGCAGGCTACTTTGCGACACGTGAACCGGTGAAACTGACGGTGGTGCTGCTGACGCACACGCACGCGGTCCTGCCGTTCCAGTTTTCCATCTCGATGGCGGTGCGGCACGGCGACGGTGCGCTGCGCGACAAGTTGAACGCGTTCCTGCAATCGCATCGCGACGCGATCCATGCACTGCTCGCGCGCTACGGGGTGCCGCAATTGCCCATGCTGCCTGGATCAGCGGACACGAACGAGCGTGTCACCGCGCGCTGAGCGGCCGTTGCCACGGAGGGCACGATGAAAAACTTGACGACAGCTTTCCTGCTTGCGGCGTGCATGGTGCCGGCGATGATCGTCGCTGCGGTCGCGCAGACGGTGACGCCGCACGTCGACGCGGGCAATGCGCAGCTTCGCAACGAGGCCGTGTCGCATCTGCACATGGGTCCGAGCGCGAACGTGCAAAACCCTTACGCGAATGATCCGCAGGCGCTGATGCGCGGCAAGCTGCTGTTCCAGCATCTCAACTGCAACGGCTGCCACGCGCCGGGCGGCGGCGGCGGGATGGGGCCGTCGCTGTCCGACAAGGTGTGGTTGTACGGCAGTAGTCCCGGCGACATTTACCTCAGCATCGAGCACGGGCGGCCGAACGGCATGCCGCAATGGGGCACGGCGCTGCCGCCGCAGGCGATCTGGGAGCTGGTGACCTACGTCCAGAGCCTTTCCCAACCGCAGCCGGAATTCGAAGCAACCACCAAGCAGGGCGCGACACCTGCGCCCGCACCGGGACAGGTGCCGCATCCGGTAGCGGGCAAGCAGCCCGCGGCGCTGCCGAAGCACCAGAAGCCGGTGCCGAAGCCGCCGTATCCCGCGCCGGCGATGACGCCGAGCAGAAAGACACCGGCAGCGCCGGCCTCGACGAGCGGCCATCGCTGATGCGCCGGGCATTCGCCATCGCGTTGCTGGTGCTGCCGATCGCTGCGCGCGCGGCGTCGCCGATGACGTACATGTCGTCGAATGGCCCGGCCGCCAATCCGATCACCTCGCTCGGCTGGGGTTTGCTGGCGCTTTCGATTTTCGTCGCCGCGTTCATCGCCTTCGCGGTGTTGATCGGCATCTGGTGGAAACGGGGCGACGGCGCCTACGACGACCGCGGCTGGCCTGTGGTGACGCGCGGCCGCAACGGCATGCCGTGGCTCACCTTCGGCGTACCGATCTCGATCTTCCTGTTGCTGCTGTCGGCCATCTGGACGTTCTTCACGCTGGGCGCGATCGCGGCGCCGCCGAAGAAGGCACCGATCACGCTGGAAGTCACCGCGCACCAGTGGTGGTGGGAGGTGCATTACGAACGTACCGACGATCCCAAGGCCGCGTTCGACACCGCCAACGAAATCCACGTGCCGGTGGGCGTGCCGGTACGCGTCCGGGTAACCAGTGCCGATGTGATCCATTCGTTCTGGGTCCCCAAGCTCGCCGGCAAGACCGACACCATTCCCGGCCAGGTCAACCTCGCGTGGCTGCAGGCGAACGAACCCGGCGTGTATCGCGGCCAGTGCACGGAATTCTGCGGCCTGCAGCACGCGCACATGGCGCTGTACGTGGTCGCGCAGAAAGGGCCGGCATTCCAGGCATGGTGGAATCATCAGTCGCAGGACGCCGGTGCGCCGCCATCGCAGCAGGCGATACGCGGGGAGCAGGTGTTCGAAACGCGCTGCGCGATCTGCCATTCGGTGCGCGGCCTTGCCGGCAGCCAAGGCAACCTCGGACCCGACCTGACGCACGTGATGAGCCGGCGCACACTCGCCGCGGGAACGTTGACCAACACGCCCGGCAATCTCGCGGCGTGGGTCAGTGACGCGCCTGCACTGAAACCCGGCACGGACATGCCGAAGGAAAACCTCGACGGTCCGCAGTTGCAGGACCTGCTCGCATATCTGAAGACACTGAAATGAATTGCCACGGACTCGCGAGTGTTGCCCCCATCCGGCGCTTCGCGCCACCTTCCCCCGCAAGCGGGGGAAGGAAAGTCAAGGCATAGGCAAGGACGCCACATGGCCGCCAACCCGACATACCGAACGCCCGTGATCGCAGTGCCCGACGAGGCGCTTCGCCACAAGCTGGAAAGCATGTGGTCCGATCCGCACAACCTGCACGGCTGGTTCGGCACCACCGACCACAAGAAGATCGGCAAGCGTTACCTGGTGACGGCCTTCATCTTCCTAATCGCCGGCGGCATCGAGGCGCTCGGCATGCGCCTGCAGCTTGCACAGCCGAACGAGCACCTGCTGTCGCCCGAGCTGTACAACCAGTTCTTCAGCATGCACGGGATGACGATGATCTTCCTGTACGCGCTGCCGATCCTGTCGGGCTTCAGCAATTACCTGTGGCCGCTGATCCTCGGCACGCGCGACATGGCGTTCCCGCGCCTCAACGCGTTCACCTACTGGGTGTTCGTGCTGGCCGGCATCTTCCTCTACATCGGTTTCTGGGACGCCAAGGGCACCGACGTCGGCTGGTTCAACTACGTGCCGCTGGCCGGCCGCACCTACAACCCGGACTGGAACGTGGACATCTATTCGCTGGGGATGATCTTCCTCGGCATCTCCACCACCGCGGGCGCGGTGAATTTCATCGCCACGATGTTCCGCACGCGCGCGCCGGGCATGTCGATCAGTCGCGTGCCCATCATGATCTGGGGCACGCTGGTCGCGAATGTCGGCATCCTGTTCGCGGTGCCGGCGGTGAGCCTCGATTTCATGTTGCTGTGGCTGGACCGGCGCTTCGGCACGCAGTTCTTCAATGTTTCCGGCGGCGGGCGTCCGCTGCTGTGGCAGCACCTGTTCTGGATCTTCGGGCATCCGTGGGTGTACGCGATCGTGCTGCCGGCGATGAGCATCGTTTCGCAGGGCCTGCCGGTGTATTGCCGGCGCCCGCTGGTCGCGCATTCCGCCGTGGTGCTGGCGACGATCCTCACGATGGTGCTGGGTTTCGGCGTGTGGGTGCACCACATGTTCGCGACCGGGCTGCCGGTGATAGCGATGGGCTATTTCGCGGCGGCGAGTTTCGTGATCGTGATTCCCTCGGCGGTGTCGGTATTCGCGTGGGTGGCGACGATCTGGATCGGGCGCCCGGTGTTCACCACTGCGTTCAAGTTCTTCGCCGCGGAAATCGTGCTGTTCGTGATCGGCGGCGTGTCGGGATTCATGACGGCCTCCGTGCCGCTGGACCTGCAACTCACCGACACCTATTTCGTGGTCGCGCACATCCATTACGTGCTGATCGGCATCAACGTGTTCCCGGTGGTCGGCGGCATCTACCACTGGTTCCCGAAGATGACCGGCCGGATGATGAACGAGCGGCTCGGCTGGTGGAATTTCTGGTTGATGTTCATCGGCTTCAACCTGGGTTTCTTCCCGATGCACATCTCCGGGCTCGAAGGCATGCCGCGCCGCATCTACACCTATCCCGCGAACATGGGCTGGGGCGATTTGAACCTGGTCACCACGATCGGCGCGTTCGTGTTTGCGCTCGGCGTGCTGTTGTTCGTGATCAACGTGATCCGCAGCCGCTTCGCCGGCGAGATCGCGCCGTCGAATCCGTGGGACGCGCCGACTTTGGAATGGGCGACCGAGTCGCCCGCACCCAGCTACAACTTCGCGGTGATTCCGCGCGTTGCCAGCCTGCATCCGCTGTGGGAAGAGCGGCTGGACGAAAGCGGGCGCAGCACGCTGGACGAAGGCCCGGTGCTGGACCACGAACACGAGATGCCCGGCACCACCGGCCTCGATGCCGAACCCGACGTGATCCTGAAAATGCCCAGCCTGTCGCTGGCGCCGCTCGCGATGGCGCTGCTGATCGCGGGCACCTTCGTCGGACTGCTGATGGCGATGTGGTGGGTGGCGGCCGGCTGCATGCTCGCGATGATTCCCGCGATGTTGTGGTGGATGTGGCCGCGCCATGAAACCGGCTGGGCAGTACGCGCATGAACACGATCGCGCGCGAAGCACGCACGCTGCCGCGGCCGTTGCCGGTCGGCCAGGCCGGCCGCCGCACGCCTGGCTGGTGGGGAATGCTGTGCCTGATCGGCACCGAAGCGGCGATCTTCGCGTACCTGATCTTCAGTTACTTCTACCTGCAATCGCAGACGTCGCAACCGTGGCCGCCGACCGGACTGCCGCCGTTGCGGTATTCGGCGCCGAGCACGGCCATCCTGCTGATCAGCGTCGCCACGATCTGGTGGGCCGATTCGCGCTTGCGGCTCGGTCGCATCGCAATGACGTTTGGCGGACTTGGCGTCACCGCGCTGATCGGCATCACCTACGTGGTGCTGCAATGTTTCGACTGGCATGCGGAGCCGTTCCTGGCGAACAGCGGCGCGCATGCTTCGCTGTTTTACGCGATCACCGCCTTCCACGTGCTGCACGCCGCGATCGGCGTGCTGATGCTGGGCGCGGTGATCCTGTGGGCCGCGCTCGGCCACATCACCGCCGAACGGCACAACGCCGTCACGATCGTCGCGCTGTACTGGTACTTCGTGGTGGCGGCGTGGATCGCGGTGTTCATCACCTTGTACCTGCTGCCGTGGATCACGCCACATTGAGTGTGTCATGCCGACCGTCACTTCCAGCAATCCGCCTGCCTACACCCGCGTCCGCGCGGGCGCGGGACTCGTGTTCGCGGTGTTCGGCGCGCCAGCGGCGTGGCTGCTGCAACTGATCATCGGCTACGCGCTGGCTTCGCACGCGTGTTATCCGCTGGACGTGCCGCTGATGGCGCCGGTGTGGGGCGGACTGTGGTGGGTGCTGATCGGCGTGGATCTGGCGGCGGTGCTGATCGCGGGCGCGGCGTTGCTGTCGGCGATGCGCTGGCGGCGCGTCTGGCGCGACGCCGATCCACACGACCTCGCCGCGCAACGCAAGCGCTTCATCGCCAATTGGTCGCTGCTGGTCAGCGCACTGTTTTCGATCGCGGTGGTGTTCACGATCGTGATGTTGTTCATCGAACCGGTTTGCAATTATTGAGTACGAGATTCTCGAGAATTCGGAGAGGGTGACAAGGAAATGTCGCACCTGTTGACCCAATGGAGCTTCGCACCATGGCTGATGGTGTGCATCGCGGCCGCATTCGGCGGTTACGTGACGGGCATGCTGCGGATGGGCCGGCAGCAACGCCGCGCGATCCTCGGCCATTGGCGCGCGGCCTCGTACTTCGCGGGCCTGGCATTGCTGTTCGTGGTGCTGATGTCGCCGCTGGACACCTTGTCCGACGACCTGTTTTCGGCGCACATGTTGCAGCACATGTTCCTGCTGCTGGTGATCCCGCCGCTGCTGGTCTACGGCAGGCCGGTGATCACGTGGCTGTGGGCGTTCGACGTCAGGAACCGTCGCGCGATCGTGCATGGCTGGAAGCACGGCGGCTGCGAGGGCGCGTTCCGTTTCCTGATGCATCCGGTTTGCGTGTGGGTGCTGCTGAGCGCCGCGCTGTGCTTCTGGCATCTGCCGGGGCCCTATGACGCCGCGTTGCACCACGAATGGCTGCATGACCTCGAACACGCCAGCTTCCTTGCCTTCTCGCTGCAGTTCTGGACGCTGGTGATCGAGCCTTACGGGCAGCGGCGCGCACTGGGCTACGGCGCCACAGTGATTTTCGTGGTGTCGTCCGGGTTCGTGATGGGCATGATCGGCGCGGTGCTGACGTTCGCGCCGGTGCCGCTGTACACGGCGTACCTGCACACCACGCAGGCGTACGGCATGACGCCGGTCCAGGATCAGCAGGTCGCGGGCATCATCATGTGGATTCCCTCGAACCTGGTGCACGCGGCCGCGTTGTGCACGGTGTTCTTCGCATGGTTCCGCACCGACGAGCGCCGCGCTGCGCAGGCATTCCGCAGGATTCCCCACGCACTGCCGATGTTGCTGGTTGCGCTGCCGTTGCTGGCACTGATGCTTGCGGGCTGCGCCGGCAACGATCCGCAGGAACGCGCGCAGCACATCGCCGAGCATCGGGGGGCGCAACTGATTTCGCACTACGGCTGCGGTTCCTGCCACACGATTCCCGGCATCAACGGCGCCGATGGCCTGGTCGGTCCGCCGCTGACGCACTGGAGCCGGCGCACGTACATCGCGGGCGTGCTGCCGAACGATCCGGACAACCTGCAGTTCTGGATCCAGCACCCGCAACAGGTCGTGCCCGGCGTGGACATGCCGGACATGGGTGTCGACCAGCGCGAGGCCCGCGATATCGCGGCGTATCTGGACACCATCAAGTAAGCCGCCGGAAGGAACCGGCGACGGCAACCAAGGAAGGATTCCGAAATGCGAGCAGTCACGTTTCATGGCAAGGAAGATTTTCGCGTCGACAACGTGCCCGATCCGAAGATCGAGCAACCCACCGACGCGATCGTACGCATCACCTCCACCGCGATCTGCGGTTCGGACCTGCACCTCTACGGCGTGCTCACGATGTTCATGGAGGAGGGCGACATCATCGGCCACGAACCGATGGGCATCGTCGAGGAGGTCGGCAAGGAGGTCACGCAGATCAAGCCGGGCGATCGCGTGGTGGTGCCGTTCAACATTTCCTGCGGCCACTGCTGGATGTGCAACCACGGTTTGATGGCGCAGTGCGAAACCACGCAGGTGAAGGAACACGGCAACGGCGCCGCGTTGTTCGGCTACACCAAGTTGTATGGGCAGGTGCCTGGCGGGCAGGCCGAATACCTGCGCGTGCCGCAGGCGCAGTTCGGGCCGATCAAGGTGCCGGAAGGTCCGAACGACGAACGTTTCCTGTTTTTGTCCGACGTGCTGCCGACGTCGTGGCAAGCCGTCGAATATGCCAACGTGCCCGAAGGCGGCACGCTGGCGGTGTTCGGATTGGGTCCGATCGGGCAGATGTGCTGCCGCATTGCCCTCGCGCGCGGCGCGGAACGCGTCTTCGGCATCGATCTCGTCCCGGAACGTTTGCAGATGGCGGCGCGCCACGGCGTCGAAACGATCGACAGCAGCAAGGTCGAGGACGTGACGGCGTTCATCCGCGAGCAGACCCACGGCCGCGGACCGGACAGCGTGATCGACGCGGTGGGCATGGAAGCGCACGGCGCCCCCGTGCAGGAGTTCATGCAGAAATCCGCGGGGCTGCTGCCCGACGCGCTGACGCAGAAGATGATTCCGAAGACGGGCATCGATCGGCTGGCCGCGTTGATGACGGCGATCGAGACGGTGCGCCGCGGTGGCACGATTTCCATCATCGGCGTGTACGGCGGCCAGACCGATCCGCTGCCAATGCTGCGGATGTTCGACAAGGGCGTGAAGATCGCGATGGGGCAGGCGCATGTCAAGCGCTGGGTTTCGGACATCATGCCGTACCTGCTGGACGACGGCGACCCGCTCGGAGCGGAAGACTTGTGCACGCACCAGTTGCCGCTGGACGACGCGCCGCACGGTTACGAGATTTTCCAGAAGAAGCAGGACGGCGCGATCAAGGTCGTGCTGAAACCAGGCATGCCATCCGTGCATGCGGGGAGTGCATCATGAAACTGAAACCGCTCAACGAACAAATCATCGTCATCACCGGCGCATCCAGCGGCATCGGCCTCGCGACCTCGAAGCTCGCCGCAAAGGCCGGCGCGAAACTGGTGCTGGCGTCGCGCAACGACGAAGCCCTGGCGCGGCTCGAAAAGGAAATCAACGACGCAGGCGGACAAGCCATCCACGTCGTCGCCGACGTCGCGAAGCGCGATGAAGTCGAACGCATCGCGCAGGCCGCGCTGGCGCGTTTCGGCGGCTTCGACACCTGGGTCAACGATGCCGGCGTCGACATCCTCGGCAAACTCGAGGAAGTGAGCGAGGAAGACCATCGCCGCCTCATGGACACCAACTTCTGGGGCGTGGTGAACGGTTCGCTGGTCGCGGTGAAACACCTGAAGGCGAACGGCGGCGCATTGATCAACGTCGGCAGCGTGGAATCCGACATTGCAATTCCGCTGCAGGGCATGTACTCGGCCAGCAAACACGCGGTGAAGGGTTTCACCGACGCGCTGCGCATCGAATTGCAGGATGGCGATGCCCCGGTTTCGGTCACGCTGATCAAGCCGTGGGCGATCGGCACGCCATTGCGCGAACACATCAAGAACTATTTCGACCGCGAAGCCACCTTGCCGCCGCCGGTGTACCAGCCGGAGGAAGTCGCACACGCGATCCTGCACGCGGCGACGCATTGCCGCCGCGACATCTACGTCGGCAGCGCAAGCCGCTTGAGCAGTGCGATGAACCGGCCGGTACCGCGGCTCAGCGACTGGTTCAGCAGGAAGATCATGTATCGCACGCAGCTTCGCGACGAGCCCAAGTACACGTTCGACGACAACCTGCACGCAGCCGGCAAGGATGGCAACGTGCGCGGCGAGTGGAAGGACCGCACCCTGCGGCCCAGCCTTTACACGCGCACGGTCATCCACCCGATGGCGGCGGCGATGATCGCGGCGGGCGTTGCCGCCATCGCGCTGTCGGCGTTGCAGCATCGGCGAATGTCGTGACGACATGCCGCATTCACGCAGCGACAACGCCGGCGCTGCTAATTTTTCGGCTCACCACACGGAGAAAGTCGAATGGACGCGACCAAGCTGTTGAAGGAAGACCACGAGAAGGTTCGCAAGGCACTTGCTAATCTGACCAAGACCACCGAGCAGGACACCGACAAACGCGAAGAGTTGCTGGGAGAGATCGCGCTCGACCTTGAAGTGCACACGCAAATCGAGGAAGAAATCTTCTATCCGGCATACAAGAAAGCCTGCGGTG
>JAZKBD010000065.1:94506-102817 GCA_040388785.1 Pseudomonadota bacterium
TTCGAAGCCCTGGAAGAACATCGTGCCGTCGGCGACCTGGTGCTGCCCGATCTGCAGAACACGCCCACCAGTTCCGAAAAATTCGGCGGACGCGCGAAGGTTCTCAAGGATCTCGTGGACCACCACGCGGACGAGGAGGAGGAAACGATGTTCAAGCGGGCGCGCAAGGTTTTCTCCAGCGACGAGCTGGACGAGCTCGGAGAACAACTGGCCAGCCGCAAGGAAGAGTTGATACGCGAGCACGCCATGGCTGATTGATTGTTCGCAGCCGACCACCCAAACGGCCGGCCTGATCGAAGGCTCTTCCAGCCGAACTGCAACGCATCGTCGGCAGTTCGGGAAAAATTTTCCAGCCACGGCGAGCCTGTCATGCAGGCTTGCCGAGGTGCTGCGCTTGCCTATACTTGCAGCTCGCAAACGATGCTGCGGGTGGGAGAGCAGATGAGCACGGAGCGTGAGCGGCGCGGCGCTTCCGGCCGGCGCAATGACGAGGCGAATCGCGAGGTCGGACGTTCCGGCGCTGGGCGTGCACTGCACCTGGACGAAGAGGGATATCGAGCGCTGCTGGACACCATCGACGAAGGCTTCTGCATCGTGGAGGCCGAGTTCGACGCGAACGGTGCCGTTGTCGACCTGCACTATCGCGAGGTGAATGCCGCATTCGCGCGCCATAGTAGTTTGCAGGACGTCGTCGGCAAGTCGGCACGCGAGCTGCTCCCGAACCTGGAGCCGTACTGGCTCGAAATCGCAGCGCGGGTCCTGCGCACGGGTCAGCCGGAACGGTTCGAAAACTTCCAGGCCGACCTCGGCCGCTGGTTCGACCTGCATTACTCGCGGGTGGACGGCGAGGGCAGCCGCCTGTTTGCGGTCGTGTTCGCGGACGTGACCGCGCGCAAGCACGTCGAGATCACCGCCAGCCGGCTGGCCGCGATCGTCGAAGGTTCCGACGACGCGATCATCCGCAAGAACCTGGACGGCATCATCGAAACGTGGAATGCCGGCGCGGAAAGGATCTTCGGCTATGCCGCGAACGAGGTGATCGGCAAACCGGTCACGATCCTGATATCGCCCGATCGCGCACACGAGGAACCCGAAATTCTCGCGCAGCTGCGCCGCGGCGAACGCGTGGATCACTATGAAACCGTGCGGCGGCGCAAGGACGGTTCGCTGATCGACGTGGCGCTCACCATCTCACCGATCCGGGACAGCGATGGCAGCGTGGTCGCGGCCTCCAAGATTGCCCGCGACATCAGCCCACGCAAGCAGGCGGAGCGGGTGCTGCGCGAGAGCGAGCGCCGCCACGGCTTCCTGCTGACGCTGTTCGATGCGATGCGCGAGCAGCCCGACGGCGACGCGATCGGCGCGGTGTGCGTGCGCATGCTTGCCAGACACCTGGGCGCGGATCGTTGCTACATGGCGCAAGTCTCGCTTCCCGACAATCTTGCGCGACTGACCGCGGAACATTGCGGCGACAACCTGCCGCCGGCTTACGGGATGGAGGGCGAAGTGTCGCTTTCGGCTTTTCCCGCATGCATGCGGCGGCTGGAAACGGAACCGTTGGCGATCAACGACATTCGCATCGCGCCCGGCTTCACGGCTGCGGAAAGACGCGCGTTGCTCGCGCTGCAGGGCCATGCCGCATTCATCGCGGCGCCGCTGCGCGCGGGCGAACGAAACTCGATCTGGGCGCTGGTGGTGGGCAGCAGTGCGCCGCGTGCATGGACACCGGAGGAGGTGCGCCTGGTCGAGGACGTTGCCGAACGCGCATGGTCGGCCATCGATCGCGCGCGCAAGGATGCGGCGCTGCGCGAACGCGAGGCCGAATTGCAGCGCGCCAGCCGGGCCAAGGACGAATTCATCGCGATGCTTGGCCACGAGTTGCGCAATCCACTAGCGCCCATCGCCACCACCTTGCAGTTGATGAAGTTGCGCGCGCCCGACGTGCTGACGCGCGAGCGCGGCGTCATCGAGGCGCAGGTGCAGCACCTCACCGGCCTCGTCAACGACCTGCTGGACGTCGCGCGCATCGCCACCGGCAAGGTCGAACTCGATTCGGAGCGCGTGGACATCGGCGGCGTCGTCGCCGCGGCCGTCGAAACGACCCAGCCCGTGATGGAATCCCGCCGGCAGAGCTTGCACGTGCACATCGAGGAAGGCTTGGTCGCCTCCGGTGATCGGCGCCGGCTGGTGCAGGTGCTGGTGAACCTGCTCGTGAATGCCGCCAAGTATTCGCCGCCCGACCGCAACGTGTGGCTTGCGGCCGCGGCCGAGGACGGGCAGGTGGTACTGCGCGTGCGCGACGAGGGACAGGGCATCGCGCACGACCTGCTGCCGCGGATTTTCGACTCTTTCATCCAGGACGAGCGTGCGCTCGACCGTTCGCGCGGCGGTCTCGGTCTCGGGCTGGCGATCGTCCGCAGCCTGGTGCTGTTGCACGGCGGCAGCGTCACCGCCGCGAGCGACGGGGCGTACAAGGGCAGCGAATTCACCGTGCGGCTGCCGCTGCTCGATCGTCCGCGAGCTGCCACCGCGACCGGGCAGGACGCGCCGATTGCAAAGCCGGCTGCGCCCGCGGAGCGCATCCGGGTGCTGGTCGTGGACGACTACGCGCCGGCCGCGGAAAACCTGGCATTGCTGCTGCAGGAGATGGGCTATCGCACCGCGGTCGCCAACGACGGCGCGGCGGCGCTCGCAGTCCTGCCGACATTCGACCCGCAGGTGGTGCTGCTCGACATTGGTTTGCCGGTGATCGACGGTTACGAGGTCGCGCAGACCGTGCGGCGCACGGCCGGGTTCGAGCATCTGCCGCTGGTGGCGATCACCGGTTACGGGCAGGCCAGCGATCGCGCGCGTGCGCTGGCCGCCGGATTCAACGAACATCTGATCAAGCCGCTGGATGCCATGCGCATCAGCGAATTGATCGAGCGCCTGCTGGCGGAACACGCGGTCACGGCGCTTTCGGGTTCCTGACGATCTGCTCGATGGCGACGCGCAGGTAGCGGCGCGCGAAAACCGGCGGATTTTTCGCGAAGACGGTTTTCGCGTTCGCCACGTCCTCGTCGTTCGGTGCGTACACGAACAGGAACGCGCCGCCATCGTCGGTGTGCATCTTGTCTTCGGTCACCCAGGCTTCGTCGGTGCCGACGTGCTTGACCACGGCGTCCTCGATTTTGTCCAGGAGGTTTCGGTCGGAACGGGTCTCCAGTTGCTTTGCCACGAACTCACCGGTCGCGGCGCGCACGTCGTCAGCGGCGACGCCGGATTCGCGGAACGCCGCTTCCGCGGCTTGCGCTTCATCGAAATTGCCGTAGCCCGCGATGATGTAGTGCAGCGGATAGAAGACGCCCATCGACGTCTCGTTGGTCTTGAAGAAATCCCATTGCTGTTCCATGCGACCTCCTCCGATTCGATGCGTGATCCAGTGTGCTCACGCACGGCGCAACCACCCCTGAATCCTCACGACAATGGCTTGGTCACCACGGCGGCGGCACGCTGACGCGGGTGAAATAGTCGGTCAGCATCAGGCCGATCATGATGGCCAGCCAGCCGAAGCCCGTCGCCGCGGCCAGCCGCAGCAGTCCGGTCGCGCGGTGCAGGTGCATGCAGAACACCATCAGCGTGAACGCCATCCCGAAGCAGATCGTCAGCTTCACCGGCAGGCGCAGGCCCTGGCCGATCGGCGCGTAGGCGAGGCCGATGTTGATGGCGAGCAACGCCAGCAATCCGAGCAGGGCGAGTGCGGGCGTGCGTGCGGTTTGTTTCAGGATTTCGCGGTTCATGGTGCTCTCCACGCGGACGTGCGCGTTGCTTTTGCCGTCATCCCGGCGAAGGCCGGGATCCATTTTGTTTTTGGCCGTCATCCCGGCGAAAGCCGGGATCCATTGCGCTTTCCAAAGAACCGGATGGAAAGCAAAATGGATTCCGGGTTCTGCCGCCGATAGGGCCGGCGGCAGCCGCGGAATGACGACAACTGCGTAGCCCGGATTGCGGCGCTACGCGCCTTCATCCGGGCGACCTCTACCTTCCAATCAAATACATCAGCGGAAACAGAAAAATCCACACGATGTCGACGAGGTGCCAGTACAGCCCGGCCAGCACCAGCGGCGTGGTGTATTCGCCGCGGATCCTGCCGCGCCACACCAGCACGCCCATCGTCCCGATCACGCACACGCCGACCAGCACGTGCAGGCTGTGGTACAGCGTCATCGCGTAATAGAGAAAGAAGAACAGTTCGATCCCGCGCGCGTGCGGTCCGTGCTGCGCGAAATCGACGCCCACCATCAGGTGCTCGTCGTGTTCGTGGGAATACTCGACGCCGTGCAGCACCAGGAACGCCACGCCCAGCAGCGCGGTGATCGCCAACAGCATCGCAACCACGCGCCGCGCGTCGAACCTGATCAGGTTCACCGCGAAGGTGACGGTGGCGCTACTCAGCAACAGGATGCCGGCCTCGACCGCGCCGAACAGGATTTCGGTGTGCCGGCTGCCGAGCAGGAAACCCTGCGGATCGCGCGCGCGGCACACCGCGTAGCCCGCGAACAGCACGCCGAAGAACAAAACCTCGGTCGCAAGGAACACCCACATTCCGAACTGCGCGGTCGCGTGCTGCTGCGCCGCATCGTCGAATTGTTCGGCGATCAGTCCGCGCGCGCGCAGGTCTTGGTCGCGAACGCTGGCGGCGCTGCTGTTCACGCCGTCGCTCCCGATGCGGGCTGGCCGTCCGGCGAGGGTTCGTCATAGGCATACGCCTTCTGTACCACCGGCCGCTCGAGGAAGTTCTGCTTGGGCGGCGGCGAAGTGGTCTGCCATTCGAGTCCGCGCGCGCCCCACGGATTGTTGCCCGCGCGTGCGCCGTAAAACAGCGACCAACCCAGATAGATCACCGGCACCAGATACGAGATCGCGAGGATCGACGCGCCCGCCGAGGAAAGAATGTTGAGCGTCTGGAACTGCGGCGGATACGCATGGTAACGGCGCGGCATGCCGAGGTAGCCGAGCACGTACTGCGGGAAGAACGTGAAGTTGAAGCCGAAGAACATCAGCACCGCCGCGAAGCGTGCCCAGCCTTCCGAATACAGCCGCCCGGTGATCTTCGGCCACCAGTAATGGATGCCGCCGAGGTACGCCATCACCGTGCCGCCCACCATCACGTAATGGAAATGCGCGATCACGAAATACGTTGCGTGCAATGGAATGTCCAGTGCGGGCGCGGCCAGCATCAGTCCGCTCATGCCGCCGATCATGAACAGCCCGACGAAGCCCAGCGCGTACAGCATCGGCGCCTCGAACGTGATGCGACCGCGCCTGAGCGTCGCGGTCCAGTTGAACACCTTGATCGCGGACGGCACCGCGATGGCGAAGGAGAGGATCGAGAACACCAGCGTCGCGGCGGGCGACATGCCGGCCACGAACATGTGGTGGCCCCACACCAGAAAGCCGATCACCGAAATGCCGACCAGCGCGTACACCATGAACTGGTAGCCGAAGATCCTGCGGCGCGCGAAGCAGGGGATGATCTCGCTGGCCACGCCCATCGCGGGCAGGATCATGATGTACACGGCCGGGTGCGAGTAGAACCAGAACATGTGCTGGAACAGCAGCGGATCGCCGCCCAGCGACGGGTCGAAGATGCCGACGTGCGCGATGCGTTCCAGCCCGATCAGCGACAGCGTCATCGCAAGCACCGGCGTCGCCAGCACCATCACCAGGCTCACCGCGTACATGCCCCACACGAACAGCGGCAGCTTGAACCAGGTCATGCCCGGCATCCGCAGCTTGTGCGTGGTGACGATGAAGTTGAGTCCGGTGAGGATTGTCGAGAAGCCGGTGACGAACACGCCGACGGCAACAAGGATCACGTTGGTGTTGGAGAACATCGTCGAGAACGGCGTGTAGAACGTCCAGCCGGTGTCGACGCCGCCCAGCAGCAGGCACGCGATCGTGAAGCAGCCGCCGATCACGAACAGGTACCAGCTCATGAGGTTGAGGCGCGGAAAGGCGAGGTCGCGTGCGCCGATCATGATCGGCAGCAGGAAGTTCCCGAGCGTCGCCGGGATCGACGGAATCAAAAAGAACCACACCATCACCACGCCGTGGAAGGTGAAGGTCTTGTTGTAGGTTTCCGCGGACAGCAGTGCGCCCTGCGGCTCGACCAGGTTGATCCGCATCATCGCCGCCGCGACGCCGCCCATGATGAAGAACAGCGTGATCGTGATCGTATACAGGATCGCGATGCGCTTGTGGTCGGTGGTGAGCAACCAACTCAGCAAGCCCGACTTGTACGTATAGAAGTTGCGCGGCGGTTCCAGTTCCGGAAGGTCCGGCGTGATGGCGGTGGCGTTCATTGCTTGGTGCCCTCGTGCGCAGGCTGCGCGCCCGGCTGGGTGGACTTGAGATACGCGATCAAGGCCAGCACGTCGCTCTCGCTCAGTTCGCCGGAAAACGACGGCATGATCGGCGCGTACCCCGCGACGATCTGCTTGTCGGGCAGCATGATCGAGTCGTGGATGTAGTGATCGTCGGCGACCACGGTGCTGCCGTCGGACAGATGCACGATGCGGCCGTAAATGCCATCGAGATCGGGCGCGTGCACCGAGGCGTTCGCGCCGTGGCAGCCGCTGCAGCCCTTCGCGCGGAACAGCGCGGCGCCCTGCGCCGCGAGACTAGTGCCGGTGTTGTTCTGTTCGAGCCAGCGCGCGTAGGCGCGCGGCCGCATCACGATCACTTGGCCGCCCATCTTCGAATGATCGAGTCCGCAATACTGGGTGCAGTACAACGGGTAGTCACCGGGCTCGATCGCGGTGAACCACAGTTGCGTGTAGCGATCGGGCAGTACGTCCTGCTTCACCCGGAATGCGGGCACGAAAAAGCTGTGGATCACGTCCTGCGAGGTCATCATCAGGCGGATCGGTACGCCCGTCGGCACGTGCAGCGTGTCGATCTCGCGCTGGCCGCCGGGGTGCTGCACCTTCCACATCCATTGCTTGGCGACCACGTAAATCGTTTCGGCATTCGCGGGCGGCGTGCGGCTGCGCGCGTACAACGTGAGGCTCCACACGAACACGCCCATGAAGATCAGGAACGGAACGGCCGTCCAGATGAGCTCGACCGGCAGCGTTTCCTTCGACAGGTGTCGATCGGCGGGCCGGCCCTTGCGGTAGCGGATGCAGAACACGAACATCACCACGAACACGCCGATCGCCACCAGCGCGCACAACCCGACCATCGTCCACCACAGCGCATCCAGCGGCCGCGCGTTGGTCGAGGCGTTGGGCAGCAGGTGCCAGAAGCCGGGCGTGTTCATGCCTGGCTCCGCCTGCGCTGCGTTTCGCTGCGGCGCAGGAACACGACGAAGCCGGCCAGCAACACCGCAAATGAAATGCCCAGTCCTTGCATGATCCGGTGGATCGTCAAGGTGTAGCGGCCGGTCGAGGTGTCGTACTGGCAGCACAGCAGGACCAGCCGGTCGATGAGATTGCCGACATGTCCGTTCGATGCATTGACCAACGCCAACCGCAACGTCTCGGCCGGAAATTCCACGCCGAACAGGTACTGCGAGACTTTTCCGTTCGGCGTCAGCACCACGATGCCGGTCGCGTGGTCGAACTGGTCGCTGCGTACATCGAACATGTAGCGGAAACCGATGCTGTGCATCAGCGGCGCGATCGATGCCTGCGTCCCGGTGAGGTAATGCCATTGCGGCACGCCGGCGTCAGGATGATTCGCCGCATCCATCTGTTGCGCGTGGCGCGCATCGGCCGGTGTCTCGTGCGGATCGATGCTGACCAGCACCACGTCGAATTGCTGGCCCGGCGTGAAGCCGCTGCCGCGCACGCCATTGGCGACGCCGGTGCGCACCACGCTGCACAGCGTCCTGCAGGTGAAGTAGCCCGGCACCAGCAGCACCGGTTTGCCGTGCAGCAAGTCGCGCAATCTCGCGGGTTTGCCGTTCGCGTCATGGAACGCCGCGTCCAGCGGCAGCTGTGCGCCGAGTTCCTGGTCGAATCCGACGCGCTGGTGCAGGTCGGGCGGCGCGCGGACGTGGGCGGAAGTTGCCGCGAGGCAGGTGTTGGCAATCAGGAGCAACGCAAGTATCAGCACGGTAGCGATGCAAGTTTTCAAACCCTCTCCCCCATCGGCTTTGGATGGGGGAGAGGGCAGGGTGAGGGGGGTGGCGCCCCAAGTTGCCGAAACGCTACGGCTGTTGGCGGGTCGTTCCCCCTCACCCAGCGCTGCGCGCTCGGCGCTCCGCGCCGCCTCTCCCCCAAAGAAAGAGCCCTTTGGGGAAGAGGGAGCGAAAAGATGGCGCTCG
>JAZKBD010000066.1:0-24861 GCA_040388785.1 Pseudomonadota bacterium
CGGCTGGACCGGCGACTGGCACGAGAACCCCGCGCCGCAATGGATCGTGCCGCTGTCGGGCCGCTGGTTCGTGGAGACGATGGACGGCACGCGCGTGGAAATGGGCGCGGGCGAGGTGTCGTTCGGCGGCGACCAGGGTTGCGTCGCCGACGCGTACGGGCACAAGGGCCATCGTTCCGGAACGGTCGGCAATGCGCCCGCGGTACTCATGCTGGTGCAGATGGGCGACAGGACATGAGCACCCGCGAATCAACATGCATCAAAGCAAACCGCTCCCTCTCCCCCAAGCAGTTTTACCGCTTGGGGGAGAGGGTTGAGGTGAGGGGGCCGAGAGCCGCGGAAGCATCGAAACATCTCGTCGCATGCAAGCCCCGCCCCCTTACCCTGCCCTCTCCCCCGAATAAAGATCATTCGGGGGGAGAGGGTCCAAGCAGCCGCGTGAAATCATGAGCGACTACGAAATCCTCGATCCGCGCTTTCGCTCGATGGTGCTGCCCAACGCGCCGCTGGAAAAACTTGCCGACGGCTTCCGCTGGCTGGAAGGGCCGGTGTGGTTCGCGGACATGCAATGTTTGTTGTTCAGCGACATCCCGAACGACCGGGTGATGCGCTGGACCGCATCGGGCGGCGTGTCGGTGTTCCGGCAACCGTCGCGCTTCGCCAACGGCCACACCCGTGACCGCGAAGGGCGGCTCATCGGTTGCCTGCACGGCGGCCGCGCGATCGTGCGCACCGAACCCGACGGCACGATCACCACGCTGGTCGATCGTTACCAGGGCAAGCGCCTCAATTCGCCCAACGACGTGGTGGTGAAGTCCGACGGGACGATCTGGTTTTCGGATCCGACATATGGGATCACCCGGGACTACGAAGGCGAAAAGCAGGAGCCCGAATTGCCGCCCAACCTGTATCGTTTCGAACCGCACGACGGCCACCTGAGCATTGTCGCCGATGATTTCGACGGCCCCAATGGATTGTGTTTTTCGCCGGACGAAAAACTTCTGTACGTCGTCGAAAGCGGCACGCCTTTCGCGTCCGAGCGCAAGCAATACATCCGGGTGTTTGATGTTTCCGATGACGGCACGCAGCTGCGCAACGCGCGGATTTTCCACAAAGTCGAACCGGGCATGGCCGACGGCATCCGCTGCGACGAGGACGGCAACATCTGGTCGAGTGCCGGTGACGGCGTGCACTGCATCGCGCCCGACGGCACGCTGCTCGGGCGGATCAAGCTGCCGTGCACGGTTTCCAACCTGTGCTTCGGCGACCGCCACCGCAGCCGCCTGTTCCTGTGCGCGTCGCAATCGCTGTACGCGATCTGGGTGAACCGGCGCGGTGCGCAGCGGCCATGAGCCACGGCATCCGGAGGTTGCTGCGGATCGAGCGCAATACCGCGGACCTCGAACGCGCGCTCGCGTTTCATCATGATGCGTTGGGCTTCAGCGTGGACGACGCCAATGCTGCACCGCCCGCGTGGACCTTGCTGCCGGGCCTGTGCGACACGCCGCCGCGTTGCGCTCGGCTTTCACTGGGCGCGCAAACGCTGGTGCTCACGGAGTTCCTGAACGCCGCGCCGTATCCGGCTCACAGCGGATTGAACGATCTGTGCTTCCAGCATTGCGCGATCGTCACCGACGACATGGATGCCGCGTGCGATCGCGCGATGCGGCACGGTGCCACGGCGATCACGCAAGGCGGCCCGCAAACGCTGCCGCCCTCGAGCGGTTCGGTGAGTGCGTTCAAGTTCCGCGATCCGGATGGCCATCCCCTGGAGCTGATCGCGTTTCCCGCAGGTATGGGCGATCCGGTTTGGCAATCGGCGCACACGGATGATTCGCCGCTCGGCATCGACCACAGCGCGATCAGCGTCGCCGACGCCGAACGCAGCACGCTGTTTTACGAGCTGCTCGGGATGCAGGTCGCATCGCGCGGCGTGAACCGCGGCGCACAGCAACAACGTCTCGATGACCTCGCCGACGTCGAAGTGGACGTGATCGCGCTCGAAGGCGCGACGCGCACGCCGCACCTCGAACTGTTGGGCTATCGCCAGCCGCGCGGCCGCGCGAATCCATCGGCCGGGGTCACCGCCGTCGCCGCGGACCGGCTGGTCTGGCAAGCCGAACAGGTGGACGTGCTGCTCGACGCGCTCAGTGACGGCGATTTCGCCGACGCGATCATCGCCAGCGGCTTCATCAAGGGCACGACGATCGCGTTGCTGCGCGATCCGGATCGTCACCTGCTGGTACTGCGCGACGGGCCTTGAGGCCCGCCGCGGATCACCGTCCATGAACGGCGCGGTCACAACCGTTTCGTTAACATCGAAGATTCGGCCCGACACCTGATCGAACGAGTTTGCCACGCAACCGCCGCCCGCAAGCATGGATACGCCGTCTCGGGATGAGGCGCAACGCGCGCATCGCCGCGCGCAATCGCACCCACGCCACCCCATGGGAGCCTGACGGCGCCGCGGCGGCACCGATTCCACCCGGCGTACTCGCGCGCGGACATGACAGCCTGAGCGAAGCCCCCGCTTTCGATCTCGACCGGGCGCTGGTCGCACACGATCGCACGCTGCAGCACGCCTACGCGGTCGCGCGCACCGCCGCGATCGACAACCGCCGCGTCGAACCCGCGGCGGAATGGCTGATCGACAACGTCTACCTGATCCGCAACGAGATCCGTGAAGTTCGCGAGGCCTTGCCGGCGAACGTCTGGAAGCGGCTGCCGCGCAACCAGCCGGACGGCCGGGTGGTCCCGCGCATGTTGCGCGCGCTGCGCGCCTGCATCGCGCAACTGGACGGCAACGTCGAACCCGAAGCGGTCGAACGTTACCTCGACGACTACCAGGCACACGCGACTTTCGATCTGGTCGAACTGTGGACACTGCCGGTGCTGGTGCGTGTGGCGCTGATCGAAGGCTTGGCCAGCGATGCCGCGGCGATCACGCGCCGCATGCAGGCGTATTCGAATGCCGAAGCCTGGGCCGAACGGCTGATCGGCGTGGCGACCCGTGCGCCCAACGACATGCTGCTGGGCGTCGCCGAAATGGCGCGCACCGACATGTTCGCGTCGGCTGCGTTCGCGGCCGAGTTCTACCGGCTGCTCGAAGGCAAGCACCCGTCGCTGAAACTCGCGCTCACCTTCGCCGAGCAGCAGCTCGAACAACGCGGCACCAGCGTGTCGCGGGTGATCGACGAGGAATCGCGCGCGCAGGCCGCGGACCAGGTTTCGATCGCCAACCGCATCAACAGCCTGCGCCGCACGCACGATTACAACTGGTCCGAATTGCTGGAACGCGTCGGCAAGGTCGACCGGATCCTCGGCAAGGATCCGGCCGGTGCGTATGCCGGCATGGATTTCGCCACCCGCGGCCGCTACCGGCATGCGGTGGAAGGGCTCTCCAGGCGCAGCGGCCGCAGCGAGGTCGACGTCGCGCAACGCGCGCTGGAACTGGCGCGTCTCGACTGCGCGGCCGGCACCGACCCGCGCCGCCGCCACGTCGGCTATTTCCTGATCGGCGAAGGCCTCAAAACGTTCGCGCACGCGCTGGGCGCGCGCACCTCGACCGAATACCGCATCGCGGAGCGGCTGCGGCGCTGGCCATCGACGAGCTACCTCGGCAGCATCCTGCTGGTCAGCCTGCTGGTGACGGCAGTGGTCGCGGGCGGGCGCCACTGGTACTTCACGTCGATGCCGCTGGCGATCGACTTCGTGCTGCTGATCGCGGTGTTCGTCGCCGCCAGCCAACCCGCCGTCGCGCTGGTGAACTGGCTGCTGGGCATGCTGGTGCCCGCGCGCCTGCTGCCGCGCATGTCGTTTTCCGGCGGCATTCCGGACGAATGCCGCACGCTGGTGGTCGTGCCGTGGCTGCTGGGCAGCACGCAGGGTTTGGCGGACCAGCTCGACGCGCTGGAAATCCGCTACCTCGGCAACCGCGACCGCAACCTGCACTACGCGCTGCTCACCGACTTTCCGGATGCGCCAGAACGCGACATGCCGGGCGACTCTGCGTTGCTGCAGGCGGCGACCGCCGGCATCGACCGGCTCAACGCGCGGCACCCGCTGCCTGGCAGCACGCGCTTCCACCTGTTCCATCGGCCGCGCGAATGGAATCCGCGCCAGTCGGTGTGGATGGGGTTCGAACGCAAGCGCGGCAAACTGGGTGATCTCAATCGCGTGTTGCGCGGCACGCGCCCGGAACGCGCGTTCAGCGTGGTCGTGGGGGACGTCGAAGCGTTGCAGGCGACGCGCTACGTGGTCACGCTGGATGCCGACACGCAGTTGCCGCCCGAAGCTGGACGCAAGCTGGTCGAAACCATGGCGCATCCGCTGAACCGCCCATGGTTCAGCAAGGGCTCGCGTCGGGTGGTCGCGGGTTACGGCTTGCTGCAGCCGCGCATCTCGGTGACGTACGAAAGCGCGCGCCCGAGCCGCTTCGCGCGCCTGTACAGCGATGCCACCGGCCTCGATCCCTACACGCGTGCAGTGTCAGACGTCTATCAGGATTTGTTCGGCGAAGCTTCGTTCGTCGGCAAGGGCATCTACGACATCGACGCCTTCAGCCGTTCGGTGGGCACGCGTTTTCCCAATGATCTGATCTTGTCGCACGACCTGCTGGAAGGTTCCTACGCGCGCACCGGCCTGGTCAGCGACATTGAACTGATCGAACACCAACCCAACCGTTACAGCGTGGACGTGCGCCGCCGCCACCGCTGGACGCGCGGCGACTGGCAGATCGTGCAATGGCTGCTGCCGATCGTGCCGGGACCGCGCCGGCGCGGCCTGCGCAACACGCTGAAGGCGCACCATCGCTGGAAGATCCTCGACAACCTGCGGCGCGGGCTGGTGCCGCTGGCGATGCTGGTGCTGCTGCTGCGCAGTTGGGTGCTCACCGACGTGCCGGTGTACTGGACGCTGGTGCTGGTCGCGTTCCTGCTCGGCCCCACCTTCCTCACCGCGCTGGTGCAGGTGGTGCGCAACGCCTGGTCACGCGTGCCGCCGCGGCGCTGGCGCAACACCTGGCGCGGCATCCGCGACGTGCTGCTGCGCGAGCTGTTTGCGATCGCGACGCTGCCGTTCGAGGCCATGCTGAACATCGATGCAATCGGCCGCAGCGCCGGGCGCCTGCTGTTCACGCGCAAACAACTCCTCGAATGGACGCCGATGACCGACGCCGTGCGCGGCGCGGCCAACAGCCTTGCGGGTTACCTGCGCCTGATGTGGGTGGCGCCGGCCACGGCGATCGTGGTCGGCGTGGCCGTCGGCATGCGTGCGCCGGTGTCATTGCCGGCGGCGTTGCCGTTCGTGGTGCTGTGGTTCGCCGCGCCCGGCATCGCGTGGTCGATCAGCCGCACGCCGCCGCGTCCGCCGCTGCCGCTGGACACCACGCAGCGCGCGTTCCTGCACGGCGTCGCGCGGCGCGTGTGGCACTGGTTCGAGACCTTCGTCAACGCCAGTGAAAACTGGCTGCCGCCGGACAACTGCCAGATCTTCCCGGCCGAGCAGGTCGCGCATCGCACATCGCCCACCAACATCGGCATGGCGCTGCTCGCCAACCTCACCGCCTTCGACTTCGGCTACATCACCTACGGTGGCCTGTTGCAGCGTACTGCCGCGACGCTCGACACGCTGCGCAAATTGCCACGCCACCGCGGCCACTTCTACAACTGGTACGACACGCTGACGCTGGAGCCGTTGATACCTCGCTACGTCTCCAGCGTCGACAGCGGCAACCTGATGGCCTGCCTGCTGGTGCTGGCCAGCGCGCTCGAACACATCGACGACGAGCCGCTGGTCGCGCGCACGCTCGGCACCGGCCTGCGCGACACGGCGCGCTTGCTGGGCGCCGAACTGGTCAACGTCGCATCGCGCGATCCGCACGCCAACCTAGCGCTGGCGGCGACCTTGAACAAGCTCGACACGCTGGTGGCGGATGCGGTGGGCAACACCGACAACCTGCCCGTGCTGCACGGCCTGCTGGCGCGCATCGAGGCCGAGGCCGGGCGCCTCGTCGCGCTGAATGCCGAGAATGGCATCACGGGTGAATTCGCGGTGTGGGCCGACGCGCTGGCGCAACAGGCCGCCGCGGCCAGCGAGGAACTGGACGAACTCGCGCCGTGGCTGGCGCTCGGCGATTCCGGCAGCGACGATCCCATGGTCCGCGCGTTGCTGGCCGAACTGGAACACAACCCGGTGCGCGCACGTGCGCAGCTGCTGGCGGCCGAAATCGTGTTGCGGCTGGAAGCACCCCGCAGCGAAGGCGCGCCGGATCTGTGCGCGGCGCTGCGCGAAACGCGCGCCACCTTGAACCGCCGCCACGACGACGCGCAGGCGCTGGCCGTGGCCTGCCGCGAGCGCGCGGAGATGGACTTGTCGTTCCTGTGGGACAAGCAGCGCGAACAGTTCGCGATCGGCTACGACGTCGAACGCGACAAGCGCGACGCGGCGCGCTACGACCTGCTGGCGTCCGAGGCGCGCATCCTCTCCTACGTCGCGATCGCGCAAGGCCAGGTGCCGCCTTCGCACTGGTTCAAGCTGGGCCGCCTGCTTACCGTCGTCGCCGGGCGCCCCTTGCTGGTGTCGTGGAGCGGCTCGATGTTCGAGTACCTGATGCCGAGCCTGCTGATGCCGACCATCCGCGGCACCTTGCTGGACGATACCTGCGGTGCCGCGGTCGCGCGCCAGATCCGCTACGGCGCGCAGCAACAAGTGCCGTGGGGCGTTTCCGAATCGGCCTACAACGCGACCGACGCCAACCTCACCTATCAATACCGCGCGTTCGGCGTGCCGGGCTTGGGCCTGAAGCGCGGCCTCGGCGATGATCTCGTGATCGCGCCCTACGCCACCGTAATGGCGCTGATGGTGGAACCGTCGGCGGCGTGCGACAACCTGGAACGCCTCGCCGGCCTCGGCGCGCTGACCCGCTACGGCTTCTACGAAGCGCTGGACTTCACCGCCGGACGCGTCAGCGAAGGCGAGGATTTCGCGCTGGTGAAAAGCTGGATGGCGCACCACCACGGCATGAGTTTCCTTGCGCTGTCATCACTGCTGAACCGCCAGCCGATGCAGCGCCGGTTCATGCGCGAACCGATGTTCAGCGCCTACGACCTGCTGTTGCGCGAAAAAGTGCCGGAAGCGCGGCCGCGCCTCCCGGCCACGCTGGACGTCGAACAGCCGCGCGAAACCCGCGCGAGTGCGCACCCGGAGATCCGCGACATCACGCGCATGGATTCGCCGCTGCCGGAAGCGCATCTGCTGTCGAACGGCAACTACCACGTGATGCTGACCCAGACCGGCGCGGGCTACAGCCGCTGGCGTGGTCTCGCGGTCACGCGCTGGCACGGCGACGCGACGCGCGACGACGAAGGCACGTTCGTGTATATCCGCGATGTCGATTCCGGCAAGGCCTGGTCGGCGACTTACCAGCCGCTGGGCGATTCCGACGGCACCTGCCGCGCCACGTTCTCGCAGGCGCGCGCGGAATTCCACCGCAACGATTTCGGCATCACCACCGAGTTCGTGGTCGCCGTTTCGGCCGAAGACGACATCGAACTGCGCCGGCTGCGGCTGACCAACCGCACCGGCAGGACGCGCATCCTCGACGTCATCAGCTACGCCGAACCGGTGCTCGCGCCGCCCGAAGCCGACGCGGCGCACCCGGTTTTCAGCAAGCTGTTCCTGGAAACCGAAGCGGTGCCGGAACTCGACGCGCTGCTGGTTTCGCGCCGCCCGCGCAGCCCCGACGAACACCATCCGTGGCTGCTGCACCAGATCACCACGCGTGGCGGCATCGTCGGCGACGGTACCTGCGAAACCGATCGCGAGGCGTTCCTCGGACGGCTCGGCAGTCCCGCGTCGCCGCGCGCGCTCGCCAGCACCGTGCCGGCCGACGGCCGCACTGGCGCGGTGCTCGATCCGATCGTTTCGCTGACGCGGCGCATCCGCATCCTGCCCGGCCACACCGCGGGCCTCGACGTGCTGACCGGCGTCGCGCCCGATCGCGCCGCGGCGGTGACGCTGGCGCGCAAGTACCGCGAACGCCACCTGCACCAGCGTGTGTTCCAGCTGGCCTGGACGCACGAACAGGTGACGCTGCAGCAACTCAACATGAGCGCGACCGAAGCGCAACGCTACGACCACGCCGCCAGCACGCTGCTGTACGGACCGCCCGCCGCGCGCAACGTCTCCGACATCGCGCTGCCGCCGCAGTCCGCGTTGTGGAAGCACGGCATTTCCGGCGACCTGCCGATCGTGCTGGCGCGCATCGCCAACGCCAGCCAGATCGACCTGGTGCGGCACCTGATCCAGGCGCACGGCTTCTGGCAGATGAGCGGGCTGGATGCCGACCTGCTGATCTGGAACGAGGAGCTGTCCGGCTATCGCCAGGAATTGCAGGAACACATCCTTTACCTGATCGAGTCCGGTGCCGAGGCGCGCGGCGGCCAGGGCCGCGGGCACATGTTCGCGTGGCGCATCGAACACCTGACCGCACCCGACCGTGCGCTGATGCTGGCCACCGCGCGTTGCGTTTTTTCCGGCGACGAAGGCCGCCTGCGCGACCAGATCGCACGGCTGTCGCCGATCGACAGCGAAGCGCCGCCGATATTGCGGCTGCCGCGGCGCAAGGCGGCGCCGGGCAGTTACGCGCTGCAGCCACCTTCGGAAGACCTGCGCGCCAGCAACGACTTCGGCGGCTTCCGCAACGACGGTGGCGAATACAGCGTGTGGCTGACCCGCGACCGCCCGACGCCGGCGCCGTGGTGCAACGTGCTGGCGAACGAAACCTTCGGCAGTGTCGTCAGCGAATCGGGCGGCGCGTACACGTTCGCGGAAAACGCGCACGAGTTTCGGCTCACACCTTGGCACAACGATCCGCTGCGCGACTTGAGCGGCGAAGCGCTGTGGCTGCGCGACGAGGACAACGGCGAGTTCTGGTCGGCGACCGCGCTGCCCACCCCGAGCGGCGATCCGTATCGCACCTGCCATGGCTTCGGTTACAGCCGCTTCGACCATGCGCACGCCGACATCTTCAGCGAAGTGACGATGTGCGTCGCGCAGAAGGCTCCGGTCAAGCTGTCGCGCATCCGGCTGCAGAACAAGGGCGGGCAGATACGCAGGATTTCGCTGACAAGCTACGTCGAATGGGTGCTGGGCGAACATCGCGAACGCGCGGGAAGGCACGTGCGCACGGTGTTCGACGCCGCCAGCGGCGCCGCGTTCGCGCACAATCCCTTCCACGACGTGTTCGCCGGACGCGTGGCCTTCCATCGCCTGTGCGTGCCGCAGCCCGACTTCACCTGCGACCGCCGCGCCTTCATCGGACGCAACCGTTCGCTCGAAGCGCCGCTCGGGATGCGCCTCGAACGCTTCAACGGCAGCGCCGGCGCCGGGCTGGACGCGTGTTCGGCGCAGCGCGTGGTGATCGAACTCGAGCCGGGCGCGGAATTCGAGTTGGTCGTGGTGCTGGGCGCCGCTGCCGATGCGGCGCAGGCGCGCGATCTGGTGCGGCAGTTCGGCGATGTCGACGCGGCGCGCGCCGAGTTCGAGCGCGTGCACGACGGCTGGCGCGACACGCTCGCGCAACTGCACGTACGCACGCCGGACACTGCCACGGATTTGCTGGTGAATGGCTGGCTGCCGTACCAGGTCATGGCTTCGCGCCTGTTCGCGCGCAGCGGCTATTACCAGTCCGGTGGCGCGTGGGGTTTCCGCGATCAGTTGCAGGACGCGATGGCGCTGCTCAACACGCGCCCCGACCTCGCGCGCGAACAGCTGCTGCGTTGCGCGCGGCACCAGTTCCGCGAAGGCGACGTGCAGCACTGGTGGCATCCGCCCACCGGCAAGGGCGTGCGCACGCGCATCACCGACGATTTGCTGTGGCTGCCGTGGTGCACCGCCGAATACGTGCGCGTGACCGGCGACATCGCGGTGCTGGACGAGCACGCATCTTTCATCGAAGGCCGTGCGCTGGCCGCCGACGAGGAATCGGTTTACGAGGACGTGCGCATCAGCGGCGAAACCGCCAGCCTGTACGAACACTGCCTGCGCGCGATCCGCCGCGGCTGCAGCTTCGGCGCGCATGGCCTGCCGCTGATGGGCGGCGGCGACTGGAACGACGGCATGAACCGGCTCGGCATCCACGGCCGCGGCGAAAGCGTGTGGCTCGGCATGTTCATGGCCGACGTGCTCCGGCGTTTCGCGCCGCTGGCCACGCGCCGCGGCGATGCCGCGACGGCGGCCGACCTTGCGGCCACGCAGCACGAACTGAAGACCATGCTGCAACGCCACGCCTGGGACGGCGAATGGTACCTGCGCGCGTGGAGCGACGACGGCACCGCGATCGGTTCCGCGCGCAGCGAGGAATGCCGGATCGATTCACTGCCGCAAAGCTGGTCGGTGCTCGCCGGCCTGGGCGACCGCGCGCGCAGCGAGCGCGCGCTGGATGCGGTGCTGGCGCACCTCGTCGATCCCGATGCCGGCATCGTGAAACTGTTCACGCCGCCGTTCGACAAGACGCCGCTCGATCCGGGTTACATCAAGGGTTACGTGCCGGGCGTGCGCGAAAATGGCGGCCAGTACACGCACGCCGCGATCTGGGTGGCGATGGCGCTGGCCGAAGCGGGACGCGTCGACGACGCCTGGCGCATCGCCCGCATGCTCAATCCGGTCAACCACACGACCGAGCCCGGCGCGGCGCGCCGTTATCGGCTGGAACCGTACGCCGTCGCCGCCGACGTGTACGCGGCCAACAGCCACACCGGCCGCGGCGGCTGGAGCTGGTACACCGGCTCGGCCGGATGGATGTACCGGATGCTCGTCGAATCCCTGCTGGGCCTGCGCCGCGAAGGCGATCGCCTGCACATTGCGCCGCGCGTGCCCGACGACTGGGAACGCTGGACCGCGGACTGGCGGCACGGCCGCACCCGCTACCGCATCGAATTCGTGCGCAGGCCCGGCGATGCCTGCGTCGCCGACATCAGCGTGGACGGCCAACTCCAGCCGGGCTGCGCGATCGAACTGATGGACGACGGCCACGTGCACGAGGTGCTGGTCCGCTTCGGCGAGCGGATGGCCGCGCTGCCGCCGGCTGTCGGCGCGCGCGTCGAAGCGGAGAACGTCGTGCCGCCCATCCCTTGACGCCGCGCCTTGACGCCGCGCTCACGGGCCGTCACGGAAATTCGCGTTTCCCACCTGGGGCAATGAATGACCACCACGTTCACCTGCAACCTCGATGCGCCGGGCCGCGAACTCGCGCACGTCTGGAGCCACACCGTCGGCAGCGGCCGCGCGCTGCTCGCCCTGCGCGCGGACTGGCAGGCCCAGATGCGCAAAACGCATGCGGAACTCGGCGTGCGCCACGTGCGTTTCCACGGCCTGCTCAACGACGAGATGTGCACCTACCTGATCGAGTGCGACAAGGACGTGTATTCGTTCTTCAACGCCGACCGGATTTTCGATTTCCTGGTCTCGATCGGGATGAAGCCGTTCGTGGAACTGTCGTTCATGCCGACCGCGCTGCAGAGCGGCGGCGACACCGTGTTCTTCTACAAGGCCAACGTCACGCCCCCGCGCGACTACGCGAAGTGGGCCGACCTGATAGGACGGCTGGTGAAGCACTGGCTCGATCGCTACGGCATCGACGAAGTGCGTTCGTGGTATTTCGAGGTATGGAACGAACCCAACCTCGATGCATTCTGGAAAGGCTCGCAAGCCGATTACTTCAGGCTGTACCAATACACCGCCAACGCGATCAAGAACGTCGATGCGCAGTTCCGCGTCGGCGGCCCGGCCAGCGCCGACGACGCGTGGGTGCCGGAATTCCTGGGCTTCTGCGAGACCAACAAACTGCCCGTGGATTTCGTGTCCACCCACCACTATCCGACCGACGCCCTCGGCAAGCCCGGCGACGACACCGAAACGCAGCTCTCCGATGCGCCTCGCGACGTGCTGATCCAGCGCGTGCGCAAGATGCGCCAGGCGGTCGGCGACAGCAAGCTCTGCTACACCGAATGGTGCTCGTCGTCCAATCCGTTTTTCGATTTGCATGACCAGCCCTACGCCGCCGCGTTCCTGCTCAAGAACATGCTGGACGTGGCCGACCTCGTGCACTGCTACAGCTGGTGGACCTTCAGCGACATCTTCGAGGAAAACTATTTCTCGTCGGTGCCGTTCCACGGCAGCTTCGGCCTGCAGACCATCCACGGCATTGCGAAGCCAACGTATCGCGCGATGCAGTTGCTGCACGGCCTGGGCGATCAGCGCCTACCGGTGGATGGAACCCATCCGACCGTCGATGCATGGGCCGTGCGCGTCGACGACACCCACATCGACTTGCTGCTCGGCAACCACGCCTTTCCGCGCCAGGCCATCGCCACCGAAGCGGTGACCTGGCATGTGCAGGGTTCGCGCAAGCCGAACAGCGCACGCGTGCAACGCGTGGACGACGGCCACTGCAACAGCCGCCAGGCATGGGTGGACATGGGTTCGCCCGGTTACCTCGATGCGAAACAGGTGGCGCAGCTGGACGAGGCCTCGCAATTGAAGGCCGAACCGATCGCGATCGATGCGTGCGACGGCGGCTTCGATATCGAGATCAGCCTGCCGCCGCACGCGATCGCCGCCGTGCGCGTGGAACTGGCATAGGGGATCGGGCATGGTCACGGGGAAACGCGCCACCGCACGCATGGCCGACGACGACGCGATCCTGGACGACCTCCAGCGCAAGGCGTTCCGCTTCTTCGCTCGCCATGCCGATCCGAAAACGGGACTGGTGCTCGACTCGACCCAGCCCGGCCAGCCGGCCAGCATCGCCGCGGTCGGCTTCGGATTGTCGTGCTACCCGATCGCGGTCGAGCGCGGCTGGATGCTGTACCACGAAGCGCTTGCGCTCACGTTGGCCGCGTTGCGCTTCTTCGAAGAAGCCGACCAGTCGGGCGCGAAGGACGGCGTCGGTTACAAGGGATTCTTCTTCCATTTCCTGAAAGCCGACAGCGGCACACGCGCGTGGGACTGCGAGCTTTCCACCATCGACACCGCGCTGCTGCTGGCCGGCATGCTGCACGCCGCGCAGTATTTCGCGGGCGACGGTGCGCACGAGCGCGAAGTGCGAAGCCGCGTGCAGTCCATCTACGCGCGCGTGGACTGGCGCTGGGCGCAGAACGGCGGTGATGCACTGGCGATGGGCTGGACGCCGGAGGACGGCTTCCAGCCCTGGCGCTGGCTGGGTTACAACGAAGCGATGATCCTGTACGTGCTGGCGATGGGCGCACCCGAATTTTCCGTGACGTCTGCAGCCTACGCCGCGTGGACGTCCACCTTCGATTGGCGCCGCATCTACGGCCGCGAAGTGTTGTATGCCGGACCATTGTTCATCCACCAGTTCTCGCACATCTGGCTCGACCTCAAGGGCCTGCAGGATCAGGTGATGTGGGCGCGGAAAACCGACTACTTCGAAAACAGCCGCGAGATGACGCACGTGCACCGCCAGTACGCGATGCGCAATCCGCATAAGTTCAAGGGCTATGAAAAGAATTGCTGGGGTCTCACCGCCAGCGACGGCCCCGCCGACGCGGTGGAAAAATTCCACGGCCACGAGCAGCAGTTCTACGACTACATCGCGCGCGGCGCGCCGTTCGGGCCCGACGACGGCACGATCTCGCCGTGGGCGTCGATCGCTTCGCTGCCGTTCGCGCCGGAGATCGTGCTGGACGAGATTCGCCATCTCGAAAACATGATCGGCCATAGCCCGCAGGGCTACGGTTTCCACGCGTCCTTCAATCTGTCGTGGCCCGGCCGGCACACCCAGGGCGCGCATCGTCACCCGCTCAGGGACAGCGAAGACATCGCGTGGGTTTCGCCTTGGCACTTCGCGCTGAACCAGGGACCGATCGTGCTGATGATCGAGAACTACCGCACGCGCATGGTGTGGAACCAGATGCGCGAATGCGCGCCGATCAAGCTCGGTTTGCAACGCGCGGGGTTTTCGGGGGAGTGGCTTGGCGCATCGACGAACGCAGCGATGAGCGAACAAACGCCGGAACAGCAAAGATGAGCCCCGCGCGGGCAACAGGGAAAAGCCGCACGGCCCCACGTCAATCGAATCAGAGCAAGGAGCACCGCCATGAACACACAACCCCTGCCCCAACGCCTCGCCGGCCAGAACGCACTGGTCACCGGCGCCAATTCCGGCATCGGCGAAGGCATTGCGCGCGAACTCGCCGCACAAGGCGCCAACGTCGTGGTCAATTACGTGGTGCAGCCGGAGGCCGCGCAAAAGATCTGCGACGAGATCAATGCTGCCGGCGCTGGCAAGGCCATCGCGATCCAGGGCGACGTCAGCAAGGAGACCGACGTGCAGGCGATGTTTGCGCAAGCGGTCAAGCAATTCGGCACGCTCGACATCGTGTGCTCCAACGCCGGCATCCAGCGCGATTCGAAACTCGTGGACATGACGCTCGACCAATGGAACCAGGTGATCGGCGTCAACCTCACCGGTGCGTTCATGGTCGCGCGCGAAGCCGCGCGCGAGTTCATCCGGCGCGGCATGCGCGATGTGTCATGCGCGCTCGGCAAAATCATCTTCACCAGCTCCGTGCACCAGGAAATCCCGTGGGCCGGGCATTGCAACTACGCCACCACCAAGGGCGGCATCATGCAGTTGATGGAATCGATCGCACAGGAACTGGCGCCGCAGAAGATCCGCGTGAATTCCATCTGCCCCGGCGCCATCGAAACCGCGATCAACCGCAAGGCGTGGGATACGCCGCAGGCCGCTGCATCGCTTGAAAAGCTGATCCCGTTCGGGCGCATCGGCATCCCCGCCGACATCGCAAAAGTCGCCGCGTGGCTCGCCTCCGACGAAGCCGATTACATCGTCGGCGCATCGATCTATGTCGACGGCGGCATGACGCTGTATCCGGGCTTTGCGACCGGGGGCTGAAACGAGGTCGCGCAAGGTGCACCGAGCAAAAGCGCGGCTCGCAACGCGCAGCAGCGTGACTTCATCGAGCAAGGATTGGTTGAGCGCGATGCAGCGTGCGCGGGCAAGCGCGCGTCACCGGGACTTCTTGGGCTTCTTCGACTTCACGGGTTTCTTGGGTTTGGTCGGCTTTTTGGGCTTCGTCGGTTTCTTGGGCTTCTTGGGATGCCGGCCCGGCGCCGGATCGCTGGCGGTGCCCGCCAATGCGGTGAGCAACGCCGCACCATCCGGGCTGCCCCAGCCGGTGCAGGCGTCCCAGCCCGTGCTGGCCTGATACGTACCATTATTTCCCTGCGTGATGTCGCGGAAGCCCTTGCCGGCGGTTCCGTACAGGGCGGCATTGGCGAGACCCAGCGACTTGCCGAGCTGCTGGTTCAAGCGCGCGATCAATGCCGCCCACAGCGGGGCGACGGCACTCGTGCCGCCCACGACTTCGCTCTGGCCGTCCACCAGTACGTCGTAACCCGTGAGCGGATCGGCATTGCCGGCGACGTCCGGCACGCCGCGGCCGGCGAAACCGTTCGGCGCCTTGGGCACGTTCGCGTCGGCCTGCCAGGCCGGCAGCGCGAACACCTGGCTGACACCGCCGCCGGTGGCACCTTCGTTCGTCGCGGTTTCGTTCCATACCACTTCACTGGTGATGGTGCTGCCGCTCGACATCAGCCTGGTGCCGCCACAAGCCAGCGTCGACGCACTCGAAGCGGGATAGTCCGCATGCGGTTGGCCGTCGCTCTCGCCGTCGCTGGAACCACCATCACCCGCGGCCACACTGACGGTGACGCCCAGCGCGGCCGCATCTTCCAGCGCGGTTTCCATCGCGTTGCGTGAAGCCGCGCTCCAACTGTCTTCCGGGCCGCCCCAACTGATCGACACCACCGTGGCTGGCTGACTGCTGCTGTGCGCGGCCTGCGCGATGGCATCGTAGAAACCCTGGTCCGTATTTGGCGCGAAGTAAACGAGGAACGTCGCCGCCGGCGCCAGCGCGCCGGCCACTTCGATGTCCAGCATCACTTCCGCGTCCGCGCTGGAACCCGGCTGGTTGCTGCCGCCGTCGACCGATACCGCGCTGACCGACGGCGTCTTCAAACCGAGCCCGCTGAAATACGTATCGAGGTCGGACTGCTGATAGCCACCGCCGAGTTCGATGATCGCGATGATCTGGCCCGTGCCGTCGCCGGCGGGAAAATCATAAAGCTGGCCGATCTGTACCGGCGTGTAGGTGGCTGCCGGTTGCGCCTGCGCGATCCGGAAATGCGGATGCGCGATCGGGCGCCTGTCCAACCCAAGCACCGCGATCACCGCCGGGTCCGGCAACGTGGGCTCCTTGTCGCTACCGATGAAGGTCGCGCCGCCCGGCGCCATTTCGTAACGGCCGAGTTTTACGCCGAACGCCTGCTGCAGCGACTTCGCATTGCCCTGCCAGTGCAAACTGCGGCAAGCCATGTCGCAATCCAGTTCCTGCATCCCGTGCTTGCGGCCGAGCGCGCGCACGCGCTCCACGTCGGCCGGATCGGCGCCGTAGCGCGCGGCGAACTCCGTGCGCGGCGTCCGCGGTATCGGCCGCTCCAGCGGCTGCCGCCGGCGCAGCACCAGTGTCACGCCGAGGGGTTCGTCGGGTGCGCAGGCGCCGCAATAACGCATCACCGAAGGAAGATGCCGGCGCGTCACCGGCGCCACGGGGGACAGTTTGCGCATGGCGTACCTCCGTACCATCCAGAAGCCACGCCAAAAAGCATGCGCCGGCCAACGTGACGGCCGGGTTATGTGCGGCTGAACGGCAGACAGGATTCAGCGACTGTCGGCGGCCCGCATGAACGCCGCACACAACGCTTCCATGCCTGCCCGATCGTCGTCGTCGAAACGCGCAAGCGAAGGGCTGTCGACATCCCACACGCCGAGCAGGGAGCCATCGGCGCGGATCAGCGGCACCACGATTTCGGAACGCGAGGCGCCGTCGCAGAAGATGTGGTTGGGGTGCGCGTTGACGTCTTCCACCACCTGGGTTGCGCGCGTTTTGGCGGCGATGCCGCACACGCCGCGCCCCAACGCGATGCGGATGCAGGCGGGTTTGCCCTGGAACGGTCCCACCACCAATTCGCCGCCATCGAGGAAATAGAAGCCGCACCAGTTGATGTCCGGCAGCGCGTTGAAGACCAGCGCGGCGAAGTTCGCGGCATTGGCGATGAGATTGGTTTCACCGTGCAGCAAGCCGCGCGCCTGCTGCACGAGTTCGGCGTACAGCGTCGGTTTGTCGGTGGCGGTGATGGGAGCGGCTTCGAACACTTGGGTACACTCGCTAGAGGAGATTGAGTTGAGCGGCGCGCTCTTTTGCGCGTCCGCTCGAACGAAGGGTTTCAATTATCGCGCGATGTTGGAATGCCCGGCCAGCAAGGGGCCGGGGTTGGCGCTTGCGCGGTTCAGCTATGCCCTGCCGGATTCACCGGCGGCATCGCAAACCGCTATCGTGCGTGCATGGAACGAGGAGCGGCCCCATGAAGGCGAAAGGCGTATTCATCACCGGCACCGACACCGGCATCGGCAAGACTTGGGCGGCGTGCACGCTGCTGCACGCCTTGCGCGCAGCCAACCTGCGCGCGACCGGCATGAAACCCGTCGCCAGCGGTTGCACGGAAACGCCGGAAGGCTTGCGCAGCGACGATGCGCTGGCGCTGATCGCCGCGAGCGATCCCAAGCCCGAGCGCTACCAGGATTGCAATCCGTTCGCCTTCGCGCCGCCGGTCTCGCCACACATCGCCGCGGCGGAAATCGAAGAGGAAGTGACGCTGCCGCCGATCGAGGATGCCTACGAGCGCATCGCCATCATGCACGGCGACGCCATCGTGGTCGAAGGCGTGGGCGGCTGGCTGGCGCCGATTTCGGAATCGCTGCGGGTCAACGCCATTCCGCGCCATCTGCAGTTGCCGGTGATCCTGGTGGTCGGCCTGAAGCTCGGCTGCCTCAATCATGCGCAGCTCACCGGGCGCGCGATCCGCGCCGACGGCTGCGAGTTGCTGGGCTGGGTCGGCAACCGCATCGATCCGGACCTGCAGTACCCCAAGGAAAACCTGGTCACCTTGAACCGCTCGCTCGCGGCGCCGTGCCTCGGCGTCATCGGCCACGGCGTCGAGCCGAGATCCGCAGCCGCCGCCCTGCGCGACGCAGCCGATGCCGTGCGCGAATTGAAACCATGACCTGCAAGTTGAGCGGCGGCGCCACCGAGCCATTCGGTGAGCTCGTGGTACTCGGCCGCCATTGCGCGCATTACCAGCGTTGCGGCACGTGCGGTTACGTCGCGATTGAGAATCCGTACTGGCTAGACGAAGCGTATGCCGATCGTGCGATCGCCGCGCTCGACACCGGCATCGTGATGCGCAACCTGTGGCTGGCAGATGCGGTGGACGCGCTGCTGCGCTGGCGATTCCGGAACGTGCGCACGGCGATGGATTACGGCGCCGGCACCGGACTGTTCGTGCGCCTGATGCGCGATCGCGGCCACGACTTTCGCTGGACCGATCCCTATTGCGAAAACCTGTTCGCGCTGGCTTTCGAAGACGACGGCAGCACCGCACGCGACCTCGTCACCTGTTTCGAAGTCGCCGAACACCTGGTCGATCCGTTGCCGACGTTCCGGCAACTCACCGAACGCGCGCCGATCCTGATCTTCTCCACCGAACTGCTGCCGCCAAACAATCCACGCCCGGGCGAATGGCATTACTACACGCCGGAAACCGGCCATCACGTCGGGTTTTACACGACCGCGAGCCTGCAAGGTTTGGCGAACAAGCTCGGCCGCCACTTCGCCAGCGATGGCCGCATGCTGCACGCCTTCACGACCGAACCGCTGGATTCGCGCTGGCTGCGTGTCGTCGCGAAACAGCGGCGCGCACGGCGTTTGCTGCGTCTGGCCGGCAAACGTACGCCGCTGACGTGGAGCGATGCGGAAATGTTGCGGCAGCAGTTGCGCGCGGAGCAATCCAAAAGCGCGAGCTCGTAATGCGTCTAGTGTCTTGATGTTCGATCTAGCGCACGTACTTCGTGCCCCCTCACCCCGACCCTCTCCCCCAAGCAATGGAGCCGCTTGGGGGAGAGGGAGAACAGCGAAACATCAACCCGCGGGCGCGGTGCTCGCGGCGGACTTCGGCCGCATGTTGGGCGGCGCCTTGTCCAGTCCCGCCGGCTGCGGCGGCAGGTTCAGCGGATGCGCCTGGATTTCCTTTTGCAGCACTTCGACGGCCTTGTCGAGCTGCGGATCCTTGCCGGCCAGTTGCTGCGACACGTCCTCGTCGACCACGATGTCGGGTTCGACGCCGTGGCCCTCGACCGCATACTTGCCGTCGAGATTCACGATCGCCGCGAACTGCGGCACGTTCACGCTGCCGCCGTCGATCAGCGGCCCGAGGTCACCGATGCCGACCACGCCGCCCCAGGTGCGGGTGCCGATCAACGGCCCCAGCTTGGCCTGCTTGAACATGTAGGAGAAGATGTCGCCGTCCGAAGCGGTGGTGCCATTGCTCAGCGCGGCAAGGCGGCCGAGATACGTCGCGCCCGGATAGGTGCCGGTGATCGAACTGCCGCGCAGGTAGTTGTATGCGAGCAGCTTGCGCGACAAGCGCTCGATCATCGTCTGCGACATGAAGCCGCCGCCGTTGTCGCGCACGTCGATGATCAGGCCCGGCTTGCGCAACTGCGGGTAGTACCACTTGATGAATTCGCGCGCGCCATCCACGCCCATGTCGGGAATGTGCAGGTAACCGATCTGGCCGTTGCTGGCCTTGGCGACGTACGCGCGGTTGGCCTGCACCCAGTCGTAATAGTGCAAGTCCATTTCGCTGCCGATAGGTTTCACCAGCACCGTGCGCGCGCCGTCCGTCGTCGGCCGTGAGTTGACGAGCAACTGCACCATCTGTCCCGGCGCGATCCTGAGCAGCCGGTACGGATTTTCATCCCTGGTCAGCGGTGTGCCGTTGATCGCGAGGATGTAATCGCCCGGCTTCACGTCCACGCCGACTTCAGTGAGCGGCGAACGGTAGCGCGGCTCGTCGTTCTCGCCGGCGAACACGTCGGCGACCTGGTAACGCCCGTTAGCGGCATCCAGCTTGAAATCGGCGCCAAGCAAACCGACGTGCGGTTTGTCCGGCAAGCCGAGGTCGCCGCCCGCGACATAGGTGTGCGAGTTGGAGATCTCGGCGACCATTTCGCCCAGCACGTAATTGAGGTCGGTGCGGTCGCCGACGTACTTCAGCAGCGGCTGGTACTTGGCGCGCAGTGCATTCCAGTCGTAACCGTTCATGCTGTCGACGTAGAAATAGTCGCGATAGCGCCGCCACACATCGTTGAAGATTTCCGCGTACTCGGCCTTGGGATCGACCCGCATGAACAGGCCGTCGAGCTTCACGTCCTTCGGTTCCGGCTTGGATGCGGAAAGGTCGATCGCTTTGTAATCGTCACCGTCGTGCACCAGCAGCGTGGAACCGTCGGCCGACAACGCCAGCGGCGCCGCGCCGCCGCCGCCTTCGCCGCCACCACCTTGCGGCTTGTACATATAGACGTCGCTGTCCTTGCGATCCTTGAACGACCACGCGTGGATCTTCAACGGCAGCGCGCTTTCGCGACCGAGGAACGGCGCGCCCGCGGTCGCATACAGGATCGCCTTGGGCGTGACCGCCAACCACTGGACGTTGTCGGGATCGATCGGCGCGCGCACCAGCCGCTGGTCGAGGCCGTCGAAGTCGATCTTGTCGTTGACCTGCGACGCGGACTCGCCCTTGCCGTGATCGTCGCCGTGCTTCGCAGGCGCGGACGAATCCGGCGCGTTGTCATCGCCCGTTGCGCTGTCGTTGCGTGGCGCGAACGGGTCCTCGACACCCTTGCGCAACGCGTAGGCGAGGATCTGCGTGGTGCGGTTGGTCGCGTAATCGAGTTCCACGCTGGAGAACTGCGGCGACCACTCGCGGTCGCCGAGGAAGTACAGGTACTTGCCGTCGGGCGAGAACGCCGGCGCCAGCGCATCCGCATATTCGCGCCCGAGCTCGGTGGCCTTGCCGGAACCCAGGTCGTACACGTACAGCCGCGACAACTGCGTGTCCTTGCCGGTCAGCGAATACGCGAGGTAGTGCCCGCCTGCCGACCATGCATAGTCGCGCTTCGACTGTCCGGGGTCTTGCGCGACCACTTGGTCGTTTGCATTGGCCGACGTGCCAACCACGTGGATGCGATTGCCGGAATCCACGAACGCGATGTGCTTGCCGTCCGGCGACCACTGCGTGTTGTACAGCCGGCCGATCACGCCCTTCGTCAGCATCACCGGATTGGTGCCGTCGACATCGCGCACCCACACTTCTTCCTCGCCGCTCTCGTCGGAGACGTAGGCGACGCGCTTGCCATCGGGCGACCACGACACTTCGCGTTCGTGTGCACCCGGCGTGTGGGTGAGGTCGAGCGTGATGCCGTGTTCCAGCGGCACGCTGAAGACGTCGCCGCGCGCGGTGAATGCGGCGCGCTTGCCGTTCGGGCTGAGCGCGTAATCCTCGACGTATTTCTTGACGTCGCGCTCGGACGCGCGCGAGGCGACGAGATCGCTCGGCACGTGGATCGTCAGCGCGCGATCACTGCCGTTGCGGGTGTCGTAGAGGTGCAGCGCGCCGGTCACTTCGTACACGATCTGCCCGACCGCATCGCCGCTGGCCCAGCGCGCGTCGTCGTTCGCGTAGTTCGTCAGCTGCGTGGTCTTGCCGTCGCCGGTGTCGTAGCGATAGAGGTTCAGGTGCGGGCCGCGATCGGACAGGAAATAGATGTCCTTGCCGATCCACACCGGGTCGCGGTCCGTGTTGGGGTCATTGGTGATGTTCTTGGCCGATTTCGAGGCGAAGTCGTAGATGAAAAGATCCTGCGCCCAGCCGCCCGAGTAGCGATCCCAGTCGCGGAAGTCGCGGAACTTCGGCGAATACACCATCTGCTTGCCGTCGGGCGAAAACCGCGCGGTGCCCGATTGCGGCATCGGCAGCACGCTCGGCAATCCGCCCGTCACGGCGACGGTGAACACGCGCGGATCGGAAATGTTGCGCGAGTCGCGCCACGAACGGAACAGCACGGCCTTGCCGTCCGGCGTCCAGCCGTACACCTGATTGTCGAAGCCCCAGCGCTGCGGCAGCGGCCCCATCGCGGGATAGAACGTCAACTGCGTCGGCTCGCCGCCCGTCGCGGGCACCACGTACACCTGGCTATCGCCACCGTACTGGCCGGTGAACGCGATCTGCCGACAGTCGGGCGAAAAGCGCGCGGCCATTTCCAGGCCGGGTCCCGCGGTCAGGCGCGTCGCGGTGCCGCCTTGCGTGGACGCGGTCCACAGGTCGCCTGCGTAGGTGAACACCACGCGATCACCACAGACATCCGGGAAGCGCAGCAGGCGCGTGCCTTCGACATTCGCGCTCGCGGTTGCCGCGGTGGCGGATGTTCCCGCGGATGCGGGCGGCGGCGTGACATTCGCGGACGACGCCGGCGCCGAAGCTTCACCCGATGCGGCAGGAGGCGAAGAAGACTGCGAGCAAGCGGCCAACCCCGCGGCGCCGGCCAGCAGCGCGCAACCGGCCAGGACGGATTTGCGGATCGTGGAAGACATGGGACGCCCCTCGCATGACGGCACGAACGGGCAGCTATACGCGGTTTCGCCAGCGGCCGCCAGTCCCGTTCGGCAGGCGCGCGAGACGGCCGCCGGCGCCCCATGACTTCGGTCATGGATGGAACCGTCACCGCATTCGCGGCATCATGGTGAACCAGTTTCCCGGGCCGCCGCGCGCGGACCGAGCCCAGACCTCTTGCTTCCGGAGTTTCCCTTGAGCCAAGCCCAACGGTACTACCTGACCATTGCCAACCTCGCCACCGCGCGCGGCCCCGACGCCGACCTGTCGTTCCAGGGTTCGTCGCCGCAGGCTTTCGCCGCCGCGCTGCAGGAAGCGCTGCGCAAGCCGATCCTGTTCGACCGCTGGAAGGCCAAGCAGCCGGATCCCGACAATGTCGACGCCTCGCTGGCGCCGGACGATCCGAACGCTACCGTCACGGCCGAATTGAACGACCTGCACACCGACGTCGAAGTGGTCACCACGCTCACCCACTCCGTGCTGCGCCATCGTCTTTTCATCCTGATCGGACCGCACTGGCAGTTGCACGACGTCGCGGCCGTCCGCTAACCCCTGAACCCGTGGAAGGAGTCACCCCATGCAAGGTTTCAAGACCCGAGTGCTCGCGCTTGCCTGTTGCGCCATCGTCGCCGGCGGCATCGGCATGACCGCGCAGGCCGCCACGCCTGCCGCGTCCGGCGCGAATGCCGGCAACATCACCGCCAATCCGTTCTACAAGGCCTCGACGCTGCCGTTCCAGGCGCCGGACTTCAGCAAGATCAAGGATTCCGATTACCAGCCGGCGATGGAAGAAGGCATGCGGCAACAAAGTGCCGAAATCGACAAGATCGCCAACAACCCGGCGGCGCCGACTTTCGACAACACGCTCGTCGCGATGGAGAAGAGCGGACAGATGCTGACGCGCGTGATGCTGGCCTTCAGCACGGTGGCCGGCGCGAATACCGACGACACGCTGCAGAAGGTGCAGGAAACCGAAGCGTCGAAATTGTCCGCGCACCAGGATTCGATCTATCTCAACCCCAAACTGTTCGCGCGCATCCAGGCGCTCTACAACCAGCGCGACTCGCTGAAGCTCGATCCGGAATCGCGGCGATTGCTGGAGTGGGACTACAAGGAATTCGTGCTCAACGGCGCCAGGCTTTCGGCGGCCGACAAGGCCAAGCTGAAGCAGTTCAACGAACAGGAAGCCTCGCTTTCCGCGAAGTTCCAGAACAAGTTGCTGGCCGCCGCCAAGGCCGGCGCGCTCGTCGTCGGCGACAAGGCCAAGCTCGCCGGCCTGTCCGACGCCGAGATCGATGCCGCGGCCGCCGCGGCCAAAAGCCGCAAGCTCGCGGGCAAGTGGGTAATCCCGCTGCAGAACACCACGCAACAGCCGGCCCTCGCTTCGCTCACCGATCGCGACACGCGCCACCAGTTGTTCGAGAACTCGTGGACGCGCGCGGAGAAGGGCGACGCCAACGACACCCGCAGCACGATCGCCGAGATCGCGAAAATCCGCGCCGAGAAGGCGAAGCTTCTGGGCTTCGACAGCTATGCGGCGTGGAAGCTGCAGGACCAGATGGCCAAGACGCCGGCCACCGTGATGGATTTCCTCGACAAGCTGGTGCCGGCGGAAACCGCGCGCGCCGAGGCCGAGGCCGGTGACATCCAGAAGACCATCGATGCCGACCAGGCCAAGGCCGGCAAACCCGACTTCAAGCTGGAACCGTGGGACTGGCAGTTGTACGCCGAACAGGTGCGCAAGCAGAAATACAACCTGGACGAAAGCCAGATCAAGCCGTACTTCGAGTTGAACAACGTGCTGCAGAACGGCGTGTTCTACGCCGCCAACCAGCTCTACGGCATCACCTTCAAGGAACGCAAGGACCTGCCGGTGTGGCAACCGGACGTGCGCGTGTTCGAAGTCTTCGACGCGAACGGCAAGCCGCTGGCGCTGTTCTATTGCGACTATTTCAAGCGCGACAACAAGTCCGGCGGCGCGTGGATGAGCAACATGGTGAACGAGTCCACGCTGCTCGGCACCAAGCCCGTGATCTACAACGTCGCCAACTTCACGAAACCCGCGGCCGGCCAGCCCGCGCTGCTGTCGTGGGACGACGTGATCACCATGTTCCACGAGTTCGGCCACGCACTGAACGGCATGTTCGCCGACACCAAGTACCCGAGCCTGTCCGGCGCCAACACCGCGCGCGACTTCGTGGAGTTCCCCTCGCAGTTCAACGAACACTGGGCGCTGTACCCCACCGT
>JAZKBD010000067.1:0-15816 GCA_040388785.1 Pseudomonadota bacterium
TCGATTCCACCGGTCGCAGCTATTCCACGCCTGCGCACACGCTGCCGTCTGCGCGCGGCAACGGCGAGCCGCTGACCGGACGCTTCACGCCGCCGGCAGGCGCGCGCTTCGACGCCGTCGCGATTGGCGACAACGCGACCAAGCTGGTTCTCGCGACCGACGCAGGCTACGGATTCCTGACGCGTTTCGAGGGCCTGCTCGCCAACAAGAAGGCCGGCAAGCAGGTCATCAACATGGACGACGATGCGCGCGTGCTCGCGCCCGCGTACGTCAACGAGCCGGCGCGCGACCGAATCGTCGCGGTGACGACCGAAGGCCATCTCCTGATGTTCTCGGTGGCCGACCTGCCGGAACTCGACCGCGGCCGCGGCAACAAGCTGATCGAAATCCCCAGGGCCAAACTGCAATCGGGCGAGGAACGCGTGGCCGGCGTCGCGGTGGTGGCGGAAGGCTCGGGCGAAGTCACGCTGTACGCGGGCCAGCGCAAGCTGATCCTGAAATGGTCGGACCTCGTGGAATACGGCGGCAGCCGCGCCCAGCGCGGCGGGTTGCTGCCGCGCGGGCTGCGGCGGGTCGACCGGATCGAAACGACATGCTGATGCGGGAACTTCGGGCCACGCCGCGGAATCGAATCGGTGTGCACGGTTGCCTGACCTCGCGCGTTGCACACACGTCAATCGGAGTTTCGCCATGAATGCCATCCGCAATGCCGCGATGCTCACTGCTTGCCTGATGACCGGCGCGGCATTGGCGCAGACCACGAAGCCTCCGTTGAACCTGCAACTGCCGCCCAGCGACATGCCCGTCGCCGCAAGCACGGCGCCCAGCCATCCCAGGATCGATCGTTACGGCAACCCCGTCAGCCCGCCGGGCGTGTATTACGGCGACCACAGCGGTCCTGCGGCCCCGGTAGGCGATGAACGCGTCGCGGCGCAACACTGCGACGACGCGACCTACAACCAGCCGCAGATGCACGGCAGCGCCAGCATGGGCGTGATGGCCGGCAACCACGTGAGCGGCAACTACCAGGCCGCCACCGTCAACATGACGAAAAACCTGGGCGACTGCGAACACCCGACCGGCACCGTCGGGTTCTCGATCCACGTGGGCCAGAGCCGGTTCGACGGCCGCCACTGGTAATCCCGGACGCCTCGACGCGAGACACCGCGCGCATCGCCGCGTTAAGCTTCGCCACCATGCCGGCACGCCGGCATGGCACAACGAAGCGAGACCATGCACGGCGAATACAAGATGCCCGGCGGCAAGCTGGTGGTGGCGGATCTCGAAGTACGCAACGGCAAGCTGACCCGCGTGCGCATCAGCGGTGATTTCTTCCTGGAACCCGATTCCGCGCTCACGTTGATTGACGTGGCGCTGGAAGGCTTGCCTGCCGATGCCGGCAACGTGCGCCACGCCGAAGTGCTGAAAGCAGCGCTCGGACTCAGCGTGCGCATGTACGGCGTCTCGCCCGAAGCGATCGCGGTGGCGGTGCAGCGCGCGCTGGAGTCGCCCGCGTGATCCGCACCCACTGGAACGACTACAAGTGGCGGTTGATCCACACCGCGCCGCAACCACCCGCGTTGCACATGGCGCTGGACGAAGTGCTGACCGACGAAGTCGCGTCGCGCCGGCGCCCGCCGACCCTGCGCGTGTGGGAATGGTCGGCGTCGTGCGTGGTGATCGGCCGTTTCCAGTCGCTGCGCAACGAAGTGGATGCCGCTGCCGCGGAACGGCACGGCATCGAAGTCGTGCGCCGCATCAGCGGCGGCGGCGCGATGTTCATCGAGCCCGGCAACACCATTACGTATTCGCTGTACGCACCCGAATCGCTGGTCGCGGACATGAGTTTCCAGGAATCCTACGAATTCATGGATGCGTGGGTAATCGATGCGCTGCATGGTCTCGGCATCGACGCGTGGTACCAGCCGCTCAACGACATCGCCTCGCCCGCCGGCAAGATCGCGGGCGCCGCGCAGACGCGCCGCGGCGGCGCGGTGCTGCACCACGTCACCATGGCCTACGACATTGATACCACGAAGATGCTCGACATCCTGCGCATCGGCCGCGAAAAGCTGTCGGACAAGGCGATCCAGAGCGCGGCCAAGCGCGTTGACCCGCTGCGCAGCCAGACCGGCCTGCCGCGCGCGGAAATCATCGAGCGCATGATCGCGACGTTCCGGCGTTTGCACGGGCTCGGGTTCGGCCAACTGGAAGAAGCCGAACTCGAACGCGCGCAGGCGCTCGCCTTGTCGAAGTTTTCGACTGCGGCCTGGACAGGAGTCGTGCCGTAGCGAATTTGGTCAAGCTACATTCTCGTCATTCCCGCGAAGGCGGGAATCCAGTGTCTTTGCTGTGACGCGCCGACGAGCAAAGTCACTGGATTCCGGTTTCCGCCGCAAAGAGCTGCGGCGACCCCGGAATGACGAGCCAGATCAGAGGTTCCATGGGTACGGCTTTCCATGGTTGGCTCAAGCCGCCCCAAGCCTCACAATGCCGCGACCTTTCAAGGAGTCCCCATGCGCTGGTTTCGACGCATCGCGCTTGCGCTGATCGTGATCATCGTGATCGTGCTGGCGATCGGCTGGCGGCTGCTGGCCGGCAGCCGTCCGCAAGCGAACGGCAACGTCACCGTGCAAGGTTTGTCGGCGCCGGTGACCATCGTGCGCGATGCCGATGGCATCCCCACCATCACCGCGCAAGATCGCCGTGACCTCGCGTACGCGCTCGGCTACGCGCACGGGCAGGAACGTTTCTTCCAGATGGATCTGCAACGCCGCGACGCCGCGGGTGAACTGGCCGCGCTGGTCGGCAAGGCGGCGCTGAAGGTCGATGAAAGCCATCGCGTGCATCGCTTCCGTGCACTGGCGGAGCACGAACTTTCCCTGATGAATCCGAAGCAGCGCAAGTTCATGGCGGCCTATACGGCCGGCGTCAATGCCGGGCTGACGCATCTTTCGATGCGTCCCTGGCAATACCTGCTGCTGGGCGGGAAGCCGCAGCCATGGACCGATGCCGACACCATCCTGACCATCGACGCGATGTTCTTCGACCTCAACCAGGATGGCGAGAACACGCGCGAACTGGACACCGCTCGCATGCGTGCGGTGCTGCCGAAAGCGCTGGCGGATTTCCTGCTGGCGCCATCGCCATATTGGGAAGCGCCGATGCAGGGCAGCCCGACCGAACCCGTGCCGATGCCGGGCGCATCCGTGTTCGACCTGCGCGTTTCGACGCCATCCAGGATTGCATTCGCGCACGGCGCGCGCGCGGTCGCGCGGACGGACAACGCCAACAACGGTATCGGCAGCAACGGTTCCGCGGTGGGCGGCGCGCTCACCGGTGGCGGCGCAATCCTCGCCAACGATCCGCACCTGAGCCTGCGCGTTCCGAACATCTGGTATCGCGCGCAACTGCGCTACCCCGATCCGGCCGATCCGCAACGCATGATCGAACTGAATGGCGTCACCCTGCCCGGCGCGCCCGCGCTGGTGATCGGCAGCAACGGCCATATCGCGTGGGGTTTCACCAACAGCTCGGGCGACTGGATGGATTGGGTGCGCGTGATCCGCAATCCCAAAGACCCGTCGCAATACAGGACGCCGGCCGGCTGGGCCACGATCGCCAGGCACGATGAAGTGCTCCACGTGAAGGGTGCGCCCGACGCGCACGTCACCGTCGAGGACACGATCTGGGGTCCGATCATGGCCAAGGCCCCGGACGGAATGTCGCTGGCGCTCGCGTGGACCGCGCAGGATCCACGCGCGGTGAACCTCAACCTGATGAAACTCGAAACGGCGGATACGGTGGAACAGGCGCTCGCGCTGGCGCCGACCATCGGCATCCCGCCGCAGAACCTGGTGGTCGCGGATGCGCACGGCGGCATCGGCTGGAGCATCGCCGGCAGCGTGATCCCGGTGCGTGCGGGCTTCGATCCTTCGGTGCCGGCCGACTGGTCGAAGTTGGGCACCGGCTGGGTGGGCTACGCCGCGCCCGCGCAGGATCCGCGCATCGAGAACCCCGCCGGTTCGCGCATCTGGACCGCCAACCAGCGTATCGTTTCCGGGGACGCGCTCGCCTTGATCGGCGACGGCGGCTACGACCTTGGCGCGCGCGCGCAACAAGTCCGCGACGATTTGCAGGCAAGCAACCGCTTCACCGCGCGTGACATGCTGGACATCCAGCTCGACAACCGCGCGCTGTTCCTGGCGCGCTGGCAGAAGCTGCTGCTCGGCGTGCTGGATGCCTCGCATTGTGATAAACGCGATCCCGGCTCATCGCACGTCCCTGTGCTGGCCGGGACGAGTGCATCCTGCACTCGACTGGCAGCGCTGAAGCCCTACGTGCAAAACTGGCTGGCGCGCGCCGCCACCGACAGCGTCGGCTATCGCATCGTGCGGCTGTTCCGCGAGAAGACGCGCGAGGACGTGCTGGCGCCGTTCACCGCACGCGCCACGGAAAAATGGGCCTCTTTCGAATGGCCCACGCCCGAGGTCGGCGAGTACGCGGTGTGGACGCTGGTTTCGCAAAGGCCCGCGTGGCTGCTCGATCCGAAATACAGGGACTGGAACGCGCTGCTCGCCGATTCCGCCAAGCAAGTGGCCGAGGAATTGGCGGCGCTGCCCGGGCCGCTCGCGGACAAGACATGGGGCAAGAAGAACACTGCGAAGATCGACAACCCGTTGTCGGTGGCGTTGCCGGAATGGCTGCGCGGATTCTTCGACATGCCGCCCGACGAACTTGCAGGCGACAACAACATGCCGCGCGTGCTGCACCCGGCGTTCGGCGCATCCATGCGCCTGGACGTGCAACCCGGCGATGAAGCGCACGGCATCCTGGAGATGCCGGCCGGGCAATCCGACAATCCGCTCTCGCCCTGGTTCGGCAAGGGTCACGAAGCGTGGGTGCACGGCAACTCGGCGCCGCTGCTGCCGGGTCCCGCGAAATATCGTTTGACATTGTTGCCAGCAGGTTGACGGCACTCACACGACTTGAATGTCAGCGTGACCGCGCTTGCGTGATCGCATCCAAACCGGCGACCATCATGGCATGACCTTCCGATATTTTTTTCGCGCGCGCTGCGGGCGCCTGACCTGCGGACTGGCGGCATTGATCGCCGTCGTGCTGCCGGCCGCGTGCACGCAGGCGTTGCACGGCATCGCCAGTCACGACGTGGTGTTCGACAACGTGCACTATCGCGTCGTGACGATCGACACTGCGAAGTCCGGGCTGGACCTGCACTGGCGCGATCCCGCGACCGGCAAGCCGTTCGCCAGCATCCATGCACTGCAGCAGTGGGGCGCGGCACACGGACGCCAATTGCTGTTCGCGGCCAACGCGGGCATCTACGACGCGCAGGGTGAACCGCTGGGGCTCTACGTCGAGAACGGCAAGACGTTGAAGCCGCTCAACACCGTGCACGGCAATCCCGCATCCGGCAATTTTTCGCTGCTGCCGAATGGCGTATTCGCGATTGATGCGCAAGGCCATGCATCGGTGCAGACCACCGCGGATTTCGCCGCCGCGCACGCACAACCGCACTGGGCCACCCAATCCGGTCCGATGCTGGTGATCGACGGCAAGATCAATCCCAATTTCGACGCCGCTTCCGACAGCACCAAGTGGCGCAGCGGCGTGTGCGCAGCCAAACCGGACGAAGCAGTGTTCGTCGTCAGCACCGCGCCGGTGAACTTCCACGAATTCGCGCGGCTATTCCGCGACAAGCTCGGCTGCCGCAACGCGTTGTATCTCGACGGCACGCTGTCGCAGATCTACGTCGACGGCGACTACTACGGCGCGCCCGCATTCATGGTGAAACCGTACGCGGGGATGTTCGCGGTGTTTGGGCCGGCACCGAATTAGTTTCGCTGCCTACGGCGCAGGTTCAATCGGCAGGTTGCGGTCAGAAGCGGTCTTTCCCTTCGGAACGTAAAATGGGCAGAAAGCCACGCTCGGGGGGCTCGTGACTCGGGAGAATCAATTGGACATCCTTTCGAAGGAGATCAGGCCACAAAGGCATTGCCGATGACCTTTGGCAACCAGCCACAGCAACTCCGAGGAACGATTGCTCCCTATATGGGGCAGATAGTTATCTTTTCGCTTGTCACGCTGGGCGCACTATTTGTGTCTATTCAGAGAGGCGTTTGGGGCCTCATTTTGTCGGTCCTCGCGGTTGGATGGCCGCTGTTCGGGATCTTGGTCTACATCGGGCGCAAGTATCGAATCTATTGGACTGAAGAAGATGTGCGCCAACAGGCCAGCGGTGGCTCAGACGTGTGCATCAAGTACAGCGAGATCGCAAGGATTGCATCCGAAACGTCCAAACCCGGTGAGTGGCTTGCTGCATCGCGACCGTTTCGCCGAATCGTTATTTATGCGAAAAAGTCGCACGGCGAAGGCAAGTTCATCGACGTGTCGCTTAAGTATTTTGTTGCGGGGGACATCCGCAATCTCATGCGTGCGATTCATGCGCGCCGCCCCGATCTGACGCTCCCGAAGCATTGGGCATGAGTCATCGTCGGGCTCATCATAGCGAACGTTCGCTTCAGCCCCTTTGAACGGCCGGAATGAAGCGGAGCGAGCGTCGGTGAGTCGCTGAACGACCGTCACCGCAACGGAGCGAACGCCGGTCAATTCATCTCTGCGCAAATTTTCGGACGCAGGCCACCAGCAGTGGCGCATTCGAAAGTTTCAAATGCAATGGGCCAATGCCCGATTGCTTGGCTTCAGCTGAGCAATCGCTCGGCGATGGCCAGGTGGATCGCCGGCAGGCGTTCGAGATCGCCGAGCGCGACGCACTCGTCGATCTTGTGGATGGTCGCATTGACCGGTCCGATCTCGACGACCTCCGCACCCAGCGGCGCGATGAAGCGGCCGTCGGACGTGCCGCCGCCGGTGCTGGGCTCGGGCTCGATGCCCCACATCTCGCGGCAAACGTCGATCACCGCGGCGCGCAATTTTCCACCCTCGGGCGAATGGAACGATTCGCCGGAAAGATTCCATTCGATCGCGTAATCAATGCCGTGCTTTTGCAGGATCGTTTCGGTGCGCTCGCGCAACGATTGTGCACTGCTCGCGGTGCCGAAGCGAAAATTCGCATCGACCTCGAGGCTGCCCGGGATCACGTTCAGCGCGCCGGTGCCGCCGTGGATGTTGGAAACCTGGAACGTCGTGGGCGGAAAGTCCGCATTGCCGTCGTCCCAGCGCGTGGCCGCGAGTTCCGCCAGCGCAGGTGCGAGCGCGTGGATGGGATTTTTCGCAAGCTCGGGATAAGCCACGTGGCCCTGAATGCCGTGCACCGTCAGCCGAAACGACAGCGAGCCGCGGCGGCCGACGCGAATCAAATCGCCCAGCCTTTCTTTCGACGACGGCTCGCCGACCACGCACCAGTCGATGCGCTGACCCGTTTCGCGAAAATGCTGCGCGACCCGGCGCATGCCGTCGAGGTTGACCGGACCTTCCTCGTCGCTCGTCAACAGCAGCGCCACGGTTCCCGTGTGATCCGGATGCGCGGCGATGAATTCCTCCAGCGCCACCACCATCGCGGCCACGCCGGATTTCATGTCGGCCGCACCACGGCCGTACAACTTGCCGTCGCGCAGCAGGGGTTCGAATGGCGGCGAACGCCAATCCGCTTCCGGCCCGCTCGGCACCACGTCGACATGTCCGAGAAATGCCAATACCGGCCCGCCCGATCCGTGCGTAGCCCACAGGTTGGCGACGTCGCCGTAACGCAGGTGTTCGCAATGGAATCCCGCGTGCTCCAGCCGCGCCGCTATCAATGCCATGCATCCCGCGTCATCTGGCGTCAACGAACGGCGGCGGATCAATTCACAGGTGAGATCGAAGACTTTCGACATGAGGCTACTCGCGCGATCACGAACGGCGCGCAGCATAGCAATGCGCGGCTCAACGCGTGATCACGTTGCCGAGCACGTGTCCCACTCCGAAAGTGATGGCGGCGGCGACGCTGGTGATCGCCAACTGGCGCGCGATCGAGAACGCGAGCGTGCGGCCGGTGAACAGCGAGGTGCCGATCGCGATCAGGCACAAACCGAGAAACGTGGTGCCCAGGCTCGCGAACATCGCCGCGCGGCCGCCGAGGAAAAAATACGGCGCCACCGGAAAGATCGCGCCGAAGGCGAAGAAACAGAACGAGGAAATGGCCGCGTTCCAGGCCGAGCCGCCGAGTTCCGATGGATCGACGCCGAGATCCTCGCGCACCACCGTGTCCAGCGCGGTGCGCGGCGTTTCGGACAGGTGCTCGGCCAGGTGTTCCGCCTTGGCGCGCCCCAGCCCCTTGTCGCGATAAATGCCCGCGATGTGGCGCACGCCTTCTTCCGGCGCGACCGCGAGGCGTTCGGCGCGCTCGGTGATCTGCGCCTGGTAGAACTCGCGTGAACTGTTGACCGACAGCCATTCGCCCAGCGCCATCGAGCACGCACCCGCCACCAACCCCGCGAGTCCCGCCAGCAGCACCGCGTGGTTGCCGGTCGCGGCACCAGCCATGCCCATCACCAGACTGACGTTGGAAACGAGGCCATCGTTCGCGCCCAGCACCGACGCGCGCAAGGTATTGCCGCCCGCGGCGCGATGCCGGTGCGTGCGCGCGCGGGCATCGTCCTGCACGAAGTGGTCGCGATGCCCGGTGCGATCGACCGGCGTTTCGAGATGATCGGCGTGTTCCAGCCGCACCACCGTCGGCATCACGAAGCCAGTACCGAACCACTTCGCCAATTCCCCGAGCACGCGCACGCGCGTGCGCGGATGCGGCGGCGGAATCGCGGCGCCCATGTCGCGCAAGCGCGATTCCCAGAACGCCGCGTTGGCGCGTTCACCATCGGCGATGCGCCGGTATGCGCGCGCGAGCCGCGGGTCGGAAGCGACTGCGGCAAGGCGCGCGTATAAGGCTTCGTTGTCGCGCTCGACGCGAAGATTCTTGAGGTAGCGATGGACGGGAGAGTCGCTCACTTGCCGAACAGCTTCTTGAACGCATTGTCACTGAAGCCGACGCTGACCACGCCATTGCCGGGCACCACGACGGGCCGCCTGACCAGCGCAGGATATTCCTTCAGCAGCAACATCCATTCCGGATCGCTGGACGGGTTCTTGCGTTGCGGCAGCAGGTTGCGCCAGGTGGCCGAAGCCTTGTTGACCAGCTTTTCCCAACCGCCGAGTTGCGTCGCCCACTCCTTCAGCGTCGCGGCGGGAACGGGATTCGCACGATAGTCGATGAACGTGTACGCGACATCGAAGCGATCCAGCCAGTTGCGCGCCTTGCGGCAGGTGTCGCAAGTGGGCAATCCATACACCGTTGCATTCATTCGCCGCTCCGCAGCAGCTCGTTTATGGACGTCTTCGCGCGCGTCTTCTCGTCCACACGCTTGACGATGATCGCCGCGTACAGGGTGTGCGAACCATCCGCGGCGGGCAAGGTTCCCGATACCACCACGCTGCCGGCGGGCACGCGGCCGTAGCTGATCGTCTTCGTGGCGCGATCGTAGATGCGCGTCGACTGGCCGAGGTACACGCCCATCCCGAGCACGCTGCCGCGTTCGATGATCACGCCTTCCACCACTTCCGAACGCGCACCGATGAAGCAGTCGTCCTCGATGATCGTGGGGTTGGCTTGCAATGGTTCCAGCACGCCGCCGATGCCGACGCCACCCGACAGATGCACGCGCGCGCCGATCTGCGCGCAGGAACCGACGGTGGCCCACGTATCGACCATCGCACCGGGGCCGACGTGCGCGCCGATGTTGACGTAGCTCGGCATCAGCACCGCATCCCTTCCGATGAACGCGCCGCGACGCACCAGCGCGCCCGGCACCACGCGCGCGCCGGCAGCGCGGAATGCCGTGTCATCCGCGCCCACGAAGCGCAGTGGCACTTTGTCGAAGGCCGCCATCGGGCCGCCGTCCATCATCTGAATGTCGTGCGTGCGGAAATACAGCAGGATCGCGCGCTTCACCCATTGATTGACGCGCCAGCCGCCCTGCCCATCCGGTTCGGCAACGCGCAACGCTTCCGTTTCGAGCGCATCCATGACCCGATCGAGCGGCGCGCGCAAGGCGTCCACCTCGGCAGGGTCGAGCGAGGCGCGCTTTTCCCACGCGGCGTCGATCAGCGATTCCAAATCATGCATGTCCTGCCTCCTCGGCGCTGGACATGCTGCCGGGCGCAAGCCTTCGCTGCAACGCTTCACGCAATGATTGCTGCTGTGCTTCACCCAGCGCTGCGTCGTGGCTGTCGCTCAATTCGAAAAAGTCTTCCACCTGGTCACCGAACGTGGCGATGCGCGCGTCGTGCACGCGCACGCCGACGTCGAGGAACGCCTGCGCGATCGCCACCAGCAATCCGGGACGATCGCTGCAGACCAGCGCGAGGCGTGTCAGCGGTTGCCCGTCGCCGCCATGGAAATCGATGCGCGGCGGCCGCTGGAAATGCCGCAACCGGCGGGTAAGGCCGCGCTGCGCCGGCTGTGTGCGCAGGGCCGGCGCGCTCAGCACGCGTTTCAGCGCGCCCTGCAACTCGGCGGCGCGTTCCGCAGGCACCGGCGCCTGCGAGCCTGATTCCAGCACCGCAAACGTGTCCAGCGCGCGACCGTCGCGGGACGACATCACGCGCGCGGCCACCACGTCCAGCCGCAGGCGATCGAGCGTCGCCGCCACCGCGGCGAACACGCCATCGCGATCGGGCGTGCACACGAACAGCTCGGTACCGCCGCGCACGTCGGGCGGGCGCACCGCGACCACCGTCGAGGCGCCCGCTGAATCCAGCATGGCCGCGACCTGCCACGCCAGCGATTCCGGACGCTGGCGCAGCAGCGCAGCGTCGGGAAAAACATCCAGCACGGCAGCCGCCGCGGCTTGGTCTCCACCGCTCCCGGCGATCAGCGCCAGCGTGCGCTCGCGCACTTCGCGTACCCGCACCTCGGCGCGCGCGGGCCGCTCTAGATCGCGGCGCAACACGTAGCGCGCCGCGACATACAAATCCGCGAGCAGCCGGTCCTTCCACGAATTCCACAGCTTCGGGCTGGTACCGGTGATGTCGGCGATCGTCAGCAGATACAGCATGTCCAGTCGGTCCCAGTCGCCGACCTGCACCGCAAAACGGTGCACGACCTCGGGATCGGCGATGTCCTGGCGCTGCGCCGTCACGCTCATCAGGAGATGCCAACGCACCAGCCAAGCGACTTCCTCGATGTCATCTTCGGGGAGGCCCAGGCTGCGGCAGAACGCGCGCGCCTCGGTTTCACCCAGCTGCGAATGATCGCCACCGCGGCCCTTGGCGATGTCGTGGAACAATCCCGCGAGCAGCAGGATTTCCGGTTTCGCGAGGCGCGCAAACGCGTCGCACGCCAGCGGCAACGCGGCGCGCGCTTCGGGATCGGCGTAGCGCGCGATGTTGCGCAACACCCGCAGCGTGTGTTCGTCGACCGTGTAGACATGGAACAGGTCGTACTGCATGCGTCCGACGACGCACGCGAACGGCGGCAGGATCGCCGCCAGCACACCGTGCCGGTTCAGCGCTTCCAGCACGCGCACCGCCGCCGCGCCGCGCCGCAGCAAGCGCAGGAATGCCGCCAGCACATCCGGATCGCGCGACAACGCGGTGCCATGCGCGACCAGCGCGTGCTCCACCGCGCGCATCGTGGCGGCGGTGATGCCCGCGCACGCCTCGACGTCGAAACGTTTGACGAATACCTCGATCAGGCCGTCGGGCGCTTCCAACAGCCATCCGGGATCGCGCAGTTCGAGGCGGTCGCCGCGCATCACGAAATGCGCATCGAGATCGCGCGGCGGCGGCAGCGGATGCAGATGTTCCTGGAGACGTTCCAGCAACTGCGTCAGCAGGCGCTCGGCGACACCCGCGGCGCGGAAATAATCCTGCATGAAGCGTTCGACGGCGGCGTTGCCTGCGCTGTCTGCATCTTCGTAGCCCAGCTTCGCCGCAAGCGCGCGTTGCCAGTCGAACAGCAAACGTTCTTCGGCGCGACCCGCTTCCAGGTGCAGGCCGTAACGGATCCGGCGCAGCACCGCGCGCGCGTCGCGCAACGCATCGCGCTCGCTCGCCTCCAGCAGGTGCGCACCGACCAGGCCATCGAGATCGGGCACGCCAATCAGGCGCTTGCCGAGCCAGCGGATCAGGTCGAGGTTGCGCAGGCCGCCGGGGCCGTCCTTCAGGTCGGGCTCGAGGTTGTGGGTGGTGTCGTCGAAGCGCGCATGGCGCCGCGCGCGCTCATCGAGCTTGGCGGCGAGGTACGCATCGGGCGGCCACAGCACGGAATCGTCGATGAGGGTGCGCAACGCCTGCGCGAAGCGTTCGGCGCCGGCCAGACGGCGCGCGTCCAGCAGGCTGGTGAACACGCTGACGTCGGCCGCCGCGAGTTCGCGGCATTCGCTTAGCGTGCGCACCGCTTGTCCGGGCTTTAAGCCGATGTCCCACAGCCGGCCGAAGAATGCCTCCAGCGCGCGCGTCAGCGTTGGCGCGGGATCGGGATCATGCAGCACCAGCAGGTCGATGTCGGAAAACGGGAACAGCACGCCATGCCCGAATCCGCCGACTGCGAACAGCGCCGCTTCCCCGGTTTCGCCCACGCATGCCGACCAGACATGGGCGCAGACCGTGCTGACGACATTCGCGCGCGCGTGCGCCAGCAGCCCGGCATCGGCGCCTTGCCGGAACGCCGCGGTCAGCGCGCGCGCATGGTCATCCAGCAACTGCCGCAGCGCCGCGCGCGCATCGGGCGACACCCCGGCGCGCGGCAGCGCGGGGGGAAGTCGTGGTGAGGGCGGAACAGGCAGCGGCGGCGTTGCGTTCGACGACATCGGTGGCACCTGTTGGATTATCACCGATGCCCCGCGCGAAGCGGCTCTGGGGAAAAGTCAGGCCATGGAAGCCGTGGTGGTGCTGCCTGGTTTTCAGTGCTCGAACAATGAGGAGACCCGCTGAAACGGCGATCAGGGACGATCGCAAAAATCAACCATCCGGCCACGCGGTGAGAATCTCGTAACCGTCGGCGGTGACGGCCACGGTGTGCTCCCATTGCGCCGACAGCGAATGGTCCTTGGTCACCACAGTCCAGCCGTCCGGCATCTGCCGTGTCTGGCGCTTGCCGGCGTTGATCATCGGTTCGACCGTGAAGGTCATGCCTTTTTCCAGCCGCATGCCTTCGCCCGGACGGCCGTAGTGCAGCACCTGCGGCTCGTCGTGATAGATGCGTCCGATGCCGTGCCCGCAATACTCGCGCACCACCGAATAACCCGCGGCTTCCGCGTGCTGCTGGATGGCGTGGCCGATGTCGCCCAGCGTGGCGCCGGGCCTGACCTGCTGGATGCCCAGCATCATCGCTTCGTAAGTCGTGTCGACCAGGCGTTTGGCAAGCACCGAGGGTTCGCCCACGAAGTACATCCGCGAGGTGTCGCCGTGCCAGCCGTCCTTGATCACGGTGACATCGCAATTGATGATGTCGCCTTCCTTCAGCACCTTGCCGGGCGAAGGAATGCCGTGGCAGATCACGTGGTTGACCGACGTGCACAGCGTCTTCGGGAATCCGCGATAGCCCACGTTGGCCGGGATCGCGTGCTGCACGTTCACGATGTGGTCGTACGCGATCTGATCGATCTGCTCGGTGGTGACACCTGGCTTGATGTGTTCGTTGAGAAGTGCGAGCACTTCGGCCGCGAGGCGGCCGGCCACGCGCATGCCTTCGAGTTCTTCGGGGGTTTTGGTTGTGACGGCCATGGGCTTGAACGGGTCCGGATTCAGCGGCGCGCCAGATGGCTACACCGTGACACGAATCCTCGACGTGAGGTGCGCGTCCGCTGGAATAAGGGACAATTATCCATCATCCGCGGCTGCAGTGCCGGTTGCCCGCGGCGGCGTATTTGCGTACAATTGCCCGGCTTTGCGAAAGCAAACCGCCCACGTCGGGCGTCACCGACGAATCCACACGCAGACCTGCATCCTTCGTGATGCACCGGCACCGGGGTCCTTCGAATGAAGGTCGTTGCCGCGGGGCCTGCGGAAGCCCAACCCCGGAGCCTGTCGCGCCCTCCCCGTCCCATGACGGCCGCGCTCCTCGTGAAAACGAGGCGGGTTCCCACATCGGAGTCTCAAACCATGCCTCAAGTCACCATGCGCCAGATGCTGGAAGCCGGCGTGCATTTCGGCCACCAGACGCGCTATTGGAATCCGAAGATGGCGCCGTACATCTTCGGCGCGCGCGGCAAGATCCACATCATCAACCTCGAAGCGACGGTGCCGAAGTTCACCGACGCCATGAATTACCTGTCCGGGCTGGCGCAGAAGCGCCGCACCGTGCTGTTCGTCGGCACCAAGCGCTCCGCGCGCGAGGCGGTCGGCGAAGAAGCGCAGCGCTGCGGCATGCCGTATGTCAACGCGCGCTGGCTGGGCGGCATGCTGACCAACTTCCGCACCGTCAAGCAGTCGGTCGCGCGCCTGAAGGAACTGGAAGCCGCCGAAACCGACGGTACCTTCGAGAAGCTGGTCAAGCACGAAGTGCTGTCCTTGCGCCGCGAGCGCGACAAGCTGGAGAAGTCGCTGGGCGGCATCAAGGACATGAAGCACCTGCCCGACGCGCTGTTCGTGATCGACATCGGCCACGAAAACATCGCCGTCCTGGAAGCCAAGAAGCTCGGCATCCCGGTGGTCGCGGTGGTCGATACCAATTACGACCCGTCGCTGGTCGAGTACGCCATTCCCGGCAACGACGACGCGATCCGCGCGGTGCAGTTGTACGCGCGCGCCGCCGCCGATGCGGTGCTGGAAGGCAAGGCCGCCGCACCGATCCAGGCGCGCGGCGACGACAGCGAATTCGTCGAACTCGACGCCGAAGGCAACCCGGTCGCCAAGGACGAGGACGGCCGCAAGCCAAACCGCCGCCCTGCGCCGAAGAAAGCCGCGCCGGCACGCCGCGTGGCGAACGTCCCGCCGCCGGGCAACGACGACAAGGCCGGCCTCGCCCGCGCCGAAGCCGAAGTCGCCGAGAACGAGGCGACCGACGAAGACGCCGCGAAGTAAGCCCGCGCGCCGCAGCAAGCTTTCCCTTCTCCCACTGGGAGAAGGGCGTGAAACGCCGATGAGGGTTCGGCTCTGCGTTGAATTGATCAAGCCAGAACCCCATCTTGCGCTTCCCGAACCCTCACCCCTGCCCCTCTCCCGACGGGAGAGGGGTTCGAGCCGCACCGTTGCGGCACAGACAAATTCAGAGGTAGCAACATGGAAATCACGGCCGCGATGGTCAAGGAACTGCGCGAGCGCTCCGGCGCCGGCATGATGGAGTGCAAGAAGGCGCTCACCCAGAACAACGGCGACATCGACGCGTCGATCGAGTGGCTGCGCAAGCAGGGTCTGGCCAAGGCCGACAAGAAGGCCGACCGCGTCGCCGCCGAAGGCCGCATCGCGCTGGCCCAGGACGGCGGCAACGGCGTGCTGGTCGAAATCAATTCGGAAACCGACTTCGTCGCCAAGGACGAGAATTTCCTGAAGTTCACCGACGAAGTCGCGCAGACCGCGTTGAAGAGCGGCGCGAAGGATGCCGAGGCGCTGAAGGCCGCCAAGACCTCCCATGGCCCGACGGTCGAGGAAGGCCGCCAGTGGCTGGTCGCCAAGGTCGGCGAGAACGTGCAGGTGCGCCGCCTGGTGCGCATCGACGATGCGCCCGTGCTCGGCGCCTACGTGCACGGCGGCCGCATCGGCGTGCTGGTGGCGCTGGAAGGCGGCGATGCGGAACTCGCGCGCGGCATCGCGATGCACATCGCCGCGATGAATCCGCAATACATCGCGCCGGAAAAC
>JAZKBD010000067.1:15826-22419 GCA_040388785.1 Pseudomonadota bacterium
GGAACCCGCGCATCGACCGGGTGGTGCTCCGCGCTGACTTCGTGAACAACAACATCGTGCTGGACGTGCTGCAGGGCACCCCGGCGGTGTCGCCCGCTGCGCCGGCCCTGACGCAGAACACGTCCATATGGGAAATCTCGCTGGCGCAGATGAGCGACAAGGACAAGCAGAAACCGGTCGAGATCCAGGAAAAGATGATCGCCGGCAAGATCAAGAAGACGCTCAACGAAATCTCCTTGACCGGCCAGCCGTTCGTGCTGGACACCAACGTCAACGTCGGCGACGCGCTGGCGAAAGCCAAGGCCAGGGTGCTGTCGTTCCACCGCGTCGCGGTCGGCGAAGGCATCGAGAAGGTGGTCGAGGATTACGCCGCCGAGGTGATGAAGCAGGCTGGGCTCGCCTAAGCAAGCGTTCCGTCGCTGCAACAAAAAAGGCCGCGAGCAATCGCGGCTTTTTTGTTGCGCCCCATCCGGCCCCCATGTAGCGTTCCCGCAACCCAGGGGCGACCGACCATGGACATTCGCGAACACTCCCTCGCGCTGATCTCGGTGGTGATCGGCTTGGGGCTTACCAGCCTGCTCGCCGGCTTCAGTCGGTTGATGCGCCGTCGCCGCGAAGTCCGCTGGGACGCGCTGCCGCTGGTGTGGGCGTTAACAGTGCTGCTGCTGGTGAACAACTACTGGTGGGGTTTGTATCTGGGAGAAATCGCGGCAACCGCTCCTTCCAATGTCGATGTATTCCTGCTGGGCCTGCTTTTCCCGATCCTGTTGTACCTGATCTGTGCCGCTGCCCTGCCCGATGCACGCGCGCTGCGCGGGCGAGACCTGCTCGCCGCGTACTTTGCCGAAAGCCGCTATTTCTTCGCGCTCATCATCCTCTATGTGTTCCTGACCGGATGGGGTACCGCCGTGCACGTCGGCGCATTCCACTGGGACGAACACATGTGGCTGCGCCTGGTCATCATCGGCCTGTGTTTGCCGTTGATGTGGACGCGCAAGCTCGTGCTGCATTGGCCCGCAGCAATCGTGGTGCTGGCCATCATGGTGCGGGTGCTGTTCGAGATGGCGTTGCATTAGCCGGCGCAGGTCGCCCCGAGTGCGGCCCACCATCTGGTTCGCGCTTCGCTACAATTCCGCTGTTTGCCACCATGGAGCCCCGCATGCCTGCCGCCCAGCCGAAGCCAACGCCGATCTACCGGCGCATCCTGTTGAAGCTTTCCGGCGAGGCATTGATGGGAGCTGCGGACTACGGCATCGACCCGGAAGTGATCGGCCGGATGGCCGATGAAATCCTGGAAGCGCGCAAGCTCGGCGTCGAAGTGGGCGTGGTGATCGGCGGCGGCAACATCTTCCGCGGCGCCGGCCTTGCCGAAGCCGGCATGGATCGCGTGACCGGCGACCACATGGGCATGCTGGCCACGGTGATGAACGCGCTGGCGATGCAGGATGCGGTGGAAAAACGCGGCGGCTTCGCGCGGGTGATGAGCGCGATCCAGATCCACGACGTGTGCGAGGATTTCATCCGCCGCCGCGCGATCCGGCATCTTGAAAAAGGCCGCATCGTGCTGTTCGCGGGCGGCACCGGCAATCCGTTCTTCACCACCGATTCCGCCGCGGCGCTGCGCGCTATCGAATGCGGCGCCGACCTGCTGCTGAAGGCCACCAAGGTCGATGGCGTGTACAGCGCCGACCCCAAGAAGAAGAAGGACGCGCAGCGTTTCGAGCACGTCAGCTACGAGGAAGTGATCGCGCAGAACCTCAAGGTGATGGACACCGCCGCGATCGCGCTGTGCCGTGACCACGGCCTGCCGCTGCGCATCTACGACATGACGCGTCCCGGCAACCTGATGCGCATCCTCAAGGGTGAATCCATCGGCACGCTGGTCGGCGGCGCGGGCTGAGCGGTCGTTTCTGCGCGATGTTGGCGCGGATATCCGTCCCGGCTCATTGATCGCGCGGGTTGCTGACCCGCCCGCCTGGTCAAATCTTGCTCCTCCTCGTGCCGCGTTATTCGGCGACGGCCGTCACGCCATCGTCCTGCATTCCTGCAAACGCAGGGTGGGCAGGATGTTATGCTCGGATGCGCGTGCCTGGGGAGCAACTGACACGCCGAGCCCGCGGTCCAGGGGAACAGGATCGAGCTCACCTGCAGCACGCGCAGCACTGCGGTTTCCGGCCTTGATCACAGGAAGTCTCATGGCGAATGGCGACCCCACATCTCCTGCAATCGCCCGACTCGTGCAAGTGCACGGGTCGTGCCGCCTTGTTCCTTCGAAATCCAATGACGGACGCGCTTAGCCATGATCAACCGCATCGGTACAGCCCTCTTGCTCACTTCGGCCTTGATCACAGGATGCTCCATGGCACACAGTGACCCCAACCATCCCAAGAAGAATCCGCACCCCGTGCAGCGCTACGAAGTTATCGCGACGACAAACGCGCCGGGGCCGTGGGACAAGGTGAAGGGATACATAAGCTATGAAGTTGTAAATCCCAAGTGCACGCCTGAAGACAAGTTCCTGGGCGTGCATGCCATGCCCGCTGATGTTGGTATTGAAGTCGAAATGACACGCATCGCTGAAGATACGTGGAAAGGCTATTTTTATCGAGATTATCTACAGGACGAGGATTACTACGGATTGGGCGTATGTCACTGGGATGTGACGAGTGTGGGAAGCGGTTTCGCGGTGCACGGTGAAACATTTGGCGCGGGTGACACATTGAACATCTTGCTGAGCAAGGGTCCGCAAACCGAGTATTTCAAGATTAGCGAATATACCAACGGCACAAACGGAAATGCTCGCGCTTTGGAATCAACAGCCGCCACACCTGAGGTGGTACGCGACCCCTTTGCTTTCTTTCCGATTACCGTGGCCGTCAAGGAGGTCAAACCGTGAATCCGGAGATCTCCGCCGCCGCGGCTAACGACGCGTATCAAAACCGTCGGCAAAGCGACGTCGACAACCCACAGAAGTATGTCTATTTCGATAGCCAAAAATATGCAATATTCGGCTACGCGTCCAACGCGATTACTGGCTTCCACGCCACTGCGTACCAGAACGTCACTACCCACAACATCATCATCGCCTACCGCGGCACCGATCCGGACTTCAAGCACCACGGGCTCACCACCGCGCAGGATTCTTTTGTCGACGCCACGATGGTGCGGGATCGGGTCAATCCACAGGAAGCCGATGCGCGCGCGTTTACGCAGGCCATGATCGAGAAGGCCGCGCGACTCGGAATCGGCGAGGATCAGATCACCGTCGCCGGTCATTCGCTGGGTGGCACCCTCGCGGAAATCGAGTCGTGGAGATTCGGGCTGGGCGGCGCAACCTTCAATGCGTACGGCGCGGTCGGCTTGGGCTATGGCATCCCGGAGGGCGGCACGCAGCTCATCGACTACGTCATGGCCGGCGATGTGGTGAGCGCAGCGAGTCCGCACAGCGGCACCGTCGTGCCGCTCGCCAGCAACGAAGACGTTCTGGCGCTCAAGGCGGGGCACTACCTTGCTGCCACAGGCATGCCGCCACGCAATCCGTTCCTGGCCATGGTTCTGTCCGACCACTCCAACACGCACTTTTCGCCCGCGCCGGGCACCAGCAAGGCCAGCGTGCTGCAACCCGGCGTGATCGCGCAGTGCGCGCAAAACTACGCGGACCACAAGGCGGAGTTCGACACTTTTCGCGCAGACGTCCGGCGCGAGCGCAGCGAACTGGCCACGGCGCTGCGCGCTGCCAAGCACGGTCACAACAACGACGTGATGCTGCCAGCCGATGTGCAGCGGCAACTTGATGAATACCTCGCGGTGAATGCCGACCCGGCGATCCACCAAACGATCGAGGACAATGCGTGGGTGCGAGGCGTCGAGCACCGATTGCAGCAAGGTGCCGGGATGGTGGACTCCGCAGGTGTTTTCGTTCAACGCCAAGACGAACATGCCGCAACACTCGCCCGCAAAGCCGGCGCGCAGATGGCCGCCATCAATCCCGCTGCGCCACTGGCTGGTGTGGCGATGGGCGAGGCCATGCACCTGCACGGTCGGGGGACGCGCGCCGCGAGCCAACTTTTCGCGGACGGCGTGCACGCGGTGGAACATGTCATCGAACAGGATGCTCACGCCGTCGCTCAAATGGCCGAGGCGACCATCCACAGCCCGGCGTTGCAGAACAAGATCGCCGGGGGCGTCAATCACCTGGTCGATGCCTACCATGGCGTCGAGTCCCTTGGGCGAGCGGTTCAGGAAACGTACGACGGCGCGCGCCGGGCCGCGTCGAATGGCCTCGAGGCGACCAAACGCACCGCGCGCGACGCTTACGCAGCAATCGGCCACTTCGGCGGCCACCATGACGCGCAAATCCGGCCAGATCGCGCTACGGAGGCGCCATCGCGCGGCTTCGACGATCCCGGCCATGCGCAGCATCTGATGTACGCCCATTTCCAGAACTTGCTTCCGCACGGCACGTCCCGGGAACGCCTGCACCAGATCACGGCTGCGTGTCACCAGACGGGTATCGATGAACTGGGTGACCTGGCCGCCATCCATGGTGGCGAATCCAGGCTTGTGTTCACGCCCAATTCGATGTTCGGACGCGTCGCAACGGTCGACTTGGGTCAACCAGCTCCGAGCGTGGAACAAACCTTGCAGCAGGTCCGGCAGTAGGATCTCCAGCAGGTCCAGTTGCGCGCGCAGCTCACGACACAAATCGAGAGTTACGGCCAGCAGGGGCCGGCACGGTAATGCCTTGGGCAGCGCCACGCTCGAACGAGTCCCGCAAGGGTTCCGCGCAAGCACGCGTCGACCATGAGCCGCCGCACGCACTTATAATCGGCCGTTTCCATTGACGCGGCGGAACCAGCGATGAGCACGACCGACATCAAGAACGATGCCCAGGATCGCATGGGCAAGAGCATCGAGGCGCTGCGCCACGAGCTGTCGCACCTGCGCACCGGCCGCGCCAGCACCGCGCTGGTGGAAAATATCCGGGTGAACTATTACGGCTCGGACGTGCCGCTCAACCAGGTGGCGTCGGTGGCGGTTTCCGATTCGCGCTCGCTGACCATCACGCCATATGAAAAGCAAATGGTCGCCGCGGTCGAGAAAGCCATCATGGGGTCCGATCTCGGCATCACGCCGACCACCGCGGGCACCACCATCCGCCTCAACATGCCGCCCCTCACAGAAGAGCGCCGCAAGGAACTGGCCAAGCACGTGGGCCACGCGGGCGAGAACGCCAAGGTGGCGATCCGCAACATCCGCCGCGACGGGCTGCAGCACATCAAGAACCTGCTGAAGGAAAAGCAGATCAGCGAAGACGACGATCGCCGCGCGCAGGACGAGATGCAGAAGCTGACCGACAAGTTCATCAAGGAAGTGGACGTCGCGGTGCAGGCCAAGGAACAGGAACTGCTGGCGATCTGACCGGCGCGACCATGCGAGTCCGAGCTCCCGACAGGCCGCACGCGAAAGCCGCCGGCACGATCAACGCCGTGCCGGCCGCAGCGGTCGTGGTGCACTCGCCGGCGGAAGACATCCATGCCGACGTGCGCCCCGCCCGCTCGGCGGTGCCGCGCCACATCGCGATCGTGATGGATGGCAACGGGCGCTGGGCGCGCCGCCGCGGCCAGCCGCGCAGCTTCGGCCATCGCGCCGGACAGAAAGCAGTGCGCGCCGCCGTCGGCTGGTGCCTGCGCAATGGCGTCGGCGTGCTGACGCTGTTCGCCTTCTCTTCCGAAAACTGGAAGCGTCCGCGGACCGAGGTCGGCGCGCTGATGGACTTGTTCCTGAAGGCGCTCGACAAGGAAATCGACGATCTGCACAAGAACGAAGTACGCCTGCATTTCGTGGGCGAGCTGTCGGCATTCTCGGAGGCGCTGCGCACCCGGATGCAGGCCGCGGCGCTTCGCACCGCCGGCAACTCGCGGCTGGTCCTCAACGTCTGCGCCAGCTATGGCGGCCGCTGGGACATGGCGCAGGCCGCACGGCGCGCTGCCGAAGCGGTGGCGCGCGGCGAGCTCGATCCCGCCGCGATCGACGAGCCAACCCTTGCGCGCTATTTTTGCCTCGCCGACCTGCCCCCGCCCGATCTTTTCATCCGCACCGGCGGCGAGCGGCGCATCAGCAACTTCCTGCTCTGGCAACTCGCTTACACTGAGCTTTACTTCACCGACGCCCTGTGGCCCGACGTTGACGATGCCGAACTCGACCGAGCCCTGGATGACTACGCGCGCCGCGAACGCCGTTTCGGCTGCGTTTCCGTTCCCGTCACCGCTCGCGCCGGCTGATCCGCGCCGGATAAACATCAAACAGCACTTTCAGGAACTTCTGCTGCATGTTCCGATCCGCCTCGTCATCGCCAATGAGCTCTTTGCGCCGCTCCTCGCCCACCGGCAGTGATTTCACTTCGCCTACGGCGTCGCTCCCTTCGCGCGTGATGAACAGTTTCCCCTCGCGCGTGTCTACCCATCCAAGCCGCGCCAGTCGCGCGAGCTCCTTTCCCGTCTTTCCGCTGGCCGCATACTTCGCCAGGATGTGAAGCTGCACCCGGCTGAGCCCTTTGGGATGTTGTTTGAGCGCAGCCAGAAACGCGCGGG
>JAZKBD010000068.1:0-5772 GCA_040388785.1 Pseudomonadota bacterium
CCCCAGGCCACGCCGACTTCGGCGGCGAGGTCGAGCGCGTGCTGTCGATGGTCGATTCGGTGCTGATCCTGGTCGATGCGATGGACGGCCCGATGCCGCAGACGCGCTTCGTGACGCAGAAGGCGTTCCAGATGGGTTTCAAGCCGATCGTGGTGGTGAACAAGGTGGATCGCCCGGGCGCGCGTCCGGACTGGGTCGTCAATCAAACCTTCGACCTGTTCGACCGCCTCGGCGCCAGCGAAGAGCAACTCGACTTCCCGATCGTGTACGCGTCCGCGCTGCACGGTTACGCGGGACTCGAACCAGACGTGCGTTCGGGCAACATGACGCCGCTGTTCGAAGCGATCACGAAACACGTGCAGCCGCCGCAGGTCGATCTCGACGGCCCGTTCCAGATGCGCGTGTCTTCGCTCGATTATTCGAACTACGTCGGCGTGATCGGCGTCGGCCGCGTGCAGCGCGGCCAGGTACGCAGCAATATGCCGGTCGCGATCGTCGATCACGAGGGCAAGCGTCGCAACGGCAAGATCCTGCAGGTGATGGGCTTCATGGGCCTGGAACGCCGCGAAGTGCCGGATGCGCAGGCCGGCGACATCATCGCGATTTCCGGCATCGAGAATCTCGGCATCTCCGACACCATCTGCGATCCGTCGGCGGTGGAAGCGCTGCCCGCGCTGACCGTTGACGAGCCGACCATCAGCATGACCTTCCAGGTCAACAGTTCGCCGTTTGCCGGCAACAAGGATCTCTCGGGCGGCAAGTTCCTCACCTCGCGCCAGATTCGCGAACGGCTTACGCGCGAGACGCTGCACAACGTTGCACTCAAGGTCGAGGAAACCGCCGATCCGGACAAGTTCAAGGTATCGGGCCGCGGTGAATTGCACCTCTCGATCCTGATCGAGACGATGCGCCGCGAAGGCTACGAACTCGCGGTGTCGCGCCCGGAAGTCATCGTGCGCGAAATCGACGGCGTGCTGCAGGAACCCTGGGAACAACTGGTCGTCGACATGGAAGAGGCGTACCAGGGCGGCGTGATGGAAAAACTCGGCACCCGCCGCGGTCAGCTGAAGAACATGGAACCCGACGGCAAGGGTCGCGTGCGCCTCGATTACATGATTCCCGCGCGTGGATTGATCGGCTTCCAGACCGAATTCCGTACGCTCACCGCCGGCACTGGCCTGATGTTCCACGTGTTCGACCACTACGGCCCGAAGTCGGAAGGCCTGATCGGCAAGCGCAGCAATGGCGTGATGATCTCCAACGGCACCGGCCCGGCACCCGCGTATGCGCTGTGGGGCTTGCAGGACCGCGGCCGCATGCTGATCGACGCGGGCGCACAGATCTACGAAGGCCAGTTGGTCGGCATCCACGCCAAGGACAACGACCTCACCGTCAATGCGCTGCGCGGCAAGCAGCTCACCAACGTCCGCGCCTCCGGCAAGGACGATGCGCTGACGCTGACGCCGTACGTGAAGCTATCGCTGGAACAGGCGCTGGAATTCATCGACGACGATGAACTGGTCGAGGTCACGCCGAAAGAGATCCGGCTGCGCAAGCGGCACCTCACCGAAATCGACCGCAAGCGGGCATCGCGACAGGCGGCCTGATCGCGCACCTTTCGTCTTTCAGGCATCCAATGGACAGCATCCCGAGTACTGACGCAGCCACCCGCCTCGCGCGGATGTCTGCGTCGGAAATCCGAAACCAGCACGGGTCACGCGGCAATGTGCGGGCGGTCGACCAGCGTTAGCTGATCCCCGCTCGTCTCCGCACGTGGACCGGAGATGAGCCATGCGTTTTCGTTGCCTCCTCGCTGTCTTGCCGCTGCTCGTGGTACTGCCCTGCATCGCGCGCGCCGATGACGCGCCGCGTGATTTCGTTCCGCAACTGCTGTCCGCGCAATACACCTTCATCGACCAGCACCAGGATGCGCTGCGCTCGCCGTATGCCGGACCCTTGAGCCTCGAACCCGGCGGCGACACCGAACGCTCGCACACCTTCGGCGCCTATTTCGGCGTGCAGTTGCCCGCGCATTTCCAGTATTACTTCGACGTCGAGATGTTCAAGGGCGAGGGCGTCAGCGGCGCGACCGGCGTCGGCGCGATCGTCAATGGAGACGTGGTGCACTCCGGCAATGCCGGACTTGGCAAGCGCGCCTACGTCGCGCGTCGTTATCTGCGCTGGACATTGCCGCTGGGCGGTGCTTCGCAAAACATAAAACGCGCGCAGGATCAACTTCCGGGCGCCGAATCCGATCGCCACATCGAGGCCAAGCTCGGCCGCATGACGCCGAGCGACGACTTCGACAAGAACCGCTACGCCAACAGCGCACGCACGCAGTTCATGGATGGTGCGTTCTTCAATGCGCTGGCTTGGGACTATGCCGCCGATACGCGCGGCTACACCAATGGCGCGGTGTTCGCGTGGGTGAATCCGCACTGGACGTTGCGCTACGGTGTGTACCAGATGCCCACGCGCGCGAACGGCCAGACACTGGAATGGCCGCTGAAGCGCGCGCGCGGCGAACAGATGCAGCTCACCCTGCGCGAATCACCGGACAGTTGGGCGCTGCGCTTGCTGGTGTATCGCAACATTGCGCGGATGGGCACCTATCGGGACGCGTTGCGCATCGCCCAGGAAACCGGCACGACACCCGAAATCCGTGCCGACGATCTGGACGGTCGCCATAAATACGGTTATGCGATCAACGCCGAATTGCCGCTGGCCGACGGTGGCGACACTGGCTTGTTTGCGCGTTACGGCTGGAACGACGGACACACCGAATCTTTCGTGTTCACCGAGGTCGATCGCGACGCCAGTATCGGCGCGCAGGTCTCGGGCGTGCGTTGGCACCGCGCGCAGGATCGGCTGGGCATCGCCATGGCGATGAACGCCTTGTCGCGCGACCACCGCGACTATCTCGCCGCGGGGGGCAGCGGATTCCTGCTCGGCGACGGCGCGTTGAACTACGGCCACGAGGAAATCGCCGAAGTCTATTACGCGATCCGCTTGTTCGCGCATGTCACGCTGAGCCCGGATTTCCAGTTCATCCGCGATCCCGGCTACAACCGCGACCGCGGCCCGGCGCGCTTCATCGGCATCCGCGCGCACCTCGAATACTGACGTTCAATTCATCAGCGCGTCGCCGGGATCGCGGCAAGTCACCGGCAGGTATTTCGCCTGGATATCCGGACTGCCGCAACGCCACTGCAACGCGTTGCTGCTGCCGTAAGGCTGGAACACCAGATGGTCGCCCGCGATCAGTCGATTGGCGCGGACGCCGAAGGTCACGACCACGCTGCCGTTCTGCACCTGCACGCCGCTCACGTAGCGGCCGCTCAAGGTGTCGGCATCGGACAGCCCGGCGGCCGCGTTGTCGGCCGGCAACGCACCGCGCGTGCCGAGATACTGGCCCACCGCGATTTTCGCGCTGCCGGACAGCACCATGCCTTCCGTGACCTGCGTGCGGATCAGATAATTCTGGTAGGCGGGAATCGCGATGGCCGCGAGGATCGCGATCACCGGAATCACCGCGAAGAAAAGACCGCCGGCCGCGATCAGGGCGATCGCCCATCCCGGCATGCCCGCGCCCGCGCGCACCGCGTTGCCATCCAGCTCGCCGCGCTCGAACGCCAGCAGCCCTTCCTTGCGCACCACGCAGCAACCGGCCATCAGGTCGTGCAGCGCCTGCTTGCGCGCGGTCCAGCCGGCCAGCATGAAACCAACGTCGAAAACAAGACCGGACAGGATCTTGCCGAAGAAACGTCCCGTCGCCTGGCCGAAACCGATGCGCCGTCCATACATGTCGGTCACGCTCATGCTCAGCGCCATCTTGCCCGGCGTCGCCTGCCATGCGGATGATTCGCACAGCGCGAAGTACAACCATTGAGCGAGGATGATCGCGAGCCACAGCAGCAGCATGGACAAGCCAATCGCTGCATCGTCGACATGGCGCCTGCCGGAAGCCGCAGCCGGGACGATCACGATGAAGAGGAACAGCATGTACAGCACGAACGCCGCGGCACTGAGAATCAACCCGTCAATGAGATAAGCCGCGAACCTGCGCCAGAATCCCGCGTGCAGCAATGGCGCGTGCAGATGATCGGGCAGCGGTTGCGTACTGCCAGAGGGCATGGATGCCATGGTGTTTCCCCTTGTCGTAAATCCCCGCCCGGATTCTGGCGAAACGCCGCGCTAGCGGCAACTCTCGGGCAGGTAACGCTCGCCGATGTCCGGGCTGCTGCATTGCCAATGCAGCGCGGCGGCGTTGCCGACCGGCGCGATCACCACGTGGCCGCCGCGGATGCGCACGTCCGCCTGGTTGCCGAAGGTCACCACCACCTTGCCGCCGCTGACGCGCATGCTGCTGACGTAACGCGCGCGGATCAACGCGGGGTTCGGCAGTCCCAGTGACCTGTTGTCGTCGGGCAACGCGCCGCGCTGGCCGATGTATTCCGCGATCAGCGCACGGGCACGCAGGGTCGCGTCGACGCCTTGCGCGACTTCCGCCCGCACGACATAGCTCTGGTACGTGGGAATCGCGATCGCGGCAAGGATCGCCGCGAACGGCAGCAACAGGAACACGCAAACAGCGGTCACGACCAGCGCGATGCCCCAACCCGGCATGCCCGGCCGCGGCGGCATCGCGGCGGTCATCGCGGAATCCGGTGCGGGCGTCTCACGGTTTTGCCAGACGAGCAGTCCGTCCCTGCGCACCACGCAGCAGCCGGCCATCAAGTCGTGCAGCGCCTGCTTGCGTTCGGTCCAGGCGGCCAGCAGATAGCCGATGTCGAGAATGAAACCGGACAGGAATTTGCCGAAGAAGCGCCCGCTCGCGCGACCGAAGCCGATCCTGCGCCCGTATTCGTCGGTGACGCGCAGACCCAGCGCCAGCTTGCCGGGCGTGGCTTGCCATGCCGACGATTCGCACGATGCGTAATACAGCCACGGCACCAGCACCCACACGAGCCACAGCGAAGGAACCACGCGAAACGGAACCAGGCCGTACGGCTGCATGGCCAGCGGTACCGCGGACGAACCGACGACGATCAGGTACAGCACCGCGAACACGGGCGAGAGGATCAACGCGTCGATCACCCAGGCCACCACGCGCCGCCAGAAGCCCGCGTGCAGGCCGCGGTCCTGATAATGGGTAGGCAGCGGCTGCAAGGACGTCGTCATCGCGGGTCCACCGGATTCATGCGCCGATGGTCGCAGAACCCCACAGCGCCTGCACGTTGCAGGGCGTGTGTATCTCTTCCGATCTGCGCGCGGGACAACCGGCGACGCGCGTGACGTCGAGCATGCACGACAAGCAAGACCAGAGCCTCATCGTCAGGCGTTCTCGGATTTGATGGCCAACGCGGGCTGCACAGGCCCCGGCAACGCCGCATCCGGCGGCTGCGCGGCGGGGAAGTGCGCGGTCGCGGTGGTGCCCCTGCCCAGCGCGCTTTCCAGCGTGACCTGCCAGCGGTAGCGGTCGGCGATGCGGCGCACGATCGCGAGTCCGATGCCGTGGCCGCGACGGCCGGTGCGGCTGCCGCGGTAGAACGGCTGGAATGCGCGTTCCAGGTCATCCTCGCTCATGCCGCTGCCGGTGTCGGTCACGCGCACCTCGTTCGTGCCGACTTCCACGATGACGCTGCCCTGTTCGGTGTAGAGACACGCGTTGCGGATGAGGTTGCCGATCATCACCGCGAACACCCGCGGCGGCGCATGCAACGCGAAGCGCGCGCGCTCGATCATCGCCAGTTGCACCGGCTTGCCCACCAG
>JAZKBD010000069.1:0-9841 GCA_040388785.1 Pseudomonadota bacterium
AATACCACGATGCAAAACAGGGTGACCAACTGGTGTTCATGCACGCCGTGAAGGAAGGCCCCGCCAACCGCAGCTTCGGCCTGCAGGTGGCCGCGCTGGCTGGCCTGCCGAAAGCCGTGATCACGGATGCGAAGCAGACGCTGGCCGAACTCGAACGCGGCGCACGCGGCCACGGTTTGGACAAGCCCGCTGCAAAAGGTCGGACTTCCCCGCAACCCGATCTGTTCTCCGCACCCCGCGCCGATCCGCGCCTCGAAGCATTGGCCGACGCGCTGCGTGCGCTCGACCCGGACGCGATGAGTCCCAAAGAGGCGCTCGACGCCCTGTACCGGCTGAAGCAGTCCAGCCCCTAGCGGCGCGCCCGCCGCCGGCACTGGCAACGGCATTCCCGCGGGCCTATGCTCGCCGCGCGATTCCAGCCGGAGGGATTCACCATGCGTCGATCCATTCTGTCCGCGGCGATCGTTGCGATCGTCGCGCTGCCTTGCGTCGCGCAGGCCGCGCACCGCGTTCCCGGTCAATGGGAAGTCACCACCCAGATGCATTTCGTGCAGGGCGGCATCCAGATTCCGCCCGAGGTGCAGGCACAGATGAAAGCGCGCGGCATCAAGATGCCGGACTTCGGCACGCCGCATACGTACAGGCATTGCCTGACGCCCGACGAGGCCGCGCGGGACGAGCATCCCGATTTCAGCCAGGACAAGAGCTGCACTTCGCAAAACGCCAAGTGGTCGGGCGATCACTTCCACGCCGACATTACCTGCGGCGGCAACGGCGGCGCGCGCCACGGCGTGATCGACGGCAATATCGGCAGTGGCGGCAAGAGTTACGCCGGCATTTTCAAGATGGACGGCGACGATCCGCACATGGGCGGCCACTTCGTGATGGAAGGCCAGTCATCCGGCAAATGGCTCGGCCCGACCTGCGCGAAAGACGCTCCCTGACCGGATTCCCGCGGGCGGCGCGGCCAGCGATCATCGGGGTTGTCGCGTCCGCACGCGGCGAACGCCGTCTGTCGCTCGTGATCAGCTTTTCGATTCGTGCGAAGGCGCAGCTTCGTCGTGACTGATTGCCTCGGCGGTGACCGGCCCGGGCTGCGGTTTGTTGACGTGCACGACCAGCGGCGTCGATTCGCTGTGCAAGGCGCCCTGCATGCCGCTGCCGATCGACGGCCGCATCACGCCGCTCGCGGCGGGCATCGACCATGCGTGAACCTGGGCCTCGACGCGTGGTGCTGGCGGCACGCCCGGCGCCGCGACATCGGATGCCATCGGCTCGATGACGGCGGCTTCGACTGCAGGCGCCGGGACCATGTGCGCCTCGTCGGGCATGCCGATGTCCGGAATGGCATTCCACTCCTCCTCCGTCATGCCTTCCGGAATCGCATCCACGGGTACGGTTTCCAACCGCCCCGGCATGCGCCCCGCCTGCACCAGCGAGCGCACCGCGTGGAACACCTCGGCGCGACCGAACGGTTTCTTGATGAAGCCGTCGGCGCCGAAGCGTTGCACGTAGAACTGTTCCGTCGCCTGCTGGTTGCCGCTCATCATGATGATCGGCGTGATGCGCGTGCGGCTGTCGCGGCGCAGCGCGCGCAGCACCGCGAAGCCGGACATGCCGGGCAGCACGATGTCGAGGAAGATCAGGTCGGGAAGCTGCGCCTGCGCCAGCGTGACCGCGCTTTCGCCGTCCGCGGCCACCAGCACCTCGTAGCTGTCCTGCGCCAGCATCTTGCCGAGCACCGCACGGATCGTGGCGGAATCGTCCACCACCAGCACGCGTGCGCCCAGCGACGCGCGAATCCGCTCGTCGCCGCGCCGTTCGCCGACGGGCGCGTTCGTTCCCACCAACCGCTTGAATAGGTCGAAGACCGGCATCCTGTTCCCCTGCGCGGAGCGCGCATAGTGTCGGCCGCCACACCCGTGGGCGCAAGCGTCCTCAGCGAACCGAAGTGGACACGATCACGCTGCAGCAGGTGACGGCGCCCTCGGCCTTTTCCATTTCCGACATCCCGACGCTGCGGACGTCGATGCCGAGTTTGCGCAGCGCGTCCGCCGTGCGCGGGCACGACGCCGGATATATCAAGGCTTCGCCGACCAGCAATGCATTCGCGGCATGCGGTTCGGCGGGGTCGATCGCAATGGGTTCCCAATTCGGGAAGCAATGGCCGTCCACCCAATCCGGATTCAGCAACACCCGCCCCGGCGCGACTTGCGTCACCGCACTCTTCAGATGCAGGCAACCGCGCAGCGGCACCCCGACCACCCGATAGTCGAACGGCGCCAGCAGGCGTCCAAGCTGCGCGATGCCTTCCGCGCTGCTGCGCGACGAGGCGCCGACGTACAGCGTTCGGTCCAGCCGCAGCACGTCGCCGCCGTCCAGAGTGCCCGGCGGCTCGATGCGAACGGTGTCGCGCCAGGCGGCCAGCATCGCGGCCATCGATTCCACTTCGCCGCGCCGTGACTCCGCGCCCGGACGCGTGATCACGGCGACTTCGTCCAGCACGATCGCGGTGTCTTCCACGAACACCGAATCCGGCTGCCCGGGTTTCTCGGGAAGTTGCCGCACCTCGCAACCGGCGTCGCGCAACACCTGCTCGTAAGACGCATGCTGCCGACGCGCGAGCGCCAAATCGATCGGACGGCGCGGCAGATGGGTCAGCTCGCAACGTTCCAATGCGCGGCTGACGGCACGCGTGATGGCGATGCGGGCGATGGTCGTGACTCCCTCGAAGACCGGCCGACAGCGTAGCCGATGCCGCGCACCACCGCAGGCCTTGCGCACGCGTATACTCGCGCCACGCCGGGGGGCCCGCCGAAAAAGGGCAGCACATGAGCGTGTCGAAGCGGCAGATCGGCCTCGTCACCGTCACCACGCTGGTGCTGGGCAACATGATCGGTTCGGGCGTGTTCCTGTTGCCGGCGTCGCTGGCGCCGTATGGCGGATACAGCCTGATCGGATGGCTCATCAGCGCCGCCGGTGCGCTGCTGCTGGCCGGCGTGTTCTTTCGCCTCTCGAAACGCGCGCCGCGCGCGGGCGGCCCGTACGCGTACGGCCGTGAAGCGTTCGGCGACTGCGTCGGTTTCCTGGTGGCGTGGGTGTACTGGATCGCGCTGGTCGGCGGCAACGCGACCATTGCCGTCGCGTTCGCGAGCTACATGTCGGAATTCATACCTGCACTCGGCGCGCATCCGCTGTACGGGGCGCTGACCGCGATGGCGGCGGTGTGGGTGCTGGTCGCCGTGAACATCGCCGGCATCCGCAGTGCGGGCGGCGTGCAGGTCGCGACGACGATCCTGAAGGTCTTGCCGCTGCTGGCGCTGGCGCTGTTCGGCTTCACGCGCTTCGATCCGCACCTGCTGGCGCCGGGGCCGCACGCCGGCTCGCCATTGAGCGCGATCAACATGTGCGTCGCGGCCACCTTGTTCGCCTTCATCGGTGTGGAATGCGCCACGATCCCCGCCGGCCACGTGCGCGATCCGGAAAAAACCATTCCACGCGCGACGCTGCTCGGCACCGCAATCGCGGCGGCGCTCTACATCGCGTGCACCGCCGCGGTGATGGGCCTGCTGCCCGCGTCGGAACTGGCGAAGTCGCAAGCGCCATTCGCCGATGCAGGACGCCTGCTGTGGGGCGGCTGGGCGGGTTGGCTGATCGCGGGAGCCGCGGCGATTTCCTGCTTCGGCGCCTTGAACGGCTGGACGCTGATCGCCGGGCAATTCCCGCAGGCCGTGGCGAAGGACGGCTTGTTTCCGAAACTTTTCGCGCGCGAATCAGCGCGTGGAACGCCGGTGGCGGCGCTGCTGGTCGCGGGCGTCATCAACAGCCTGATGGTCCTGGCCAACTACAGCCGCGGCATGGTCGCGATGTTCACCTTCATGGTGTTGCTGACGACGCTGGGCAATGTTGTCTGCTATATGGTTTGCGCGGTGGCCGACGTGGTGCTGGCGCACCGCGGCGGACGCCCGCTGCGCGCGGGCAACCTGCTGCTGGCGTTCGCCGCGTTCGGGTTCTGCCTGTGGGCCGTGATCGGCGCCGGCAAGGATGCGGTATTCTGGAACGTCGTGTTGCTGGCTCTCGGCGTTCCGCTGTACGCGTGGCAGGCGCGCAGCAAGCGAATCGTCCCGTCCGCAGGCTAAAGCGTGTCGATGTCGCCGAGCGCGCGGATCAATCGACGCGCACGCTTGTCCGGCCGCTTCGCCGGCGGCTGGTAACCGGTGCGTTCGGCATGGCGCTGTTCGCGCGCGGCTTCGCGTGCCTTGACCGACGCGTCGGATTCGCGATAAAGCGTTTGCGCCAGCGCGGCCGAACCGCGCTTGTGCGCGAGACCGGTGACTTCCACCGTGAAGGTTTCCTCGCCGCGTCTGATGCGCAATGCGTCACCCGGCTTGATCATGTGCGACGGCTTGCACGTCGCACCGCCGATCTCCACGCGTCCGCGCTCGACCGCCTGCTTCGCCAACGCGCGCGTCTTGAAGAAACGCGCGGCCCAGAGCCAGGCGTCTATGCGGACGGGATTGGTTTCATTCATTGGAGCAAAGAAGCATTGGTCCGCGAAGGACGCGAAGAACGCTAAAAGAGAAGACCGAAAAGCAAAGGTTTTCTTCGCGACCTTCGCGTCCTTTGCGGACAATCAAGAGGGGCAGACGACCACGGCGATGATCCGTGCAACTCACGCGCCCGTACCCAGCAGCGCGCGGTTCATCCGCTGCACGAACGCCGCAGGGTCCGGCAACTGCGCGCCCGCGGTGATCTCGGCCTGTTCCAGCAACAGCAGCGCCAGGTCCTTCGCCTTCGCCTCGTCGGATTCGGATTCCACGCGCTTCACCAGCGCATGCGCGGGATTAATTTCCAGCGTGGGTTTGGAGTCCGGCACGTCCTGGCCCGCTTCGCGCAACAGGCGCGCGAGATGCGGCGCGAGTTCGTAATCGGAAAGCGCGAGGCACGACGGTGATTCGGTGAGCCGCGCGGAAACGCGTACGTCGCTGACGCGATCGCCCAACAGTTCCTTGAGCCTCTTCACCAGCGGCTCGGCTTCCTTCGCCGTCTGTTCCTGTTTCTGCTTGTCGGCCGCATCGAGCGGGAGTTCGCCTTTCGAAACGTTGCGGAACGATTTGCCCTCGTATTCGCCGAACTGACCCATGACCCACTCGTCCACGCGGTCGAACATCAGCAGCACCTCGATGCCCTTGGCGCGGAAGGCTTCGAGTTGCGGACTGCCGGCGGCGGCCCTGTAACTGTCGGCGCTGATGTACCAGATCGCGTCCTGTCCCGGCTGCATGCGCGCGATGTAATCGTCCAGCGACACGTCCTGCTCGGCGCCCTCGCCCTTGGTGGATGCGAAACGCAGCAGCTTGGCGATGCGTTCGCGGTTGGATGGATCCTCGACGATCCCTTCCTTCAGCGTGTTGCCGAAAGCCCTGCGGAAGGTCTTGAACTTTTCCGGATCGTCCTTCGACAGTTTTTCGATCAGGTCCAGCACGCGCTTGACGCACGACGCCTTGATCCGTTCGATCTGGCGGTTGTGCTGCAGGATCTCGCGGCTGACGTTGAGCGGCAGGTCGTCGGCATCCACCACGCCGCGCACAAAGCGCAGGTAGTTCGGCAGCAGTTCCTCGGCCGCGTCCATGATGAAGACGCGCTTGATGTAGAGCTTGACGCCGCGGCGCTCGTCGCGCGCGCCCATCAGCAGATCGAACGGCGGCTGCGCGGGAATGTAGAGCAGTGTCGTGAAACGCTGCGCGCCTTCGACGCGGTTGTGCGTCCACGCCAGCGGATCATTGAAATCGTGGCCGAGCGATTTGTAGAACGCCTTGTATTCGTCGTCCGTGATTTCGGATTTGGGTTTCGCCCACAACGCGGAGGCGTCGTTGACGGTTTCGCATTCGTCGGTCGGTTTGCCGTCCTTGAACTTCTTCATCCGGATCGGAAACGCGACGTGGTCGGAATATTTCCGGATCAGGTCGCGCAGCTTCCAGTTGTCGAGGAACTCGGTTTCGTCTTCTTTCAGATGCAGGATCACCGACGTGCCGCGCGTGGCGATGTCTTCCGCGGCCAGCGAATATTCGCCCTGCCCGTCGCTTTCCCAGCGCACGCCGTCTTTCGCTCCGGCGCCGGCGCGACGCGACAACACCGTGACCTTGTCGGCCACCACGAACGCCGAATAGAAGCCGACGCCGAACTGGCCGATCAGGCGCGCGTCGGCCTGCTGCTCGCCGCTCAATGATTCGAGAAAGCGCCGGGTGCCGGAACTCGCGATCGAGCCCAGGTTCGCGACGATCTCATCGCGGCTCATGCCGATGCCGTTGTCGCGCACGGTGAGCGTCTTCGCGTCCTTGTCGACCTCGATGTCGATGTGCAGCTCGCCATCGCCGTCGAGCAACTCCGGTTTGCCGATCGCCTCGAAGCGCAGCTTGTCGCAAGCGTCGGAAGCATTGGAAACCAGTTCGCGCAGGAAGATTTCCTTGTGCGAATACAGCGAGTGCGTGACCAGGCGCAGGACCTGCGCGACTTCGGCTTCGAAGGGACGGGTTTCGGTGGTGTTGTTCATGGCGATCGATTCAAGTCGGTAGTGATGAACAGGACAGGACCACGCGTCCCGTTGCGGGGCGCGCGCGCAAGCCTCATGATTGGTGGCGCGGCGGCGTTTTCTCAAGCCGGCAAGGAACCGTCGCAGAACCGTCGCGAGCGAAGGCAGGTTGCGTGACGCTGGAGCGGAGGAAGCGGAGTGTACACGTCAGTACATGAGCATTTCGAGCACCGCCGGCGCGCAAGCTGCCGAGCGCAGCAGGTTATGCGGCGGTTCCTGAGCGGCCCATCCCGATGATCCACCGATACAGGAGGATCACGAGGGCAGCGAACACCACGCCGCCGATGATGATCGATGGCGTCGCGAAACTGTCGCCGACCACCGCGATCGGGTTCTGCTTGCCGCTGAAGCCGACGACACCGGCGAAGATCACGGCCAGCAGGCTTTCGCCCACGATCAGGCCGGAGGCCAGCAGCACGCCGAGCTGCCGGGTCGCTTCGGTGCCCGGCTTGCGTTCCGCGCGGCGATCGAACCATGCGCCGACCAGCGCACCCACCACCACCATCAGCGTGGTCGAGGTCGGCAGGTAAATGCCGAGGCCCACCGCCAGCGGCGGCAGGCGCGGACCCTTCTTCGACAGTCCCAGCACTTCATCGAAGATGATGATCGCGACGCCGATGCCGGCGCCGAGACCGATCATGTCCCACGGCACGTCGCCGGTGATCACGCCCTTGGCCAACGCCGAAATCAGGCCGGCCTGCGGCGCGGCCAGCGCGGTCGCGGGATTGGCGCCCGGCGCGCCGAGGAAACCGTAGGTGTGCTGCAAGAGATCCAGCACCGGCGGAATCACCACCGCGCCCGCCAGCACGCCGATCACCAGCGCCCATTGCTGCAACGCGGGCGTGGCATCCACCAGCTGGCCAGTTTTCAAATCCTGCAGGTTGTTGTTGGCGATCGATGCCACCGCGAACACGATCGCGGTGATGAACAACGCAAAGCCGACCAGCGCCTTGTCCGCGCCGGCGGGCAGGAACGGCTTGATGCCGACCACCAGCAACAGCGCCGCGATCACCACTACCAGGATGCCGACGCCCGACAACGGACTGTTGGACGATCCGATCAGGCCCGCCATGTAACCGCACACGGCCGATACCAGGAAACTCAGCAGCACCACGAACACCACGCCGCCGATCACCAGCGGCCACGTCGCGCCGCCCAGTCCGTTGTTGACCGCGAAGTGCCACAGCAGGTAGGCGATCGGAATGAAGCAGACCACCGAAATCAGGCCGACCATGCCGATCGGCATGTCATGTTCGGTGCGCGGCAGTTCGTGCAGCGTGCCGGCCTTGCGCGCGCGCGACGCGCGGAATGCGCCCGCAAGTCCGCTGGCCAGCGGCTTCACCAGTTTCGCCAGCGTCCAGATCGCGGCCACGCCAATCGCGCCCGCGCCGATGAAACGCACGTAATGGCTCCAGCCAGCCTGCGCGACGTCGGCCGCCGCGCCTGCCGTCCAATGCAGATGCGTAAAGTACGGCACCGCCCATACCCAGCCGATCGCGGCGCCGACCAGCATCGCCACGCCGACCCACAAGCCGACCAGATGCCCGATCGCGAACAGCGCGAACGACAGCCCGAAATCGAAACCGGTCGCGCCGGCCCGATCACCGCCCACCCGGAAATAATCGGTGACGCTGGCGGCGAACACCCTCGTCTGCACGACGATGTAGAAGATCGCCGACACGATCGCGCCCCACAGCACCGCCTTCAGGCCCGCGGCGCCGGCTTCCGCCGCCGCGGCGGGATTGGACGCTTCGACCCGGCGCGCGCCGCCCGCGGCAGGCACCGACTCCACTTCGGCCATGCGGCCGATCTGCTCGTCGGATCCGGCGCCGACCTTCAACACCTCGGCGCAGGCGACGCCTTCGGGATACGGCAAATCTGAATCGGTGACCAGCGCGCGCCGCAGCGGAATCGTGTACATCACGCCGAGGATGCCGCCGGTCGCGCAGATGCCGGCCGAAATCCAGAACGGGAATCCGCTCCAGTAGCCGACGATGATCAGTCCCGGCAACACGAAGATGATCGATGACAGCGTGCCCGCCGCCGAGGCCACCGTCTGCACGATGTTGTTTTCCTGGATCGTCGCATCGCGCATCGCCTTCAGGATCGCCATCGAGATCACCGCGGCGGGGATCGACGTCGAGAAGGTCAGGCCGGCCTTCAACCCGAAATAGACGTTGGCGGCGGTGAACACGACCGTGATCACGATGCCGATGATGATGCCGCGGATCGTCAGTTCGCGCCGCGGCAACGAGCTGGACAGGCTGGTCTGGTTCACAGATTGATCTCCCCCGATGGACGCTGCCGCGCACGATAGCGTGGAATGGGCGCACAAGGATATTCCGAGGTTGCCCGATGCGCGGTCCGCGATGCCGTCACGCCGGCAATTGCGCCCGTTCCAGCGCGGCAACGTGACGCTCCAGCCGTGGCCCGAGATAACAGTGCGAGCCGCACGGCAACAGCCCGACCCGGCTGAATTCGCGCAGATACCACCCGGGGGTGCGCGCGACGAAGCCATGATGGTCGCCGGCCACGTCATCCCGGCTGGTGAACACCTCCAGGAACGCGACGCCCTCGAGCATCTCGCCGATGCCGTGCAGGCCGGCACGGATCTCCGCCGGTTTCAGGTAGTGGAGTACGTCGGTGCACACGATCAGGTCGAAACGTGCCTCGAAGCGCAGCTGCTCCAACTGGCCGAAGCGCGCCAGGCCCACGTTGCGGCGGCGCCCGTAACGTGCCACGGCATACTCGCTGGCATCCAGGCCGCGATAGGCGATGCCCGGACGCAGCGCAAGCAACGGCGCCCGCCAGGTCGCCTCGCCGCAGCCGACGTCGAGCACGTTGCGAACCGGCCGGCCGAGATAGTACTCGGCCTGGGCCAGCACCATCGCCACCTTGCGCCGCAATTCGGCGGCCGACCCCACCGCGTGGCGCGGGTCGCGGTACCACTTGTCGAAATAGGCGCGGTCGTAGGTCTTGGGCATCGGCGTTCATGCGGGATTTAGCAAGCCGCCATGATATCGCGCCAATCCGGCCCATCGGCACGGTCGGCATCACTTTCCGCATGCGCCGCGCTTGCCAACATCGGCGCATCAGTCACCGACGAGAGCACACCCGCATGGCCATGATCCGTTTCCGCCTGATCGGCAGCCGCGCCGACGCCGACACCGTCATCGTGGGTTTGCACGGCATGAACGGCATCGAGCATATCGAGGAAATCGACACGCTGATGCCCGACATGCGCGACGATTC
>JAZKBD010000070.1:0-4765 GCA_040388785.1 Pseudomonadota bacterium
CTTCGAGCGCGCGCACCATGCCCGCCATGCGCGCATGGAAGATGTTGATGCGATCGATCTCCTCGACGCCGACGGCTACGACGCTCCACGCGACGGCCCGCGCCACGATGCGCGCGTAGAGTTTTTCGCGCGTGGGTTCCGGCAGGATCTTGGAATCGTCGAGGCCGTTGATGCGGCAGCGCGGATCGAGGATCACCGCGGCGACCACCACCGGGCCGGCCAGCGGCGCGCAACCCGCTTCGTCCACGCCAGCCACGTCCGCGAAGTCCGGCCAGCGGCGCAGCTTGCGGAGCGGAAGGGTGGCCAGACCGTCGAAGTCGTCAATCGCCAAGGTCATGCAGGCTTCCGAAAACATAGGCGCGGTACGAATCGCGCAGCGCGGCGTTGCGGCAGTCGAGATCGTGGCCGCCGCAACGATCACGCAACAGTGTATTGGCGACGAAGAACGGATTGCGCGGCAGTTCCGCGGCATCCAGCAGCAGCGAACCGAGATAGGCGATGTCGAGCACCGGATAATCCTCGCGCCGGACCGGCAGGTTGAAACCCTTGAGCATGTAATACGTCGTGAATTGCAGGTCCGCAACCTGCGGCAGCACGGTCTTGGCCAGGCTGTTGATGGCGCCGTCGAACGAGGGCTGGTGGTCCCCGAAGTGCAGCAGTAGCACGGGACGATCATCGCCGCGCAGGAAACCTTCGAGCTTTGACATGGCCGCGCTGGACATCGACACGCGTTGCAGGTAATTCGTGAGGTTGAGGTTCAACCAGTCGTCGAGCGGCTTGTTGCCCGGCGCGAGCTTGTCGGGGAACAGTGGCTTGTCGTAGGGCGCGGGCATTTCCTTGAACGGCGTCATGTGCGGCCCGTGCTGGTACAGCGTCAGCACGAACACGAACAGCGGCTTGCCGCCGGCTTTGGCCTTTTCCGCCTTGAAGACGCGCTGGAGCGCAGCGAACACCTCAGCGTCGGTCGCGCCCCAATCCAGGTTCAGTTCCTGGCCGCCGTAGAACGCATCGAAACCGTAATCGGCATAGGCATCGCGGCCGTTCATGAAATCGCCGTCGGTCGGATAGATGCCGACCGTGCGGTAGCCGTCGGCATCGAGCAGGCGCGGCAGCGTGTAACGGATGCGCGGCGCCAGGTTGAATGGCGCGTAGACGCCGGCGGGCCCGAACAGCGTGTGCGGCAGGCCGGACAGGAACGCGAATTCGGATGTCCAGGTACCGCCGCCCCAAGTATGCACGTCCAACCAGCCGTGCGCGATGGTGTTGGCGTCGGGCTGGAACATGCCGACGTCGCACAGCTTCGACGTGCACGCGGTCAGCATGCGCGGATCGAACGTGCTTTCCTCCAGCACCGCGACGATGTCGGGCTTTTGCTTGCCTGTAATCGCGCCGGCCGCGAGATCGCGCCAGTCATCGCGCGTCGCGTCGGCCAGTTTGAACGAAGGTTCGCTCACGTGCGCGTTGCGGATCGAGACGACGAAATCCGCCACGAAACTCTCGTCGTTCATCGCTTCCCACATGCCCTTGTCGTACACCGACGAAAACGGGCCACGCGGATGAAGCGTCACGGCCAGCAGCACGAAGGCGGCAACGACACCGCAGGCGCGCGCGCTGCGCGTCGCCAGCGTCGATCCGGGCCGGAAATCGCCGCGCCACAGCAGCACCAGCAGCAGCGGCACCAGCACGATGGCCGCGATGATGGCCGCGGTGAGGAACGGATAGCGCAGCAGCGTCTGCGCGATCTCGGCGTTCGCGTAGTAGAAGAGATCCGGCGCCAGCAGCGGCGTCGACAGGTACTGGAACTTCAGGTTGGCCGCGATCACCAGCAACAGCATCGGCAGGCTGCCCGCAAACAATCCGAACGCAACGCGGCCGCTCGCCGCGATCGCGAACAGCACCAGCCCGACCAGGATCAGGAACGCGAACACGCACTCGATGGTGGTCTGCTCGTCCATCGGCCCGAACCGCAGCGCCGCCAGGAACACCGCCGCGGCCAACGCGAACAGCCAGCCAGGACGGCAGCGCAACGACCAGAAGCGCAAGGGCGCCTTGTTCATGACACGGCATCGCTGGGCGTTGCAAGCGCGTCGTCGATCGCGCGCGCGGCACTCGCCGCGGCACCGCCGCCCTTGTGCAGCGCGAGGTGCATGCGCTCGAATTCGTGGATCAGTTCATTACGCTGGTGCTTGTCGCGGAACAGGGCGATCACCGCGTCGGCCAGTTTTTCAGGCGTGCAGTCGCGTTGCATCCGTTCCGGCACCAGCATCCTGCCCGCGAGCACGTTGGGCAGCGCATAGAGATTCGTCTTCAGCATGCCGAGACCCTTGACCAGCGCGTGCGTAAACGGCGCGATGTGGTAACCGACCACCATCGGGCGCTTCGCCAGCATCGCTTCGAGCGCGGCGGTGCCCGACGCCAGCAACACCACGTCGGCTGCCATCATCGCACGGTGGGCCTGACCGTCGAGGAGCCTGGGAGCGGGGAACGGAGAACGGGGAACGGTAGCCGTGTTAGACGTGGCCATGGTGCCTCCCTGTTCCCTGTCCCCTGTTCCCGCTCTTCCGATCAATTGTTCGAGTGCGGCGCGGCAACGCGGGTTGGCCGCCGGAATCACGATCTGCAGACCCGGGATTTCCGCGGCAACGCGCTGCGCGGCAGCCAGGAAGATCGCGCCGAGCCGATGGATTTCCGACAGCCGGCTGCCGGGCAGCACCGCCAGCACCCGCGCATCGGCGGCCAATCCGAGTTCGCGTCGCGCGGCATCGCGATCGGGCGCCAGCGGGAAGCGATCCGCCAATGGATGGCCGACGAATCGTGCATTCACGCCATGCTTCGCGTACAAGGGCGGCTCCATCGGAAACAGGCACAGCATGGTGTCGGTCGACTTGCCGATCTTCTCCGCGCGATTTTCGCGCCATGCCCAGATCGACGGGCTGACGTAGTGCACGGTGGGAATGCCGGCGCGCTTCAATTTTTTCTCGAGGCCGAAATTGAAATCGGGTGCATCGATGCCGACGAACGCGTCAGGCCGCAGGGCGATCAGCCGTTTCGCGAGCGATGCGCGCAGCCGCAGCAGCCGCGGCAGGTGGCGCAGGACTTCCGCAAGGCCCATCACCGACAGTTCGGCGATGTCGTGCCATGCATCCAGCCCCGCCGCGCGCATGCGCGGACCACCCACGCCGACGAACTTCGCATCCGCGTGATTGGCGCGCAAGGCCTCGATCAACTCGGCGCCAAGCAGGTCGCCGGAATCTTCGCCCGCGACCATCGCGAATATGCGCGAGCCGGCGCGGGTTTCCATTCAACGTACCAGCGATCGCTCGCTGCGGTCGATGAAATCGCAGAACGCGCGCACGTCATCGCTCGCGGCGGCTTGTTCGCCGAGTGCCACGCGCGCTTCCTCCAGCGTCTTGTGCGACATGTAAAGCGTGCGGTACGCGCGCTTGATCGCGCCGATGCGTGCGGCATCGAAACCGCGGCGCTTCAGGCCTTCGGCGTTCACGCCGCGCGGCACCGCGAACTGACCCGCGACGTAGATGAAGGGCGGCACGTCACGGTTTATCGCCGAGTACATCGCGGCGAAGGCGTGCGCGCCGATCTTGCAGAACTGGTGCACGCCGGCGAACCCGCCCAGCACCACGTGGTCGCCGACTTCGACGTGGCCCGCGAGCGTGGCGTTGTTGGCGAAGATGGTGTGGCTGCCGATGTGGCAATCGTGCGCCACGTGCACGTAAGCCATGATCCAGTTGTCGTCGCCGATGCGCGTGGCGCCGCCGCCTTCGTCGGTGCCGCGGTTGATCGTGACGAACTCGTGGAAGGTGTTGCCGTCGCCGATCACCAGTTCGCTGCGCTCGCCGTGGTATTTCTTGTCCTGCGGATCGCCGCCGATCGACGCGTAGGCGCCGATGCGTTTGTAGTGGCCGATCCGCGTGGGGCCCTGCAGCAAGGCGTGCGCGCCAACGCTGCAGCCCGGCCCGATCTCCACTTCCGCGCCGATGACGGCCAGCGGACCCACCGTCACGTCGTCGGCCAGTCTGGCGCCCGGGTCGACGATGGCAGTCGGATGGAGGTTGGGCCGCGCTGCACTCACCGCGTGGATTCCGCGCACATCAACTCGCAGGTGGCGGCCGGGTTGCCGTCGACCACCGCGCGCGCGGTGAAGATGCCCATGCCGCGGATCAGGCGCTTCAACTGCACTTCGAGGCGCAACTGGTCGCCGGGCACCACGGGTTTGAGGAAACGCGCGTTGTCCACCTTGGCGAGATAGAAAATGCGGTCTTCCTTGTCGGCATGGGTGCCGGACAGGCCCAGCAGCAATCCTGATGCCTGCGCCAGCGCTTCGACGATCAGCACGCCCGGCATCACCGGATGGCCGGGGAAGTGTCCGTTGAAGAACGGCTCGTTGCGCGTGACGTTCTTGATCGCGACGATGCTCTTGCCGGCATCGAGTTCGACCACCCGGTCGACCAGCAGGAAGGGATAGCGGTGCGGCAGGATGGCCGCGATCCGTTCTGCGTCGACTGGCAAGGTTGCGGGGGTGGAAGAGACATTCATTCGTTGCGTTCCCTGTGCAATGCTTCGAGCTGCTTTTCGAGTGCGGCGATGCGGCGTGCCATGCCATCGAGCTGGCGCATACGCGCGGCGTTGCGGCGCCACGCGCGGTTTTCCTCGATGGGCGCGCCGGAAGAATAGATGCCGGGCTCGCGGATGGAGTGGGTTACCAGGGTCATCGCGGTGATGGTAACGCCATCGGCGATTTCGAGGT
>JAZKBD010000070.1:4775-5776 GCA_040388785.1 Pseudomonadota bacterium
GGCCCAGCACGCCCGCGCTGCCGCCGATCAGGCAGTCGCGGCCGATCGTCGCGCTGCCCGCGACCGCCGCGCAGCCGGCCAGCGCGCTGTGCGCGCCGATGCGGACGTTGTGCGCGATCTGGATCTGGTTGTCGAGGCGCACGTCTTCCTCGAGCACCGTGTCCTCGAGCGCGCCGCGGTCGATGGTGGTGTTCGCGCCGATTTCGCAATCGTCGCCGATGCGCACGCCGCCGAGCTGCGGCACCTTGACCCAGCCGTCGCGGTCGCGTGCCAAGCCGAAACCATCTGCGCCCAGCACGGCGCCGGCGTGGACCAGCACGCGCTTGCCGAGTGTCACCCGCGTGACCAGCGTGACGCGTGCGCCGAGGCGCGACTGCGCGCCGACCGCGCAGTCCGGACCGACGATGCAATGCGGCCCCAGCACCGCGCCGGCTTCGATGATCGCACCAGCTTCGATCACGCAGCCGGGTCCGATGCTGGCGCTGGCGTCGACGCGCGCGTCCGCGGCGATCACGGCGGAGGGATGGATGCCGGGCGCCGCTGCGGGAACGGTTTCGAACAGCGTCGCGATGCGCGCGTAGGCGAGATAGGGGTCCTTCGCGATCAGCACCGGCGACGGGCTCGCGTCGGCATGTTCGGCGCGCAACACCACCACGCCCGCCTTTGTATGCGCGAGATCGCTGGCGTAACGTGGATTGGCAAGGAAGGCCAGGTGTTCGCGTTCCGCACGCGCCAAGGGCGCCACGCCGCGGATCATGCGCGTCGAATCGCCGCGCGCTTCGAGCCCGAAGCGCAGCGCGAGGTCGTCGATGCGATAGCCGCTGGATGGTTCCATTCGCCCCTGGGATCGAAGAGTTCTGTGCACGATGCATGCGCGCTGCTTGCCGGGAGATTGCGCGCAGGCGCGGGAATTGTATCGGTCCGCCGGCTTTTCAGCCCCCTCGAGTCAAGGAGGCGATCAAACCGTCGCCTGGCAATGGTTTGATGGGGGTTGTGGGGGC
>JAZKBD010000070.1:5786-10692 GCA_040388785.1 Pseudomonadota bacterium
TGGGGGCATGCGCGATTCGTTTTGGACAGCGCGTCCGCACGAAGTGCGGACGCGCTGCGTTAAAACGTGCGGCCGAAGTAGAACTGCAACGTTTCCTCGAACGGCGCGTCGCCCGGCTGGTCGCGCACGGGGCGCGCGAGATCGATCACGATGGGTCCGACCGGAGCGATCCACTGCAGCGAAATGCCGACCGAGGCGCGCAGTTGTGACGCACTGAAGCTGCTGTAGTTCGAGTAGACATTGCCGACGTCGGTAAACAGGGAAAGGCGTGCCTTGTTGTTGTCCTTGAAGAACGGCAGCACCAGCTCGGCCGTGCCCAGCACCTTGAACGCGCCGCCCACCGGCTGCGGACGGTAGGAGATGCCGCCGTTGCAGGTGTTGCCGGCAGTCGCGATCGCCGTGGGGTCCGGCTGGCCATTGGCATCGATCAGGCCGGAGCAGATGCGCGGGCCCAGGGTGTTGTCCTGGAAGCCACGCACGTCCTGCACGCCGCCCGCGTAGTAGTTCTGGTAGAACGGGAACGACATCGTCCGGATCACGCCATTGGCATCGGCGTACTGCACCGAAATGTCGTTGGACCCGTAGGTGCTGCCGTAACCGAGCGTGCCCTTGAGGTGTCCGACGAAGCCGAACGGCAGCGGGAAATAGTCGCTGCTGGTAAGCGTCAGCTTGTAGTAGGGCACCGTGCCGCCGGGCAGGCCGATTTCCGCGCTGATCTGTTGCAGGCCCCCCCGGGTGGGCTTGTAGAAGCTGTTCAAGGTGTCGTGCGCGTACGAAAGCGTCAGCGGCGTGCTGTGGATGGTGTAGTGCCCGACCTTGGCCATCTGGTCGAAGAACACGGCGGGCGTGTAGCCCGGAATCAGGTCCAGCCTGGTCTTGTTGAGGCCGATGCCGACGTTGACGCTGTCCGTTTCGCTGATCGGGAAGCTCAGGTAGCTCGAAAGCGCGTCCGTATCCGACAGGTACGACGCGATGTTCTGCTCGCCCTGGTTCAACTTCAGCACACTGGCGTTGTAGCCGATGCCGATGCCGCTGTCGGTGAGGTAGGGGTCGAAGAACGACACCTGGTACTGCTTCATGAACAGGCTCTTCGAGAACGTCGCCGACACGCTGTTGCCGGTTCCGAGGAAGTTGTTGTTGGCGATCGAGGTCGAAAGGATGATGCCCGACACCTGCGAGTAGCCGACGCCGAACTGGAACTGGCCCGACGATTCCTCGGTGACCTTGACGTTGAGATCCACCTCGTCGGTCGTGCCCGGCACCTTGACCGTGTCGACGTTGACGTCCTTGAAGAAGCCGAGGCGCTGCAGGCGCACCTTGGAACGATCGATCGCCGCCTGCGAATACCAGGCGCCTTCGTACTGGCGCATTTCGCGGCGCAGGACCTGGTCCTGCGTGTTGGTGTTGCCCTTGAAGTTGATCCGGCGCACGTACACGCGCGGGCCCGGCTCGACGAAGAAGGTGAGATCGACGGTGTGGTTTTGCTCGTCCACCTTGGGAATCGGCGAGACCTTGGCGAACGCATAGCCGATGTTCGAGAGCACATCGGTGATGGCGTCCGCCGAAAGCTCGATGCTGTGGCGGTCGAACACCTGTCCGGGCTGGATGCGCAGCACCCTGCGCAACGACGCTTCCGGCAACACCAGCGTGCCGAGCAGGTGGATGTCGGAAATCTTGAAGATGTCGCCTTCGTGGATCGCGGCGGCGATGTAGATGTTCTGTTTGTTCGGACTGATCGTGACCTGCGCCGAGTTGATGTTGAAGTCGGCGTAGCCGCGGTCGAGATAGTACGAAGACAGCTTGGTGAGGTCGCCCGAAAGTTTTTCGCGCGAGTACTGATCGTTGCTGGAGTACCACGACGTCCAGTTGGGCGTGCCGGATTCCCAGTCCTTGAGGATTTCGTCATCGGTGTACGTATGGTTGCCGACGACGTTGATCTCCTGGATCTTGGCGGCCTTGCCCTCCTGGATCTCGATGTCGACCGCGACGCGGTTGCGGTCGAGATTGGTGACGTGCGGTTCGACGCTGACGTTGTACTTGCCGCGATCGTTGTATTGCGAGATCAGCTGCTGCTGGATCTGGTCGAGCGTGAGGCGGTCGAAGGTCTGGCCTTCGGCGAGGCCGGCCGACTTCAGGCCCTTCATCAACTGGTCGGTCTTGATGTCCTTGTTGCCGTGCACGGTGAGGCTGGCGATGGAGGGACGCTCCTGCACCTTCACGACCAGGATCGAGCCCTGCTGTTCCAGTTCCACGTCATTGAAGAAGCCGGTCTTGAACAACGCTTGGATCGCCTTCTGCGCGGTCGCATCGGTCATCGTCTGGCCGGGCTCGATCGGCAGGTAGCTCAGCACCGTGCCGGCGGCGATGCGTTGCAGGCCCTCGATGCGGATGTCGCTGACGGTGAAGGGCTGAAAGGCGTACGCCGCCAATGGCGCGGACGGAACTCAAGGAGGATGTAGCGCAAACCGTGCATCGTACAGGCGCAGCCGCGCCCGGGAAAGCGAAGCAGTCAAGCGGCGCCGCGCATGCGCCCCGGGTTCGGGCCATTGCGCGGGAATGTTGCGTTCACTGGAAAATCCGCAGGATGTCGTTGTAGAAGGCCAGCCCCATCAACATCACCAGCAGCGCCATGCCCATGTACTGGCCCGCGGCCATCGCGCGCTCGGACAACGGGCTGCCCTTGGCCAGTTCGATCAGGTAATAGAGCAGGTGGCCGCCGTCGAGGATCGGGATCGGCAGCAGGTTCATGATGCCGAGGCTGAGCGAAATGATGCCGAGGAAATACAGGAACCACGCCGGACCCATTTCGGCCGAGGTCTGCGCGTATTGCGCGATGGAGATCGGGCCCGAGAGATTGGACAGCGCGACCGAGCCCGCCAGCATGTGGCCCAGCATCTTCACCGTGGTCGCGGTGAAATCCCAGGTCTGCGCGAACGCATCCGGAATGGCGGCGAGCGGCCCGCGGCGAACCACGGTGTCGTATTTCGCCGTGCCCGGCTGGACGTAAATTCCCATCGCCCAGACTTTGCTGCCGTCGGGCTCGGCGGTCAGGCGTGGCTGCACGCTTGCGGCGACTTGTTTGCCTGAGCGATCGATCAGCAACGCGAGTCGGTGATCGGGCTTGGCCAATTTGCGGGTCGTGTCTGTCAGCTGGTTCCAGTCCGCGACCGCGGTGCCATCGATGCTGAGAATCCTGTCACCCGGTCGCAGGCCGGCGGCTTGCGCGGGACTGCCGGAAACGACCTTGCCGATGATGGCCGGCAGCGTGTGCTGCAGCGGCATCATCCCGATCTGGTCGAACAGGGTCTCGTCGCTCGGATGTGGCGGCAGTTTGCCGAACTGCAGCACGTGCGTTTCGATCGTACCCTTCGGGGTGCGCACTTGCAGCGGCGCCGGCTGGCGCGTTTGCGCCGCACTGGCCAGGGCCAGGCTGAGATCGGTCCAGTTGGAAATCGCGCGGCCGTCGACGCTCAGCACGCGATCGCCGCGCTGGATGCCCGCCTGCGCCGCGATATGGGTGACATCGCCGACCAGCGGCTGGAAGTCCGGTTTGCCGATTACCAGCATCGCCCAGAACGCCGCGACCGCGAAGATCAGGTTGAAGCCGGGGCCCGCCAGCACGATCAGGATGCGCTTCCAGACCGGCTTGCCGGTGAACTCGCGCGGAAGATCCCCGGGCTCGACGTCGCCTTCGCGTGCGTCCAGCATCTTCACGTAGCCGCCCAGCGGAATCCACGCCACGCAATATTCAGTGCGATCCTTGCCGTACCACGACTTGATCGGCTTGCCGAAACCGACCGAGAAGCGCAGCACCTTGACGCCGCAGCGGCGCGCAACCCAGAAGTGCCCGAACTCGTGGAAGGTCACCAGGATGCCCAGGGTGACGATCATCCACCACGCGGAGCCGAGAATGTTGAGGAAGTCGCTCATGCAATAGCGGTCAGATGCCGGATTCCATCATAAAGCAACCCACCTGAAAGCCGGCTGGGTTCGCCAGAAGCCACGATGGTTCATTGACCGCGGGAAAATGCCGCAAGTTCAAGCCGCGGCCGATCGCGGTCATCACAACCCGAGCAGGAATTTGCCGAGCACGAAGACGGGAAGCGCGGCGACGATCGAATCCATGCGATCGAACACGCCGCCGTGGCCGGGGAACAGCGCGCCGGAATCCTTCACCCCTGCGTGGCGCTTGATCAGGCTTTCGAACAGGTCGCCGATGATCGAGAACAGCACGGTCAACAGCGCCAGCGCCACGATCGCGGGCAGGCGATCGAGCGGCACTTTCAGCAGCGCGCCGCCGACGAGGCCGACGCCGCCCGAGCACACCAGCGCGCCGTAAACGCCTTCGCGGGTCTTGCCGGGGCTGATGGCCGGCGCGAGCTTGACGCTGCCCCAGCGGCGGCCTGCGGTGAACGCGCCGATGTCGGCGGCGAACACGATCAGGGCAAAAAAGAGCACCCACCAACGTCCGTGTCCCGTGTGCGGTTCGGCCATGTCGCCGTGCATCACCACCACGGCGCACCACGCCGGCACCACCACCATGACGCCCGCCAACAACTTCAGCACGGCGTGTCCGCGTGTTGGTTCGCTGCCGAAGCGATGGTGGGTGAGCCAGGCCAGCGCCAGCAGCCACCACACGAGACCCGCAAGCACGGGCAGCCACCACCACGGCGATTTGCAAACGTGCCAGAGCAGCGCGAACAGGATCAGGTAGCCGAACAGCAGCACCGCACGCAGGACGCGGCCGCGCGCACCGGCCATGCGCGTCCATTCCCACATGCCCAGCAGGAAAATCAGCCCCAGCAGCGTGGCGAACACCGATGCCCTGGTGAGGAAGATCAGCGCGATGATCAGCGGCGCGAGGATGATGGCGGTGATGACGCGCTGCTTCAGCATGGGCGCGGAT
>JAZKBD010000071.1:0-18907 GCA_040388785.1 Pseudomonadota bacterium
CACCGAGTTCTTCTGCTTCAGCTCGGTGAGGTTGATCAGGCGTTTCGGATCGCCGGCGTCGGCTTCGTCGCCAGAGACGTCGGCGGGCAGGCCGTTCGGATTGGCGCCTTGGCCATTGGGGCCACGCGAGTGGCGGCCGCGGCGGCGGCGGCCGCGATCGGGGCGGTTGCCACCGCGTTGCTGGCCTTCGCCATCGTTGCCGGGGGCGTTGGATTCGGATGCAGCGGTGGACGCGCGGGCGTCATCACCCTGAACGGAGTTTTCGGTATCGGACACAGGTAAGCCTCATCGGCGCTCGAGGCGCGGGAGGAAACAGAAAGGAAGATGGCCGGGCAAAAGCACCACCGGCCGGACGTCAATCTAGCATTACGCAAGGCCCGCAGACAAGCGGGGCCTTGCGAAGGGTTCAGTTATACGTGGAGCGTTGCCGGTCGCGCACGCCTGAAGCGTGCTACAGCCGTGGGTTTGCAGGATTCGCGCGCGGCTCGTTCGCGACTTCGCTTCAGGCCGAAGCGCTGGACTGTCCTTGCGCAATCACCTTGTCGACCATCTGGGTCAGTTGCCCGCGGCCGACGGCGCCGATCTGGGTCGCTTCGACCTTGCCGCCCTTGAACACCATCAGGGTCGGGATGCCGCGGATGCCATAGGTCATCGGCGTCTTCTGGTTTTCGTCGATGTTGATCTTCACGACCTTGAGACGGCCCGAGTATTCCTTGGCGAGGTCGTCCAGCATCGGCGCGATCGATTTGCATGGCCCGCACCATTCCGCCCAGAAATCCAGCAGCACCGGCGTGTCGGACTTCAGCACCTCGGTTTCGAAATCGGCGTCTTTGACGTGGGTGATGTTCTCGCTCATGGGTGGGCCTGCAACGGGACGATGTTCCGACAAGGTGGGGGAGAAGCCGCGGGATTGCAAGCGCGGCCTGCTACAATCGAAACAGGCACTTGGGCCCGACGCACGAATCGTGTCGCCAGGCCGCTGCCGTCCCGCATGTTCGTGGCATTTCATCGCAACCCGTCGCGCGGTTCAAGCGCGGCGCTTTTCGCGACCGCCTTGTGAATCCGTCGGGTCGCGCAGTTCCTTACCAGCCTGCTGCCACTCCTGGCACAAAACTCTTTGGCATAAAACTCCGTGGCCGACCAAGTTCTCACCGATACCTTCTTCGAACAATTCGACCTGCATCCGCACTTGGCAGCCGGTCTCGCCGAATGCGGCTTCACGCGCTGCACGCCGATCCAGGCGCTGACGTTGCCGGTCGCGCTCGAAGGCCGCGACGTCGCCGGACAGGCGCAGACCGGCACCGGCAAGACCTGCGCGTTTCTGGTCGCGGTCATGAATCGCCTGCTCACCCGCGCCGCGATTCCGGAGCGCAAGGACAACGACCCGCGCGCGGTGATCCTCGCGCCCACGCGCGAACTGGCGATCCAGATCGACAAGGATGCGCAGGCGATCGGCCGGCAGACCGGCCTGCGTTTCGCGCTGATCTACGGCGGCGTCGATTACGACAAGCAGCGCCAGCAGCTGCGCGACGGCTGCGACGTGATCATCGCGACACCGGGGCGTCTGATCGATTACTTCAAGCAGCACGTTTTCAGCTTCCGCGCGGTCGAGGCCACGGTGATCGACGAGGCCGACCGCATGTTCGATCTCGGCTTCATCAAGGACGTGCGTTACCTGCTGCGCAAGATGCCCGCGCGCGAAGAACGCCAAGGCATGCTGTTCTCGGCGACGCTCTCCTACCGCGTGCTGGAACTCGCCTACGAGCACATGAACCAGCCCGAGAAGCTGGTGGTGGAAACCGAAAACGTCACTGCCGATCGCGTGCGCCAACAGGTGTATTTCCCCGCCAAGGAAGAAAAGATCCCATTGCTGCTGAACCTGCTGGAGCACTGCAATCCGCAGCGCAGCATCGTGTTCGTCAATACCCGCGCGGCCGCCGAACGCGTGACCGAACGCCTGCAGCGCCAGGGTTTCAAGGTCGGCGCGCTGTCGGGCGACGTGCCGCAGGCCAAGCGACAGAGATTGCTGGAGCGCTTCAAGAAGGGCGAAACCGACATCCTGGTCGCGACCGATGTCGCGGCACGCGGCCTGCACATTCCCGATGTCACCCACATCTTCAATTACGACTTGCCGCAGGATGGCGAGGATTACGTGCACCGCATCGGCCGCACCGCGCGACTGGGCGCCGAGGGCGACGCGATCAGTTTTGCGTGTGATCTCTACGCGATGAACCTGCCGGACATCGAGCGCTACATCGGCATGCGGATTCCGGTGCAGGCGATCGAACCCGCATGGCTGGCCTCGCCGCCGCGGCGCGCGGTGGCGCACCACGATGAGGCTGAAGTCGAGGCGCCGCCGTCTGAAACGGCGGCCGCCGAGGCCAACGCTGCGGCGAACAAGCGCCGCCGCCGTCATCGCAAGCCGCAGAACCGCACGGCTGCACCCCGTCCCTGATCAGCGTCGGTTCCCACTGCGGGCCGTGCCGCCCCGGAACGGCGGCATTGTTGCTAGGCTTTGCGATCCACCGGCGCCGGCATTTCCGTGATCCGATTCGATTCCGTCAGCAAGCGCTACCCCGAGGGCCGCGAGGCGCTGATCGATGTGTCATTCAAGGTCGAAGCGGGCGAAATGTTGTTCGTCACCGGCCACTCGGGCGCGGGCAAGACCACATTGCTGAAATTGATCGCCTTGATCGAGCGCCCCAGCGGCGGCGCGATCGAGGTGCATGGCCGTGACCTGGCGCGCGTCCGCCATCGCGGCATTCCGCGGTTGCGCCGCGACATCGGCATGGTGTTCCAGGATCACCGCCTGCTGATGGACCGCAGCGTGGCCGACAATGTGGCGTTGCCGCTGGTGATCGCGGGCATCCCGCACGAGGAACGTGGCAAGCGCGTGCGCGGCGCGCTGGAAAAAGTCGGGCTGACCGGGCGCGGCAAGGATGCGCCGGCGGGATTGTCCACCGGCGAACAGCAGCGCGTCGGCATCGCGCGCGCGATCGTCGCGCGGCCCGCGCTGATCATCGCGGACGAACCTACAGGCAACCTCGATCCGCAACTGTCGGAAGAGATCATGCAGCTGTTCGTGAGCCTCAGGCAGACCGGCAGCACCATCCTGATCGCCAGTCACGATCTGGCCCTGCTGAAACGCATGAAACAACGCGTCGTGGTGCTCGACCACGGGCACCTGATCGACGACGTGCCGGGCAGCGAGGTTGCATGAACGCGCAGGCTTCCATGGCCAGTCCCGTGCGCCACACGCGTTTCGCGATGTGGCGCCGCCAACATGCGTGGTGCCTGCGCGACAGCCTGCGCCAGCTGGCGCGGCGGCCGTTCGGTACCGCGCTGACCATCGTGGTGATGGCGCTGGCCTTGGCGCTGCCGCTGGCGTTCTACCTGCTGCTGGTGAACGTGCAGCATCTCGCGACGGCGCTGGGCGATTCGCAGTCGGTCAACGTGTTTTTGAAAACGGACGTGGCGGCCGATGGTGCGGAGAAGCTTGCGACGACTCTGCGTGCACGCGCCGATGTCGGCACGGTGACGGTACGCACGCCGCGGCAAGGCCTGCAGGAATTGGCCGCGATGCAGGGCTTCGGCGACGCGATCAAATCGCTGCCCGACAATCCGCTGCCGTTCGTGCTGCTGATCGAGCCACGTGCAGGCGCGGATCGCGCACAGGTGGAAACGCTGGTCGCTGCGGTGCGTGCGACACCCGGCATCGACCTGGTGCAGGACAACGGGCAATGGCGCGCGCGACTGGATGCGCTGATCGCGGTGGGCCAGCGCGTGACGCTGCTGCTGGCGGTGCTGCTGGGCGCAGCGGCGGTGCTGGTGATCGGCAATACCGTGCGACTGGACATCCGCAGCCGCGCGAACGATATCATCGTGCAGCAGTTGATCGGCGCCAGTGCGGGATTCGTGCGCAGGCCTTATCTTTATGAAGGCGCGTGGTATGGTCTCGCAGCCGGGCTGGTCGCGGTCCTGCTGGTGTTGCTGCTGGAAGCGGTGCTGGCGGCGCCGGTGCGTGAACTGGTCGCCAGTTACACGGGCCGGCTGCACTTCGGCGGATTGTCCTGGCCTACGCTCGGCATCGGGTGGGCCATCGCCATCGTGCTGGGGTGGCTGGGCGCGCTGATCGCAAGCAGCCGCCATTTGCTGCACCCGCGGACCTGAAACCACACGCATCGAACGCAGGCGCGTTGCCGTTGCGCGCAAATCGACATACGAACCATGAATGACGTCCTTCGCCACATCGCCAGTGACAATCCGCGCGTGATGGTGGTGGATGGCTCGAAGGTGGCGCGCACATTGATTTCGCGCGTGCTGGAAAAAGGCCTGCCCGGTGCGACGATCATCACCTGCGAAACCGGTGCCGAGGCCGAACAGTCGCTGCACACGGGTGTGATCGATCTGGTGACCACCGCGTTGCGCCTGCCTGACATGGACGGTGCGGATCTGGCGAAGTACGTGCGCGAACATGCGCCGCAGGCGTACATCCCGATCGTCGCGGTTTCCGGCGACGTGCAGGAGCGCCTGCAGAACCGGCAGATGGGCGACGAGATCACCGACTATTTCGACAAGGCCGCGGGCTATGCCGCACTGACCGATTTCATTCGCGGCTACGTGCAGCCGAGCGAGCAGGTCGAGGGCACGGTGTTGTACGTCGAGGACAGCCGCGTGGTGGCGCTCGCGACCAGTCGCATGCTGCAGCGCTACGGCTTGACCGTGCACCTCGCCGGCAGCGCTGAAGAAGCGGTGGAATTTCTCGGTGCTGCACAGGACCGTGGCGAGATCGGCGCCGACGTGGTGCTGACCGACGTCAGCCTGAAGGGCGAAATGTCCGGTGGCGACCTGCTGGAGTGGATCCGCTACGACCTGCAGCTCGGCAAGGGACGCCTGCCGGTGCTGGTGATGACCGGCGACGAGAATCCCGAAAACCAGGCGGCGCTGCTCAAGGCCGGCGCCAACGACCTGGTCGAGAAGCCGGTGGACGAACGTCTGCTGATGACCAAGCTGATGTTCCAGTTGCGCGTATCGCAGCGGCGCCGATCCCAAACCGCATGATCCGCAATGTCTGACGAGCGCCTGAAACTCGAACCGTCGTGGAAAGCGCGCTTGGGCGAATACTTCGACCGGCCGGACATGCATGCCTTGAGTGAATTCCTGCGCGCGGAAAAACACGCGGGCAAGCGGATCTACCCGCCGGGCCCCGAGATTTTCGCGGCGATGGATGCCACGCCGTTCGACGCGGTGAAAGTAGTGATCCTGGGCCAGGATCCTTATCACGGTCCCGGCCAGGCGCACGGACTGTGTTTTTCTGTACGGCCGGGTGTGCCGGTGCCGCCATCGCTGCAGAACATCTTCAGCGAAATCGAAGGCGACCTCGGTATCGCGCGGCCCGACCACGGCTGCCTGACGCCATGGGCGCGGCGCGGGGTGCTGCTGCTGAATTCCGTGCTGACGGTGCGGGCGGGCATGGCCGGTGCGCACCAAGGCAAGGGCTGGGAAGGGTTCACCGACAGGGCGATCGACGAGCTGAATCGGGAGCGGGACGGTCTGGTTTTCCTGTTGTGGGGCAGCTACGCGCAGGCCAAGGGCAAGCTGATCGATACCCGTCGGCATTGCGTCCTGAAGGCGCCGCATCCCTCGCCGCTGTCGGCGCACCGCGGTTTCCTGGGATGCCGGCACTTTTCCAAGGCCAATCAATATCTTAAGGCAACCGGCCGGGCGCCGATCGATTGGTCGTTGCCGCCTCGAACGGCGCTGGAAGCATGACTTCTGGCGGACTTGTGTTTCCTGTACCGGCGAGTATAATTTATCGCATCACCCTCACGGCGAAGCCTCTCCCATCATCGGGACCGCGCGGGAACCTTCACGAGGGGTTGGCACTCCCATAGTTAGAGTGCCAATACAGACGAGTGGGGTAAAACCAATGAGTGAAGCCTTGGTCGCCAACAACCTGCCCATCCCCAGCGTGGTCGGCAGTCTCGATGCGTACATCGGCGCGGTGCATCGCATTCCGGTGCTGGCCGTCGAGGAAGAACGGGATCTCGCGCACCGCTACCGCGACGAGGAAGACCTCGATGCGGCGCGCAAGCTGGTGATGTCGCACCTGCGTTTCGTGGTACACGTCGCGCGCGGCTATTCCGGCTACGGCCTGCAGATGGCCGACCTGATCCAGGAAGGCAACATCGGGCTGATGAAGGCCGTCAAGCGTTTCGACCCCGACCACGGCGTGCGGCTGGTCAGTTTCGCGGTGCACTGGATTCGCGCCGAGATGCACGAATTCATCCTGCGCAATTGGCGCATCGTGAAAGTCGCCACCACCAAGGCGCAGCGCAAGCTGTTCTTCAACCTGCGCAAGTCCAAGAAGCGCCTCGGCTGGATGAACATGCAGGAAGTGCGCGAGGTCGCGAAGGACCTGGGCGTGCCCGAAGCCACCGTGCTGGAAATGGAATCGCGTTTGTCCGGCCGCGACGTCGGCTTCGACGCACCCACCGAAACGGACGACGACGCGCCCCCTGCGCCGGTCGCGTACCTGGAAGACCACGGCGCCGACCCGTACCTGCAGCTGGCCGACTCCGATCAGGAAGAGCACCAGCTCGACACGCTGCAGCAGGCGATGGCCAAACTGGATGATCGCACCCGCGATATCATCCGTCGTCGCTGGCTGGCCGAAGACAAGGCCACGCTGCAGGACCTGGCCGACGAATACGGCGTGTCGGCCGAACGCATCCGCCAGCTCGAAGCGAATGCGATGAAGAAGATGCGTGGTGCATTCGCAGCATAGGGTGCGATCGTCGCTGCTCGTGCTTCGTTTGATTCGATCACTTGGAGCCGCAGAGATGCGGCTCTTTGTTTTCCAGCTTCCGACTTCAATACAAATCCACGGGATCGACATCGATCGACCAGCGCAGGCCGCGCGGCTGCGGCAACGCGTGCAGCTGCGGAAGCCATGTCGCGAGCGCGTGGCGTAGCGCTGGGCGGTGTTCCGATTCCAGCAGCAGCTGGGCGCGGTGCCGCCCGGCGCGCAGCGGCATCGGCGCGGCAAAAGGTCCGTTGATGCGCAGCGCAACGCTTTCAGTCTGCGCAAGCGCAGTACGCGCCGCGGCCATAAAATCATCCAGCGCCTTGCGCTGGGCGCTCTCGCCGCGCAGCAGAGCCACGTGCGCGCATGGCGGCAGCCCGGACGCAAGCCGTTCGCCGAGTTGCAACGCCGCCGCGGCGTCGTAGCCGCCCTTCAACAGCGTCGTCAGCAGCGGATGTTCCGGTTCGTGCGTTTGCAACCACACCGCGCCCGGCTTGTCGGCGCGGCCTGCGCGCCCGGCGACCTGCACGACCAGTTGCGCCAGCCGCTCGCCCGCATGGAAATCGACGCTGTGCAGGCCTTCATCCACGCCCACGATCGCAACCATGGTGAGGTTGGGCAGGTCGTGTCCCTTCGCGAGGATTTGCGTGCCGACCAGGATCGCGGGTTGGTCGTCGGACAGACGCTCCAGCAATTTTGCGAACGCATTGCGCTGGCGTGTGCTGTCACGGTCCACACGCAACACCGGAACGTTCGGGTACCGCGCGGCGAGCGCTTCTTCCAGCCGCTCGGTGCCTTGGCCTTGGGGAATCAGTGCATCGGCATGACAATGCGGACAAGCGTCCGGCGCGCGTTCGGTGTGCCCGCAGTGATGGCACAACAGTTGCCTGCGGCCGCGGTAAAGCGTCAGCGGCTTTTCGCACTTCGGGCAGATGGCGTGCCAGCCGCAGGCGTGGCACAGCAGCACCGGCGCGTAGCCGCGACGATTCTTGAAGACCAGCGCCTGCTCGCCGCGCGCGAGCGTCGCATCCAGCGCATCCAGCAACGCAGGTGACAGACCCTGCGCGAGATTGAGACCGCGCAGATCCAGCACGTGCACGGGCGAGGGCGGCCGTGCATGCACGCGCTGGCGCAGGCGCACGCGCGTGTAGCGTGCCGCTTCGACATTCGCCAACGTTTCCAGCGACGGCGTGGCGCTGCCGAGCACGATCGGAACGCCCAACGACTGCGCGCGCATCAGTGCGAAGTCGCGCGCGTGGTAGCGGAAACCTTCCTGCTGCTTGTACGAGGCGTCGTGTTCCTCGTCCACGATCACCAGTCCGGCTTTCGGCAGCGGCGCGAATGCCGCCGAACGTGTGCCCAGCACGATCGCGGCGGCGCCCGAACGTGCATCCAGCCACGCGCGTGCGCGTTCGCCTTCAGCGAGATTGGAATGCAGCACGGCAATGCGCGCGTCGAAGCGCGCGCGCAGGCGCCGCAATGCCTGCGGCACCAGGCCGATTTCCGGAACCAGCCACAAGGTCTGGCGTCCCTGCTGCAATGCGCGTTCGGCGAGGCGCAGGTAGATTTCGGTCTTACCGCTGCCGGTGACGCCTTGCAGCAGGAAAGGATGAAAACCGTCGCCGGCCGAGAGGATCGCGGCCAGTGCGTCGGCTTGTTCGTCGGTCAATATCGGCGCAGCACCTTCGCGCACGCGCGGCGCGCGGATTTCGGGCTGCACGCGTTCGAGCAAACCCGCCGTCGCGAGCCGGCGCGCGGCGGCTCGCCAGCCGGGCAGCAGCGTGTCGAGTTCGCTGGCGGACAGTGAAGCATCGGACAAGGTTTCGAGCAACGCAGCGGAAGCCCCGCGCCGTGTGCGTGCATCGCGGGCCGACGTGCCTGCCGCGGTCGCGCGCCAGATTTCTTCCGCGAAGCCATCCTGCGCCGCACCGTTGCGCAAGGCCAGCGGCAATGCGCCGGAGATCACGTCACCGATCGCACCGCACCAGTAATCCGCCGCGCGGCGCAGTGACGCCAACAACTCGGTATCGAGCAGGGGTTGCGGATCGAGCATCGCATCGATCGGCTTCAGGCGATTGCCGGAAACTTCAGTGTGCGCCGCCGTCTCGACGACGACACCCACGCGATACGAACGCCCGAACGGCACCCGCACCCGGCAGCCCGGCAATAATTCCGATGATTCCGACAGATAGTCGAAGGTCTGCGGCAACGGCAACGGCAGCGCTACACGCGCGATCGTGGTTGCGGAACCGGATAGCCGCGCAGGGCTCATCAGTTAGCGCGGCTTGTTGCCGCGATTCGCAGGAATGCCCGGTAAGCCGATGAGCCGCTGGTGGTTTTGCGTTTATCCACAAACCTTGTGGATAAGGTTGTGGAAAGACGGCTGGCAAGCGCGTCCCAATGCTCACGGAATCGGCCCGGCGCACGGTTTGGTGAAAAAATCATCACATGTATTTCTCTTTTAAATTCATGTGGATGCACCAAACACAAGAATTTCCTGGAGCGGTTTGGAGCCCGCTGCGCAGCTTGCCCGAAGATTGCTGGCGGTTGTGCAAAACCGTGCGGCAGCTGCGCCGTCGCGGCGATTCGAAGGGAGCCCCGCAGGCCGGAATCGTTGCCCAAACCACGCCATCCGGCTTCGCGCATGCGGGATTCCAATCCCGGTTCCCGATCATGCACTGGTCAGGCTCAGCAGCATGACGAATATGAAACCGATCGCCAGCAGAATGGCGTAGCAGAACCCCAGGCTCCAGTACTTCAGGTTGGTCATGAACCAGCCTTGCCGGTACACGCGTTTCTGCATCAGCCACAGGTACACGAAAATCCAGATCCACGCTGCCGCCGAGAGCAGGCTGAACGGTATGCCCGGCCAGCCGCCGTGGGGCGCCGCCAGATGGCGCAGAACGCCCAGCAGCACCAGAACCAGCATGGACAGCATCAGGAACGCGTGGCTGTGCATCGCCACGATCAGATGTTCCATGTACAGCCGCTTCTTGAAGACGTAGAAGACTTTCAGCAACAACGCGAAAAGCGGCAGCAATATGAACAGTACCGTGGGCGCGGTCGAATACATGTTCAGCGTGAACTTGCGGCGCGCGTTTTGCTGCTCTTCCCAGGAGCCGGCATTCATCGCGTGCAACTGCTGCTGCGCATTGCCGATCAGGTCGTTGATCCACTCGACGGCAGCATCGGGAAGCCAGCCGATCTTCAGCGGCTTGGTGTCGCGGTTCCAGAGCACCTTGTCGTTGATGGTGATGTTGCCGTTGGCGAAAGCACCATCGTCCGACGAGATTGGAGCGGCCAACCCCTTCGGTCCCGGTACGACCGCGACAGTCGGCTTGCCATCCGACGTCGAAATCGAGACCGCCTTGTTCACCGGAGTAAATCCGGCCCGTACGGTGATCTGGGTCGAGAAGAACGCCACGATCGCAAGGAAGAACACCAGCCGGAATGGTGTGACGTAGCGCGCGCGTCTGCCGGCAAAGTAATCGAGCGTGAGCTTGCCGGGTCGCAGGTACAATGGCGCCAGCGTCTTGAAGACGCGCTCGTCGATGTTCAGCACGCTGTCCGCGATGTCGCTCATCACGCTGCTGAAATGGCGCACCATGCCGGTGGTCGGCTGGCCGCAGGCGTAGCAGTACTTGCCGTACAACGGCGCACCGCAGTTTTCGCATTGCTCCGTCGAAACGAGGGGCGGGGAAACTGCGGGTTCGGCGGGTTGGATGTTCGTTTCGTGTGACATCGGGTTTTCCGCAATGCCCCAGATTCTATCCTTGGACCGCGCGCGTTTTGCGCACGAAACGCGCGCCACGATCAAACTGGCGCTGCCGCTGATTGCCGGCCAGTTGTCCTCGGTCGGCATGAGCGCGGTGGATGTCGCGTTGGCTGGCCATTTCAACGCGCACACCCTGGCCGCGGTCGCGGTGGGCGCGAACGTGTGGGTGCTGGGTCTGGTCAGCGCGGTGGGCGTGATGATGGCGCTGTCGCCGTCGGTGGCGCAGTTGGATGGCGCCAACCGTCGCGGCGAGGTCGGTCCGCTGTTCCGGCAGGCGCTGTGGCTGGCCGCCGGTTTGTCGATCGTGCTGTGGTTCGGTGCGCGCCATTCCGGACCGCTGCTGCATCTGATCGGGGTCGATCCCGCGCTGCTGGCCGACGTGCAGGCCTTCCTGCACGCGCTGAGCTGGGGCGCGCCGGGCCTGTGCGGCTATTTCGCCTTGCGCGGCCTGTGCGAAGGTTCAAGCTGGACGCGGCCGACCATGTTGTTCGGATTGTTCGGACTGGTGGTGCTGGTGCCGCTGGACTGGATCATGATCTACGGCAAGTTCGGCTTCCCCGCGATGGGCGCCGAAGGCAGCGGCATCGCCAACGCGCTGGCATTGTGGCTGCAACTGCTGGCGTTCATGGCGTATTTGAAATTCGGCAAGCGCTTCCGCGATCTGGATCTGTTCGCGCGCATGGAGCGCCCCGACGGGCAGGCGATCCGGCATTTGCTGTGGATCGGCGTGCCGATGGCGGTGACGCTGTTGATGGAAGCCGGGCTGTTCGTGATCTCGGCGCTGCTGATCAGCCGGCTCGGCACCGTCGCAATCGATGGCCACCAGATCGCGATCAACGTGGCTTCGGTCACCTTCATGGTCCCGCTGGGTCTCGCGCTGGCGGTGACGGTGCGGGTCGGCAATGCGGCCGGGCGCGGCGATGCGCACGCGGTGCGCCATGCGGGCGCGTGCGGCATCGCGCTGACGCTCGCGACGCAGGCGGTTTCGGCGACGCTGATGTTCGCGATCCCGCACGCGATCGCGCACGTGTATTCGGGCGATCCGCGCGTGATCGCGCTGGCCGCGCAGCTGCTGATCCTGGCGGGCATCTTCCAGTTTTCCGACGGCATACAAGTGGTGTCGAACGGCGCGCTGCGCGGCTTGAAGGACACCCGCATGCCGATGCTGATCACCGCATTCGCGTACTGGGGCGTCGGTATGCCGATCGGGGCCTGGCTGGCGTTCGGCGCCGGACATGGCGTGCGCGGCATGTGGATGGGCCTGATCGCCGGGCTGACGGCAGCGGCGGTGCTGCTGCTGGCGCGCTGGGTGGCGCAGACGCGCGGCGACGCCTGGCGGCGCCTTGCGCTGGCGCCTCGCACAATCGAAGAACCGCCGGTGGCGTGACGGCGCGCGCCGCCACGGTTACGCTTGTCCGAATCCATTCGGCATTCCGGGAATCGCCCGCATGAGCAGCAATCCACCACGCAGCGGTTTCGCGGGTTTTATGCGCGCGCTTGGCCGCGGCCTCAACGTCACGCGGCTGGTGATCATCAACGTGATCTTCTTCGGGATCCTGGCGCTGATCCTCGGGCTGGCGTTCCGTGGCGCGCCGAAGGTCGGGCCGGATACGGTGCTGCTGCTGCAACCGGAGGGCACGCTGGTGGAGCAATACAGCGTCGATCCCGCCGCGCGTGCGCTGGCGCGCGCGTCCGGCGGATCGACCGGCCAGGTGCAGGTGCGCGATCTCGTCACGGCGATCGATCATGCCGCGCACGATTCGCGCATCACGAAGATACTGCTCGATCCCTCGAAACTGCAATTCGGCGGCATGGGCGCGCTGGAAGAAGTCGCTGCAGCGCTCGATCGTTTTCGCGACGCCGGCAAGCCGGTGATCGCGTGGGGCACCGACCTTGGCCAGATGCAGTTCCTGCTCGCGGCGCACGCCAACCAGGTGCTGCTCGATCCCGCGGGTGAGATTTCGGTCACCGGACTATCCGATTACCGCAGTTACTACAAGACCCTGCTGGACAAGCTCGGCGTGAGCGCGCATCTGTTCCGCGTGGGCGAATTCAAGTCCGCGGCCGAGCCGTTCATCCTCGATGCGCCGTCCCCGGCGTCGCTCGACGCCGACAAGTACTGGATGGGTGGACTGTGGAGCACGTGGCTCGACGAAGTGGGCAAGCTGCGCCATATCGATCCCGCCACGCTGGGCCGGCAGATCGACAACCTGCCGACCGAGATTCCCGTCGCCGACGGTGATGCCGCGCAGCTCGCGTTGAAGCTGCACTGGGTGGACGGCCTCGCCACGCGCGAGGACGTGGTCAAGCTGATGCAGAAGCAGGGTGTCGTCACCGACAACGGGGTCGGTTTCCGCGCGATCGATCTGGCGCAGTACCTGCCGCAAACCATCGATCTCGGTCTCGGCAAGCCGCAGGTGGCGGTGATCGTGGCCGAGGGCGACATCGTCGCCGGCAAGCAGCCACCCGGGAAAATCGGCGGCGAATCCACCGCCGCGCTGATCCGCGTGGCGCGTGCCGATCGCAACGTGCGTGCAATCGTGCTGCGCGTCGATTCGCCTGGAGGCGAAGCGTTCGCCGCCGAACAGATCCGGCGCGAAGTGGTGCTGGCCGAGCAGGCCGGCAAGCCAGTGGTGGTGTCTATGGGCGACATGGCCGCCAGCGGCGGCTACTGGATCTCGATGAATGCGAATCGCATCTTCGCCGAACCCGACACCATCACAGGTTCCATCGGCATTTTCGGTCTGTACTTCACGGGTTCGGACGGCCTGGCCAAGCTCGGCATCAACACCGCCGGCCAGGGCACCACGCCGCTCGCGGGCGCGTTCGATTTCCGGCGTCCGCTCGATCCGTCGTTGAACGCGATGATCCAGAGCAGCATCGACTGGGGCTATCACCGCTTCGTTGACAACGTCGCAAAGGCGCGCGGCAAGCGCTACACCGATGTCGACTCGATCGCGCAGGGCCGCGTGTGGACGGGCGCGCAGGCGCAACAGCGCGGACTGGTCGACCAACTGGGCGGCCTGCAGGACGCGATCACCGACGCGGCGAAACAAGCCAAGCTCGGCAACGACTATGCGGTGCGCTACATCGAGCCGCCGCTCAACGCGTTGCAGCGGTTCTTCCTCGGCGTCGGCGACAGTGCATCCGCATACGTGCTGACGTCGCTGGGCGTGCAGGTACCAAAGTCATGGCTGCTGGCGATACCGAAGCTGCTGCCGGAACTTGCGTGGTTGCAGCATGCCGTGCCCGGCAAGCCCGTCGAATACGCGTATTGCTTCTGCAGGTTGCAGCCGTAGTTGTTTTCCTTCCCCGTTGCGGGGGAAGGTGCCCGAAGGGCGAATGGGGGAAGCGCTTGCGACTCCGTCACAGGACATTCATGTGTCTTTTACGCGCCGTTGGACAGCGCGAAAAGACATGCGCCGGGTTGAAGCCCTGCGCGAGCGCGAACCCTCATCCGGCGCTTCGCGCCACCTTCTCCCGAAGGGAGAAGGGACAGCGACAGTCACATCGACGACATGCCCATCCCGTAGGGATCGTCCTGCGGCAAATCGGTGCCGGTGGCGCCTTCGGCCAGCCGGATCTTGAGCGCCAAACCGTCGCGCGAATCGGCTTTCGAAAGCGCTTCTTCCAGATCAATCGTGCCTTCCTTGTAGAGCCGGAACAGCGACTGGTCGAAGGTCTGCATGCCTTCTTCCAGGCTGCGTTCCATCGCCAGCTTGATCTCGTGCACCTCGCCGCGGCGCAGCAGGTCGCGGATGTGCGGCGTGTTGATCAGCACTTCGGTGGCGGGCCGGCGGCGGCCGTCCTTGCCGACCACCAGGCGCTGCGAAATGATCGCCTTCAAATTCAGCGCCAGGTTCATCAGGATGTTGCGGTGCGCGGCCTCAGGGAAGAAATTGAGGATGCGCTCGATGGTCTGGTCGGCATTGTTGGAGTGCAGCGTCGCGAGGCAGATGTGGCCGGTTTCGGAGAAGCCGATCGCGGCGTCCATGGTGTCGGTGTCGCGGATTTCGCCGATCAGGATCACGTCCGGCGCCTCGCGCATCGCGTTCTTCAGCGCCTCGTGGTAGCTGTGGGTGTCGAGCCCGACCTCGCGCTGGTTGACGATCGACTTCTTGTGGCGATGCAGGAATTCGATCGGATCCTCGATGGTGAGGATGTGGCCCGCGGAGTTGGTGTTGCGGTAGTCGATCATCGACGCCAGCGTGGTCGACTTGCCGGAACCCGTCGCGCCCACGACCAGGATCAGGCCGCGCGGTTCCATGATCAGTTTCTTGTAGATCTGCGGCAGCAACAGTTCCTCGATCGACGGGATGTCGCTCTTGATCGCGCGGATCACCAGCGCGACTTCGCCGCGTTGCTTGAACACGTTGACGCGGAAGCGGCCGACGTCCTTCACCGCCAGCGCCATGTTGTATTCCAGTTCGCGTTCGAACTTGGGCACCGAGCCCTCGTCCATCAGCGAGTACGCGATCTTCTTGACCATGCCCGACGGCAAGGGCGAAGTGCCCAGCGCGGCCAGCCGGCCCTCGATCTTGATATGCACGGGCGTGCCGGTGGACAGGAACATGTCCGACGCGCCGCGGTCCATCATCAGCTTCAGGAAGTATCCGATGTCCATCATTGATCCCCGGTCTGGAAGGCCCGCGCAGGTCGTCCGCGGCGTTGCAAAGCCGAAATGGTACGCCGACAATGCGCCGATGCACTCCCTGAGTGGTGTTTATGACACGCACACGTCGAAAAATCCATGACCTCGCCCTGCTGGGGGTGGTCGGCCTGACCGCCGCGCTTGCCGGTTGCGCGACCGCGCCACCGCCCATCCAGATGATGGACCGGGCGCAATCGGAAATCCGTGCGGCCCGCAGCGCCGGGGCAGCGACGGCCGCGCCGGACGCCTTGGCCGAGGCCGAGCGCCGCTTGGCCGCCGCACAACAGCTGAGTGCCAACGACGACAACGACAAGGCCGCCGACAAGGCGGCCGAAGCCGAAGCCGCGGCCGCCACCGCGCGCGCGCGCGCGGACGCCGCGCGGCTGGATGACCAGATCCAGCAGCAGTCCTCGGTCAATTCATCGTTGCAGGAAGACCTGCAGCGTCGCCAGGCCGCAGCCGCAGCCGCGCAACAGGCGGCCACGGCGCCGCCTGCTCCCGCAAGTACGTCCGCGCCCGCGCCGGGCGGATCTTCGGCAGCGCCGGCATCTTCCAGCCTCGGCCCCGTGACACTGCCATCCATCCAGCTCGACCAGCCCGGCGTGCCGGCGTCTTCCGGCAGTACGGAGGCCCCGGCCCCGGCGAGCACTTCCGGCAATCCGGATGCGGGGGTGAACCCATGAAGCGCGCCTTCTTCACTACCCTTGCAGTGGCTGCGTTCGCGTTGGGTCTTGCAGCAACGCCCGCGCACGCCGCGAAACAGGATGCCGACGTCGCGCGGCTTTCGGCGCAGCTCGAGCAACTGGATGCCGATCCGGTGCTCGGACAATACGCGCTGGCGCAACGGACGCTGGCGCGCAACGCGATCGGCGATCTGCAGAACGCCGGTCGCAGCGAGCGCGAGCACGCGTTGTTCATGGCCGAACAGCGCGTCGCGTTGGCGCAAGCCTCGGCCAAGGCGGACGCCGATCGCGCCAAGCTGGACCAGCTGCAGCGCGAACACGACCAGATCGAGCTGGAAGCGAGCCAGGCCGATGCGGCGCGCGCGCAGGCCGAGTTGGCGCGCCAGCGCCTGCAATATGAGGCCGCCGTCCAGCAGGCGCAGATGCTGCAGGCGCAGGGTGCGCAGTCCGCGCAGCAAGCCCAGCAGGCACAGGCCGAAGCGATGCAGGCCAAGAAGCTTGCAGCCGCGCAGGCGCGCGCGGCTGCCTTGGCGCGCAAGGAAGCACGATTGGCCGAAGCCGCGACACAGGCGTTGCAAGGCAGCAGCGCCCCGACGAGCGGAGGCGGTACCGCGAGCATGCGCCTGTCTTCGGCTTCGTTCGAATCCGGGTCCGACAACCTCTCGGCTTCCGGGCGCCGTCGCGTGGCCGATTTCGCGCGTGCGCATGCAAACCAGCGCATCGTGATCGAACCACGCGGCTCCAGCGATTCGCGTGTGCTCGCGGGTCGTCGTGCGGTCGCCGTCGAGGCCGCGCTGTCCGCTGCGGGCGCCGGCCAGGTGTCGATCCGCTCGGTCGGCCACGCGAGCAAAGGCGCCGAGGTCGAGCTGCGCGCCGAGTGACGAAAGCCTTGCAAATTCAAGGAATTGAATAGGCCTTGAATTCAGGTTCGGGCAACCGCCCTCGGCGGTTGCCAAGCGCCCGGGATCGGCGTAGGGTCAAGCCCAAGGTCGGCCCTCTGCCGGCCCCGAGGCGCCATCGCATGAACCCCGCAACATCCCGGTTTCCACGCTCCGCAGCCGCGGCGCGTGGATGTGATCGTGCGCGCATCACTATCCATCAAGCGTTGCCCACGCAAGAGGAGGCTGCTCCATGTTCGAACAACAGCAGAAAGACCACATAGACGCCGTGATGAAGGCGAACCCCGAGTTTCGCCGCCTTTATCAGCACCACCAGGAGCTCGACAGCAAGGTGCGCGATGCGGAACTCGGCGTATTGCCGATGCATGACAATGAATTGCACGGCATGAAGAAAGAAAAACTTCTGCTGAAAGACCGACTGACCCGAATGTGGGGCGAAATAGGCAACGCTTGACGTGTTGTGACACCCCGAAGAATCCTCGCCGGCCCGCGCATGCGGGCCGGTCTGCTTGCAGGGCTATGAAGCACCCGTGGACGCGGCGACAATCGCGCGGTCATGCGCCTTTCCACGTCCGTCGTCCTGTGCACCTGCAATGGCTCGCGCTTTCTTGCAGCGCAGTGGGACAGCCTGCTCGCGCAAGAGCGCCTGCCCGATGAAATCGTCGTGCGCGATGACGCATCCAGCGATGGCACGTGGACCTTGCTGGGTAAATTGTCTGCGCGTGCCGAAAGCCGAGGCGTCCAGGTTCGCTTGATCCGCAACGAACGCAACCTCGGCTATGTCGCGAACTTCGAAGCCGCGCTCAAGGACACTTCGGGTGATGTGGTGTTCCTTTGTGACCAGGACGATGTCTGGCACCCCGAAAAACTCGCGGCACTGACGGAGGCCTTCGAACGACGCCCCGGCCTGCTGCTGCTGTGCACCGACGCGCGCCGCGTCGATGAAGCTGGAGCAAGCCTGCGGCGCTCGCTGTTCGACGTCCTGAAAATCTCGCGCGTCGAATTGCGGCGCATCCATGCGGGGCAGGGTTTTCGCGTGCTGCTGCGCCGCAGTCTCGCAACCGGCGCAACCATGGCACTGCGGCGAACGCTGCTGGCGGACGCGCTGCCCTTTCCGACCGGATGGGTGCACGACGAATGGTTGGCGATCATCGCCGCGGCGTCGGGCGGATTCGATTGCGTCGAACGGCCGTTGATTGACTATCGCCAGCACGCCGGCAATCAGTTGGGAATGCCCGAGCGAACATTCGCGGTGCAATGGCGCGGGCTGCTGATGCCACAGGCAGAGGCGGTAGAGGATCTCATCCTGCGCGACGGTGCCTTGCGCGAGCGCCTCCGCTCGCTGAAGGAACCCGTGTCTGCATCGGATCTGGCTCGCATCGATCAAAAGTTGCAACATCTGCGTGCGCGCGCTGCGCTGCGGGGATCCCCATGGCGGCGGGTCGGCGGCGTCTTGCGTGAAGCGATGAGCGGGCGGTATGGACGATACGCCGCGGGCTGGCATTCGGCACTGCGCGACCTGTTGCGCGGCGGCTGAATCGTTGTCCGCACAAGGGCTGCCAAAGCTCGCTCGGGTATCATGGCGAGTCGGGGGGCGAGGTTTCACCGCGCCCTGCAGCTCTCCGCCTTCGGGATGCCCATGATCGTCGACAGCGTTCTCGAATTGATCGGCCAGACGCCGATGCTGCGCGTGCGCCGCCTCGATACCGGCCCGTGCGAGCTGTTCCTCAAGCTGGAATCGGCCAATCCGGGCGGCTCGATCAAGGATCGCATTGGCCTTTCGATGATCGAGGGCGCAGAGAAGGCCGGCAGGATCAAGCCGGGCTCCACACTGGTCGAGGGCACGGCGGGCAACACGGGTCTTGGGTTGGCGCTGGTCGCGCAGGCCAAGGGCTACAAGTTGATCTTGGTCGTGCCCGACAAGATGAGCCGCGAGAAGATCTTCAACCTCAAGGCGATGGGCGCCGAGGTGGTGCTGACCCGCTCCGACGTGGCCAAGGGCCACCCCGAGTACTACCAGGACATGGCCGAGCGGATCGCCCGCGAGACACCCGGCGCCTACTTCATCAACCAGTTCGGCAACCCCGACAACCC
>JAZKBD010000072.1:0-5297 GCA_040388785.1 Pseudomonadota bacterium
CTGGCCAATAAAAAAATTCCCGCTGTTGGTGGACGGCGATCGCCAAATCATGGAAGCCACCAGCATCATCGAATACCTCGACGCCCATCATCCCGGTCCTGCGCGATTGATTCCGCTTGATCCCGATGCCGCCGTGGAAGTACGCATGCTCGACCGCTTCTTCGACAACTACATCAACGGTCCGCAGCAGCGGATCGTGTTCAACCAGTTGCGCCCCGAAAGCGATCGCGACCCCTACGGCGTCAACGAAGCGCGCGCCGCACTCGAAACCGCCTACGCATGGCTCGATCAGCGCATGGCGGGCCGCGAATGGGCCGCGGCCGATACCTTCAGCCTCGCCGACTGCGCCGCCGCGCCGGCGCTGTTCTACGCGGACTGGACGCACCGCATCGATGAGAACTTTCGCAACGTGCACGCGTACCGCGCACGGTTGCTGAAACGTCCGTCGTTCGCGCGCTGCGTGAAAGACGGCCGCCCGTATCGCCCGCTGTTTCCGCTGGGCGCACCCGATCAGGATTGATTGAGAGGAGAACGATGATGAGCGAATCGAAATGGGTTCCAGCCGCCGAGCTTGCTGCCCACAACCCCGTACGTTTTCCCAACGAGAGCGCCGAATACCGCCGCGCGCGGCAGGCCTTGCTGGCCGAGGAAATCGAATTGCGCCGGCACATCGAACGCGTTGCTGAACAACGCCGCGCGCTTCCACCGGGCGGCGAAGTCACCGGTGACTACCGCTTCACGGGCGAACGCGGTGAAACCGATTTCGCGGGCCTGTTCGGCGACAAGCAGACGCTGGTGATCTACAGCTGGATGTTCAGTCCGCAGCGCGAACGCCCCTGCCCGATGTGCACATCGCTGCTGAGCGCCCTGGAAGGCGAGGCGCGTGACATCGAACAGAACGTGGCCCTGGCGGTGACGGCGCGCTCGCCGATCGAGCGTCTGGCTGCGTTCAAGCGCCAACGCGGCTGGCGCAATCTCAAGGTCTACTCCGATGGCAGCGGCGACTACACGCGCGCCTACGTCAACCCGGACGACGGCGACACGCCGGCTTTCAATGTGTTCACTCGCCGCGATGGCACGATCCGGCATTTCTGGGCAGGCGAGATGTTTGCAACCCCGCCCGATCCCGGCCAGGACCCGCGCGGCGCACCCGACCTGATGCCGCTGTGGAACATCCTTGACTTGACGCCCGAAGGCCGGCATCCGACCTGGTATCCGAAGCTCGAATACGGCGAATAAGCGTCCGGTTTGAGCGGATCGGCGCGGCATGGCACGATCGTGCCGATGGACGAACGCCCCGCCACCGCGCATACGCTTCGCGATCTCGCACGGCTGCGCCGCGTGCGCGACCGCATCGATCGCGAATACGCGCAGCCGCTGAATGTCGAGGCGCTGGCCCGCGGCGTGCACATGTCGGCCGGGCACTTGAGCCGCGAGTTCAAGCGTGCCTTCGGCGAGTCGCCTTATTCCTGCCTGATGACGCGACGCATCGAACGGGCGATGGCACTGCTGCGCCGCGGCGACCTCAGCGTCACCGAAATCTGTCTCACCGTCGGTTGCGCGTCGATGGGCACCTTCAGCACGCGCTTCGCCGAACTGGTGGGCATGCCGCCTAGCGTCTATCGGCGACAAGCGGCGCGCGCCACCGAAGGCATGCCGTCGTGCGTGGCAAGGCAAGTGACCAAACCGGTCAGGAATCGAGAAGCGCCGGTGCGCGAACCTGGCCTAGCATGACGGCACCCATCCAACAGGCGAACCCGCATGGACATCACCATTCATTCGAGCAAGCTTCCACAGACCGACCCGGATGCGTCGCTGGTCTTCTACCGCGACGTGCTCGGCTTCGAAGTGCGCAACGACGTCGGCTACAACGGCCTGCGCTGGATCACGATGGGACCGCCGGACCAGCCGGACACCAACATCGTGCTGTTTCCGCCGTCGGCCAGCCCCGGCGTCACCGATGAGGAAAAGCGCACCATTTCCGAGATGATGGCCAAGGGCACCTACGCGATGATGCTGCTGGCCACCAAGAACCTCGACGCCGCTTTCGAAAAAATCCAGGCCAGCGGCGCCGAAATCGTCGAAGAGCCGACCGAGCAACCCTACGGCGTACGCGATTGCGCCCTCCGCGATCCCGCCGGCAACCTGCTGCGCGTGCAGGAGCGGCGCTAAGACTCGCCACGAGTACCCACACAGGAAAGCAATCATGGCAACCAAGAACGCCACCAAATCATCGGGATTCACCGCCGAAGAACGCGCGGCGATGAAGGAACGCGCGCGCGAATTGAAGAACGCGAAACGCGGCGCGGACGGCGAAAAAGAGGTACTGGCGGCCATCGCCAGGACACCCGAACCCGAGCGCAAGCTGTGCGAACGCCTGCACAAGGTCATCCGCGAAGCCGCGCCGCAACTCCTGCCGAAGACTTGGTACGGCATGCCCGCCTACGCCAACACCGACGAGAAAGTCGTGGTCTTCTTCAAGCCCGCATCCAAGTTCAAGGACCGCTATCTCACCCTCGGCTTCAACGACAGCGCCAGGCTGGACGACGGTGCGATGTGGCCGACCTCGTATGCACTGACGAAGCTGGGCGCCGGCGAAGAGAAACAAATCGCGGCACTGGTGAAGAAAGCGGCCAGCTAGCGGCCCCGCACCGTACACACTACACGCCATTCCCGGGTCCGCACCACTCGTATTCTGCGACTCGCCCGCGAATTGGCGAAGACCAGGCCCTCTCCCCCGAGCGCAGTTTGCTCGGGGGAGAGGGTTGGGGTGAGGGGGCGGGACTTTGCAATGCGATACCGTTTCGATCGCGCAAAGCTTTCCCCCTCACCCTGCCCTCTCCCCCAAACGATGAAGCCGTTTAGGGGAGAGGGTTCAACAGCAGCACGCGTTTACACCCGCAAGCCTGCTGGGTGGCTTGTCCCCTCCTCCCAAACCACCGTTTGTTAGGGGGAGCGGTCGTCAATAGGACGATCAGGCGCTAAACCCGCGTTTCCGTGCTGCGCCGAAAAACCGCCAACTGAGCCTCGAACGCACGTTTGTACGCGGGCCGCGCTTCGCCGCGCTCAACGTAAGCCGCCAATGCCGGAAACTCGCCCAGCATGCCGGATGGCTTCAACCGCAGCAGCGCGTGCACCATCATCAGGTCGCCCGCACTGAACGCGCCGTCGAGCCAGTCGGCATCGCCAAGCCGCGCGGAAAGTTGTTCCAGCCGTTGACGGATCCGATCCTTGACGAGCGCCAGGCGCTCCCCGGCCCAGGGCTTGTCGCCCTCCACGATCCTGACGGTCACGAGTTCGAGGATGGGCGGCTCCACCGTATTGAGCGCCGCGAACATCCACGCGATCGCGCGCGCCCGGGCATTCGCCTCATCCGGCAGCAAGCCAGCGTGGCGCTCCGCGATGTGCAAGACGATCGCGCCCGATTCGAACAGCACGAGATCGCCTTCCTCGTAGGTCGGAATCTGCCCGAAAGGATGCAGCGCGACGTGCGCGGGCTCCTTCATTGCCTTGAACGAAACCAGTCGAACCTCGTAAGGCTGGCCTGCCTCTTCCAGCGCCCAGCGGACGCGCATGTCTCGCGCCAGCCCCTGACCGCGGTCGGGTGATCGTTCGAACGCCGTGATGATGGGGATCATGGGAGCGTTCCGGTCAACCGCACGCCGGATCGAGCTGCCGCAACTCGCACTCGACTTCCCATTCATCGCCGTGCACGTCCAGGAAACGCTTCGTCAGTTGCAGTGCGTGCTCCATCGAATCCGCTTTCAGCAATGCGTAGCCACCGATCACTTCCTTGGATTCGGTGAATGGGCCGTCCGATACCGACTGCTTGCCGTGGGACAGCCGCACGCGCTTGCCCTCGGCACTCGGCCGCAGGCCTGCGGTATCCAGCAGCGTGCCGTCCGCGGTCATCTCGGTCATCAGTTGGCCCATGTCCGCCATCAGCTTTTCGCTGGGCTTCTGGCCTGTGTTCTCGGTGATCCGGATCAGGGAAAGGAATCGCATGGTCGTGTCTCCTCGTGGATGGGCGGAGCCGCCGCCGGCGATGCCGGCAGCGTCGCGCTCCTGTCATGGCGACGAACGAGGGACGCTTGAATCGACACGCGCGCAATCAAGACGCGTTGTCGAAATACTTCTCTCGTCCCGCACTCCGGGCAATCGCGGAAGAACTCGTTGCTTTTTTCCGCAGTTTGGGTGAGTGACCCGGCTGGCAGGTGAATCGTATTGCGGTATTACTGTCGCAAGCACTGCATTTGAAGTAGTAGCCGTACTTGCCATACAGGATGGCGCCGTTGTTGTTGCCGCATTTCTTGCAGCCCAGCCCTTGGTGTGCAGCAGGTTGCATGGGCGTTGAAGTTGTTCTTGCGTAGCCTTGCGGACACACGTCAACGACGGGCGAGGTCTCAACCAACCATTCCGGTAACGGCCATCTGACAGGACGATGCTGCGCGGCCAGCTGCTCGGCCACGTCTTGCATCGTCTCGGACGAAACGATCTTGGCCATCGATGCCAAGGTGGTCAGCGTGCTTTCCTTATCGATGTCGTTGAGGATGCTGGTCTTGATCTGATCGGCCTTGATGATCCTGCTGGTGTCGAATTTCTTTGGTCGATCGATTCTCGACTTTGAGGAAACCAGAACAAACGAATGACATGCTGGTGTGATGCGCATTCCAAGGCGCACCGGTAGATCGAGTGTTTTCAACACGTCCTTCAGCACGGCAATGTGACGCTCGTTTTGCTCGAGCGGCGATTCCATGCCTTCGTACGTACGCTTGTAGTCGTTCCAGCGCAGAAACTCACCCTGCTCCGTGATCTTGACGCTGGCATTGAAATGCTTGGACTCCAGCACGTAGCAATCCAGCCAGCGGTTCATGATCAGATGATCGATCTGCGCAACACGGCCGTTGTGCTCAAGGCGCAAATCATGGACCACGGCACGATTCGGGGACTGCTGGAAATGAAAATCGATCTGGTAGGCCGATTCGGCTTCGCCTTGCATGCCCGCTTTCCGCACCCTCAGCTCTTTTTCGGCGCGTCTCGCTGCCTCGCCTTTCAAGGTAGCGGCGGCGCGTTCCAGTTGCGCGAGCTCTTCCGAGTGTTCGTCGGCCTTCTTGATCAGCATGTCTTCTCCCCGTAGTGCAAATGTCTCGGCGCTTGGCGTCGCCCCTCAGCGGCGTCAGCGATTTCGATGGATAAGAGCATACGATGGATGCTTGTCAACACTGAGGAGTTCGGCCCTCAGCCTGCACCAAGCTCCGTCGTCCGCTGCCGCAGGTGAGGTATCACCCGAGATCAGG
>JAZKBD010000072.1:5307-23452 GCA_040388785.1 Pseudomonadota bacterium
TCAGGTTCGCAATTCCGCGCCATGCAAGGGCTTTTCGTTCACGTTGCGGTTCCCATCGGGCGCGATTGGGCGTACGCTCGGCCCTCCCTGACCCAAACCGGAGCGCCGCCATGGCCCTGTGGAAAGAACCCGTCAAGTCCCCGTCATCCACGTTGCAGGATCCACCCGACCTGGCGCGGTTCGATATGCCCGTTCCGGCAGAGGCGCCGGCTCCGGTGAAACCGGTTTCCACCAACGCGGCGCCTGCACCGGCGCGCTCCGCGGCCGAGTCGCTCATCTCGCCAGACCTCGTCATCGAAGGCAAGATCGAAGGCGCCGGACACGTGCGCATCGCCGGCCGCTTCAAGGGCGACATCAATGTGCGCGGCGATCTCACCATCGAGAGCGGCGCCAAGGTCAACGGCAGCGTGCGCGCGGAACGCGTGACGGTTGCGGGTGAACTGACCGGCAACATCGAAAACGCGCAACACGTGGAACTGCTGCAGACCGGCGCGCTGACCGGCGACGTGAAATCGCGAACCTTCAGTGTCGCCAAGGGATCGCGCATGCGCGGCCATGCGGAGTTCGGCTGGGAAGACGAGAAGGCCGGCGTCACCGACATCCACAAGAACAACGGCAGCGGCCAGAAACAATGACGGCCCTCGGTGCGGGCACGGCGGGCGCGACGCGCACGTGCCCGCATTGCCGCGAGACGATCCTGGAAAGCGCTGCGATCTGCCCCGCCTGCAACCACAAGTTGCGCTACGGCGGGCCGGCCAGCGACTTGGCGGCGCCGGCCGCGCTGACGCCTCTGAAAGTGGAAGGCAGCTTCCGCAATCCGGATCGTGGCGCGTGGGAATACTCGATGGTGTTGGTGATCCGCAACGAACGCGGCGAGGAAATCGCGCGGCGGCTGGTCGGCGTCGGCGCGATGCAGCCCGGCGAGCAGCGCTCGTTCTCGCTCAGCGTGGAAATGAATCCCGGCGGGAAGCAGCCGCGCACGCGGCATTGAATCGCGTTCGATAGCTGCCGCTCGTTGCCCGCCACCGTTCGTCCTGAGCGTAGACGCGATGCGTCGAAGTCGAAGGACCACGATTTTGCGTTTCGACTCCGTTCGCTGCGCTCACTACGCTCAACGCGAACGGCAATTTTCCAGGCTCGGCGTAACGGCGCTTGTTTCAGGTCTGCAACTTGCGCAATTCGTCCGCCACCGCGAATACGTGCGGATCGTCGGCGCCGAGCTCGCGCAGCGCATCGGCGAGATTGAGCACGTAATCACTGTTGCGTCCACTGGGCCCGCTTGACGCTGCCACGTGACGCGCGATGTCCGCCTCGCTGGCGTCGCCAAGCCATGCCGCGTTGCCGGAGTCGGCGATGTAGACCAATCCATCCGCGTAGCCGCCGTCGCCGAAATCCAGCGTCACGTCGTGGCGCAGATAGCCGTTCTTTTCGCGGAAATCGATGTACTCGAACGTTGCCGGCGCGACGCGATACGCCATGCCTGCGCACACGGCGCCGGGCTCGGCGACGAGCGTCGCCACGCGGCCGGGATGTTCGGGCGTGCCGCGATGATCGTGCGAACCCTGCCACAGCCGCCGCGTCCAATCGCGGATCGTCGCGAACCGGCGTTCGATGAATGGAAAATCCGCCTTGTAGATCAACGAGCCGTAGCCGAACAGCCACACGCTCTCCACGCCGGTGAAATCGTGGCGCGTGCGGTTGACGCCGGTGGTGTCGTGGCCCGCTGTCGGAACGACAATCATGATGGAATCGGGTGATCTTTCTGGACAGCGTGCATTATCGTGTGCGCGATGCCTGCAATGGAGGATGCCATGACACGCTACACCGCCGAACGCGCGAGCGTCGGGACTCAATCCATCGTGATGCTCGCCGATGGTGCGGGACGCCGCGCGCGCATCGCCTGCCATGGCGCTGCGCTGTTGAGCCTGGAAGTACCGCGCAACGGCACGCCCTTCGATATCGCGTGGGGTTATCGCGACGCGGATGAAATCCTCGCGCGCTCAGGTTCGCACTTCGCCATCCTCGCCCCATTCGGCGGACGCGTTGCCGATGCGCGCTACAGCTTCGACGGCCAGTCCTTCGATCTCCAGCCCGGCGTCACCGGCGCCGCGCGCGAGTTCCGCCACGGTTTCGTGCGCGACACGGATTTCGCGATCGCCGATCTGACAGCCGGCGACGCGTCGGCCACCGCAACGCTCGCCACCGACGCGATCCGTCCCCGCCCCGGCTATCCGTTTGCCATCGATCTCGCCGTCCGCTTGACCCTGGATGCCGGAGGCTTGGCGCTGGAAGCACGCATGCGCAACGTGGGTGATCGCGCTGCGCCGTGCTTCTTCGGTTGGCACGCGTACTTTCGTGTGGGCGACGGCATGGCCGACGACTGGCTGCTGGAGATTCCGGCGCGCACCGCGATCCGCACCGACGCGCGCCTGATTCCGTTGCCCGGCGATGCCGCCTACGTGCCGCTGGAGGAAACGCCCGCGCTGGATTTCCGCGGCGCGCGCCGTATCGGGGCCACGGTGCTCGACAACGGTTATGCCGGACTCGCGAGCGATCGCGATGGACGCGTGCGCACGCGCCTGACCGATCCCTCGTCGTCATTTTCCATCAGCGTCTGGCAGGAACGCGGCGTGATGCACGCGTTCACGGGCGACACGCTCGGCGCGGGTGCACGCAGCGCCATGGCACTGGAACCGATGGAATGCATGGCCGATGCTTTCAACCGGCCGGATTGCGCGAGCGCCATTCGACTGGAGCCGGGCGCGGAACGCGTGTTCCGTTGCGGCGTCGATGTCCCGCATCCTGACGACCGGAGCGACTCAATTGCGGACCGGTGGCACCAGTTTCAGCTTGGTGCTGCCGACCGGGCGCTTGGGCCGCAGCATGCGTTCCAGCGCAGCGGGCGGAATGGGATACGAGTAAAGGTATCCCTGCCCTTCGGCGCAGCCCGCCTGCAGCAGGAACTGATGCTGCGCTTCGGTCTCGATGCCTTCGGCGATGGTGGTGAGGCCGAGGCTTCCGGCCATGGCCAGCATGGCGCTGGTGATCGCGGCGTCGTTGGCACTGCCGGGCAAACCGGTGACGAACGAGCGGTCGATCTTGAGGTACGCCACGGCCGGCAGCTTCAGGTACGCCATCGAGGCGTAACCGGTGCCGAAATCATCGATCGCAACCGCGATGCCGAGCGCCTGCAAGGAGCGCATCGTCCGCTCGGTTTCTTCGCCGAGCCGCAGCATCGCGCCCTCGGTGATTTCCAGCACGACGCGTTCGGGCGCCACCACGTTGGTCAGCAGCGCGTGATAGACGCTGTCGACGAAGCCCGGATGGCCGAACCAGCGCGCCGACACGTTGATCGCCACGCGGATCTGCGGCATGTGCGCCTCGTCCCAGGCGTGGATCTGCGCGCACGCGGCATGCATCACCCACTCGTCGATGCGGTGGATCAAGCCGATGCCCTCGGCGACGGGAATGAACTCGCCCGGCAGCACTTCGCCGCGCTGCGGGTGCGTCCAGCGCAGCAGCGCTTCGACCGCGACGATGCGGCCGGTGTTCAATTCGACGCTCGGCTGGTAGGCCAGGTGGAACTCGTCCTCGATCAGCGCCTGGCGCAGTTCCGTCGCCAGCAGCATCCGCTGCCGCGCATCGGCCTGCATCATCGGCACGTAGAAGCGCGAAGCGTTGCGCTCCTCGGACTTGGCCGCGTACATGGCCGCGTCGGCGTTGGCGATCAGTGTTTGCGCGTCGTTGCCATCCAGCGGATAACCGGCGATGCCGATGCTGGCGCTGACCACCAGCTCGTAATCGTCGACGTGGAAGGGTTCCGACAGCACCGCGAGCAGGCGGCTGGCCAGCGCCGCGGCATCCTCGCGCAGGCTGAGGTGCTGCATCAGCACCGTGAACTCGTCGCCGCCGATGCGTCCGGCGATGTCGCCTTCGCGCAACTGTTGCTGGATGCGCTCGCTCACCAGTTTCAACAGGCGATCGCCGACCGCGTGGCTGTAGCTGTCGTTGACGAACTTGAAGGCGTCGAGGTCGATGAACAGCACGGCCACGGCACTGCGGTTCTTCGCCGCGCGTTCGATGGCCAGTTCGCAATGGTGCTGGAACTGCGCGCGATTGACCATGCCGGTCAGCACGTCGTGCGCGGCAAGGTGTTCGAGGCGGTAACGATCCGCCTTGGCTACGGAGATGTCGCTGAAGACCGCGACGTAGTGTTGCACGCGGTTTTCCGCGTCGCGGATGGTGCTGATGTCGAGCTTTTCGGCATACACCCTGCCGTCGTTGCGGCGGCTCTGCACTTCGCCCGACCAGTGGTGGGTGGCGACCACCTCGTCCCAGATCGTGGCCGGCAGCGGGCCGCCGTCGGCAAGCGTGCGCGTGGCATCCAGGCGCATCCCGGCCAGGTTCTCCGCCGTGAAGCCGGTAAGCCGCGTCGCGGCCGCATTCACCGTGAGGATCTTGCGGTCCGCGTCCGCGATGATCACGCCTTCCGCGATGCTGGCCAGCGCCTCGGCGGCCACGCGGCGCACGCGATCGCTCTCCACGCGCTCGGAGATGTCGCGGATGATGGCCTGGCGCACGACCTGCTCGCCCCACACCGTCATGCTGCTCTGGGTCTCGACCGGGCGCCTGGTTCCGTTGCTGGCGCGCAATTCACCGCTGCCTGACGAACCCTTGCGGACGATGCCGTCCTCGAACAGCCCCATGTAATCGACGCCGACCAAGTCTTGCGGCGCGCGCCCCGTCCAGGCGCTCGCGGTACGGTTGGCATCGATGATCGCGCCGCTGGTCTCATCCACCATCATGATCGCATCGGGCGCGCTGTCGAACAGCAGCCGGTAGCGCTCCTCGGTGCGCCGGATGCGTGCCAGCACGCGCCGTGCCATCCACAGCCAGAGCCCGATCGCGACGGCGGCGGAAAACATGATGCCGGCGAAGAGGACGCGGCCGGTCCACACGGCGCCGCGGGCGATGCTCAATGAAAAAAGGTTCGAGCGCGGCTCGATGAACGCGTTGATGGCGCTGATGCGGCTGCGCTGGCGGACCACCTCCGCCGGGGTCATGGCCTTGTCGGCGAACGTGCGGTGCAGCGTGTCCGCGATCGTCCCGAGCTCCGCGATCGCGCCATCCGTGGATTGCCATTCGCGCAGCGCGTCGCTCATGTAGGGCGCGTCCGCAAAGTGGTGCAGGATGAATACTGCACCGGGAATCGCCACCGTCATGGCATGTCCGCGGCGCATCTCGTCTTCGACGGACTGGTACTCGAAGTGCCCCGACAAGACCATGTCGCGCGCCTTGCGCAGCGACTTCAGGACGGCGTAATTGTCCTGAAAGCCGGCGTAATCCGCGGGGTCGCCCGTGGCGACGTAGTGAAGCAGGTCGACGGTCGCCTGCTTCTGGGCCTTGGACCAGATGCTCTCGCCGTTGAGGTAACCGGCGAGGGCGATCTGTGCCTGCACGGTAAGCCACGTGAGCAACAGGATCAGCACCACCACCGCCACAAGTGCATAGACGAGCGGCAGCAGGCGCCTGTTCATGGGCTTCTGCAGGAGCTGGGCGGAGCCACGGCGCATGGGCAACGCGGGCCTTCACGTGAGCATAGGTGTCTCCTTTTCAAGCATTTTTCGTACCAAGCTGCGGCATTCACGCTGCTGCAACCTCGTCGTAAGCCTCGTCGATCTGGAAAGTGAAGCCCGGACGCACCGAGCGGTCACCCAGAATCCGCATGGCGATGTAGGTCCGCTTGATGCACTCGGCCACGTGGGCGACTTCCGCCGCTTTCGGCGCGTTGCCCATGAGCGAGCAGACGATTTCGAGCGCCTCCCAAGGATGCTCGTCGTCATACGCTGCGTGCAGTTGCAGCCAGCGCAAGCTGCCGCGCCGCCGCGATTCGGGGTACTGGGCCGCGAAACTTTCGCTTTCGTACAGAATGCGGGACCATTCGCCCGTGGCGCCTTCGACGCCGTAATTGACCGCGGCCAGGCTCGCGGCCAGCGAATCGCCGCTGCTCACTTCCTCGCACCAGTCCGCGAGCGCCTGCGTACCCGGCGGCAACTGGCCCTGCATGACCTGTTCGCGCGGCACGCCGGCGCCTTCCGCCCAGTTCAACCAGTACTCGGCGTGATTCTGCTCGACGCGGATGTTGCGCACGAGCCAACGCCGCGCGAGATCTTCGCCCTCGCTGCGCCCGTAACGCGTCTTCAGGAGACTGCGCGCCATGTAGCAAGGGAAACGCTCGATGGCCGGCCAGGCGCCGACGACGAAACGTGGCGTGATCGTCGGGTCTTCGTTGGTGCACATCTTCGTCCACAGCTCATGGTCCACCACGGTCTTCTTGACGATGTCGCATTCGCCGACCATGTCCTGCGCCCATTGCGGATAGCTGCTCAGTTCGGTCAGGGGCCCACTACGTTCAAAACGCGCACTCATGATGTTCTCCTCGGGTCAGGTCGAGTCTTTCGGGATACAGCCGGGATACAGCACAAAACAACAATGGATGGATGAAAACAGCGCGGCAATGGCTTGATTCCACTCACCTCCATGCCGGGTCGAACCGGCAGCCACGAAACGCACGCGTACGGATTGCCCACTTAAAAAAAACAGATGCGAAAAGTCGGATAACCCACTGACGTTTCTTGTCATATCGCTCATCGAAAGCGGGCTAAACGACCAACGGTATGTGCTACTTTACGCTTTGTTCGCGAGAAATCCATCACAATTTTTCACAATCGGGCCGGTTTTCCCGGCTTTGCTGGTCTGGAGCGTCGATTTGAAGGCGAATGGGCTTGGAAATATCTCATATTCAACTGTAAATTTGATTCGTAATATCATGTTTTATTTGAATCAATAAGCTGATCAGCGGACGACCACTGTGAATACGTGGTCGCCGCGGAATCGCCATGCGATCCCGCGCTTGCGGAAACCATCAATGGGAACGTGCCGCGTTACGCGTGCGTCAGCGCGTAATCGACGGCCGCGCACACGGCGGACGCCTGCGCGACATTGCACTGCTCGGGCGTGGCGCGCGGGCTGTCCGGATACACCTCGGTGGTGGTGCGGTAACGCGCGGCGGTGATGCCGGCGCACAGTCCCCACCGCACCAGCGGATATTCGATCACGCCCGGTGCCATCACGGGCGAGCCGATGATGGTGCCGTCCGGATCCGCCGGCGCGATATGGGTCACTTCCGCCACCGCGGCGATCACGGCCTGCTGGAACTCCGGTTGCGGATTTTCGCTGTCTGCACACAGGTAAAAACCATCCGGGATGGTGCCCGGCTCGAAAGACGTTCCATCGCGCGCGGCGAGCGCGGGACGAAACTCCGATTCGTCGGTATCGGTGGTTTCATGCAGGTCGATGTGCATCAGCACGCGGTCGCGGAACGAAGCGACGAAGCGCATCAGCGCGGCGGATTCCGGCGCCGCGCTGCGGGCGAAGAAATTGCGGTTGGGATCCAGCGCATGCGGGTTCCAGCGATGGATGCGCTCGTAACTCCACGGACTTACACACGGCGCGATGACGAGGTTGGCGCGCCCGGCGCAGGCGTCCGCGTGCCGCTCCGCGAATCGCAATGCTCCATGCACGCCACTGGTTTCGTAACCGTGCACGCCGCCCGTCACCAGCATGACCGGCAGCGCGTCATTCCATTCGCGGTTCTTCAATGCGAACAACGGATAGCTGTCCGGCGGATAGTCGAGCTTGCCGTACTGCACCACGTCGAAGCGCGGGCGCAAGCGTTCGATCGTGCCCAGCACCTCGTCGGCATAACTGCGCTGCTTGCGCTGGCGCGTCAGCCACTCGGCTTTCTCGGCATCACCCCACGGCTGGCCGGGTGTGCCGATGGGATAAAAGGCGTCGGTTCCCACGCGTTCCCTCCGCTGGTCGGGTTTACTGTAGCAGCCCGGAGCGATCCAGCCGGACAGGCATGCCCTCGATTTTCACGTCGGCGCCTCCATATCGGCCGCATCTCGGCTGATGAGACCGCCATGACCACCCCTGCTCCGCTCCGCATCGATTTCGTTTCCGACGTCGCCTGTCCCTGGTGCGCGGTCGGGCTGGCAAGCCTGCAACAAGCGTTGGCGAAGCTGGACGGCAGCATCGAAGCCGAAATCCACCTGCAACCGTTCGAGCTGAGTCCCGACATGCCGTTCGACGGCGAGGACGCGGTCGATCACATCATGCACAAGTACGGCATCAGCGAGGCGCAATCGGAAGCCAACCGCGAGGTGATCCGCGAGCGCGCCGCGGCGGTCGGGTTCAGCTACAACATGCAGCGCGGCAGCCGCGTGTGGAATACGTTCAACGCGCACCGGCTGCTGCACTGGGCCGAACTGCAGGATCGCGAGAAGGCCGTGGCGCTGAAGCAGGCCTTGTTCCGCGCCTATTTCACGGACAACGAAAACGTTGCGGACCGTGACGTGCTCGTGCGAATCGCGAACGACGTCGGCCTGGACGCGAGCGAAGCGCGCCGCGTGCTGGACCATGGCGACTACACGGACGAAGTACGCGCGCAGGAACGCCACTGGCAACAGGCCGGCATTCGTTCCGTGCCCGCCGCAATCGTCGATCGCCAATACCTGATTTCGGGCGGCCAGCCGCCGGAAGTCTTCGAGAACGCGCTGCGCGAGATCGCCGCCAAGGCGGCTGCCGCCTGATCACCCCGGCTGCAGCACCAGCAGGCGCACCACGCCCCAGATCGCCAGCAGCAACAAGAGCACCCAGGCGATCATCGACAGCATGAACGGATTGTGGCGCGCGCCGGCATCGCGCAGGTACGCGGGGATGTACCACACGCGCGCCGCGATCCACACCAGCCCGAGGATGCCGGCCCACGTCGGATTGCCCCATGTCGCCGCCAGCCACAGTGTCGGCAGGAACATCACCGTGTGCTCGAGCGTGTTCATCTGCACGCGGAACGCACGTTCGAAACCAGGATGTCCCGTGGTGGCAGGCGCCTTGATGCCGTGGCGATCGCGCGCACGTGCAACGATCAATCCGGACGCAAGCAGCACCAGCACGTTCAACAGCACGACCAGCACGGGCAGATGGATCACGTCGGAATCCTTGGACGGGAATGCCGCGAAGTGTGGTTTGATCCACCGGGCGTGTCCAGTTGCGGGAAAAAGCGGGCGCCCTGCGGCGCCCGTTCGCATTGCAGGTTGAACCTCGGCTTCACTGCATGCTGATCGTCCCGTGCATCAGCGCCGAATGGCCTGGGAAGCTGCAGAAGAACACGTAGGGGCCGCCGCTCTTGATCTTGCTGACCGGGAAACTTACCGACGCGGTTTCGCCACCGCCGATCAATTTGGTATGCGCGATGATGCGCGAATCATCCGCCTTGATGTAGCCGTTCCCGAGGCCGGCCGCCGCGCTCTCCTGATCCACGGCCTGCATGTCCGATTGCTTCGTGATGACCACGTCGTGGCCCATCGATGCCACGGGCAGCTTGCCGGTGTGCTTCAAGGTGATCTTGAAGTTGGTGCAGGACGCAGGCACGGTGATCGACCCGACGTTGTATTGCATCGCGTCGTTGGCCTCGATTTCCGTGCCGCAGTTGGTCACGGTCGCGGCGGGTTTGTCGTTGGCCGCCATCGCTCCGGATGTCGTGGCGGGGGTTGCCGCGGAACTCGCGGCGGCGGCCGCCGTTGCCGGGCCCGCCATCGGAGCCGTTGACGCTGACGACGGTGCCGTGCCGGCTGGCGCCGGTTCGTTCGGCGCCTGGGATTGGGTGTTGTTTCCGCATGCCGAAAGCACCAGCGTGCAGGCGACGACAAGCGCGGGCATCTTCAGGTTCATCATCCGGTCTCCTTGTCGAAATGGCGGATTGTGGAAATGCAAGGCTCCACATGACGTGAAGGCCCGCGCAGGCCGTCACGCACCGGTACCCGCGGCGGGATGCCGTGCTTCACGCGTTGACATCAAATCAACCCGCGCGTGGCTAGGCTGTGAAGCTTCGTGCAACGCGGCGTGAATACGATGCGTCGAACCCCCCGTGATCCGGCCAACGATGCGATTCCACCGGGACTGCGCATCGGTGCCGCGTTCGCGTGGCGCCTGCTGGTGATCGGTGCGGCGATCGGCGGCGTGCTCGCGCTCGCGTGGGTGTTGTCCGAAGTCGTCGTGCCGTTCCTTATCGGCGTGATCCTGGCGGCCTTGCTGGTGCCGCTGTCCGCATTCCTGCAACGCCACCACTGCCCGAAATGGCTGGCGATCATCGTCGCGTGGATCGTGCTGCTCGGCGTGATCGCGGGGCTGGCGTCGCTGGTGACCGAGCGCGTGCTCAATGAAATCCCGACCCTGCAGAAGCAGGTCGCGGGCGTCGGCGACCAGTTGAAGTCGCTGTTGGCAACCCACCCGTTCGGGCTCGACGCCGCCAAGGTCAGCCGCTACATGTCTGAACTCGGCCAATGGCTGCAATCGCACGCTTCCGATGTCGGCCTGCGCGCCGCCGCCGCCGGCTTGCGCATCATGCACATGCTGGAAGGCATCTTCATCATCATCTTCGTGATCCTGTTCGCGATGATCGACGGCGCCGAAATCTGGGCTTGGGTGACGCGGTTGTTTCCGAGCCGCGCCCGTGCGCGGCTCGATTTCGCCGGCCACGCCGGCTGGCATACGCTGAGCGCGTTTGCACGCGTGCAGATTTTCGTCGCCGCCATCGACGCTGTCGGCAACGGCGTCGGCGCATGGCTGTTGGGCGTGCCGCTGGCCACGCCGATCGCGGTGATCGTGTTCTTCGGCGCGCTGGTGCCGATCCTCGGTTCGATCGTTGCGGGCGCCGCCGCCGTGCTGATCGCGTTCCTGTTCAACGGACTCGACCACGCGCTGATCATGCTGGGCGTGGTGCTGCTGGTGAACCAGCTCGAAGGCAACGTGCTGCATCCCTTCCTCACCGGCGGCGTGGTCAAGGTGCATCCGCTCGGCGTGGTGGTCGGCGTGATCGCGGGCGCCTCCGTGGGCGGTGTCGCGGGCGCCTTCCTCGCGGTGCCGGTCATCGCGACCGCGAACGCGATGATCAATGCGGCGGCGGACTATTCGTCCGGCGCAGGGGCCCATCATGCGTCCGTCCCCAACGACAGCACGGCAACTCCATGAGCGAGGCGCTGCACATCGTCTGTCCGCATTGCGAAGCGGTGAACCGCGTGCCCTCGGATCGCATCGACGCTGCGCCCACGTGCGGCCGGTGCCATCGCCGGTTGTTCGAAGGCAAGCCGGCGGAAGTCGACCGGGCCCGGTTCCAAAAACATCTTTCGCGCAACGACATTCCGGTGCTGGTGGATTTCTGGGCGCCGTGGTGCGGGCCGTGCAAGATGATGGCGCCGCACTACGCGCAGGCGGCAGCGCAGCTGGAACCGCGCATGCGGCTGCTGAAGGTGGACACCGAAGCCGAACAGGATCTCGGCGTCGGCTACGACATCCGCAGCATTCCGACACTGGCGCTGTTCCGCGGCGGCCGCGAAGTCGCGCGCCAGGCGGGCGCGATGCATACGTCCGGCATCGTGCAGTGGGCGCGTTCGCACGGCGCGTGAATTCGCATCGGCGATCGAATGCGCAATGTTCAATCAATGGGCGGCAGGTTCGGGCGGCGGTCCATCCGGCCGCCTGCGCATGAAACGCGCGAAACGCGGCAAGCCGCTGGCCGTCAAACCATTGAACCGATACGTCAGCCACGACCCGACCGGCGGCGGATCGGCGCGGTCCGCATCCGAGAATCCGGAACCGATCGAAAAGCGCCGCCCGTCCTGCATGCGCACTTCCAACGATCCCATCCTGCCCGCGAGCCGGCCTTGCCCCGGCTGGATCGCGACCACCTGCGCTTCGGCATCTTCGTAGGGCTTCAGCTTGAGCAGGCCGACGCCGCGGCCCGCCCGGTAAGGCGTGTCACCGCGATGCAGCACCAGGCCTTCGCCGCCCTTGTCCACCACGCGCTTGAGTTCGGCACGAAGCTGCGTTTCGTTCGCGACGTGGAACTGCCGGATCGCCACCACCCAAGGATCGCCGATGGCCGCGACCGTGGTGCGGATGGCCGGCACGCGTGCATCGAAGTCGCCGCCCTGTCCCGGCAAGTCGAATACGTGATACGTCACCTCGTGCCATGCCGGATCGTTCGCGTCCGCCGTGCGCACGATGGTGGACGCGTGCGCGAACTTTCCGTAGCCGACCCACAGCTCGCCATCCAGCGGCGTCTTCGGCCAGTTCTTCGTGAACCACGCGGGCACATGCACGACGGTGCCGCCGCGCGTGAACAACTGGTGCCCGTCCCAGTAGCCGCGCACGCCGTCGAACTTCTCGCTGACCCAGTAGCGGGACAGGTCGACGCCGCCATGGTAGAGATCGACCAGTTCGACCGGCGGCGGCGTTGCGCCGTGCGCCTGCGCCGCGAAAACGACGCTCCACGCAAGCATCACCACCACAACCCAGCGTATCGGTCGCATGTCTGTCCCTCGCACGTTGAAAGCAGCAAGTTTCAAGGTTGCGCGTGAATCCGTCGGCAGTCCACGGCCGCGATGCCGCGCATCCTTTTCGGAAAATCGTGTAGGCCATTCCCTACTGCGGTGGGCGCACGCCGCGCGGCAATGTCACAATCGCGCCGACGGCACGGACGAAACCATGACCCTCGACAAGCATCTGGAAAAAGGCACGCCGCTCGACGGCCGCTCGCTGCTCGAAAACGTAAGCCTGCCCGCAGCGGTGATCTTCGACCGCACGCTCGAGCACAACATCGCATGGATGCAGCGCTTCGCCGACGACCACGGCGCGAAGCTCGCGCCGCACGGCAAAACGACGATGACACCCGCATTGTTCCGCCGCCAACTCGACGCGGGCGCGTGGGGCATCACGCTGGCGACAGCCGTGCAATGCGCCGCGGCTTTCGAACACGGTGTCACGCGCCTGCTGATGGCCAATCAACTCGTCGGCGTGCCCAACATGGCGATCATCGCCGACCTGATCGAGCGCGGCGCGGATTATTACTGCCTCGTCGACAGCGTCGCCAACGTCGAAGCGCTGGATCGCTATTTTGGTGCGCGCGGCGTGACCCTGCAGGTGCTGGCCGAACTCGGCGTGCCGGGCGGACGCTGCGGTGTGCGCAATGCGTCGGAATTGGAGACGCTTGTCGACGCCATTGCCGCTGCGCCTGCGCTCGTGCTCTGCGGCATCGAAGGCTACGAGGGCCTGATCGGCGGCGCGCACGCCGTCGATGCCATCCGTGGCTACGCCCAGCGGCTGGTCGCGACCGTGCGCGGCTTGCGCGATGCCGGAGCGTTCGCGGAGCGCACGCCGATCGTCACCGCGGCGGGTTCGCAATGGTTCGACCTGATCGCCGAAGCCTTCGATGAATCCGACCTGCGCGATCACTGCACGCCGGTTCTGCGGCCCGGCTGCTACGTCGTGCACGACCATCGTTCCTACCGCGATGCGATGGCCGAGGTGAAAGCGCGCCACCCGGAACTCGCAGGCGAACTCGTGCCTGCACTCGCAGTGTTCGCGCACGTGCAGTCGCTGCCGGAACCCGGCCTTGCCGTGGTCGCGATGGGCAAGCGCGACATCTCCGTCGATCCCGACCTGCCAATCCCGCTGCAGCTGCACCGCCCCGGCGAGCCCGCGAAGCCCTTGCAGGATTGCAGCGTCCGCAAGGTCATGGATCAACACGCGATGATGGTGATCCCCGAACGCGCGGACATCCGCATCGGCGACATCGTGTCGTTCGGCGCGTCGCATCCGTGCCTGACGTTCGACAAATGGCGCCAGATCCTGTGGGTCGACGACGCGTTGCAGGTGCTGGAGACGATGCCGACGTTTTTCTGATCGGCCATCGGATCATTCCGGCACGCGTGGTCAGCCATCGCGGCGGGCGCAATCAACGCGCCAGCCGCGCAGTGATCTCTATCGCCAGCGCCGCGGGATTCTGATCCTCGTCCACCTGCACCACCACGCGCCGATAGTGTTCGTGGTCGAGTTCGAGGGTCAGGCAGCGGTTCGGATCGTGAAAGTCGTAGAAGATCGCGCCTTCGTCGGTGAAGAAGGTTCCGGCGACCTTCACCCCGGGCACGTTGGTGCCGATGCGGATGCCACGCCACCATGCAGGGGGCACCGGCTCGAACACGACCGAGCGGATGTGGTCGTAGGGAATGTGCAGCGATCCGTGCAACGCCAGGATCTCGTCCAGCGGACTCATCCGCACGCTGACGCGCTCGGCTTCGAGTTCGATACGTGCCATGCCCCTTCTCCTTCTGTCGCGCGTCAGGATTGGCGCGTTATTTCCATTTATACAACGAAGCGTAATCCGCGCCGGTGCGGCGGCAGGCGCGCCAGGCCAAGCCGCCTTCGGCCATCGCGTCGCGCACGCTGGGCGCGATCAACTGCAACGCGCGCGCGGCGCCGCGATCGCGCAGGCGTTGCAAGCCCGAGCGCTCCATCAAATCCAGCGCCCACGCCGGCAGCAGCGCGGCCGCCGCGCCCAGGAACAAATCGCGGCTGAATCCCGCGAATGGAATCGGCAACCGGATCGAGCCGAGGATGCGCAGCGTTTCGCGCGTGCGTGCATCGAACGTCAGCTCCGCGCGCACGCGCGCGAAGAATGCATCCAGCTCCGTCGTCGATCGCGGTACCTCGCGCGCGCCCAGCGCTTCCGCGATCCTCGCCATCTCCGCCAGATAGCGGTCCTGCATCGCGGGTGGAATCGGCGCATGGCAGTAGCGCTCGTACGCGCGCAGGAAGCACCAGCAGCCAGCGCAATGCACCCACGCAAGCAGATGCGGATCGTCCGCGCTGTACGCGCGGCCATCCGGCGCGGTGCCGTGGACGCGGTGGTGAATCACGCGCACGTGCTCGATGGCCGCTTCGGCCGGCGCCCGCGGCGCGTAAGTGGTACGGCCGACGAACGCCGTGGTGTTGCGCAGGCGGCCGAGCGTGTCGGTGCGGAACGCGGAGTGATCCCACACGCCCGCCAGCGCCAGCGGATGCAAGGCCTGCAACATCAGGGAAGCCAGCCCACCCGCCATCATCGACGGAAAATCCGCGTGGATTTTCCAGGTCGCGCTGTCGGGGCCGAACAGGCCGGGATCGCCCGGCGGCGCGTCGTAATCCGGCGCCGGCGCATCGCGGCTCAACACCGCAAGCACCTGCCGCCGCAGACGCCTGCGCGCGGGCGACGGCAGCAGTTTCACGCCGGGCAAGTCCGGGCGCGCAGCATTGTCATTGCGATGATGCCCGCGCCCGTCGAGCGTCATGTCATCGGGATCGCGCATGCTTCCACTGTACGCCATCGCCGCACGCATCGCCGCCGGATCGTACTCACGCGACGGTCGTGACAAGCAGGCCGTTATTTCAGCGTGCGGTCGAACAGCGCGGACATTTCGGACCAGCCGCGTTCGGCCGCCGCCGCGTCGTAAGTCGGAAAATCGGTCTTCATCCAGCCGTGCGCAGCGCCTTGGTGCACCTCGCAGCGATAGCGCACGCAGGCAGCGTCGAGCGCCTGCCTGAGGCGCTCGACCATTTCCGGCGGACAACTGCGATCGTTGTCGGCGACCGCGATGTACAACTCCGCGCGAAGCTTCGGCGCCAGCAGGTGCGGGCTCTCCGGATCGTCGGTGGCCAAGCGTCCGCCGTGGAAGCTGACCGCGGCCGCCACGCGATCGGGATGCATGCCCGCGGCCGTGATCGCCATCCCGCCGCCCATGCAGAAACCGACGGTGCCGATCTTGTCGCCGGCAACGTCGCGGCGTGTATCGAGGTACGCGAGGAACGCTTCGGTATCCTGCGCGGCCTTGGCGTTGCCGGTGGTCGACGTCATCGGCCCGACCGTGGCGCGGAAATCGCCGGCGAAGGCCGCCTTCGGATCCAGCGGGCCATACGCGCCGTAGCGATAAAACAAATCCGGCACCAGTGCGAGGTAACCGCCTTCCGCAATGCGCTCACCGACCTGCATCAAGGCCGGACGGATGCCGAATGCATCCATGTACACGATAATCGCCGGCCACGGCCCCGCGTCATCGGGCGTGAACACGTGCACCGGACATTGCCCGTTGCGCGTGCGGATGCTGACTTCTTCATGCTTCATCGTGCCGGCTCCTTTTCGGAAAACATGCAGCGAACGCAAGGCATGCCGCACGCAATCCCGGCATGGTAACGCGGCACCCTTCGGCATCCGGACCACCGGCGCCGTTTCCCTTCACTTTCCAATCGCCCGGTTGCGGCAATCTGTCGGGATGAGCACCGCCGAGAGTCCCGCCATTCCCGATGTCTCGCGCACATCGATGGCGATCGCGGCGCTGTCGACGGTGGTCGAGTGGTACGACTTCACGCTGTATCTGTATTTCGCCACGGTGCTGTCGCGGGTGTTCTTCGGCGGCGGCGCCCGCTCGCTACTGGCCACGCTGGCGGGATTCGCGATCGCGTACGGGATGCGGCCGCTGGGCGCGATGGTGTTCGGCCACATCGGCGACCGCATCGGCCGCCAGCGCACGCTGATGCTGTCGATGATGCTGATGACGCTGGCGATGCTGGCGACGGCGTTGCTGCCCGACTACGCCGCGATCGGGCCCGCATCCGGCGTGTTGCTGTTGCTGCTGCGCTGCTTCATGGCGTTTTCCGTCGGCGGCGAATACACCAGCGTGGTCGCTTACCTGCTGGAAGGCGCGCGCGCGGAACGTCGCGGCTTGATCACGTCGCTGGCATCGGCCGCGAGCGAGATCGGCGCGTTGCTGGCGGTGGCGATCGCGGCGCTGACGGTCGGCGCGATGAGCAGCGCGCATCTCGATGCCTGGGGCTGGCGGATTCCGTTCTTCGCCGGCGCATTGCTCGCCGGCTGCGTGTGGATCGCGCGCTCGACGATGCAGGAATCACCGGATTTCCTGCGCCAGGTGCAGCAACACAGCGTGCCGGAATCGCCCTTGCGCCACACGCTCGCCCACCATCGTCCCGCGTTGCTGCGCACCTTCGCCATCTCGGCGCTGGGTTCGATCACCTATTACGTTGGCATCACCTACGTGCCGGCGTTCCTCAGTTCATCGCACATCCTCGGCGAAGGCCGCTCGCTGTGGCTGTCGACGATCGCGGCGGTCGCCGTCATCCTGGTCACGCCATTCGCCGGCGCGCTGTCCGACCGGACCGGACGCAAACCGGTGCTGATCGGACTGGGCATCGCGAGCATGCTGTTGCCGTTGGCGATGTTCGGCTTGATGGCGGGCGGCGGCGAACTGCGCATCGCCATCGGCGCGGTCGTGCTGGCCTGCGTCGCCGGCGGCGTGAGCGCGGTCGGCGCGCCCGCGACCGCCGAGCAGTTCCCGGGCGAAGGCCGGCTCAGCGGCCTGGCCCTCGGCGTCACGGTCGCGACCGCACTGTTCGGCGGCCTGACGCCTTTCCTTGCCGAACTGCTGGTGCAACGAACCGGATGGGACGCGCTGCCCGGCGCGATGATCGCCGCCGTCGCTGTCCTCGTCGTTCCGGTATTCCTGACGATGCCGGAAACACAGCCACGGCGCGCCGGAAGTGGGGTGCGCAAGCATGCGCCCTACGCGGCAAGGAATCCTTGAGCGGATTTTTGCGCGCTCGATCTGTTCGTTGTCTTCGGCCGCAAGCCTGACGCCATTATCGTTGGCGGACATGTTGCGCCTCACCAATCTCAAACTGCCGCTGGACCACGCACCCGACGCGCTGCCCGCCGCCATTTGTGCGCGGCTCGGCATCGCGAGCGATGCCTTGCGCACGTTCACGATATTTCGCCGCGGCTACGACGCGCGCAAGCGCGGCGCCATCGCGCTGATCTACACGCTGGAACTGGAAGTCGCGGACGAAGCGGCGCTGCTGGCGCGGCATGGCAACAGCCGCGACCTGCAGATCGCGCCCGACACGCGCTACCACCCCATCGCACCGGCAACCCGGCCGCCCGAATATCGCCCGATCGTCATCGGCTTCGGACCGTGCGGCATTTTCGCGGCGCTCATCCTCGCCGAAGCGGGCCTCGCGCCAATCGTGCTGGAACGCGGCAAGGCGGTGCGCGAGCGCACGCAGGATACTTGGGACCTGTGGCGCCAACGCCACCTGCACGAGGAATCCAACGTGCAGTTCGGCGAAGGCGGCGCGGGCACGTTTTCCGACGGCAAGCTGCACAGCAATATCCATGATGCGAAGCACTACGACCGCA
>JAZKBD010000073.1:0-9764 GCA_040388785.1 Pseudomonadota bacterium
GTTGTCGCCAGCACGCACGTCAATGCGCGCGACATAACTCAAGACTTCAGGCCCGGCGAAGGCATCGCGGCTGATCGGCAACAGTTCGGCGGCTCGGCGCCCTTCGCGCAGTGCCTCGTCTTTCATGCCGAGCCCGGCGGCGGCGAAGCCGAGCGCGAGATGCCGATCCCAATCGTCCGGCCGCTCGCGCACCGCGGCGAGCGCTTCCGCATGCAGATCGCGATAGAGCGCGGCGGCTTTGGCATTTTCGCCCGCGGCAGCCAAGGCCCACGCCAAGTAAAGCCGCCGTGGTAGCGCAGTATTCCCGTTGACCGTTATCCAGGCCGGTGAATGGGATTCCTGTACCGCATTCACAGCTGCGGCATAATCTCGTGAGAACCAAGCTGACTTGAAGTAATACGCCTCACTGTAGAGGCGTTCCTCGCTCGCTGTCGGCAATGTCGCCAGCCACGTCCGCAATGGCGCAAGATCGCCCTTCCAGAGAACGGTGTTCCACGCCCGCCGCCCCAAGCCCAGTGTCGGATTGAGCGACAACTCGGCCGCGTGCGCGTAAGCCCGATCCGCTTCGGGGTAGCGCCGCAGCGCAGCATACGTTTGGCCAGTCTCGAAGACGGGCTGCGCATTGCGCGGATCGTAGACCCGCGACTCTTGAAGCCCGTCCAACGCCTGCTGCCATCGGCCCTGCCGGCGCGCAATCGCCGCGCTGATTTCCACGACCTCATAATCGTGCGGCAACGCCTTGCGGGCCAGGCCGAGCTCGGCTTGCGCGCGCGCGTAGTCGCGAAAGCCCCAATACCAATAAAACGCTTGCGAAAGATGAGCTTCGCCAAGGTCTGGCTGCAGGCTGAGCGCGCGATCTATTGCAGCCTTTGACGCCGCCAGTCGCGCAGCGGTGCGGTCGGATGCAAAGAAATACATGTACATGTGCGCCCGCCCGAGCAATGCATCAGCCAAGGCAAAATCCGGGTCTTTCGCGAGCGACTGCTGCAACAGGTCAATTGCCTGCGGCATTTCGGACCGGGTCAACGCGTACTGGTCTTTTGCACGGTTCTCGAATGCAAGCGCCCGCAAATACAGATCCCAGGCTTCGGGATTCTGCGTCGGCACCGCTGTCACGCGCGCGGTGTCGGCCGGCGACAGTTTCGCCTTCAATGCCTCGGCCACCTTCTGCGCGACCTCGCCTTCCACGCCGAAGATGTTGTCCAGGTTGCGCTGATAACCTTCGGCCCACAGATGGCTGTCGGTGCGCGCGTCGATCAACTGCACGTTGATCAGCACCTGGTTGCCGGCCTTCTGCACGCTGCCTTCCAGGATCGTCGCCACGCCCAATTGCTGCGCGATGATCCTCAGATCGTCCGGATGGCTTTTGTACTTCGCGGTCGAGGTGCGCGAGATCACCTTGAGCTCGCCGATGTCGGCGAGCTTGGTGAGGATCAGATCCTGCATGCCGTCCGCGAAATAGGCGTTGGCCTTGTCCTCGCTCAGGTTCTCGAATGGCAGCACTGCGATGGATTTGGCGGGAATCGGAATGGCTGGCGCAGTTGCGATAGCTCCCGGATTGCGCTGCGCACCATCCGGGCTACGAGTCGTGGGCACCACGCGCTCGAACCGCCACACCAGCGCGCCGCCCGTGGCGAGCACCAGCGCAATCAACAACAATTCTGGTCCGCTGACGCGTTGGCGACCTTTCTCGCCGTGGTACCACGCCACCACCAGCACCACGAAAAAGCCGACGGCCAGCGTCAGCGTCACGCCGCGCCGCAGGCCTTCGGGCCACCCGAATTGCGATGCCACGACATCGACGACCTGGATCAGCGCAAATGCAAACGCGACGTACGCCAGCGCCCACTGCACCAGCTTGCGTTGCTTCAGGCGCGCGAGGAGTTCAGCCATGCGCCGAAGACATCGCCGAACGCATGGTGTCGGAGGACGTCTTCAGCAGCGCCTGGAAATGCGGATCGTTGCGCAACGGATTCCATGCGGGATCCTGGCGCAACAGTGCGGGCGTGATCGCGGTCGCGTAGAACGCGCTGCGGTACGGCGTCTGCAGCAGGTGCTGCAGATCGTTGATCGCGCGCGCGGTGTCGCCGGTCCCGGCTTCGATGCGCGCGCGTTGTTCCTGCCACGCCGGGCCCTGCGTCGCGTCGGTCGACGCGGGTTGCAGTTGCATCGCGCGCACAGCTTCGGCCAGCGCCTTGTCCTGTTCGCCGAGTCCGGCGTACACCAGACCGAGATCGGCCGCGAGGCCGGGCTCGTCCGGATAGGTCTTTTGCAGCGCCTCGAGCTTCGCGCCCGCCGCCCGCCAAGTCGCACGCGCAGCCGCTGCATCGCCGGCGAGTTGCTGGGCGAAACCCAACAGATACCAGTCATCGCCGATGCCGCTTCCCGGCGACGCCTGAGGATTCGCGACGGCCGCCTGCAACGCCTGGATCGCCGCGGCGTATTGATGCTGGTACAACCACTGCATCACGCGCGCCATGAACACGGACGGATCGCCGGGCTGCGTCGGCAGTGGCGCAAGCAGCGCCTGCGCCTTGTCGAGCTGTCCCTGCGCCTGCGCGATCGACGCGCCGCACGCGATCAGCGACACGTCATCCGGCGCGATTGCGCGCGCGTGCGCGAGTACCGCGGACGCATCCGGCCATTCGCGCCGCATTGCGTGCAGGCGCACGTGTTGCAGCAACAGGCGGGCGTTGCGCGGATCGACGATGGAGGTCATGTCGATGTTGTTGATCGCCTGCTCCCATTGGCCCTGGCGTGCCTCGATGTCGGAAAACGCCGCGAGCACCTCGCCGCTGTTGGGCAGGCGCGTGCGCGCATTGCCGAGCGCGGCCAGCGCTTCCGGATATTTCGATTCCACGCGCGACAAGTAGAAGCCGCGCGCCAGCCACGCCTCGCCGCTGTCGGGCGCGAGCTTCAGCGCGGTGTCCGCCGCCTGTTTCGCCGCAGCGGCCAGTGACGGACTGCGATCGAAATGCATCTGATAGATCCGGCTGTCGATTTCGGAAAGCCGCGCCCACGCCAACGCGAAATCCGGATCACGTTTCACCGCGTCCGCATAGAAGCCTGCGGTGCGGCGGTAATCCGCGGCATTGCCGCCCGCGCCGAGATTGGAGGCGAGTCCGCGCAGGTACGCATCCCATGCGTCCGCGTTTTGCGTCGGCTTCGCGCTGAGCGCCTGCTGCTCGCGCTCGCTGAGCTTGGCGTGCAGCGCCTGCGCGATCTGCTGCGCCACGTCGCCTTCCACGCCGAACACGTTGTCGAGGGTGCGCGTGTAGGCCTGCGCCCACAGGTGATCGTCGGTTTGCGCGTCGATCAACTGCACGTTGATCAGCACCTGCTTGCCGACTTTCTGCACGCTGCCTTCGAGGATGTTGGCGACCGCGAGCTGGCGCGCGACGGTTTTCAGGTTGCCGGGGCGGCTGGCGTATTTCTCGGTCGAGGTGCGCGAGATGACCTTCAGGTCGCCGATGTCCGCGAGCTTGGTCAGGATCATGTCCTGCATGCCCTCGGCGAAGTAGCGGTTGTCCGGGTCCGCGCTCATGTTCTCGAACGGCAGCACGGCGATCGACTTGGGCTCGACCGGAACCAGGCCGGCCATGGTCTGCGGCAGCGCGAGGGTGCCCGCGGCATCCGCGTGCTTTGCGGCACTCGGCATTCCGGGCGGCGCGGCGGCGACTTTCGACGGGGCCTGCACGGTCGGCGCGCCGCGATGCCACCACCAATAACCTGCGCCCACCGCGATCGCCAGCAAGGCGCCGATCACGCCGACCAGCAAGGTACCGCGCGAACCGCGCCGCAGCACCGGCTGGCCTTCGGGTTGGGTGCGCACGATGCCATGTGGCGTCGCGTCGAACGCCCATGCCAGCACCAGCGCCACCGGAAATCCCGCCAGCACCAGCAGCACCAGCAGGCGCACCGACCAGTCGGGAATGTGGAAGAACGGAAAGACCTGGGTGGCGATCTGGATGAGCAGCCAGCCGACCACGGCATAGCCCGCAGCCACGCGGAACACGTGCCTTCGCCGCAACTCGCGCAACCAGGACCTTGTCATATCCCCGTGCCGCTCGCAGCCACAACCCTGTCGCGGGCTTCACGTTTCCCATCGCTCGCCCTGCGACCGGCGCTGGAACGCATACTGTATGCGTCGCGCCATCGAGCCGGCAGAACCCCAGACCGGCCAACACGAGCTGCGTCGGCAGCCGCGGACATCAGCATAGCAACACCGCGATGGATCAGGGCGACGCCGGCGCCGTCGCAGCGTTCGTGCCCGGCGCGGGTGGCTGCCCGCCCTTCGCGACGCGCTCGATCAGTGCCTCGAAGCGCGGATCGCCGTGCAGCGGGCGATACCACGGATTCAGCCACAACGCGTTCATGTGCGCCGAGCGATCGCGCCAGGCCTGTTCCAGTTCGGCCATGGCGTCGTTCTTGTCGTCCAGCGCCGCGTAGATCGCGGCGATGTAGGTGCGGTCGACGTAGTGGTGTTGCGCATCCGCCAGCAACGTTTGCAATGCCGCGCGTGCTTGCGCGGTTTCGCCCGTGTGCGCCTGGCAGATGGCAAGCTGCGGGCTGGACGTGCTCGGTTTCGCGTGTTGCTGCGTGTAGCGGTCCACGCAAGCCTGCCAATGGCCGAACGCGCCATCGACCATCGCCACGGCATCGCCGTTGTACGCGAAAGCCGGATCGATCCGGTTGACGCGTTGCGCCAGCTGCATCGCGTCGGCCTCGTTGCCCTGCGCGATGGCCGCGTAGGCTTCCCAGCGCGGATACCACGGATTGAGCGGGTCCAGCTTTTCGGCGCTCTGCAATTCCTTGCGCGCCGCGGCCGCATCCCTGCCCACGCGCAACAGATAGAAGCCCATCAGCGCGCGCGCTTCCGCGAGGCTCGGCCGCAATTTCAACGCGAGTTCCAGTTCCCGCTTCGCCTTGGCGAAATCCAGTTCGTAGCTCATCGCGATGTAGCCGATCTGCAGGTGCCCTTCGGCCAGATCGGGATTCAACGCCACCGCTTTTTCCGCGGCGCCGCGCATCGCCGGCAGGAGGGAAAGTGGCGCGCGGTACACATCCGCGAGATAGATGTACGCGCGCGCCATGCCCGCCCAGGCTGCCGCATAGTTCGGATCGATCGCGATGGCCTGGTTGAACAGCACCAGCGCCTGTTCGAGGCTGGCGTCGTCGGTGTGCCACGACAGCCGCGAACCTTGCAGGTACAGATCGTGCGCCTGCGGGCTGGCCGTGCCCTTGAATACCAGTTTGTTGCTGTCGATGTCGCCCAGCTTGACCTGGAGCGCCGCCACCACCGCGCTGGAAATGGTGTCCTCGAGCGCGAACAGGCTTCCCATCTTCTCGTTGTACTGCTGCGACCACAGCGTGGTGCCATTCACGGCGTCGTCCAGTTCGACATTGATGCGCAGTTCGTCGCCGGAGCGCTGCACCACACCCGACAGCAGGTTGCGCGCGCCCAGTTCACGCCCGATCGCGCGCGCGCCGAGCTGGCTATCCCCGAAACGGAACGACGAAGTGCGCCCGATCACTTCCAGCCCCGGAACACGCGACAGTGCGTTCAGCAGTTCCTCGCTGATGCCTTGTCCGAGGTAATTTTCGTCGGCGCTGCCACCGAGCACCGAAAGCGGCAGCACCGCGATCGAGTCCGGATTGAGCGTGGCCGATGCGGTCTCGCCGCCGCCCGCGTCGCGCAAGGTGTGTTCGATCGGCCCGAAGTACCACCACATCGCGCCACCGAGCACCGCGACGAGAATGCCGATCGCGCCAAGCGAAAGTCCGACCCTGAGCGAACGCTTGCGACCGCGCGCGGTGACGTGTTGCGGATCACCCGGTGCCTGGAACGCCCACGCCAGCACCAGCGCAAAGGGGAAACCCGCCAGCACGACGATCACCAGCGTGCGCGCCAGCCATCCCGGAAACTGCAGCAGCGGAAAGATGACCGCGACGATCTGGATGATCAGCCAGGCGACCACGGCATAGGTGGCCGCCACGCGAAACACGTGATGGCGCCGCAGGTCCTGCAGGAATCCGAATGCGGGCATGCCGAACGATCCCCAGCGCGCGATCAGGCGCCGCGCCGTCACGCTTGGCGCATCTTAGCGCTTGTCCGGTCCTGTTCGCCGCCGGTTGCACGTCGCCCATGAAAAAGGCGGCCATGCGGCCGCCCTCTCTTCCGTCGTGATGCAGGGCTCAACCCAGCAGGTCTTCGACGCCGTGGCGCTCTTCGCGCAGCTCCTTGTCGGTGGCGTCCATGCGGGCGCGCGAGAAATCGTTGATGTCGAGGCCCTGCACGATGGCGTACTTGCCGTTCCTGCAGGTCGCGGGATAGCCGTAGATCACGCCGGGCGCGATGCCGTAGGAGCCATCGGACGGGATGCCCATCGATACCCAGTCGCCTTCGGCGGTGCCGAGTGCCCAGGAATGCATGTGGTCGATCGCGGCGGACGCGGCGGATGCCGCCGACGACGCGCCGCGCGCCTTGATGATCGCGGCGCCGCGCTGCTGCACGGTCGGGATGAATTCCTTTTCGTACCAGGCCTGGTCAACCAGCGACAGCGCGGGCTTGCCCTTCACCGTCGCGTGGTGGAGGTCGGGATATTGGGTCGAAGAATGATTGCCCCAGATGATCACCTTGGCGACGTCGGTGTTGTGCGCACCGGTCTTGGCGGCCAGCCGGCCCTTGGCGCGGTTGTGGTCGAGGCGCACCATCGCGGTGAAGCATTTCGGATCGAGGTCGGGCGCGTTGGCCTGCGCGATCAACGCGTTGGTGTTGGCCGGATTGCCGACGACGAGAACTTTCACGTCGCGCCGGGCGTGCGCGTTCAGCGCCTTGCCCTGCGGCCCGAAGATCGCGCCGTTGGCGGACAACAAGTCCTTGCGCTCCATGCCGGGACCGCGCGGACGCGCGCCGACCAGCAGCGCGTAGTCGACGTCCTTGAACGCGACGTTGGCGTCATCGGTCGCGATCACGCCGGCCAGCAACGGGAACGCGCAGTCGTCGAGTTCCATCACCACGCCGTGCAGCGCGGGCAGCGCAGGCGTGATTTCCAGCAGATGCAGGATCACCGGCTGGTCCGGGCCGAGCATGTCGCCGGCGGCGATGCGGAACAGCAGCGCGTAACCGATCTGGCCGGCGGCGCCGGTGACTGCAACGCGGACGGGTGCTTTCATCGATTCAACTCCTTGGTCGATCAGGTGTCGCCCCGCAACGGGATGGCGGGAAAACAGGTCAGTTCAATTCGTCGAAGAACTGCTGGATGCGCGCGAGGCCTTTCTTCAACTGCTCGGGCGCGCAGGTGTAGGAAATGCGCAGGGAACGCGGCGCGCCGAACGCGGAACCCGGCACGGTCGCGACGAACTTGTCTTCCAGCAAGGCCTTGCAGAAATCGACGTCGTTGGCGATCGGCTTGCCCTTGTGTGATTTGCCGAACGCGACCGAGATGTCGGGGAACGCGTAGAACGCGCCTTGCGGGCGCGGGCATTTCACGCCCGGAATCCTGAGCAGCGCATTGACGACTTCGTCGCGACGTTGCGAAAAATCCTCGCGCTTGGCATTCGGCACGTCCTGCGATCCGGTCAGCGCGGCGATCGCGGCGACTTCGGTGATTTCCGGCAGGCAGGTGATGTGATTGGAATTGAGCGTCACCAGTGCCTTCACGCCCGCTTCGGGACCGGCCACGAAACCCACGCGCCAACCCGGCATGCCGTAGGTCTTCGAAAGCGAATCCATGATGAAGGTGCGCTCGCGCAGTTCCGGCTTGAACTGCACGAAGTTGTGGTAACCGATGCCGTCGAACACCAGGCGGTTGTAGATGTCGTCGGCGATGATCCAGGTTTGCGGATGCTTCACCAGCACTTCGGCCAGCGCCGCGATTTCATCACGCGTGTAGACCATGCCCGTCGGGTTGGACGGGTTGTTGAACAGGAACACCTTGGGGTCCGAGGCCAGCGCCTTGTCGAGCTGCGCGGGCGTCAGCTTGTAGTTCTGTTCCGGCGGGCACTCCAGGATCGTCATCTTCGCGCCGAGGATTTCGGCGATGTCGACGTAACTGGTCCAGTACGGCGCCGCGAACACGATCTCGTCGCCTTCGTCGAGCAGGGCCTCGCACAGGTTGTACAGCACCTGCTTGGCGCCGATGCCGACGGTGACGTTGTTGCGCGAATAGCCGTCCAGACCGCTCTGCTTGTAATGCGCGACGATGGCGTCCAGCAGCGCGGGCGCGCCGCGGTTGGTGCCGTAGCCGCCGCTGTCGCGCGGCGTCCAGTCGCGCACCGCCTGGTACACGTGGTCGCCGGGCAGGAAGTTCGGCACGCCGATCGAGAAATTGACGACGTCCTTGCCTTCGGCCTTGAGTTGCTTCGCCTTGTCCGCGATCACCATGATCGCACTGGGCTTGGCGCGGCCGGTGCGCGCAGCAAGTTTCAACATGGGATGCCTCGTCGAATGACCACGGGAGTCAGCTCGCAATTCTACCACGCACGTCGCGGCGCCCTGCTCCGCAAAGTTCCGGCGCATCACTCCACCGCCGGTGAACGGTGCTAGGCTCGGCAACGGTTCGCCTGGCAACGACGGGCCATGCAGTGATCCGACGACTCTCATCAACAAGCGGAGGTGTGGTATGCACTGGCTCTGGATGATCATCATCGGTTTCATCATCGGCGTCATCGCCAAGTTTTTCGATCGCGATCACGCACCGGCAGGCTGGATCGTCACCATCCTCATCGGCATCATCGGTTCGGTACTCGCGACGTGGGTCGGCGAGCAGGTCGGCTGGTGGGGCCCGGCCGGCATCGTGCATTTCATCGCCTCGATAGTCGGCGCGATCATCCTGCTGGCGATCTACACCGCCATCAAACGCAAGGGCGGAAGTGGCGTGACCGCCTGAGATGTCTTCCAGCAAACAAAACGGGCGGCCTTGCAGCCGCCCGTTTTTTGTTTGCAGGGGTGACGCGTCAGCGCGCGTCGAGCGTGGCGTTCCACTGTTTCACGCGATCGGCCTGTGCTGCCAGCAGCGGCGCGGTGTCGCCTTCGATCGTGATCTTCTCGATCGTGTCGCCCTGCTTGATCGCGTTCACGACTTTCTGGTCATCCGCGACGACCACTTCGCCGAACACCGTGTGCTTGCCGTCCAGCCATGGCGTCGCCACGTGCGTGATGAAGAACTGGCTGCCATTGGTGCGCGGGCCGGCGTTGGCCATCGACAATTTGCCGGGCGCATCGTGCTTCAGGTCGGCGCGGCATTCGTCCTCGAACTTGTAGCCGGGACCGCCGGTGCCCGTGCCCTGCGGGCAGCCGCCCTGGACCATGAAATCGGCGATCACGCGGTGGAAGTTCAGGCCGTCGTAGAACCCGCGCTGCGCGAGGTTGACGAAATTGGCGACGGTCACGGGCGCCTTGTCGTCGAACAGGCGGACGTGGATCGGGCCCCTGGAGGTCTGGAAGGTTGCGGTGAGGCTCATGGGCGGTACCTGTCTGGGAAACGTTCCAGTCTACCAGCCTGAACGGCAGGCCCGGCCGATCCGGCGCCGGATCGCGATCACGGGTACAATGTGCGTCTGCGGCATGCCATGCCGTCCTTTTTTCCCATTCACCGGCCGCATGCTGCGGCCATTTCGCGTGCCCCAATGTCCATCAAAAACCTCCGCAACATCGCGATCGTCGCCCACGTCGACCACGGCAAGACCACGCTGGTCGATCAGCTGCTGAAGCAGTCCGGCACCTTGTCGGAACGCGCGGCCGTGCCCGACCGCGTGATGGA
>JAZKBD010000074.1:0-6604 GCA_040388785.1 Pseudomonadota bacterium
AAGAGAAAGTTACCCGCGCCCCCGGGAGGGGCGCGGAAAAAGACAGGGATGTCGCTATCGACACAGCCACGCGCGCACACGCTCGCCGCGCTGGCGCTGCTGACGATCGCCACCGCGCAAACCGCGCGCGCCGACACTCTGAAGGTCATCGTCACCGGCGTCGACAAGGAACTCGCCGCCGCCGTCCGCGCGCAGCTCGCCGCCAGCCAGTACGCCACCCGCAAGGACGTCAGCGACACCCAGGCGCGGGTGCTGGCGAACGATGCGGCGAAACAGGCACCTGCCGCGCTGCAACCCTACGGCTACTACAACGCGCAGGCCACCAGCAACCTGCAGCACGTGGGCAGCGAATGGCAGGTGCATCTGCAGGTGACGCCGGGGCCCGCCACGAAAGTCGCGACGCTGGACGTGCAGGTTCCGGATGTCGCGCTTGAACTGCGGCCGGTGAACATCGCCGTGCGCGCCTTCCATCCGCGCGTGGGCGAGCAGATGAACGACGCGACCTACGAAGCTTCCAAAGGCACGATCGCGAGCGCGCTGCTGGAAACCGGCTGGCTGGATGCGAAAGCCACCAAACACAAGGTCGCGGTGACGCGTGCCGACAACCGCGCCGCGATCCACCTGCACTACAGCGTCGGCGAGCGTTACAAGCTGGGCGCGGTGACGTTCGAGGGCTCGCAGTTCAAGCCCGGCTTCCTCGAGCGCTACGTGCCGTGGGAATCCGGCGACTGGTACTCGCAATCGAACCTGCTGACGTTGCAGCAGGCGCTGACCGATGCCGATTATTTTTCGATCGTCGATGTAGAGCCGGGGGTCGCGAAGGCGAAGGACCACGTGGTGCCGGTGAAGGTGGTCGTCGCGCCCGCCAAGCGCACGGTATATACCGCCGGCGTGTTCGTCGGCACCGACACCGGCCCCGGCGTGCGCGGCGGCATCAAGCGGCGCTGGATCAACCGCAGCGGCCACACGCTGGACAACCAGGTGCTGATCGCGCAGCGGCTCAAGACAGCGCAGGTGATTTACGGCATTCCGCGACCGGGCCGCGACCACGCCAGTTTCAACCTCGGCGTCGGCTACCGCGACGAGAACACCAAGACTTCGGTCTCGCGCACGTTCTCGATCGCCGCGAACGAAACCCACGATTGGCACGGCTGGGTGCGCACCGTCGGAGTGCACCTGCTGAGCGGCACGTTCACGGTTGGCAATTCCGGCAACGACGTGAACATTCCCGGCATCGAGCGCGGCCGCAGCACGCTGATCTATCCGGAAATCGGCTTGACAAAAAAAGTCGCGGACAATCCGCTGTTCGTGCGCAAGGGTTACTCGATCAACCTGATCGCGCGCGCCGGACCCGGCATCGACACGCGCTTCGCGCAGGCGCTGGCCGACGTCACGTGGATCCACGCGATCGGCCGCGACAACCGGCTGATCCTGCGCGGCAACGCCGGCATCACCAGCGTCGCGGATTTCTCGAAACTGCCGCCGCAACTGCGCTTCTTCGCCGGCGGCGACCGCTCGATCCGCGGCTACGCGTACCAAGCGATCGGACCGCGCAACAGCTACGGCCTGGTGGTCGGCGGCGAGCGCCTGCTGGTCGGCAGCGCCACCATCGAACACTACTTCACGCGCAACTGGGGCATCGCGGCATTCGTGGACTCGGGCGATGCGTTCAATGGCACCGATTTCCACGCAAGCACCGGCGCCGGGCTCGGCGTGCGCTGGCGCTCGCCGGTGGGCATGGTGCGCGTCGACGTCGGCGTGCCGATCGCGAACCCGTACTACCACGGTCCGCAGTTGCACATCGTCATAGGACCCGACCTGTGACGCGCGCGCGCAAATGGCTGCTCGGTATCGTCGTCGCGATCGTCGCGATCGTCATCGTGCTGGCGGCATCGTTGTCCTGGGTGCTGTACACGCCATCGGGATTGCGCTTCGCACTGGACCGCGGCGTTGCGATGATGCACGGGCAACTCGCCTATGCAAGCGCGAGCGGCACGCTTGCGGGCACCACCACGATCGACGGGCTGCGTTACCACACCCGCGATGGCACCAAGGTCGCCATCGATCGTGTGAGTGTCGACCTGCGGCCGTGGGCGTTGCTGGGCCACACGCTGCACATCGCGCGTGCACGCATCGACGGCATCACGCTCGACCTCGCGCCATCCAAACCTTCGAGCACGTCGAGCGGCTTCTCGCTGAAGCCGCCGCTTGCGATCGTGCTGGACGATACGCAACTCACCCATATCGTCGTCGATGAAAGCGGCAAGCGCATGTTCGCCGCCGACAGCCTCGTGCTGGCCGGCCAATGGAGCAGCCGGCGATTGCTGGTCAAGCAACTCACGTTGCGCGCGCCCGATGGCAGCGCCGATCTCGACGGCACGCTCGCGATCGCGACGGGTTATCCAGGCCAGGGCAGCGCGAAATTCGACTGGACGTACGACGGCACGCGCTACACCGGCACGCTCGCATCGCAATCGGATGGCAAGACCGCGCAACTGCACGCAGCGCTTTCGGCGCCGGTCGTCCTTCGCGCCGATTCGAGCCTAAAACTCGATGCGTCGCATGCGTGGACGCTCGCATTGAATGCGCCGAAATTCGACACCAAAGCGTTGCCCGCCCTGCCCGCGTCGGTGAAAACGCTCGCGCTGGACGTGCACGGGTCCGGCGACGGCGGCGGCGGCAAGCTGGACGGAACGCTCGTCGTCAACGACACGCCGCTGCTGCTCGATCCCGCGCAGTTCCGCTACGACGGCAAGACGCTCACCCTCGATCCGCTGCGCCTGCGTTCGCCGCAGATCGCCGGCATCGCGACCGCGACCGGCGTCGTGCACCTGGATGCGAATCCAATGTCGTTCGAGCTCGGCGCCACGTGGCAGGACGTCGTGCTGCCCGCCGACCTTGCCGGTCAGGCGCTGGCGACGCACGGCGACGTCAAGCTGAGCGGCACGGCCAAACACTTCGCGGTGAAGGGCGCGATGGCGCTCGGGCCGCCCGACCGGTTGTCGAACATGCAGATCGATCTCGCCGGCACCCCGCAGCAGATCGATCTGCACGCCTTGAAGATCGTGCAGAAGCAGGGCGGCCTCGACATGCGCGGCACCATCGGCTTGCAAAGCCCCATGTCGTGGAAGCTCGACGCCGTCGCGAAACGCTTCGATCCCGGCGCCATCCTGGCCGGCTGGAACGGCGCGCTGGACTTCACGCTGGCGAGCGACGGCAAGCTCACGCCGCAAGGTCCCGTCGCGACGCTGAAACTCGACAAGGTGGCCGGCACATTGCGCCAGCGCAACCTCGCCGGCAGCAAGGTCGATCTCGTGATCACGCCCGACAACCTGCTGCAGGGTTCACTGTTGCTGGTCGCGGGCAACAGCCGCATCCACGCGATCGGCAAGCGCGGCGCGCGCACCGACGCCAGCGTCACGCTGGACGTCGCTTCGCTGGGCGACTGGCTGCCGAATACTTCCGGCAAATTGCAGGGCGAATTCACGCTCAAGGGCAACTGGCCGAAACTCGCGGTCGCGGGACACCTGCAAGGCAGCGGTTTGAGCGCGCAGGCGCGCCGCATCGACAGTCTGCAGCTCACCGCTTCCATCCCGAATATCGCGCAGCCGGGCGGCGATCTGGATCTGGCGCTGCACGGCGTGCATGCATCGGGTTTCGATTTCGACAGCGTCAGCCTGCAAGGCCACGGCAACGCCGCGTCGCACCACTTGCAGTTGCGCGCAAACGGCAAACCCGCCGGCGCTGCGCTGACATTGACTGGCAGCTGGCAAGCGGGCGCGAAACGCTGGACCGGCACGCTGAGCGACGTCGAACTTTCACCGCAGGGCATGCCGGCATGGCGCCAGGAAGCGCAAAGCACGATCGTGTACCAGAAGGGCGCGTTGACGCTGTCGCAACTTTGTCTGAGCGCCGGCGAGCCGCGCCTGTGTGCGTCGGCGGATCGCAACGCGCAAGGCGCCATTACCGCGAAATACTCGCTGCAACGCCTGCCCCTGCAACTTCTCGCGACCTTGGCATCGGGTGCCGATCCCCTGCAGGCGAGCGGCGAACTCTCGGGCAATGGACAAATGTCGATCGACGCCCATGGCGGCATTCATGGCAACGCGAATCTCGCGGCGGGCCCCGGCAGCATTGTCTATGCGTCGAATCCGGGCCGCGCCCTGCTCGCCTGGTCCGGCATCGGCGTCAACATCGATGCATCGGGTACGAATCAGCACGCTCGCCTGCACGCGGCATTGGACGACGGCGGACACGTCAATGGCGATGTCACCGTCAGCGGCGCCAACCACGTGTTGCAGGGAAGCATCGACGCGAACCTGCACAGCCTCGCCTTCCTCGAAGCCGTTTCGTCCGAAATCGCCAACGTGCAAGGCTCGCTCGCCGGCAACCTGCAACTGTCCGGCACGCTGGCGGCGCCGCAATTCCAGGGGCGCATCCAGACGCAGGGCTTCTCCGCGGAACTGCCGCGCGCGGGCTTGAAACTGCACGACGGCGAGTTCGCCATCAACGGCGACGCGCAGGGCCGCCTCGCGATCAATGGGCAAATCGCGTCCGGCTGCGGCGTGTTGCACGTCGGCGGCAGCGTCGGTCTCGCCGCGAACGCGCCGCTGGCGCTCGACATCAAGGGCAACAACGTGCTGGTCGCGGACATTCCCGCCGCGCACGTGATCGCATCGCCCGATTTGCACATTGCACGCGCGAACGGCGTGTTCGCGCTGACCGGCAGCGTGACGATTCCCGATGCGAAAGTGGAAGTCGAAAAACTGCCCGGCCAGGGCCCCGCGCAGGCTTCGCCCGACGTGGTGATCGTCGATGCGCCGCCCACCGCGCAGGTCGCGCCGATGGCGATGAGCGCGGACATCGAGGTCAAGCTCGGCGACAAGGTGAAGGTGCAAGGCTATGGTCTCGACGGCACCGTGCACGGACAACTCGCGGTGCGCGAGCGCCCCGGCCAGACCGCGACCGGGCGCGGCGAAATCCGCGTCGACGGCAAGTACGAAGCGTACGGCCAGAACCTCAGCATCGAACGCGGGCGGCTGCTGTTCGCCGGCACGCGGCTCGACAATCCCGGCCTCGACATCCGCGCGGTGCGCAACATCCGCAGCCAGGACATCACCGTGGGCCTGCAAATCCGCGGCACCGCGCAGCGGCCGATCCTGACGGTGTTTTCCGACCCCGCGATGGAACAGGCCGAAGCATTGTCGTACCTCGTCACCGGCCGTCCGTTGACCGCACTCAAGAGCGGCGAAGGCGACACGCTCAACACTGCCGCGCAGGCACTGGGCGGATTGGCCGGCGACCGGTTGGCGAAATCGATCGGCTCGCGGCTCGGTCTCGAAGCCGGCGTGTCGTCGAGCGAAGCACTGGGCGGCTCCGCGTTCACCGCCGGCAAATATCTTTCGCCGCGATTGTTCCTGAGTTACGGCGTTGGCCTGTTCACGCCGGGCCAGGTCATCACGCTGCGCTACACCTTGAACCGCTTCCTGCAATTCGAAGCCGAGAATGCGACCACCGGCAATCGCGCGAGCTTCAATTACCGGATCGAAAAATAGCGCGCGTGTCACCGAAGTGCTGGGGCTCAATTTCCGCCGCGTGTTCCAGGAAATCTGGACGGTTTAGAGCACTCGTTTTTGATCGTTGCGAAGAGCGCCCCCATCCGCCTTCGGCACCTTCCCCCGCGCTACGCGCAGGGGAAGGAAATGCTTCGCTTCCCCCGCTTGCGGGGGAAGCTGCCCGAAGGGCTGAAGGGGGTCTTTTCGTTGGCGCTTGAGTCACAAATGCTCCAACCGCGCGTCGCAGCAATCGTTCGCCATTGTCAATCCGTCGCGCTGCTAGAGTGCGCGCTGTCTTTCGATTGCTTCGGGTCGCATGGATCTGCCCACGGAAAATACCCCGGCCGTTTCCAACGCCGCCTCCATCGCACAACGCGTGGAAAAACATCCCGGCGTCTGGAGCGGACTCGGCATCGTGGCGCTGTACTTCCTGCTGCAGTTCGGCTTGGGAATATTGTTTGGCGTGATGGCCGGTTTCGTGCTGATGGTGAAGGCCGGATTCGAGGCCGGCCTGCACCACCGCGCGCCGCCCGACGCCAAGGCCGTCATGCTGGCCTTGATGGCGAATCCCGACATGCGCGTCGTTTTCATCGTCGCCACGATCGCCGCCGCGGCCGTGGCGATGATCCTGTTGATCCGCCGGTTCTGGCGCGCACAATGGTCACGTGCGGAATTGCCGGGCTTCGGATTCACGCCGCCCGCGAAAAAACATTCGTACCTGATCGCGGTGCTGCTCGGCGCCGCCGTGTTGCTGCTCGGCGGTCCGCTCACGCACAGTCTCGCTGGCCATCACCAGGTTGATCAGGACGTCTCGCTGCTTGCCGGCAACGTATCGATCGGCATGCGCCTGCTGCTGGCAGTGCTTGTAGTGTGCGTCGCGCCGTTCGTCGAGGAACTGGTGTTCCGCGGCGTGCTGTTGTCGGGCCTTGCGAGCCGCATGCCAATCGGCTTGGCCATGCTGGCCAGCGCGGTCGTTTTCGGCTGCGTGCACCTGCCCGATTTCAGGTTCGCCTGGTATCCCGTGCCCGCTCTGGTCATCCTGGGCCTGG
>JAZKBD010000074.1:6614-12814 GCA_040388785.1 Pseudomonadota bacterium
ATGCCACCAACAACTTCATTGCGGCGATCGCATGGTTTGTGGCTGCGAGACACTGAATGCTGTCGAAGATCATCGTTTACCGCAGGCCACGTCAATAGGTATACAGTTGCGCTCGGCATTCCAGTAAAAGGGGGTGTGCATCATGAAACGTAATAGATATTTCGTGATTGCCGTCTTGCTGTTGCTCTCAGGGTGCGCAACTGCGCCGCCAGTTCAGATCGGTGCTGATACTTACTATGCGGCTAAGACCAACGCTGCCGGAGCCTTTGGGAGCGTCCAAGCAGTAGCGGGCGATCTCATGGCAGAGGGGAATCAGTTCTGTGCTTCAATGCGTAAGCAATTTGAGCTTGTAACACAAAACGTACAGCCCCCTGTTTACGGCAGCAGCCTCGGTGGCGCGTCGATTACATTCAAGTGCGTCAATCAGGCTGGCAATCCCGTCATGCGCAAAGATAATGGCGTCACTACCATCGATAGTCATTGAGTTATCGCGTGGTAAATGCGTAAGAACTCATTCCACGAACGCTACGCGCGTGCTGATTTCGAGTACTTGTAACGAAGGGGGAAGTCATGAAGAAGTTTTGGATATTGCTGCCTGCAGCAGCCGCACTCGTGCTCGCGACGGGAATCGCGCATGCTGATTGTGAGGACGGCCACTGGGTTAAATCGGTGTCCTCCGATGGCGCCATCGTCATTCTCGAGGACGGGTCAGTGTGGGAAATCGACTCTACGGATCAAGTAGATACCGCCCTCTGGTTGCCAATGACGAACATCGTCGCATGCGATGACAAACTCATCGATACTGACGATAACGAGATTGCTGATGCCACGCGTATCAAGTAGCCGTGCCTGATGGCTAGATCCGGTGACGATGTTACGAAGCAATCAATACCCCGCCGCCTCACCCGCCGGATACCTTGGATCATTGACGCTTTCCAGCATGCCGGTTTTCGGATTCACCACGATCGCGGCGATGTCGCCCATCGAGTGCACGTCGCGGATCTTGTAGCCCATCGCCTCCAGCGCGGATTGCACGGTTGGCGCGAACGCACGCGGCTCCGCGAAGATTTCGTCGGGGTACCACTGCATGTGGATGCGCGGCGCGTCGATGGCCTGCTTCACGTTCATGCCGTACTCGATGACATTGAGGATGCTTTCCATGGTGGTGGAAATGATGGTCGAGCCGCCGGGGCTGCCGGTGACCATCACGAGCTTGCCGTCGTGCATCACGATGGTCGGGCTCATCGAACTTAAGGGGCGCTTGCCGGGTTCGATCCGGTTGGCCTTGCCTTGCACGAGGCCGAACTGGTTGGGCACGCCGGGTTTGGACGTGAAATCGTCCATCTCGTTGTTGAGGAAGAAGCCGGTGTCGCCCGCGATCTGCTTGATGCCGAAATAACTGTTGACGGTGTAGGTGACCGCGACTGCGTTGCCCTTGCCGTCGACCACCGAGTAATGCGTGGTGTTGGTGGCTTGGTACGGCCCGAGGCTGCCCTGCACTTCCGATGACGGCGTCGCCTTGCCGGGCTTGATGTCGGCGCGCAACTCGGCGGCGTGTTCGGCGGAAAGCAATTGCCTGATCGGGTTGTGCACGAACGCCGGATCGCCGAGATAGGTATTGCGGTCGGCGAAGGCGCGGCGCTCGGCTTCGATGAAGGTGTGCGCGCTTTTCGCGGAATGGAAACCCCACTGCGCGAACGGATACGGCGCGATGATCTGCAGCGTCTCGCAGATCGTGGTGCCGCCCGAACTCGGCGGCGGCGCCGAATAGATCACGTAGCCGTGGTAGCCGCACGCGATGGGTTTTTCCCATTGCACGGTGTAGGCCTTGAAATCCTTGAGGGTCAGCAGGCCACCACTCGCTTCGCTGGCCTTGACCACCGCCGCGGCGATCGGGCCGTCGTAGAACGCGCGCGTGCCGTCCTTCGCAATCAAGGCCAGCGTGTGCGCGAGCTGCGGCTGTTTCAGCACCTGCCCGGCTTTCAGCGGCTTGCCGTCGCTGAGGAAGATCGCCGCAACATTGGGGTACTGCCTGAAGTAATCGGTGGAGGTGTCGAGGATGCGCACGTCGCCCGGCTGCAGCACGTAACCGTCCTTCGCCAGCCTGATCGCGGGCGCCATCACCTGCGCGCGGCTCATTGTGCCGTACTTCTTCAGCGCGTCGTCGAAACCCATCACGGTGCCGGGAACGCCGACGCCCAGATACGTTTTGGTGCTGCGGCCCTTCACCACCTTGCCGGCGGCGTTGCGCATCATGGCGGGTGTCGCGGCCAGCGGCGCCTTTTCGCGAAAGTCGAGGAACAGGTTGTTGCCGTCGGCGAGGTGCAGCGTCATGAAACCGCCGCCGCCGATATTGCCGCAGCACGGATGCACCACCGCCAGCGCGTAGCCGACCGCGACCGCGGCATCGATCGCGTTGCCGCCCTGCTTGAGGATGTCGACGCCGACCTGCGTCGCGAGATGCTGCGCGCTCACGACCATGCCGTGCTTCGCGGTGACCAGCAGTTCGTCGGGACGCGCGGATTGCGTGGTGCCCTGCACCTTCGCCTGCAACGGCCCGTCCTGCGCGGCGTGGGTGTCTTGCGCAAACGCGGTCGGCGCGGACGCAACGAACGCGAGCAACAGCGCAACGAAGGCGGCCTGCACCTGACGCATGGTGAATCTCCTTGTTTGATGCACTGACCGCAAGATGCAGGTCAATCCACAGGCTGTCAAACCTGCGCGGCCAGCGCTTCGATCACCGGCGCCACCTGGGCTTCGCGGCCCAGCGCACGGCCGACTTGTTCGAGTCGCGCAGCCAGCGTTTGATGATCCGGCGCGCAAACGGTCGCGTGCCCGACCTTGCGGCCCGCGCGCGGCGACTTGCCGTAGTCGTGCCAATGCGTGCCGGGAATCGCGAGCATCCTGTCGCGATCGGGCAGTTCACCAATCCAGTTGAGCATGCAGGACGGAAAGCGCGCCGAGGTATCGCCCAGCGGCATGCGCAACACCGCGCGCACGTGGTTCTCGAATTGCGAAGTCACCGCGCCTTCGATGGTCCAATGGCCGGAGTTGTGCACGCGCGGCGCCATTTCGTTGCCGAGCAACCGGCCATCCTTGACGAACAGCTCCAACGCGAACACGCCCACGTAATCCAGTTGTTCCGCAATCGCGCGCGCATGCGCGAACGCTGCTTCCTGGATCGACTCACCGCGCACCGCGCGCGCCAGGCTGGCCGAAAGAATGCCGTCGACATGCCAGTTGCGCGTCACCGGCCAGGCGCGGAATTCGCCGTCGGCCGCGCGCACCGCCACCACCGACGCCTCGAAATCGAACGCCACGAATCCTTCCAGGATCAAACCGCGCGTCGAGGCTTGCGCACCCAAGGCGTTCCACGCGGCATCGGCGTCGGCCTGCGACTTGATTCGGAACTGGCCCTTGCCGTCGTAACCCTCGCGCCGCGTTTTCAGGATCGCCGGCGTGCCGATGCGCGCGAGCGCGGCGTCGAGATCGGCGCGTGTCGCGACGTCGGCGAATTCGGTAGTCTGCAAGCCGCATTCGCGGAACAACGTCTTTTCCAGCACGCGATCCTGCGCTGTCGCGAGCGACAACGCGTTGGGCGCGACGCGCGTGTGCGCGGTCAGCCATGCGGCGGTCGCGGCGGGCACGTTTTCGAAATCGAAAGTCGCTGCGTCGATCCCGCGCGCGAACGGTTCCAACTCATCCAGCGCATTCCAGTCCACACCGAGCAGCGGCGCGATCTGCCCCGCGCATGCGTCGGCCGCCGGATCGACGATGCGGAAGCGCACGCCCAGCGGCGTGCCAGCCAGCACCATCATGCGTGCCAATTGGCCGCCGCCCAAAACACCAAGCGTATTTTCTTTAGCGTCTGCCATCAGGGACATCCAATCTCCATCGTGCGAACCCGCATGGCACCAACTCCCCCTCTCCCCCAAATGGCTTCATCATTTGGGGGGAGAGGACAAGGGGTGAGGGGGAAGAAACGTCGCACTTCCGAATACTTCGATCGTGCGAAACGATGCCCCCTCACCCCAACCCTCTCCCCCGAGCAAAAAGCGCTCGGGGGAGAGGGAGCAAGATCACGAGCGCGCGTTCTGCTGGCGCGGCCTGTTCTTCGCAACCGGCGCCGGGTGCGGCGGCGTCAGGCGCGGATCGGAATGATGCAGCACGTCTTCGGTCTGGTCGTCGCGGAACTGATCCAGCGCGCGCGCGATCTTGTCGTCATGCAGCGCGACGATCGCGGCCGCGAGCAGGCCCGCGTTCTTCGCGCCGGCTTCGCCGATCGCCAGCGTGCCCACCGGCACGCCGGCCGGCATCTGCGCAATCGACAACAGCGAGTCGAGACCCTTCAACGCACGCGATTGCACCGGCACGCCCAGCACCGGCAAACGCGTCTTGGCGGCCAGCATTCCGGGCAGATGCGCGGCGCCGCCGGCGCCCGCGATGATCACTTCGATGCCGCGCGCGGCCGCGCCTTCGGCGTAGGCGAACAGCTTGTCCGGCGTGCGGTGCGCGGAGACCACTTCGACTTCATGTTCGACGCCCAGCGACGCCAGCATTTCGGCGGCGTGCCGCATCGTTTCCCAGTCCGAACGCGAACCCATCACCACCCCGACCCGGGGCGCGACCGTCGATTTCCGCATGGTCTCACCGGCGCAAAACGGGTATTGTACGCGGCATGGACAAGCGATTGCTGGACATCCTCTGCGATCCGGTCACCAAGACTCCGGTGCGTCCGCTGCGGCGCGACGAACTGGATGCCTTGAACCGCGCGATCGCGGCCGGGAATCTCGACACCGTGGCCGGCCAGAAGGTGGCGTCGCCGCTGGCCGCAGGACTGATCACCACCGACCGCAAGGTCGTGTACCGGATCGAGGACGACATCCCCGTGATGCTGGCCGAGGAAGGCATCGGCACCCTGCAACTCAGCGATTTCCCGGGATAGTCCGCGGCCGGCCGCCCGGCGGACGATGGGGCTGTGAACGCCTTCACGTTCTGCCAACTGCGCCCGAGCATACTTGGCGGCCCCGCCTTCCATTCAGCGAGCAGGTTTTTCGATGACGCCGATCTCGCCCGACCCGCACGATCCGGACAAGAAGGTGGTGGGCATCGGTTCGCGCGCACCCGAAACCGGCCAGGAACACGTCGGCGGCCTGCTGGTGGCCGTGCGCGAAATGACGCTGAAGGAAACCGGCAACCTGGTCGCCGAGCTGCTCGACAATGTCGATGACACATTGTTCGACCTCGCCGAGAAAGCCGAAAGCAACGCCAGCCAGACCGAATACTTCGACGGCATGCGCGAGACGCGCAAGAAGCGCCCGCGCATCGAGCGCATGTTCGGCGAACACGTCGTGCGCGGCTTCGCGGATTTCGCGGCCGGCCGGCCGCCGCGCACCAGCGAAACGCAACGCGCGTTTTCGGCGAGCGGCGAGTTGAGCCTGGTCGATGACCGCGAGCTCGAGGAGTCGCTCGCGGTTTCGAGCATGGTGACGAAGGCCGACGCGCGCCTGTCGGCGGCGCTGATGGCGTTGAACCAGCGGCTGTCGGTGTTGAGCGGCGGACGCACCACCACCAGTGCCACCAATCCGCTCGCCCCGAACGCATTGACCGAGGCCTTCCGCGAAGCGCTGGGCGAACTGGCCGACGTCAACATCCGCGTGCGGCTGATCATCCTGAAGATGTTCGAGCGCTACGTATTGAAGGCGCTCGATACGCTGTACCACGACGTCAATGTCAGGCTGGTGCAGGCTGGCGTGTTGCCGCAGTTGCACCATCCCGCGGTGGTGCGGCGGCCCGGCGCATCGGCCAGTGCCGCACGCGCGGCGCGCGCGGCCGCTGCCGCCGGCGATGCCGAAAGCGCGCAGGCCTACGCGGGCAGTGACACCATCGCCGACGAGTTGCATCAGGAACTGATGCAGCAACTCACGTCCCTGCTCGCCGCGCGCCGCCATGCCGAGCGCCCGGACGGCGGCAGCTACGCGACGGGCGGTGCAGGCGGCGCGTCGCTGACACCAGCCGAACTGCTCGGCGCACTCACCCTGCTGCAGGGCGAATCGCGTCCGCTGCCGGCGTTGCCCGCGGCGATCGACACCACAGCCGCGGCGGAGATGGTGCAGCACCTGAAAGACGAGTTGATGGCGCAGATCCAGCGCCTGTCCGGCGCCGCGCACGCGAACGTTTCCGGCAGCGATGAGGACACC
>JAZKBD010000074.1:12824-22424 GCA_040388785.1 Pseudomonadota bacterium
TTGTAGGAGGCGATCGTCTCCTTCATGAGCTTTTCGACCTGGTTGGCATGCTGTTCGAGTACATCCTGCAGGACCACACCATCCCGGCACCGATGCAAGTGCTGCTTGCGCGCCTGCAGATTCCGTATCTGAAGGTGGCGATCCTCGACCGGCGCATGTTCGCGCACTCGTCGCACCCCGCGCGCAAGCTGCTCGACCAATTGGCCGACGCCGCCAAGAGCTGGTCGGAAGAATCCGACCGCGACCACCGCCTGTTCGAGAAAGTGAAGACGACGGTCGAAGCGCTGCTGCAGGATTTCGACGACGACGTCGGCGTGTTCGAGCGCAAGCTCACCGAGTTCACCCAGTTCGTCGAGCAGAACCGCAAGCGCGCGGAACTGGCCGAAAGCCGCGCCACGGAAGCCGCGCGTGGACGCGAGCGCCTGCAGAACGCACGCCGCCACGCGGCGCAGGAAATCCTCTCGCGCATCAACGACCGCAACCTGCCGAGCTTGCTGCGCGGCGTGCTGACGCGGCCGTGGGCCAACTACCTGGTGCTGATCGTGCTGCGCCAGGGGCCGGACTCCGCGGAATTCCGTGCGGCCGTGCATTTCGTGGACGACTTCGTCGCGACGGCCGAAGTACCGCGCGGCGACGCCGCGCGCCAGCAATACAGGAACGCGCTGCCCTCGATCGAGAAACACCTGCGCGAAGGGCTTGCGACGGTTGCTTTCCAGGAACCCGACATCGAGCGCCTGCTGGACGAGCTGCGCAAGTTCTGGCGCCAGCAATTGGGCGAGCCCGCGCCGGCCGTGCAGGCGCCCGCGCCCGCCATCGATCCGGAAGCCGTGCTCGGTGTTGCACCCGACGCGCAACCCGCCATCACCGACGGCGCACCGGACGTCGACGATTTCGATCCCGATGACATGTCGGTCAACATCGACGCGGGATCGCTGCAGGCCGTGCGCGACCTGAAGGTCGGCGACTGGGTGGAATTCATCGACGAAACCGGCACGCGCGAGCGCGCCAAGCTGTCGTGGATCAGCCCGATCAGCGGCAAATACCTGTTCGTCAATCGCCGCGGCCTGAAGGTGGCCGACCGCACGGCCGTGCAACTGGCGACCGAGCTGCACGACAATCGCGCGATGATCCTGGAAGAAGTCCCGTTGTTCGATCGTGCGCTCGATGCCATCGTCGATCGGCTGCGCAAGACGCAACCGGCCCAGCCCTCCGCGACATGAGCGATGCAGCCCCGCGGCTGCAGCCGCCACCGCCGGAAGCCGTTCGCGCCGATGTCGCGCGTGCGCTTGCCGAAGACATCGGCAGCGGCGATGTCACCGCTGCGCTGATCGATCCCGCCGCGCGTGCCCGCGCGCGCATAGTTTGCCGCGAGAACGCAATCTTGGCGGGCAGCCCGTGGGCCGACGAATGCTTCCGGCAACTCGATGCCGATATGCACATTCACTGGCACCAACACGACGGCGATCGCATTGCCGCCGACGCCGTGCTGTGCGAACTCGAAGGCAACGCGCGCGCGCTGGTCGCAGGCGAACGCAACGCGCTCAATTTCCTGCAGACGCTATCGGGAACCGCGACGGTCACGCGCAGCTACGTCGACGCCATCGCCGGCACGCGCGCGAAGATCCTCGACACGCGCAAGACGATTCCTGGCCTGCGCCTCGCGCAGAAATACGCGGTGCGCTGCGGCGGCGGCCACAATCACCGCGTGGGTCTGTACGACGCCATCCTGATCAAGGAAAACCACGTCACCGCCGCGGGTGGCGTCGCCCAGGCGATCCGCGCCGCGCGCGGCGCCAGTCCCGGCGTGTTCCTCGATTGCGAAGTCGAATCGCTGGACGAATTGCGCGAAGCCATCAATGCCGGCGCCGACCGCGTGCTGCTGGATGAATTCTCGGACGCGATGCTGCGCGACGCGGTCGCGCTCGCCGCCGGCCGCGTGCCACTGGAAGTTTCCGGCAGCGTCAACCTCGAACGCGTGCGCGCGATCGCCGAAACCGGCGTCGATTGCATTTCCATCGGCGCGTTGACCAAGCACGTGCACGCGATCGATCTTTCGATGCGATTTGAATAGCGTTGACCTGCGTTGACAACACGAGCTACGCAGCGCGACGATCCCGTTACCGCCCCACATTCCGGGCTGAAATAGCGTTAGAACTTTTGTGTTTTGTCCCTAGGACCGGCGCATGCACATCGTTGCAGTTTCAGCTCTTGTCATAGGCTGCGGTGTTTGGCTCGTAGGTAGCAACGTCATCATGGCTACGGCGGGCAAGCGTTGTGGTGTGAGGTGGCCAGCACTTGTGTCTTGGCGTCAGCTGTCGCACGCTGAACGCTGGCTGCTCTTGCTGTTTCTGTCTGCTGTTGTCATAGGCTATGTCGCGTTTTCGATCCTTGAGGCGGCGTAAAGTTCTAATTCATTCGAGTGGACGCGCCACGCGCGCCACTAAATGCAGGCGTCAGCAGCCATGAAAATCTTCTTCGGCCTTGCGATGCTATTGGTAGCTGCACAATCAATTGCTGCCACCCCCCAGAGCACTATCACAGCCACCGGGACCATGTACTTCGAGCTGGACATGCTTTCTAAAGGGGGCGTGGGAGCCGATGGGGTAAATTTTGCTTTTTTTGTACCAGATGCGGCGTCATCTATAAATTCCCGGCAGTAACTTCAGGTAGGCATGCTGCTCCGGTTAGGTACATTTCATTTGAACCAGCCAGCAGCGTCTTCGTAGCAGTGGTCGGCTCAGCCAATGCACGCCGACTTTTGCATGGCAGCCAGCCCATCATTTCTGCTCCAGTTGCACTCGAGTTGCGCAATTTCAGATCCGGCATTGCCTGCGACGCAAGGGTCTATCGCGCCGACCTGGTCTCAGTCAGGACCTCTGTACGTCGCCGTGAGCCGAGCGGACATGCCTCATGGCTGCTAGACCTCATCCCAGTGGACGCGCTACACCCCGCCAAATCACGCGGTGACTAAACGCGAACGCGTCATCAATCTGTCGATGCGTTTCGACCAAGCCTGACGACGCTCCAGCCCGCACGATCGCCCGACGCGCGATCCGCGGATTCACGCGAAGACGACGCGCGCTCCGGCCCAATCGCCCAAGCACAGGCGAGATGTCATGGACGACGATGTGCGCGGACGCGGCCTGGTCCGCACGAGCGAGCGCACCCGCGCGCAGGTGCGCGCGGGGCTGGAAGGACGCCGGCGCGGCCTCGCCGTGGTGTTGCCGTTCGCCGGACCCGCGATCGTGGTCTCGGTGGCGTATCTCAATCCCGGCAATTTCGCCATCAACATCCAGGCGGGCGCGGGTTACGGCTACCGGCTGGTGTGGGTGGTCGTGCTCGCGAGCCTCATGGCGATGCTGTTCCAGGCGCTGTCGGCCAAGCTCGGCGTCGTCACCGGGAAGAATCTTGCGGAATTGTGCCACGACCGCCCGCCGCGTCCGCTTTCATTGTCGATGTGGCTGGTCAGCGAAGGCGCCGCGATGGCGACCGACGTCGCCGAATTCGTCGGCGGCGCGGTGGGCGTATCGCTGCTGCTGAACATTTCGTTGCTGGCCGGGATGATCATCACCGCCATCGCGACTTGCGCGCTGCTGCTGTTCGAGCGCGCCGGTTTCCGGCCGCTGGAACTCGCGATCGGCGCGCTGGTCGGGGTGATCGCGATCTGTTACGTGATCGAACTGATCATCCAGCCGGTGGCGTGGCCGCGGCTGCTTGCGGACCAGTGGCCACCCGGCTTGCCCGATGCCGGCGCGGTGCTGCTGGCCTGCGGCATCATCGGATCCACCGTGATGCCGCACGCGCTGTTCCTGCATTCGGGGCTGATCCGGCAGCGCGCGGCGCCTGGCTCACGCAGGCAGCGGCATCTGCTGCTGCGCTATTCACGCATCGAAGTGGTCATCGCGCTCGGCATCGCGGCGGTCATCAACGTGGCGATGGTGATCATGGCCGCCGACGTCTTTCATTCGGGTCACGTGCAGGCGGCCGGCCTGCAATCCGCGTACCACACCCTCGGCCCCACGCTTGGCGCAGCCGCGGCCGGGGTGTTCCTCGTGGCCCTGATCGCGTCCGGCATTTCCAGCTCGGTCGTCGGCACGCTGGCCGGACAGATGGTCATGCAGGGCTTCGTCCATTTCCCGATTTCGCTGTGGCTGCGGCGCGCGCTGACCATGGTTCCGAGCTTCCTGGTGGTCGGATTCGGCATCGATGCCACCCACGCGCTGGTGCTCAGCCAGGTGGCGCTGAGCCTCGCGCTGCCGTTTCCCGTGGTCGCGCTGTTGTGGTTCACCAGCCGCCGCGCGGTGATGGGTGAGCATCGCAACGGCATCGTCACGAGCGCGGTGGCGACGCTTGCCGCCATTGCGGTGGTCGCATTGAATGCGGGCCTGGTGATGCAGGCCATCGATGTGCATCGCTGACGCACGCTGCACGCAACGGAAATTTTTCTTCCCCTCGCAATATTTTCCGGTCGCACCGACGAGGCGATGGAGATTGCGGCGCACCGAGTGCGTGCACAGCAGTTGCATCGCAGATCGGTACGACGAAAACCCAGGGAAGGTGAATCATGTTTGCCGGGCAAGCCGGAATTCGCCGACGTGTACGTCAACGCCTCGCAAGGCGAAGGCGACATGCGCGGACCCTGGAACAGCGACGACAACTTCCGCTACGTCAGCAAGGCCGAGGAATTCCTCGCGATGGATGGCGCCGACGGCAAGCCCTCGGTGCAGTTGACCGCCCAGGAAAAGCAAATCCTGCAGGCCCTGAAGCAGCGCACGCGCTCCAATCCGCAAGGCAATTCGAAGACGGGCGGGGATCTGGGAATGGACGGAAGCGCTGCACAGCGCATGTGAAGGGAATCAGGGCGAACACGACACGGAGCATCCATGAATACCGTCAGGCAACAAGACTACGACAACCCGGCACGCGAGAACCTCGTCGACTGGCTGCGCAACGCACACGCGATGGAGGTGCAGGCCGAGGCCATGTTGAAAGGCCAGGCCGGCCGGCTGGAGCACTACCCCGAAGTCAGGGCGCGGGTCGAGCAGCACGTCACCGAAACCCAGCAGCAGGCGCGCGACGTCGAGCAGTGCCTGAAGTCGCTCGGCGAGGACACTTCCACGCTCAAGGACACCGGCGGCAAGGCCATGGCGCTGATGCAGGCGATGGGCGGCATGGTGACGAGCGACGAGGTCATCAAGGGCGCGATCGCGAGCTACGCGTTCGAACACATGGAGATCGCTTCCTACACGGCGCTGATCGCCGCGGCGCAAGCCGCGGGTGAAACCCAGGTCGCGCGCGCCTGCGAGGCAATCCTGCAACAGGAAAAAGCGATGGCCGCGTGGCTGGCCGAGCACACGCCGGGTGTGGTGCAGCAATACCCGCAACGCGAACGCGCCGGCGAAACTTCGAAGCGCTGAGTTCGCTGCGGGCGCTAAGGCTGGATGCGCCGCAATTGCGCGGGCGTCAGTTCGCCGCTGATGGCAATGCGCCTGCCATCGGCACGGATTACCAGCGTGCGCGGCGTTTCGCCGCCCCAGCCGGGATCGATCAGATAGTTCAGGCGCTGCGGCGTCGCTTCCGCGTACAGGCGCGCGGAATAAGCATCCATGTGCATCTGCGCGATGCGCGCCGCGACGGCTCGCCGCTGGTCCGGTCCGTCGGTTGCGACCAGGATCAGCTGGACTTTTTGCGGGCTCGCGCGCTGCAACTTCGCCAGCGCCGCGAGGTTGGGTTCGCAATACGCGCAATCGAGCGCCCACAACGCGATGATGCGCTCGCCGTGCGCGGGTGGTTTCACCAGCGCCGGCACTTCGGAAGGCGTGAGCAAGGCGAGCGACGGAGAACCAGCGAACGCCGGCAGCGCGCAGCACAGCAGCAGCGCACGCAGCGCGCGACGGATCATGGCTTCGCCTCCGCAGCGTTGCCGATCGCAATCAGCCGGAATCCATCCCCGGTATTCCACGCCACGTACGCGTGAGCGTCGTGCACAAGAAGTTGCGGCGAATAGACCGCTGCGGCCGACTCGGCGAGGGCGCGCGGCGCACCGAACGTGGCGCCATCGTCGTGCGAAGCGCGCAGCATCAATTGATAACCTTTCGCGCTCACCTGGTTCCACGCGACCCACACGTCGCGTCCCTGCACCGCGACGTCGGCGTGACCGGCGCCCGGACCGCCGAGCTTGAGCGTGTGCCGCGGCGGATGACCGGGATCGAGCTGACCGTACCAGATCGCCGGGCCGTGGCTGGCTTCGTACCACACACCATGCAAGGTTCCGTTCGATCCGATCGCGAGTCCCGGCCCCTGATCGGGGCACGCCGCGACACGCCAGCCGCTGAAAGTGGCGCGTGCCGGGACGACCGCCTTGCCGTCGGTGCGCAACACCGCGAATGCGTGATCGCGGATGTCGCCCGGGTAATTCATGCGAAACAGCAGCGCGGCGTTGCCGCCCGGTTCGCGGGCAATCGTCGTGCGACAGCACTCGCAGGTATGCGCGGCCACTTCGCGTGGCGCCGTGAAGGTCTGTCCGGCATCCCCGGACCATGCGTAATCGAGCGCGAAGCCGCGATAGTCCGCACCGGCCGCCTTGGCCTTCACGCGCTCGCCCGCATCGATCCACGCCACCACCAGGTCACCATTGCCGGCGACAACCAGCGAATCGAAACCGCGCGTCACCGCAGCCGGGTCGCGGTTGAGCATGATCGGCGCGGAAAAGTGCTGGCCGCCATCGGTCGAACGCGCAAGACGGATGTAGCCGGTCCATTGCGGATTCGGCTGCGCGGTCCAGGTGACATAGATCTGTCCTTGCGGGCCGACCGCGATTTCCGGGCGGCTTTCGCCGGACGCATAAATCTTCTCGGCAACAGGATTGACCATCACCGGCTTGCCGAAGGTTTTGCCGAGGTCGTCCGAGCGGCTCACCAGCACATGCCCGCCCTGCACGCGCGCGAGCCACAACCGGCCACGGGCATCGAACGCCGCGCCCACGCCAAGCGCGGGTTCCGTTTCCATGTCCATGCGCATCGCATGCGCATCGCCCGGCCGCGCGCACACGGTCCACGGCAACGCGCACGCCAGCAGCACCGGAAGCAGCATGCACAACGCGCGCGGTACTTTCAGCATTCGCATGTTCTCGCTTGAGCCCGTGTCATCGACACCCGCAATGGTAAAGCCATGATCTTGCCGTCGGCGCGACATGTCGTTTCGGCGCTCAATATTCGAGACGCAGGCCGACGAATACCGAGCGCGGCGCGCCCGCGGTCAGCACCGCGTCCAGCGGCGTGGCCGCGTTCATCACCGATACTTCGCGCACGTACTTGCGATCGAACGCGTTATCGAGTTCGCCGAAAAAATCCCAGCGCCCATGCTGGACGCCGGCACGCAGCCCCACCAGACCGTAGCCGCCGACGCGATAGGCATTGGCGAAATCCACGTCCCGCCAACCGACCAGGTCGAACGTCGGTCCAGCGTAGAAGCCTTTCGCGTTACGGTACATCACCTCGCCCCGCACCAAGTAGCGCGGCGCCGACGGCAGGTGGTTGTTGCCATAAACGGGATCGTCACCGAATGAAAAATCGTTGAAGGCCGCGCTAAGCAGTGGCTCGACCCGACTGCCATCGGTGCCAATGGGCAAGCTCGCGCCAACCAACGCTTCGACGCCGGCATGCACGGTGTGCGCGATGTTGGTGGTCAGGCTGTCTGGCGGCGGGGCGGGGTTGTGGATGGACAGGATTTCGTCGTGGACCTGCTCGTAATACACCGATGCGCTCCAGTGCCAGCTCGGCGCGCCTGCTCCGGTCTGCTCGCGGCCGCGCACGCCAACCTCGTAGGAAAGGCCTTGCATGGAATCGAGGTCAGCCTGCGGGCCACGTTCCTGGCGAGCGTTGTCCAGATCGAAAAAATTGGGCGACTGGTAGAGGCGGCCGATGCTCGCGAACGCCTCGGCATCGGTGCCAAGCGCGCGGATCAATCCCAGCCGGGGATTGAGCGATGAAAAATGGTTCTTCCGATTACGCGGGACGGTATTCCCGGCGTTGACATCATCAACGGTGCGATCGTCGAGATCCGTCATCACGCCCTGCACACCATAAACGAGGGTCCAACCCGGCACGAATTGCCAGCGGTCCAGCGCGAACACGTTGGCGTTGCTGCCGCGGGTGTCGACGATGGCCTGCTGCGCGCCACGCTGGCCCTGCAAGTTGTTGTAGTTGCCGCCTGCGTTGGCGGTGTGCACCAAGTTCATTCCCACCAGCACGTCGTGATTTCCGTCCACCACGTTGTAGCGGACCGTCGCCCCGGAGGTGCGCTGGGTGGTGTTGATGAGTAGGCTGTAGACGTCCAGCGGCGGCTGGTCGGGCCCGATGTCAACCAGCATATCCACGATCGGATGGAACAGCCGCTGCTGCTCGTACGACACCCCGAACTGCAGCTGGCTGGATGCATTGATATCCCATGTCCCTTCGGTCGCAAAACGGTACGTCTTGACGTTCACCTGATGATCGCCGAACACATAGGCCGGGTCGGCCTGCATCGGGTTCGCATCGAACTGCGCCTGCGTGATCGAGCCTGTCAATTGCTGGCGGTCATTGATGTAGGTAAGGAAGCTGCGTAGCCGGAAGTTGTCCGTCACTTGCCAGCCGCCGTTGGCGTACAGGCTGTTGCGCTCCTCGCGGCTGTGCGGCAGGTAGCCGTCAAAATATTTGTCGTCGAAGGTCACCATGCCGTCGAGGTCGCCCACCACGCCACCCGCGCGCAGTTGTTCCTCGTGCAGGCCATAACTGCCGCCTTCGAGGTACAACTGGTTGGGATTGCTATTGCGTGCGGTCGGCGAAATGAAGTCAATCGCGCCGCCAAGGTTGCTGGCGCCGTAGGTAAGTGCATTGATTCCGTTGGCAACAATGACCTCATGCGCCTGCAGCGGATCCATCAGCCGGTTGTGGTTCGCACCATCGGCAGTCGTGACCGGCAGCCCATCCTGAAACAGGGTAACGCCGGCGTTGTCGTACCCGAGCGAGTTGAGGTTGGAACCGCGGATGGACAGGATGGAACTGGCACCGCCCGAATCGCTTTCGACGAACGCGCCAGGCACGTAGCGCAGCGCATCCGCAATATTGTTGACGGGACGCTGGTGGAACGTCTCGCCGCTCGTTACATAAACGCTACCCGGCACCTGTGCCTGCGCGCGCCGGATGTCATCCAGCCGCACCCCGCGTACCAGCACGGTCGAAAGCGTGGTCCGGTGCTGCGTTTGCGTTGTATCGGCAGAATCTTGTGCTGTTGGCTGTCCTGGCACGCGGCCCACAGCCTCACTTTCCGCAGCAACCGGCGCTTGTGTGGTGGCTTCGGTCGCTGACGCGACTGGTGGAGAAGGTTCGGCAATGACAGGTTGTGCAGCAAGCGTGGCGAGCACGCAAAAGCACGCCGGTGTCACGGATGGCATCGAAGGTTCCCGTAACGATATCCTTTCAGGGTAGCCACGAAATCGCGCCCGGCAATGCGACAAATTGTCGCAGTGCGGCGGTCAGGCGTCGTCGGCGCGTTCGTGGACCGGGCGCTTGCTGAGTTTGCGCTGCAAGGTCCGGCGATGCATGCCCAGCCGCCGCG
>JAZKBD010000074.1:22434-32973 GCA_040388785.1 Pseudomonadota bacterium
GGTCTCCGAAACGTTGCCTTCGCATTCCCTGAGCGCCCGCTGGATGTGTTCCCACTCCAGCCGGCGCAACGGCAATGGCGATTCGGGCAGTTCGGCGGCCTCGGCAACATCGGCATCGCCATCGTCCAGCAACGCGCGCACCACCGCGTCGGCATCGACCGGCTTGGCAAGGTAATCGTGTGCGCCGCGCTTGATCGCCTCCACCGCGGTCGCGATCGACGCGTAGCCGGTCAACAGCAGCACGCGCAGATCGAGGATCTCTTCAAGCAACGCAGGAATCAGCGCGAGGCCGCTGTCGTCGCCCAGTTTGAGATCGACCACCGCGTAGCGCGGCGGCCGTTCGCGCGCACACGCGAGCGCTTCGGCGGTGCTGGCGGCGATCGCCACGTCGAAACCACGTGCCAGCAGCGCGCGCGCCATCGCGCCGGCGAAGACCGCATCGTCTTCCACCAGCAGGAGCCGGCCCATGCTTGCGCTGCCGGACGCCATCACGCGCGTCCCGCCAGCGGCAGCGTCACGCACACGCGCGTCCCGCCGGCATCGCTGTGCGCGTGCAACTCGCCGTGCATGCGCTCCACCGTCGAGCGCGCCAGCGCGAGCCCGATCCCGAGTCCGTCCAGCTTGCTGCTGACGGCCGGCAGGCTGACCGTGCGGTTTATGGCAAGCCCGTCGCCCTGGTCGCCAATCACGAATTCCACCCTTCCCGCATCGATGCTGGCAGCCAGCGTCACCGCGTGCGAGCCGTTGCGCAGCGATGCGTCCAGCGCGTTCTGCAGCAGGTTGAGCAAGGCATGCGCCAGGCCGGGTTGCACCATGATCGGCTGGTCGCGCAATGCCGGCGCGACATCGGTGGACACTTCGGCCTCGGGTCGCAGCAGGCGAAAGCGGTCGGCGCTGTCGCGGACGTAATCGCCCAGCGTCGTCGCCTGCGTGGTGCCGGCGAGTTGCTGGCGGCCGTATTCGACCATGCCACGCAGGATGTCGCGGCAACGCTCGACCTCGCCCGTCATCACGCGAACGTCGTCCCGCAGCGCCAGATCGTCCTCGCGACCGCGTTCGAGTTCTGGCAGCAGCGTGCGCAGCGTGGACAGCGGCGTGTTGAGTTGATGCGCCGCGTCAGCCGCCTGCGTCGCCATCGCCAGGATGCTTTCGTCGCGCAGGGCGCGTTCGCGCAGGCGCCGCATCGCCTCGCGCTGCGCATTCAGGGATGCATTCATGCGACCGACGAACACCGCCAGCAAGAACGCCGCGACCATGAAATTGATGGTCATGCCGGTGAGGTGCAGGCGGAAGGCCTCGCCGTGCATCGGCATGTCCGACAGCGGAACGTTGAAGAAGATCAGCGTACCGTACACCGCCGCCGCCAGCGCGGTCACCACCGCCGTGGTCCTGCCTGACAGCGCCGCCGCCGACAGCGCCACCGGCACCAACAGCAACGTGATGAACGGATTGCTGGCGCCGCCAGTGAAATACAGCGCCCAGCCGAGCACCAGGATGTCGAACGCGACGTGGCCGAAGGCCTCCACCTCGCGCATCGGCTTGGCGCTGCGCAAGCGCAGGAATGCGACGACCGCGCCCGCGATCAGCGCCGCGATGCCGACGAGCAACGGCGCCAGCGGCAAGCGGACGCGAAGCCAGCCGATCGCCACCACGATGGCCAGCGCCTGGCCCACCGCGGCGCACGGACGCAGCCACGCGATCGTCGTGACGAGCGCACGGGCATCGAAGGAAAACGATTTCGTCGCGCTTTGACGGAAACGGAACACGCCGCGTCCTCGTGGCAGGACTCAAGTGGTGAATTGTAGCGGGCCGCCTCGCCAGTCCGTACCATAGTGCCGATGGGGGCATCCACGCGTCATCGCCAAAGATTTCTTCAGGATCATCCGAACTGTGCTTTTTGCGGAGGCTCTGCGCGTGCAACGACAATTGAGCACTGTCCGCCGCGCGCAATGTTTCAGCATCGTCAATGGCCCGAGGGTTTCGAGTTTCCAGCTTGTGCAAGCTGTAACCAGAGTACGAATAATCATGATCTAATCATTGCCATGTTGGCCAGGCTAGGTCCCACCAGTCTGCAGAGAAATGCAGATAGCCGGCTAGATGGCTTAGTGAAAGCCATGAATAGGCAGTTTCCCGGTCTTCTACACCAAATGATGCCTTCCGCTGCCGAAGCGCGACGCCAAAACCGTGAGATCGGAATCATCCCGCGGCGTGGCCAGACTCATCAAGAAGTAGGCGCCGTCAAAATTCCCGCGCAGATTCATGAAGCGGTTTGCGTTTTCGCAACCAAGCTAGGCAAAGGAATTTTCTATAAAGAATCGAGCAATGTTTTTCCAACGACCGGCTGCATACTGCTCAACTGGTTCACAAACGCTGACTTGCTGCGTTATGGGAAATATGCAGCCCTTGAGCCCTTAAAGGATTTGGCCGGCGTCGTACCAACCCTGAAGCGATCGAGCCAATATTTGAATTCCCAGTTCCAATACAAGCTGTCTCTCTCCGACAAAAAGGATGTATTCGTACTACAAGCTCTCTTCGGCGAAGCTTTCGGCTTGGTCCTTTTTGGAAGTCCTCAAACAGGCTTGCTAGAAGCTGGCGTGAAAAGGTTGCGACACCAAACGGGACGCCCGGGTCCATTCACGATATTGCAATCACCTGTTCTTAACGAAACTGGCTGATGGCTATTAAGGGGATTGGCCTCTCACCTCTTCAATAGAACGGCCAAGGCCTGCGCCATCCGCTTCCCCGAAACGGGCTCGGCGGTCTTGAGTTCCTGCGCGAACACGGACACGCGCCATTCCTCGACCAGCCAGCGCAAGATGTCCAGCGCTTCGGAATCGTCGCCTGAGGCGCGCGCATCCAACACCGCGCGCCAGTATGGCAGCACCTGCTGCATGCGCGAGTGGTCGCGTGCTGGATCGCTGCGCAACTTCTCGGCGCGCAGGCGCATGGCTTTGAGGTAGCGTGGCAGATGCGCAAGGCGTGTACGCGGCAGGTCGCGCAGGAAACCAGACGCAAGCAGCGCATCGAGCTGGCCGCGCAGGTCGGCGTAGCTCGTTGCCGCCTGTCCCTTGATCGCCGGTTTCAGCCACGGTTGCAGTTCGGCCAGCCCGGCGAGGATCGGCTCGGCCAGTTTCAGGCGTTCCATCGCCGCACCGAATAGCGCGCGCGACACGGCATCGCGCAACCCACTCCACGCTGCGCGATCGCGCACGTCGAGATCGTGCTCGCGCAACACGTCGGCGAACGCGCCTTCCACGATGTCCTCACGCAAGGCATCGGCGCGCCCATGTGGTGCGAACGCCACTGCGAGTTTCGGTTTCAGCGGCAACTGTTTTTGCGCACGCCTGAACTCCGCGTCCAGTGAGAGCCGCAACAGGCGCTCGACGCCGCCACGATGTGCCGCGTCTGCCTCGGCGCGGGTTTCGAACACGCGCAACGCCACGGTCGCACCCAGATCGACCAGCGCCGGCCACGCCGGCACGCCGCCACGGGTTTCCGAAACGCGGGGGATTGCGTCGAAATCCCAATCGCGCACGTCTTCGCGCGTGACCGGCACCGCCGCGTTGCGCGAAAACGCAGCGCGCGCACGATCGGCCCAGCGCTCGCGCAGCGCCTCGAGGTCGCGCCCTTCCGCGAGCACGCGGCCGGATTCGTCGCACACCTCGAAACGCATTCGCAGGTGCGCGGGCAATCCGGCCACGTCGAAGTCGGCCGCGTTCACGGCAACGCCGGTGATCTTCTTCAGGAACGCCGAAAGGCAAGGCGCGAGCGGTTCGTCGCGCGGCGCTTTGGCTTCGGCGAAGGCGCGCGCGAATTCGGGCGCGGGCACGAAGTTGCGCCGCTGCGTCTTGGGCAGGCTGCGGATCAGCGCCGCCACCTTGTCCTGCAGCAGCCCCGGGACCAGCCATTCGCAATGCGCCGCGGGAATGGCATTCAACAACGGCAGCGGCACCCGCAAGGTCACGCCGTCGGCTGCGTCGCCGGGTACGAAGCGGTATTCGAAGCGCAGGCGCTGGTTGCCGACTTCCATCGCATCGGGAAACGCGCCGGCATCGCCCTGCGCACCGGCTTCCAGCACATTGCGCAACGACCAGCGCAACGCCGCACGTTCCGGCGCGGAAGCGCGCTTGTACCAGGCATCCAGCGCGGCGGACGAGGCGATGTCTTGCGGCAACTTGCCTGCGAAGAACGCGGCCAGATCTTCATCGGATTTCAGCAAACCCTCGCGCCTTTGCTGTGCCTCGATCTCGCGCGCCTCGTCCAGCACCCGCGCGTTCGCGCGAACGAAATCGGCACGGCTGTCGATGTCGCAGCGCGCCAGCGCTTCGCGCAGGAAGATTGCGTGTGCCAGCGCCGGATCCTGCTTCGCGAAAGTGACCGCGCGCCGCTCGACCAGGACCAAGCCGTACAGCGAGACCTGCTCGAACGCCTGCACCGCGCCGCGCGCACGCGACCAGTGCGGATCGCTGCAGGTGCGTTTCAGCAGATGCGCGGCCTGCCGTTCGATCCATGCGGGTTCGATGCGCGCGCATTGCATGCCCCACACCTTGCCGCCAAGGTCGAGAATCTGCGCGACGAACAACCAGGCGGGCGGCTTCTTTGCCAGCGCCGAACCCGGGAACACCCTGAACTTGCGCTCGCGCGTGCCGCGATACAGGCCCTGCTCGTCCTTGCGTGCGACGTTGGTGGGCAGGCCGGAGATCAGGGTGAGGTGGATGGGTTGGTAAATGTCGGGACCCGGGACCGGGGACCCGGGACCCGGAGAAGCGGATCGCGATCTCCCTGTCATTTCAGGAACACCGCTGGGTGCGGTTTGCGTAGCACGCCTCTGCTCCTGCTGTTGATTTTCCCGGGTACCGGGTTCCCGCTCGCGGGTCCCGGCTTCCAGAAGCAACTGCCGATGCAACTCGCGCCACTCGCGCATCCGCATGAACGACACGAAATGCTTCGCGCACCAGTCGCGCAGTTTCGATTGGGTCAATTCCTCGTGCGCGGCACGATACGCGTTCCACAGGTTCAGCACGCCGATGAAATCCGACTGCGGATCGGTGAATTCCGCGTGCGCGGTGTCGGCTTGCTGCTGCTTGTCGGCCGGGCGCTCGCGCGGATCCTGGGTGCCGAGGAAGGCGACGATGGGCAAGACGTCCGTCACGACGCCGAGCTTCTGCGCCTCGACCAGCATGCGCGCAAGCTGCGCGTCAATCGGAATGCGCGCGAGCTGCTTGCCCATGGGCGTCAGTCGGCGCGCGTCATCGACGGCGCCGATCTCGGCCAAGCGCCGCCAGCCATCGTTGACGGCGCGCGGATCGGGCGGATCGATGAAGGGAAACGCATCGACATCGCCGAGGCCGAGATCGAGCATGCGCAGGATCACGTCGGACAAGGCGCTGCGCAGGATTTCCGGATCGCTGTACGGCGCGCGCGCCGCGAAATCCGCTTCGTCATACAGCCGCACGCAAATGCCCGGCCCGACACGCCCGCAGCGGCCGGCGCGCTGGTTGGCCGCGGCCTGCGAGACCGGCTCGATGTGCAGGCGCTCGATCTGGCTGCGGCGCGAATAGCGCTTGACGCGCGCATCGCCCGAATCGACGACCCAGCGGATGCGCGGCACCGTCAACGAAGTCTCGGCGACGTTGGTGGCCAGCACGATTCGCCGCGCGGGCCCCGGCTTGAACACGCGATCCTGTTCCTTCACCGACAGCCGCGCGTACAGCGGCAGCACTTCGGTGTGGCGGTATTGACGCCGCGCCAACGCAAGATGCGCGTCGCGGATCTCGCGTTCGCCCGGCAGGAACACCAGCACGTCGCCTTTCGGATCTTCGCGGGTGATGTCGTCGAGCGCTGCGACGACGCGTTCGGTCAGCGCCGCTTCGCGTTCCGCCGGCCGGTAGCGAAGCTCCGCCGGATACGCACGCCCTTCCACCGTCAGCACCGGCGCGTTGTCGAAATGTTCGGCGAAACGCGCGGTGTCGATGGTGGCCGAGGTGACGATCAGTTTGAGATCGCGGCGCTTGCGCAGCAGTTGCTTCAGGTAACCCAGCAGGAAATCGATGTTGAGGCTGCGTTCGTGCGCTTCGTCGATGATCAGCGTGTCGTAGGCCGATAGCCAGCGGTCGTGCGCCATCTCGGCCAGCAGGATGCCGTCGGTCATGAACTTGACCAGCGTGTTGTCGCCGAGCTGTTTCGCGAAACGCACTTCGTAGCCGACCACGCCGCCCGTCTCGCCGCCGAGTTCATTGGCGACGCGATGCGCCATCGCGCGCGCGGCAAGACGCCGCGGCTGGGTGCAGCCGATCATGCCGGCCACGCCGCGTCCGGCCGCGAGGCACAACTTCGGCAATTGCGTGGTCTTGCCGGAACCCGTCTCGCCCGCGATCACCAGCACCTGATGCGCCCGAATCAGGCGCGTGATTTCGTCGGCGCGTTGCGTGATCGGCAACGCTTCGTCCAGCGTGATCGGCGGAACCAGCGCGGCACGCGCTTCGCGTTGTGCAACCGACGCCGCGACCCCTTGCGCCAGCTTGCGCAGCGCATCGGCCGACGACGGGCGCTTGCGTTCCAAGCCACGCAGTCGCGCGCGCAACTTGCCCGCGTCGCGCGTCAACGCGCGATCGAGCAGCCGTTCCAGGTCGCGCGGCGTGGGCGTGGGCTCGCGCGAGCGAGGTTTCGATTCCATCGCGACATGGTATTGCCTACTCCCTCTCCCCCGAGCACTTTCTGCTCGGGGGAGAGGGTTGGGGTGAGGGGGAAATCGATTGCAGTGCGGGGACGCCTGAGCAGCGCCACTCGCCCGCCCCCTCACCCCGGCCCTCTCCCCCAAACGATGGAGCTGTTTGGGGGAGAGGGAGGCAAGATCGACCTGCAAAATCCACACGAACGGTGCATCATTCGTGTTTTGCCCATTCGGGAAAAGCCATGCCGCGCACCCCGTTGATCCTCGCCATCGCCATCGCCTGCGCCTGCGCGGCGTGTTCGCAGCAATCGCCCACTTCCGGTTCAGCGCCCGCATCCGCAGCTTCGGCGGCCAAGTCGACGACCGCCGCCGCGCCGGCGCCGGCGCCGGCCAGCACCGCGCCGGATATCGGCATCAACCTGTCGTACATCGACAAGTCGGTGAAGCCGGGTGACAACTTCTTCGATTACGCGAACGGCGACTGGCTGAAGACCGCGCAGATTCCCGCCGATCGTTCCAGCACCGGCGCGTTCTACGACATCTATGAGCTCACCGAGAAACACACCGCCGATCTGATCAGGAACGCAGGCGCCAGCAATCCGGCCGCCGGCAGCAACGCGCGCAAGATCGCCGATTACTACGCCGCCTACATGGATACCGCCGCGATCGACAAGGCGGGCCTGGCGCCGATCAAACCGGAACTTGATGCGATCGATGCGATCAGGACGCGCGAGGATCTCACCCGCGTGTTGGGTTCGCGCCTGCGCGCCGATGTCGACCCGATCAACGCGACCAACTTCCACACCTCGCACCTGTTCGGGCTGTTCGTGACCAAGGGTCTGGAAGAAGCGTCCACGCAGATTCCGTACCTGCTGCAGGGCGGCATCGCGATGCCCAGCCGCGATTACTACCTGTCGCAGGACCCGCACATGAAGGACGCGCGCGACAAGTACAAAACCTATGTCGCCGCGCTGCTGAAGCAGGCCGGCATCGCCGACGCCGACAAACAGGCCGACGCGGTGATCGCGCTGGAAACGAAAATCGCGCAGGCGCAGGAAAGCCTGGTGATGAGCGAGGACGTCCACAAGGCCAACAACCTGTGGCCGGTTGCGGCGTTTTCGAAGAAGGCGCCGGGCCTCGACTGGAACGCATACTTCAAGGCGGCCGGCCTGGACGGCATCAAGCAGATCGACGTATGGCAACCCTCCGCGATTACCGGCGAAGCGAAGCTGGTCGCGAGCCAACCGATCGACGCGTGGAAAGCGCTGCTGGTGTTCCACACGCTCGATGCCGCGGCGCCGTTGCTGCCCAAGGCGTATGCCGACCTGAACTTCGATTTTTACGGCAAGCAGCTTTCGGGCACGCCGGAACAGCAGGCACGCTGGAAACGCGCGGTCAGCGCCACCAGCACCGACCTCGGCGATGCGGTCGGCGAGGTGTACGTCAAGCAGTATTTCCCGGCGTCATCGAAAGCCGCGGCCGAGGCGATGGTGAAGAACCTGATCGCCGCGTTCCGCACCGGCATCCAGAACCTTGCCTGGATGTCGCCGGAAACCAGGCAGAAGGCCGAGGCCAAACTCGACACGCTGGTCGTCGGCGTCGGCTATCCCGATCACTGGCGCGATTATTCGTCGCTGGCAATCAAACCCGATGACGCGCTCGGCAACCACTTGCGCGCGGTGAAGTTCGAATACGAACTCGCCAAGGCCAAGATCGGCAAGCCGATCGACAACCACGAATGGTGGATGACGCCGCAGACGGTGAATGCGGTGAACCTGCCGCTGCAGAATGCGCTGAACTTCCCCGCCGCGATCCTGCAACCGCCGTTCTTCGATCCGAAAGCCGATCCCGCCGCCAACTACGGTGCGATCGGCGCGATCATCGGCCACGAGATCAGCCACAGCTTCGACAACACCGGCGCGGATTTCGATGCGCAGGGCCGCTTGAAGAACTGGTGGACGCCCGCCGACCTCAAGCACTTTGAAGCCGCAACCGACGCATTGGCCGCGCAATACAGTTCGTATGAAGCATTGCCGGGCCTGCACGTCGACGGCAAGCAGACGCTCGGCGAGGACATCGCCGACGTGTCGGGATTGACCGCCGCGTATCGCGCCTACCACCTCGCGCTGGACGGCAGGCCCGCGCCCGAGGTCGATGGTTTGAGCGGCGACCAGCGTTTCTTCATCGCGTTCGGGCAGGCATGGCGTTCGAAGATCCGCGATGCCGCGCTGCGTCAGCGGCTCGCCACCGACGTGCACGCGCCCGCCGAGTTCCGCGCGGAGACCGTGCGCAACCTCGACCCGTGGTACCAGGCGTTCAACGTGCAGCCGGGCCAGAAGCTGTATTTGCAGCCGGATCAGCGGGTGAAAATCTGGTAAGCCGGTGCGCTTCGGCAACCCATGAAGGGCCGCACACACGTGCGGCCCTTGCGCTCCATGGAACGCGTTGGCATCGCATGGACTGCATGGTCGCGAAAGACAATCAGCACTGATCCAGGCTGGAAACGCACGTTCGTCAGCGCGCAGTCATGCCACCATCGACACGGTAATTCGCGCCGGTCAGGAACTTCCCGCGATCCGACACGAGCAGCGCGACGGCCTCGGCGATGTCGTCGGCGGCGCCGATGCGACCCAGCGGAATGTTTTGAATCCAGGCATCAGTGGAAAATCCCGGAGTCGTCCTGGCAAACTCATCGGAACCCGGCGTCGCGATGACGCCGGGCGACACGACGTTCACACGAATGCCGCTCGGCGCGAGTTCCAGCGCGAGCGTGCGCGAGTAATACTCGAGCGCCGCCTTGGCGGCGCCATAGTGCGCAAAGGGACCGAACGGCATCGTGGCTGCCGCCGAGGAGATGTTCACGACGGCTGCGGCTTTCGACGCCCGGAGCGCCGGGAGAACCGCGCTGGTAAGGCGGCTGGCGGCGAAGAAGTTGAGCGCGAAGCTGTCGTGCCACGCCTCGTCGGGGATCGTCCACGACCCTTCCAGGAACGCGCGCCCACCGCCCGCATTGTTCACGAGAATATCGAGGCCGCCGAGCGAACCGATTGCCTGCGTCGCGATCGCCTCCACGCCTTCGCTGGTGGTGAGGTCGCCTGAGACGAACGTTGCCGCCGCGGGCGTATCGTCATTACGTGTGCGCGCAGCGACCACGACTTTGGCACCGGCATCGAGGAGGCGCTGCGCGATGGCCGCGCCGATGCCGCGTGTGCCGCCGGTGACGAGGGCACGGCGGCCGCTGAGTTCTTTCGAGAAATCGAGATGGTTGGACATGGAATGTTCCTTCGCAAATGGGTGATGTTTCCGGAGCAGTGATCAAGGCTTGCAGGTGATTGCGATCCCGCGGCGCTCCGGACAATCGAATGGAGTGCCCGGCCGAGCGAGCGCGTCAGAGTTGCGCCAGTCCACCGTCGACGGCGACTTCGCTGGCAGTCATGAAGCTGCTGTCCGGCGATGCGAGAAACGCGGCCGCCGCGCCGATCTCCGACGGATCGGCCATGCGCTGGAGCGGATTCATTGCGGCGAAGGCCTTCATGCCTTCCTCGCCCACCGCTTCCTTCGCGAGTTCGGTCGCCGTCGGCCCGGGCGACAACACGTTGACCCGGATGCCGGTGCCCTTCAGGTCCTCCGCCCAGCTCTTCGCAAGGTTGCGCACGGCCGCCTTGCTCGCGCTGTAGGCGCTGAAGGCCGGGGCGCCCGTGGTGCCGGCGCTCGATCCGGTCAGGATGATCGAGCCGCCGTCGCCCATCAGCGGCAGCGCCTTCTGCACGGTGAAGATCGTACCCTTCACGTTGGTGTCGAACGTTTCGTCGATCTGCTCGGCGGTGATCTGGCCGAGCGGAAGCAAGCTTCCCGTCCCGGCATTG
>JAZKBD010000074.1:32983-33275 GCA_040388785.1 Pseudomonadota bacterium
GACGATGTCGAGGCTTCCGCGCTCGGCCTTCACCGCCGCGTAAAGCCGGTCGAGGTCGGCCAGGTTGGAGACCGAGCCCTTCACCGCGCGGGCATGGGGCCCGAGCTCGGCCACCGCAGCGTCGAGCGCTTGCTGCCGGCGGCCGAAGATGAAGACGAAGGCGCCCTCCTCGATGAAGCGCTTGGCCGCGGCGCGGCCGATGCCGGTCGCGCCGCCGGTGATCACGGCGGTCTTTCCATTGAGTCTGTTCATGTCATGCATCCGCGGTTGTCGAAAGTCGAAACGAGGATGG
>JAZKBD010000074.1:33285-37847 GCA_040388785.1 Pseudomonadota bacterium
TGCATCCTTGGTTGAGATTTCGCAAAAAAGAGAGCCTCGAATAGCTGCCTTTTTTGTTTGTCATTCCCGCGAAAGCGGGAATCCATTTGATCTCGTGGAACAGCAATTTGGATTCCCGCTTTCGCGGGAATGACGCCGGGGCTTTTCGAGGCTCCTGAAGTGATGACGATCCCGCGACGGCGGTCGCGGGTCGCTCACGCCTCCTGCTTGAACAGGTCCTGGAAGATCAAAGGTCCCCAGCTCTTGTCTGCGCGCGCCTGCACCAGCGCGCCGCCCTCTTCGAACTTGCCGAGATTGACGGGTGCAAAGCCGAGTCGTTCGGCGAGCGCCGCCACCGGCGCTACGGCACCTTCGTCGTCGCTTGACAGGAACACCACCCGCCGGCCGCCCTTGACGTGCGGATCGGAGGCCAGGGTGCGGGCGAGGAGATGATTGAAGCCCTTCACGAGCTTGGCGCCGGGGAAGGCTTTGGCAACGACGGCAGAAGAGACGCCGAACCCGTTCATCGCGTCGATGATGGTCTTGCCCTGCCAACTCGCCAGATTTTTGCCAACGTCGCGATGCGCCTCGAAGCGAACGGCCAGAAAAATCACGTCCGCCTTGATCGCTTGCTGCAGCGTCTTCGGAATGACGGTGGGACCAATCGCCTGCGCCTGTGGCAACAGTGCTTCAGGCGGCCGCCGACTGGCGACGTCGACTTCGATGTTCTTGCGGGCGAAGGCGCGGGCGAGAGCCTGGCCGACGGCGCCGAAACCGATGATTGCGTAACTCATGATTGTCTCCTTTCAGTGTTTGGATTGAGTACGCGACCAATTTGGACCTCTTGACACATCAAAACAATTGACCAAACATAGCTGAATACGATCTATTCTTTGGATAACCATGCTCGACAACGTCACCATCAACCAACTGCGTGCGTTTGTTGCCGTCTGCGATGAGGGAAGCTTCTCGGGCGCGGCGCGCAAGCTCAGGCGCGCGCAGTCGGCCATCAGCCACGCGATCAAGGCGCTGGAAAGTGCGTTCGACGTCGAACTGTTCGAGCGCAACACCCGCAAGGCGCAGCTCACCGCGGCGGGGCGCAGCCTTTTGCCGGATGCACGTGCGGTGATCTCACGCACGGAAGAAATGAAGAACCGCGCCGGCGCGATCGCCAAAGCCGGGGCGCCGCAGGTTTCGGTAGCGGTGGATGCCTACTTCTCGCGCGCCCACCTGATCGACTGCCTGCGGACGCTGCAAGCGGAGTTCCGCACCGCGGCGATCAACCTGCGGATCACGACCATGCAGGGCGGCGAGCAACTGGTGCTCGAAAAGGTGTGCGCCCTGGCCGTCACGATCGAGAACGTGCCGGAGGTGAACCCGGATGCCATGGAGCGCAGTTGGTTATGCGAGGCGGAGATGGTGACAGTCTGCGCGCCCTCGCATCCGCTCGCCTCGACAGCGAAGCCCGTGCCCAAGGACGAATTCGGCCGGCACATCCAGATCGTCGTGACGGACAACCAGCCCGGCGCGGAAAAGGTCCAGCAGGGCGTCGCCGGCAAGCGCCAGTGGCTGGTCAACGAACTCGGCGCCAAGCGTGATCTGCTCAAGGCAGGTCTCGGCTGGGGCCACTTGCCGCGGCACCTCGTCGACGAGGACTTGGCAAGCGGGCAGCTCGTCGAACTCGAACGCCGCGCCTGGCACTTGGGTCCGCTCACCTTCGTGATCTCACAGCGCAAGGGTCACGAACTCTCCCCATGCGAATCGCGGCTGGTCGAACTCCTCGGCAACCCTGCATCCCAGGGGAAGCCGAGTGGCGTTTCGTCTCCGGCAAAGCGCAAGAGCCAGAGGCGACGCCGTGCGTGAACAACCCACGCGTGCACCGGAAACACGGCGTTGTGCCGGCGGCGAGCGAACCGGCCTGCCGCGATCAAGGGGTCAACGTTCGTTGAGCTCCAGCCGTTCGAGATCGTCGATCAGGCCGGGCCCGGTGGGTTCCCACCCCAGTTGGCGCCGCGTCTGTACGCTCGATGCAGCCAAGTCGTGCCCGACAAACCTGGCGAACCAACCGAAAAGGGCTTGCCCCTCTTCCGGGGTGATGGCTTCGACCGGCAGTTTCAAACGTCGGCCCAGCGCCTCGACTATCGCGCGCATCGACACGCCCTCTTCCGCGACCGCGTGATACCTCGCATTCGGCTCGGCCTTTTCGAGTGCCAGCCGGTACAGATGCGCCACGTCAAGGACGTGCGCTGCCGCCCAACGGTTGCGGCCGTCGCCGATATACGCACATGCGCCTTTTTCGCGATACAGCCGGATCAGGGCAGTGACCAATCCCTGACGCGTCGTGTCGTGGACCTGGGGCAAACGCACGACCAGCGTGTGCACCCCGCGCGCTGCCAGTGCAGCCGCGGTTGCTTCGGACGCCCGCGGGTACGCATCCGAAACCGGGGGAGGCATGTCGGCCTCGGTCGCGGGACGATCCTGCGCAAGCAACCCCACGCCCGAAGTCACGATGAAGGGACGTTGGGAGCCTTCGAGTTCGCTGCCGATCGCTTCGATGGCACGCCGATCCGCCGCGCTGCTTTCCGCGAACTTCGAGAAATCGTGGTTGAAGGCCAGGTGGATGACGCCATCCGCCCGTGCCGCCCCTTGTTTCAAGACGTCCGTGTCCTCAATTGATCCATGCAGGACTTCCGCGCCGGTGGCAGCCAGGACTTTTGTCTTGTCGTCCGATCGACACAGGCCGACAACCGAGTGCCCCGCGGCGAGCAGTTCCTTCACGACGGCGGAGCCGATGAATCCGGTGGCGCCGGTCACAAATACACGCATGATGTTTTCTCCACGTCACGATGGATGACATGATGGTTTGCATTCGGCGCGAATAAAGCAGTGGCGTCATACGGGTATCGGGACCAACAGGATGCACATGGCCGTCACCGGCGAAAATCAACTCGGCGTCTATCTCAGGGCGTGCCGCGCGAAGCTCGATCCGGCAACCTTCGGTTTTTCACTGACGCGCCGACGCACGCCGGGCCTGCGCCGCGAAGAAGTGGCCCAGCGCGCGCACGTCAGCGCGACCTGGTACACGTGGCTGGAACAGGGGCGCGGCGGCGCACCTTCACCTGAGACACTGGAGCGCATCGCGGCCGCGTTGACGCTGACCGATGTCGAACGCGAGCACCTGTTCCTGCTGGCACTCGGCCGACCACCGGCAATGCGCTACCAGCCTCCCGAAGGCGTCACGCCCCGGCTGCAAAGGGTGCTCGACGCGCTGGCGTGGAACCCCGCCTTCGTGAAGACCTCGACCTGGGACGTGGTGGCGTGGAACCGCGCCGCCGCGGCTGTGCTGACCGACTACGGCAAGCTGCCGCCTGCGCAACGCAACATCTTGCGGCTCATGTTCCTGGACCGGCGCGTGCGCGCGCGGCAACCGGACTGGCAGGGCGTCGCGCAATTCGTTGTCGCCACGTTCCGCGCCGACGTGGCGCGCGCGGGTGCATCGCGGCAGGCCGAAGCACTGGTGGATGAGCTGAGCCGGCGCAGCCCGGCATTCGCTTCGATGTGGCGCGGCCACGATGTACGCGCGCACGGCGGGGGCAACAAGCGCATGCGCGACGCGCAGGGCGGGGAACTTGCCATGGAATATTCGACGTTCGCAGTGGATGGCCGTCCCGACCTCGGAATGATCGTCTACAACCCTGCAACCGAGGCGGATGCGGCACGCGTCCGCGCGTTGATCGAACAACATGCATGAACATCTCCGTGCACCATTCCGACAGGAGAACCTGATGTCCAGACTCGACCCATCCGGCACGTTCAAACTCGGCACCCGCAGCGTCAAGCGGCTCGGTTACGGCGCGATGCAGCTCGCGGGACCCGGCGTGTTCGGGCCGCCGAAGAATCCCGAAGCCGCGCGCGCGGTTTTGCGCGAAGCCGTCGCCAGCGGCGTGGACCACATCGATACCAGCGACTTTTATGGTCCGCACGTCACCAACCGGATCATCCGCGAGGCGCTGCATCCCTACCCCGATGATCTGGTGATCGTCACCAAGATCGGTGCGCGGCGCGGCGACGATGCTGCGTGGATTCCGGCAACCTCGCCGGATGAATTGACGCAAGCAGTCCACGACAACCTGCGCAACCTCGGCCTCGAAGTGCTGGACGTGGTCAACCTGCGCATCATGCTCGACCGGGAGGGACATGGCGTCGCCGAAGGTTCGATCGAAGCGCCGCTGACCACGCTGGCCGAACTCCAGCAGCGCGGGCTGGTGCGCCACATCGGCCTGAGCAACGTCACCCGCACGCAGATCGCCGAGGGACGGCGGATCGCCGAAATCGTGTGCGTGCAGAATCATTACAACCTGGTGCACCGCGACGACGACGCACTGATCGACGAGCTTGCGCGCGACGGCATCGCCTACGTGCCGTTCTTCCCCCTCGGCGGCTTCACCCCGCTGCAGTCGTCCACGTTGTCGGGCGTCGCCGAACGGCTGGACGCGACACCGATGCAGGTCGCGCTCGCGTGGTTGTTGCAGCGCGCGCCCAACATCCTGCTGATCCCCGGAACGTCGTCGCTCAAGCACCTG
>JAZKBD010000075.1:0-8511 GCA_040388785.1 Pseudomonadota bacterium
TCGAGGCCGCCGGCCGCATCGCCGGCGGCAAATGTTTTCAGGCGCGCGGTTTCGTCCCACGCCGCTTCCAGGCGCAGGAACGCCACGCGATGCGCGACATTGGCGGCCAGCCATGCATCCAGCGCGGCCTGTTGCCGGTCGGCCCAGCCGCCCGCATCGCGCCGGGCCAGCCACAGCGCGGCGTCACGCTCGATTTGTCGATGGTCGTGCGTCATGTCGATTTGTGCAGCCAGCGGTGCGCGCCGCGCGCCTTGCCTGGCGTGGCACCCGCATCCAGTGCTCCATGGAAATAATCCGCCAGCATCCGTGATCCCTTGGCAATGTGTTTCTCGACGGTCTTTTCGCTGATCCCGAGCCGGCGTGCGATTTCCTTTTGCGGCAAGTCTTCGATCCGCCGCAGCCAGACCACTTCGCGGCATCGATCCGGAAGGCGGTCGAGCGCGCGGGCCAGCCGCGCAAGCGCCTCGCGACCTGACAGCCAGCGTGCCGGCTCCAGCTCATCTTCCATGACGTTCAACTGCTCGATATCACCCACCGCCGTGATCGGCACGATGCGCTGGTGGCGGACGCGATCGACCAGCAGGTTGCGCGCGGTGGCAAACAGGAACGACTTCGGGGAATCGGGCATCCGGCGCGTGGCCGCTTCGTACACGCGCACGTAAACCTCTTGCCGCAGGTCGACGATTTCGTCGTGGTCGCGCCAGTTGCGGCGCAGGAAGCGCATCAGCGCCTGTTCGTGCACAAGCACTTCGCGTACAAACCACGCGTCGATCGGGTTCCCCATGTCGCGAAGATAGCGCAACCCGCTCCGCCACGGGCGAATGCCGACGGCATGGGGGAAGCCGGTCAGCGTTTCGTCTGTAGAGGGGTGGCACGAGGGGCGCGCCCGCGACCGCCGCCGGGCGGCCGCGGCGCTGCGTCCACGATCACGGAGGGTGGTGTGAAGGTTCGAGCCCGGTATTCGCTGTCTGGATGGCTGCTGGCGTGCGCGGTGTTGTTGTGTCCTGCCGTTGCATACGCGCAAGGCCAAACCAGGGCCTACGAGTATTTTTCCGTCGGCGATGTCACGGCGAAGACGCCGGGCCAGACCTCGCCCGGATTGCTGCTGATGGGCGGCGGGCGCGAGATCGTGGACGCCTTCAAGTGGTTCGCCGCGCAAGCGGGACATGGACACATCGTGATCCTGCGCGCATCGGGCGACGATGAATTGCAGAACTGGATCTACCACGACGTCGGCGGCGTCGCGTCCGTGCAGACGTTGATATTCCACGCGCGTGAGCCGGCCAGCGACCCTCGCGTGCTGGCGATCGTGAAACACGCCGACGGCATTTTCATTGCGGGCGGTGATCAGGCGAATTACGTCCGCTTCTGGAAAGGCACGCCGCTCGACAAGCTGATCAACGCGCACGTGCGCGCGGGCAAGCCGCTCGGCGGCACCAGCGCGGGGCTGGCCATCCTCGGCGAGTGGGGTTACGGCGCGATGGATGGCGGCAGCATCACGTCGCCCGAAGCATTGCGTGATCCCGCGGGTTCGGCCGTGACGCTGGTCGACCACTTCGTGACGTTGCCTTTGTTGAAAGGCATCATCACCGACACGCATTTCGCGCAGCGCGAAAGGCTTGGCCGCTTGCTGGCGTTCGTCGCGCGCACGGCGAAAGATCATCACACCGCTGCGGTCACCGGGCTGGGCGTCGATCAGGACAGCGCGCTTCTGGTGGATGCCAAGGGCGGTGCGCGTTTGCTGAGCTGGCATGCGGATGGCCACGCCTGGCTCGTCGTGCCCGAAAAATTGCGTGAAGTGGAACGCGAGGGCGGTCGCGCTGCGCTGGATGCCCTCCTGCAAGATCGCGTGATGCCCGGCAAGCCGCTGAACCTCGACGGTTATGTCGTGACCGGCATTGGCACATCGAGCCATTTGCATCTGCCCGATTGCACCGTGGAAAACGCGGCCTTCGTCAAGCACATCGATGTCGTCGACGGACGGTTGATCGACCGCGCCGGCGGAGCCACGCGCGCCAGACATGCGTCGCGCGCCGACCTGATCTACGAGCGCGCACAACCCTGATTCAGCCTCGCCGGCATAGCCTTGGCAGCCTCGCCACGTGGAGGCCGTGCCATGCGTCCAATCTCCGTGATCCTGACGGCGGCCCTGGCCGTGACCGCCTGCGCTGCGCAAGCCGCGCGGGATCCGGTGCCGGCTGCGCCTGCCGCTTCATCAATAGAACCCACACAGGCAAATCTCGACGGCACCGAATGGCACTTCGTCGAGATCGGTGGTCAGCCGGTGCCTGCGGGTGTCAATGCGACGCTGCGGTTGCGTGAAGGTCATGCGTCGGGAAGGTCGGGCTGCAATGCCTACGGTGCGCGCTATCACGTCGCCGCGGACGGGACGGCCACGTTTACGCAAACCCTTTCCACCAAGATGGCGTGCCTGCAACCCGCGGGCGCAATGCATGTGGAGCAGGGCGTGTTCAACGCGTTCCGGAAGGCCGTGAAAGTGGAAATCAGCAACGGTGAACTGGTGATGCTCGATGCCGCCGGCAAACCGCTGGCCAAACTGGCGCAAACCACTTCGCCTTAGTGCTCACTGGTAATTGATGGTGTAGGTGGCGATGCCCTTCACCGAGCCTGCAGTAACCGGCGTGCTGGTGCGGTAATAGCGGGCATAGAGATTGATGACGTAGTTGCTGCCAGACGTGGTGCCGGTGTTGATGGCTTGGGTGGGGTCGCTGCCAAACGTGACCGGAGTGCTGCCGTCGGCAGTGAGGATTTGCACGCCGACATTTGTTGCGTAGCCGGTGCCGGTTGTCGGTGCAATCACGCCGGTGCCACCGGCGAACGGACTTGCCGTGTTGAGGTTGATGAAGACCTTCTGGTTCGCCGGGCAGTTGACCAGTTGCAGACTGAAAGGCGTGGACCCCGGTGTGGGATTGCTCGCGAATTGCGCGGCGGTCACGCTGGGCAAGGTGACCACCTTGTTGACCGAGCCCGGATCGACATTGCAGGTAGGCACCTGGATATTGATGACGGCGTTGATGTTGAAGGTTTCGACGGGTCGGGGTGCGACCGAGCCGTTGCAACCAAGATAAATACCAAGAAATAAACTTGGCTTGTCGCAGATGTCTATTTGCCATTGCGACAGTTGGCCTGTCAGGGTGCTGTTGTTGGGCGGCAGGTAAGGGCCGGTGTACACCAGTTGCAGGTTGGTGGTCACGCTGTAGGTGGAACTTCCGCTCCCCACAGGGTAATTCGGGTACAACGCCAGGAGCGTGCTCGCATCGGGATGCAGCAGGCGGTAGGAAACGCCGGGAATCCCCGTGGGGATGAGGGTGTTGTCGCCGTTGACCGGTGTGGAGGCGGCGATGGTATTGACGATTCCGCCGTTCGTGTTCCCGTCGCAATTGAGCACTGGCGGACTGACAGGACTGGCTGTATTCGACGTCCACAGCACCGTGCCCACCGTCGTGCTGGGTGTCAGGGTGATCGTGCCCGCGTTGAACGTGACCGTGGTGGCCGCCCCGCTTGTGAACCAGCATGTCGCCCAGGCCGCGTGCGGCACGACGGCCATGCAGGCCAGAAGCAGGCAACCGCACAGCAAGCGGAAAAGGCGATGCGAGCGGCGCGTCGCGGGTTCGACCGTCAGGTGCATGGCACGACTTCCTGGTGGAGTGCGCCTGTGCACAACGAGCGTGCATCCGCGTGCCGCTGCACCCGCTCGCTCATGTCGCGGTGCGTCTTCATTGCGGGACCCCCTCGGTTTGTGCCGCAGTCGTCGCGCCCGCACTGCAGATGACGGCAATGGGAGGCTGCGCTTCCGCGCGTTTGCTCGATTCCGGAACAGCGTAGGCGAATGAACAGGACTGCATGGCGTCCTGCGCGCCCTGCCAGCGCGCAATCAATTCGCCCGCCTTGTTGGTCACCCGCAGCAACGCCAGTCCACCTTGGCCGACCGTGCCGATGGCGTGGCCCTTCGCGTCGATGATTTCGGCGCCGAAGGGCAGAGCCTTGCCATCCGCCGTGTGGATGCGCGCGATGAGTGCCTGCCCGTAGTGGCTCTTGAAATCCACCATCACGATCGCGCCCGCATAGGGCGCGACATTGGCGCTGGTCGCGTCCAGCTGCACGCCGAGCGGCAAACCTTGCGGGTCGATCTGGATGGCGTCGAGCTGGTATGGCGTAAGGTACGGCACCAGTGCGTAACCGAAGTGATCCACTTGCACGCCCGGCGCGTTGAGGATGTGCGCGCCCGCGGCGCCGGGCACATGCACGATGGCGGCGGTATCGCCCAGCGGTTGCCCGAAGGTGATACCCCCCGTGTGCGCGACCAGCGCGCCGCTGGCGCCGAAGGATTCCTGCGAATAACCGCTGCCCTTGCCGACGCCCGTGTTGAATATGGCATACGGGCTGTTGTAGCCCGCGTTCACGCTGAATGCGCTTCCCATGCCATCGCTCGAGTGCGAGGCGCTGGCGCCATACACAAACTGGTTCCATTGACCGGCGGTGCCGCTCAGCACGGCCTGTTCCTGGTTGCTGTCGCCATGGTTGATGTTGATCGACAAGCTGGGCGCGTACGCTTTGCTGCCGAGTGGTAAACTCGCGTTGACGAACATCTGGTTGTCGTAGCTGCCGAATTGGGTGCGCCCACGGCTCAAGGTGATGCCGTAAGCGAGACGTTTGAAGGAGTTGTTGTAGCCAAGCTGAAACTGTGTGTCGCGGCCCCGCTGATTCCAGTAGTCGTTGATCGATGCATTGGCGTACAGCGAGCCGCCGCGGTCGCCCAGCCGCTGACTGAGCGTCAGGGTGAATCGGTCCTTCTGCTGCAGAAGACCCGTTGGCGTGAACAGGTTGTCGCTGTTGTACACGGTGCCGGAAAGTGCTGCGCGCTGCGCCGGCGTCAGCAGGCTCAAGTCCGGTACGCCATTGATCAGCGGGATGCTCGTCGGCAGGTATTGCAACGCGTCGAGGCCGCGACGCGCGTAGTCGCGCGCGTATTCGGCGTTCTGCAGGCTCATGAAACCGCTGGTCGAGTAGCGGTATGCAGCGACCGTGAGCGTGGTGTCGGTTTCGGGGATGATCTTGCTGTAGGTGACGCGCAGGCTTTCGCCATTGTGCGTGCCGTAACCGGGAATGGCGGCGTGGGACTGCGTGATGTCCAACGCCAGTGCGCCGAAGCGCGTGTTGAACGCCGCGCCGACGAGAGCGGCGGCATAGCCTTCAGAGCCTTGCAGACCCGCATACCCGGTGACGAAATTGTTGAAGCCGTGCTGGACCGTGGCCTGGACGACGCCGGGCTTGTCCTTCATGCCGTTGTCGCGCAACTGGCCCACCGCCACGTCGAAACGGGTAATCCCCGGCCTCAGCGACTGCGCCACCGAGGCATAGGGCAACGTGAAGCTGTGCGTGCGACCGTCGGCTTCGGTGACCGTCACGACCAGGTCGCCGCCATAACCGGCTGGGTACAGGTCGCTGATCAAGAACGGCCCCGGTGCGACGGTGGTCTGATAGATCTGCACGCCGTTCTGCGTGACGCTGACCTTGGCGTTGCTGTCGGCGACGCCGCGCACCACCGGTGCATAGCCGCGCAGCGACTGCGGCAGCATCCGGTCGTCGGTGCCGAGTTGCACTCCGCGCAGGCCGAAGCTGTCGAACACCGCACCGTCCGTGTAGCTGTCGCCGATGGTCAAGGTGGAGCGCAGCTTGGGCAAGTCGCGGCGCACGTAGGCATTGATGTTCTGCCAGTGCCGCTGGCTTGGTTGGTTGGCGGTGCCGGATTGCCAGCTGACGGTCGAATCCTGGCGGAAGTGCCACTGGCCGAGATTCAGGCCCGCGTTGAGGCCGAGGTAGGTGCTGGTCTGGTTTTGGCCCGCATTGCTGGTGTGGTAGCTATTGAAGTTGTAGTTCAGCAGGAACGCCGGAACGCCCGCGTCCCACGACGCCGGATCGACATAGCCGCGCGGCATGTCGCTCATGTAGGCCTGCGGAACGCTCGCGTCCAGTTTGAGGTCGCCCTGGTCGTACACCATTCTGGCGCCGGGTACCAGTTGCTCCAGCTGCACGCAGGCGCCGGGCACGTTCAATTGCGCCGTCGCATCCGCCGCGTGCGTGGCCGGGGCGAGACCCATCCGGTCGAGCAAGTGCTGATCGATGCAAGGCGCGGCGCTGGCTCCCGGCGCCGGGGCGGCAAAGCGCACGTCGAAGCGACCGATCCAGTTTTGGTTGACGGAGACGTCCACGTTGTAGATGCCGGGCACAACCAGGTTGCCGCGCGCAAACCGTGCCAATTCGGCGGCGTTGCTGTCGCCGCCGGCCAGCATGCCGCGGTCGAATTCAGCGAAGCTGCCTGTTGCGGCGGCCGCATGCGCTGGCACCATCCATGCGTTCGCAGCCAGTGCCGTCGCGCAGGCGAACGCAAGCGCAGCGTATTTCGGCACCGGGAAGAGCGAACGGCTGGCGCGGCAGCGCGTCATTGCACGACGACTGCCTTGTGGGTATCGGCCGCGCCGTAATCATTGATCGTGGTGAAGACGATTGGAGTGCCCGCGGCGGGCGCTTGCGTGATGCCTTTCAGGGGCATGCGCAGGTCGCCGAACGGGGTGACCATGCCGTCGGTACCGTCAATGAGTTTTTGGTTTGCGCCGAGCGACAGGCTGCTGATGGTGATGTAGTAAGGCGTGGGGTTGTGGATTGCCAGCGCAGCACCCGCCATGGCCTGGAAGGTGAGTTTGTCGGGAGCCGTCAGTGCATCGCCAGGCAATTTGCCCGGGCGGTAAAAAAGTTTGATCCGGCTGCGGATGGCGAACTGCAGGTAGTTCTTGCCCGCATACTGGGGTTCGCTGGGCTTCGGCGGGACCTCCAGCACGTTCAACCAGAACACCGATTCGCGGTCGCCGGGCAACGGCTTGGCACCCGGCACGAACAGGATGCGCAGGCTCTGGTCCTTGTTGGGATCCATCCGGAACAGGGGCGGTGTGATCAGGAACGGGGTGCGCGCGGTATCCGGTGTGGAATTGATGTCTCCGTCGTCGATCCATGCTTCGATTAGCGCAGGACGCGAGTTGTCGTTGGTCATGCGTACCGTGGCCTCGCCTTGGGCCGCGTTGAAGATCACGCGGGTACCGGCGATCACCACACTGGCGTGGGCCAGGGGTGAAGCCAGGCACAAGGCTGCCGCTGCCGCGCAGAATGCGCGGGTCGAGGTTTTCATGGGTTTGTCTCCAGTCCGGCCGGACTGATGAGCCCGCTGCGCGTATGAGGCTTCGCGCAGCGGGCGCCTGCCTATTTACTGGTAATTGATGACGTACTGGACCGACGTCGATACGGTGCCCGCCGTCGGCGCGGCATTGGCGACGTAATATTGCGCTTTGTAATTCAGGGTCGCAGTACCGGTGCCGCTCACCGCGACCTGGTCGGTCACGTTGGCGTTGCCTGTCGGTGCCGCAGTGCCGATGGTGAACGCGGTATTGCTGCCATCCAGCAGCTGCACGTCCACGCCGGTGGCATAGCCGGTTCCGGTGGTGTTTTTCAAACCACCGAGGACGGTCGCGTCGGCATTGGTCGATGAGTAGAATTGGGCACCGACCTTGATCGGGGTCGCATATACCGGGCAGCCGGCCAGGTTCAGCGTGAACGCCGTGGCGCTTGCCCCATAGGCGCCGACGCCATTGGTCGTGAGCGCGCTTGTTTGCACGTTCGGCAGGGTGACGGTGAAGCTGCTGGTGCCGCCGTTGACGTTGCAGGTATTGGTCAATACCTGGCCATTGAAGGTGATGGTGCCGTTGTCGGCCGCGTTGGCGGTTGGCGCGAGAGCCAGCGCGCCGCAAGCGACGGCAAGAGCGGAGGCCAGCAGGTTGGATTTCAGGTTCATGGGTTCAATCTCTCTGTGTAGGTCGATGGCCCCGACTTTTCGGCTTGCTCGTCGGGTTCGGCGAGCCATGGGTACACGATCCATGCCAACTGACGGCTCCGGAACAATTGATTACAAATGTGACGCAGTCGTCATAGTTGTAACAGGATTGTGAAGCCGGTCAATAAATATAACTTGGCTTCGGCACCGGTTTTGTGGCTGGCGCATGGACGTCCTGAACCACGCTTGCGTGGCTCGATGGCTTGGCTGGCGGGAATGGCGACCACGGATTCCGGCTCTGCAATGGTTGACTTGCGAGCCGTTAGCCGCAAAAATACGCGGTCTTTGTGATGCAAACCGTTGAAACCCGGGTGTTCCCAAACATCGCCGGGTTCGTCGTGTCGGTGCAGGCAACGGAACGCGACGTGCAAGCGGCGCGGAATTCGTTCGACAACTTGTTGATGAAATAGCAAACAATCCGGAGGGATACCCAAGCGGCCAACGGGGGCAGACTGTAAATCTGCTGGCTCACGCCTTCGGTGGTTCGAATCCACCTCCCTCCACCAAGGTTTTGCGGCAAACGTTCAAGCGGCACCGTGGCAGTTCTCGGCTTCGCAGGGCGGGAGTAGTTCAATGGTAGAACATCAGTTTTCCAAACTGATTACGCG